>JAJZVU010000023.1 GCA_021845505.1 Pseudomonadota bacterium | reverse complement strand
GCCTGGCGCAGGGCATCGGGCAGCCGATCCGGGCTGTCGACCCGCTGCGCGGCGACGCCCTGGCCCTGCGCCAGCCGCACGAAGTCCAGGCCCGGCAGCTGCGTGCCCTGCGGCACGGCCCCGGGCGGGTAGCCGAACACCGGGGCGAAGTCCTGCAGCGCGGCGTAGCCTCGGTTGTTGAACACGATGAAGGTGATCGGCAGGCGCCATTGCGCCGCGCTGTACAGCCCCTGGATGGAATACATGCTCGAGCCGTCGCCGAGCAGCGCGACCACCCGAGCGCCGCTGCCGCGGCTGCGCAGGCCCAGCGCCACGCCGACCGCCGCCGGCAGGCCCCAGCCCAGTCCGCCGCTGGCCATGGTGTAGAAGCTGCCGGCGCCACGCATCGGCAGGCACTGCTGGATCAGGCCGCGCGCCCCGGGCGCCTCCTCGACGAACACGTCGTCCTCGGCACGCCAGCCGTCGATGGCCTGCAGCAGGCATTCGGTGCCCATTGCCTGCGCCGCCTGCGCCGCCGGCGCGCGCGCGGGGCGCGGGCGCTGCTCGCGCGGCGGCCGCCGCGAACCCTCGCATGTCGCCAGCAGGGCCTGCAGCGCGAGGTCGATGCTCGCGACCAGCGCGCTTCCCTGCGGCGCCCAGGCGGCGAGCTGCGGGTCGTCGACCACCTGCCAGAGCCGGGCCCCGGCGGGCAGGCACGGACCCTGGCCCTCGACGTGGTAGGTGAAGGCCGGCGCGCCGACCACCAGCACCA
Organism: Pseudomonadota bacterium; assembly: GCA_021845505.1. Classification (GTDB taxonomy): domain Bacteria; phylum Pseudomonadota; class Gammaproteobacteria; order Burkholderiales; family Burkholderiaceae_C; genus Thiomonas_A. The sequence continues at coordinate 55,716 of JAJZVU010000023.1, read as the reverse complement.
GGTCGTGGCCGGCGAGCCGGCTGACGATGCGCTCGCGCATCGCCGGCAGGAAGCCGGCGAACAGCCGGTGGTCCTCTGGAAACACGCAGCGCGCGCTCATCGGCGCGGCGTGCACCGGGATGTCGAGGCGCTGCGCCAGCTCGACCAGCCAGTCCATCGCGCCGTCGCGGTCCACCCCGCTGCCGGCGACGATCACCGGGCGCTGCGCCTGCAGCAGCTGCCGCGCCAGCTCGGCCAGCAACGCCGGCTCGGGCGCCAGCGCGAACCCCACCCGGCGCGCCGGCAGCCACTGCGCGGGCCGATCCCAGTCGTCGGCCGGGATCGACACGAACACCGGTCCGCGCGGCGGCTGCATCGCCGTGTAGTAGGCGCGCGCCAGAGCCTGGGGAACATCCTGCGCGCGCGCGGGCTCGCAACTCCACTTGACATAGGGCCGCGGCAACTCGGTGGCCTGCGCCGCGTGCAGGTAGGGATCGAAGGGCAGCATCGAACGCGCCTGCTGGCCGGCGGTGACGAGCAGAGGGGTCTGGTTCTTGAACGCGGTGAACACATTGCCCATCGCATGCCCCAGCCCGGCCGCCGAATGCAGGTTGACCAGCGCGGCATTGCGCGTGACCTGGGCGTAACCGTCGGCCATGCCGACCACCACGGATTCCTGCAGCCCCAGCACGTAGCGCCAGTCGGCCGGGAATTCGCGGAACATCGGCAGTTCGGTCGACCCGGGATTGCCGAACACGGTATCGATTCCCAGCTCCCGCAGCAGCGCGTACACGGCGTCGCGCACGCTCGGCGCGTCGGGACCTCGCGGGTCCTGCTGGCTCGGCATCGGTGGGCTCCCTGGCAGGCTGTGTCTGGTGGTTGGGCGGCAGCGCGGCGAGCCGCCTGCACCCAGCGCCAACTGTACGAGACTTCGGCGGTCGGCCAGCGGCGTAGACTGTGACCGCAAGGCACCGGACGCCGTTGCGCCGGCGCGAACCCCATGCACAAACCGAATCTGTCACCGGAGCAGGAAAGCCTTTTCCAGGAGGCGATCTGGCGGCTGATGGGAAGGATGCAGGACAGTCGCTGGCGCGACATGCTGGACCCGTCGACCCCGCTGGGCCAGTGGGTGCGCGGCTATTACCGCGGCCTGGCCGCGACCGCGGTCGACGACGACCCGGCCGAGCTGCTCGAGCAGGCGGCGCAGGCCAGCCTGTTCGACGAGGACTGAACCCGGCGGCCGGGGCTCAAGATCCCGCCCGGCGTGTCGTCCTGCAGGATGGGCGGCGCGCCCGCGGCGCCCATCCTGCCCCGCGCCCGTTGCGCCGTCGCGCGGATTGCCGATTCCTGCCCCTTGCCCATCGTGAGCGATACCGTACCGCTGGCCCTCGAACAAGCCCTGGATGGGGTGGAGACGCTGGAGATCCTGGCCGGCGCCGAAGGCGATCGGCCGATCCTTCACCTGAACACCGCGGCGCAACGCACCTTGCGCAATTTCGCCGCCGACTTCCGCGCAGCGTTCGGCGGCGTCGACCCCGCGGCGCTCGCCGGGCAGCCGCTGGCGGTGATGCTGGCGCCGGCTCCGCGCCTGCTGCAGGCGCTGCAGCAACCCGGCGGCCCGCCGGCGGCGGTGCAGGACCGGCTGGAAATCGGCACCTTCCTGTTTTCCGCGGTGCTCAGCACCATCGCCGCCGGCGACGGCCGCCCCGCGCTGCTGCACCTGAGCCTGCGCAACATCTCGGCGCGGCGCGAAGCGGTCGAGGCCAACGAACGTCTGAAGGACACGCTGGACATGCTGGTGCATGCCGCCGCCGGGGTCGCGCGCTCGATGGGCGACGTCGATACCGCGACGGACGAGGTGCACCAGGTGGTCGTCGCCAATACCCAGGCGGTCGACGCGCTGCAGCAGCAGATCGGATCGATCGCCGCGCTGGTGCAGCGCATCCGCCAGATCGCCGAGCAGACCAACCTGCTTGCGCTCAACGCCGCGATCGAGGCGGCGCGCGCCGGCGAATCGGGGCGCGGCTTCGCGGTGGTCGCCGACGAGGTGCGCAACCTGGCGCGCCACGTGCGCTCGGCCACCACCGACATCGAGACCCGCACCACGGCACTCAGCGAACAGACCGAGCGCATCGCCGGCACCAGCGCGGCCGCGCAGACCCAGCTCGATCGCATGGCCATGGTGTCCAGCGGGCTCAAGCAGGGAATCGGGGAACTGCAGCACCAAGCCACCTCGCGTTTCCTCGAGTCCGCGGAGGAAGACCACCGCAACCTGGTGATCCGGGTCATGGCGGACATCGAGGCGCCGCGCCCGCAGCTGGCGCCGGGCGACCTGCCCGACGCCCACCAGTGCAGCCTCGGCCGCTGGTACGACGGCGAGGCGCGGCAGCGCCTGGCCTCGCTGCCCGCGTACGCTGCGCTGGACGAGTGCCATCGCCAGCTGCACCACGGCGCGTCGGCGCTGCTGCAGGCGGCGGCTGCCGGGGACGCGGGCCGCGCCGAACTGGCCGCCAGGCTGCTGGCCGACGAGCAGCGACTGCTGCGCGGCCTGCGCGAACTGCGCGCGGCGGTAGGCGGCCGCGGCGGCAGGGCCTGAGCCCGACCTCAGCGGGCGCCGGCCGCGCGCTCGATGTCGGCGAACTCCTCGCGCGACAGGCGCAGCGTGGCCGCCGCCATGTTCTGCCGCAGGTGCTCGATACGGCCCGTGCCGGGGATCGGCAGCATCACCGGACTGCGTTGCAGCAGCCACGCCAGCGCGACCTGGCCGGCGCTGGCGTGGTGGCGCCGCGCCGCCTGCTCGAGCGGCGAACCCGGGCGCGCCAGGCTGCCGGCGGCCAGCGGGTACCAGGGGATGAAGCCGATGCCGTGGCGCTCGCAATACTCGAGCACCGGCTCGCTGCCGCGGTCGCCCAGGTTGTAGCGGTTCTGCACGGTGGCCACGGGAAAGAAACCGCGCGCGGCCTCGATGTCCTCGATCCCCACCTCGCTGAGCCCGGCGTGCCGCACCAGCCCCTGCTCGATCATCCGGCGCACCGCGTCGAACTGCTCGTCGCGGCCCACCTTGGGGTCGATGCGGTGCAACTGCCACAGGTCGATCCGCTCGACGCCGAGCTTGTGCAGGCTGCCCTTGAGTTGCCCGAGCAGGTATTCGGGACGGCCATCGGGAGTCCACTGGCCGGGCCCGCCGCGCCGCAGCCCCCCCTTGGTCGCGATCACCAGCCCGCGGTAGGGGTGCAGCGCCTCGCGGATGAGCTGCTCGGACACGTCGGGGCCGTAGGAGTCGGCGGTGTCGATGAAGTCGACCCCGAGTTCGGGCAGCAGGCGCAACAGCCGCAGCGCCTCGCCGCGGTCCGCCGGCGGGCCCCACACCCCCTGGCCGGTGATGCGCATCGCACCGAACCCCAGGCGATGGACCGCCATGTCGCCGCCGATGCGCCATCGCCCCGCCGGCCAGCTGCCGTGGTCTGTCATGTCGTGCTCCTCGAAGGTGCCAGTTCCAGCGCGCCGACGGCCCCTGGCCGGCACTGGGCGCGCGCCAAGACGCCATTGTCTGCTCGAGGTCAAACAAGCCGCAACCAGCCTGCCCTTCAATGGCGGGATCTGCTGCCCCCGAACAGGTTTCCCGATGAGCATGCTCGATCACCAGCGGCTCGCCGAGGTCGCCGCGCAATCGGCCGCCTTCCTCGACCGCAAGCCCTACCCCTGGGCCGGACTGCAGGGGATCATCGAAGCGCGGTCCTTCGAGCGGCTGTGCGCCGAACTCCCCGACGAACACCTGTTCGAACAGGAATTCGGCAGGCAGCGAGCCCACGGCCAGGCCAGCCACGACCGCTACGCGCTGCAGTACCGCCCGCGCCTGGACTCCGAGCTGACCGCGGCCTGGAGGCAGTTCGTGGCCGAACTGCGGCAGCCGCCCTACCTGGAGTTCTGGCGCCGCACCTTCGGGCTGCAGCACGGCGAGCGCTTCGAACTGTCGATGCACTGGCACCACGCGCCCAGTGGGGCGTCGGTATCGCCCCACACCGATGCCCGGCGCAAGATCGGCTCGCACATCTTCTACTTCAACACCGAGGCGGACTGGGACCCGGCCTGGGGCGGCCAGACCGTGGTGCTCGACGACGGCGGCAACTACCCGGCGCACAGCCGCCCGCCCGAAGGGGCGCTGCGCGAGGTCGCGACCTCGGAAATCCTCGGCAACCGCAGTTTCATCTTCAAGCGCACCGAACACTCGTGGCACGCGGTGCATCCGATCGCCTGCCCGCCCGATCGCCTGCGCAAGGTGTTCATCGTCGTCGGCAACCGGGTCAACCTGCAGGTGCTGTGGCGCCGGCTGCGCGGCAAGGACCCCGACGGCTACCCGTTGTGAGCGCCCCGCCGGCGCAGCGGCGGCGACTCAGCCCGCGTGCCGGCGCAGGAAGGCCAGCGTGACCTCGTTGAAGGCGGCGACGTTTTCATACAGGCCGGCGTGCGAGCAGTCCTCGAACACGTGCAGCTCGGAGTTCGCGATGCCCTGGCGCAACGGTTCGGCGAAGCGGGTCGAACAGACCTGGTCGTGACGGCCGAAGGTGATCTGGGTCGGCGCCTGGATGCGCGCCAGCTGCGCCTGGGCATCGTGGGCGATCACCGCGTCCGACTGCCGCAGGAAGGCGTCCAGCGGCTGGCGCGGGCGTGCGCGAACGAAATCGGACAGCGCCTGCAGGTACTCCGGCCTGGAGTCGTAGAGCTGCGGAGTGAAGCACCACGGGAACAGGGCCTGGATCACCGCCTCGGGCATGTCGTCGAGCTGCCTGGCGACGAGTTGCCAGCCGCCGACCACGGCCTTCAGGTAGGCATCGCTGCGCGGCCAGGTGCTGTGCAGCGAAAGCGACTTGACGCGCTGCGGGTGCCTGGCGGCCAGCCACATTCCCACCGCGCCGCCGAGCGACACGCCGTAGACGTGGGCGCTGGCGATCCCCAGAGTGTGCATCAGCGCGGCGACGTCGTCGGCGAGCATCTCGGTGCTGTAGGTTCCCGCGGGCTTGTCGGATTCGCCCGCGCCCCGGGGGTCGACGCTGATGCAGCGGAAATGCTTCGCGTACTCCGGAACCTGGAACGCATAGCAGGCCTGTTCGGCCGCGAGATAGGGAATGAGGATCAGCGGCTCGCCGCTGCCCTGTTCCTCGTAGTTCATCCGGATGCTGCCGGCCTGGACTCTGGGCATGTCTGTCTCCTGCGAACGATGCGCGGCCGGCACGCTTGCCGGAAGCGCTGGCACCGCCCAGCATACGCCCGGGCCGCGCCGCCCGGGCTCAACCCGGCGCCTGCGCGGCCAGCGCCTCGCGCAGCCGGAAGCGCATGATCTTGCCCGAACCGGTTCGAGGCACCTCCGGCACCAGATGCACCGCGTGCGGCACCTTGTACGCCGACAGCAGCCCCGCGCAATGGCTGCGGATCGACTCCACGTCGACCGCGCGGCCGTCGCGGGCGACGATGCAGGCCACCGGCACCTCGCCGAGCTGCGGATGCGCCACGCCGAGCACCGCGCAGTCGAGCACGTCGGGATGCGACAGCACCGCCTCCTCGACCTCGGCCGGCGCGATGTTCTGCCCGCCGCGGATGATCAGCTCCTTCAGCCGCCCGGTGATCGCCAGCAGGCCGTTGACGTCGCTGCGCGCCAGGTCGCCGGTGCGGTACCAGCCGTCGAGCAGCGCTGCCGCGGTCTCCGCCGGCTTGTTCAGGTAGCCCTGCATGACATTGGGCCCGCGCACGATCAGCTCGCCCTGCTCGCCCGGCGCGACGTCGCGCCCCTGGGTGTCGACGATGCGCACCGCCAGCCCGGGCAGCGGCAGCCCGCACGAGCCCATCACCCGCTGCGCCCCGGGCCAGTTGAGGGTCACCATCGTCGAGGTCTCGGTGATGCCGTAGCCGTCGAGCAGCGACTTGCCGAAGGCCGCCTCGAAATCGCGGTTCAGGCTCGCCGGCATGATCGCGCCGGCCGACAGGAAATGGCGGATCGACGGCGCCTGGGCGCGCCCGTCGGCGCGCGCGCCCTCGAGCAGGTAGTGGAACATGGTCGGCACCCCGGGCATCAGGGTGTAGCCGCCGTCGCGCAGCCGCGCCAGCACTTCCTGGGTGGAGAACCTGGGCAGCAGGAATTCGCTGGCCCCGGTGGCCAGGATGCCCATCACGCTGATGTTCAGCGCGTAGGAATGGAACAGCGGCAGCGGCGACAGCACGCGGTCGGACTCGCACAACCCGGCGATCGGCGCCCAGCAGGCCGCGACCACCCACAGCATGCTGTGCTGGCTGAGCATCACCCCCTTGGCGCGGCCGGTCGTCCCCGAGGTGTAGACGATGAAGGCGGTGGCGTGGATGTCCTGCGGGTCGCGCGGCGCCGAACCCGCCGGGGTCCGCGCCAGCACGGCCAGCGACTCCGGCCGCTCGCCGGCTGCCGGCTCGACACCGGTGTCGGCGCCGAGCAGCAGCTGGCGCAGCGCCGGCAGCTCGCGCTGCAGCCTGCGCACCAGCGGCAGGTGCTGCGGCGACACGATGACCGCGGCGCAGCGCGAGTCCTCCAGGCGGTAGCGGATCTCCGCCTCCACCGCGTCGTGGCTGATCGGCACGCTGACCGCGCCGGCGCGGGCGATGGCCACGCAGGCCAGCACCCAGTCGACGCAGTTGGGCAGCAGGATGGCCACCGTGTCGCCGGCCCGCAGCCCGCGATCCTGCAGGTGGCCGGCCAGCGCCGCGCTGCGCGCGTCGAGTTCGGCGTAGCTCAGCGCCGCGCCGCCGGCGTCCTCGAAAGCCGGCTTGTGGCCTCGCCGAGCGGCATGCCGGCGCACGAGCTCGCCGATCGGCGCGATCAGGTCGGTACGAATCATCGGTGTCTCCTCGCTGTCTTGTTGTCGCCGCGGCCGGCTTGCGCGGCCGCCCGTTCCCGCGCTGACTCAGACCATGCTGAAGCCGCCGCTGACGCTGATCACCTGGCCGGTGATCCAGCCGCCGGAATCGGAGGCCAGCAGCACCGCCAGCGGCGCCACGTCCCCGGGCCTTCCCAGGCGGCGCAGCGGATACAGCTTGAGCAGCTTGTCGCGGTTGGCGGCGATGAACGCCGGATCGTGGGCGGTCTCGATCAGTCCCAGCGACAGCACGTTGGCGGTCATGCCGGCGCGGGTCTCGCGGGCGATCGACTTCATCAGCGCGATGCTGGCCGCGCGCGCCGCCGCACCGACCGCCAGCCCCGACTCGCCGACGCGCGAGGAGTCGCCCACCACGGTGATCACCCGCCCGGCGCCGGCGCTGGCCTCCAGGTGCGGCAACGCGGCATGGGTGCAGTGGATGGTGCCGTACAGGCAGGTGTCGATCTGCCTGCGCCACTCCTCGGGGGTCGACTCGGCGAAGCGCTTGCGCAGCACCAGGCCTGCGTTGTTGACCAGGATGTGCAGGCCGCCGAACTCGGCCGCCACGCGAGCGACCATCGCCCGCACCTGCTCGAGGTCAGCGATGTCGCAGCCGATGGCCGTCGCGCGTCCGCCGCCGGCGCGGATCTGCTCGGCCACCTGCTGCGCGGCCTGCGCCGAGCTGTGGTAGCTCAAGGCCACCGCGGCACCCTCGGCGGCCAGGCCGAGGGCGATCTCGCGGCCGATGTCGCTGGCGCCGCCGGTGACCAGCGCGACCTTTCCTTCAAGTCCGAGTTTCATCGTGCTTTCCCATGCTGGATGGCGATGCCGCGCGGATCAGCCGGAACAGGCGTTCCGGAGTCACCGGCAGCTCGTGGATGTCGATGCCCAGGTGCGACACGGCGTCGGCCACCGCGTTGGCGATGGCCGCCGGCGCGCCGATGGTGCCGCTCTCGCCGACGCCGCGGAAGCCGCCGAGGTTGCCCGGAGCGCGCGAGTCGAGATGGCGCACCTGCAGTTCGGGGACTTCGGGGGCCGAGGGCAGCAGGTAGTCGGCCAGGCTGGCGGTGAGCAACTGGCCCTCGGAGTCGTAGACCACTTCCTCGAGCAGCGCCGCGCCCACCCCCTGCGCGACCGCGCCGCGCGTCTGCCCGGTGACGATCAGCGGGTTGATCACCCTGCCGCAGTCCTCGGCGACGACATAGCGCTGCACCCGCACCGCGTAGGTCTGCGGATCGATCTCGACCTGCGCGACATGGGTGGCCGAGCTCGTCGTGCCGACCACCGGGTCGTAGGTGCGGCTGACGCACAGCTCCTCGCGCGCCTCGGCCGCGGCGCGCCCCATGCTCGAATACAGCGAGCGCGCCAGCTCCCGCAGGCTCAGCGCGGACTCGCCCAGCGCGTCGGCGATCACCCCGTCGCGGATGTGCAGTTGCTGCGCCGGCACGCCGAGCAGCCGCGCCGCCACGCGCAACATGCGCTCGCGCAGTTCGCGCGCCGCCAGCATCGCCGCGCCGCCGCTGATCACCGCGGTGCGGCTGGCGTAGCTGCCGGTGCCGTGGGGCACCGCGGCCGAATCGCCGGTGACCACCCGCAGGTCCTCCAGGCGCACCCCGAGTTCGTCGGCGAGCACCTGCGCCAACGTGGTCTCGTGGCCCTGGCCATGCGAGGCGCAGCCGAAGCTGGCGGTGATCGATCCGGTGGAGTCGAGCTGGATCACGCAGGTGTCGGTGCCGGTGTTGATCGGCATGCCGGGCGACGCCGAGATGCGCGAACCGATTCCCGACAGCTCGGCGTAGCTGGCGATGCCGATGCCCACCCAGCGGCCCTCGCTCCGCGCCTGCTGCTGCGCCTGCCGCGCCTGGCGGTAGCCGAACAGTTCGAGCGCCGCCTCGAGGCCCTCGCCGAAGCCCGAGCGGTCCCAGACGATTCCCACCGGGGTCTTGTACGGGAACTCCTGCGGCTGCACCAGGTTGCGCCTGCGCATCTCGGCCGGGTCGAGGCCGAGTTGCGCCGCCGCCATGTCGACCAGCCGCTCCATGACAAAGGTCGAGGTCGGGCGGCCGACCCCGCGATACGGCCCGGTGGGCGCCTTCGGCGTGGCCACCGCGCGGGTGCGCCCGTGGTAGCACGGCACCCGGTACGGCCCGGGCAGGAAGCTGATCACCTGCACCGGCTCGATGCCTGCGGTCCAGGGATAGATGGAATACGCGCCGACATCGCCGAGCACGTCGGCGCGCAACCCGAGGATGGTGCCCTGGTCGTCGAAGGCCAGCGCGGCATCGATCCGTTCGTCGAAGGCCTGGCTGGTCGACAGCAGGTCCTCGAGGCGGTCACCGGTCCACTTGACCGCGCGTCCGGTCTTGCGCGCCAGAACGCAGACCAGCATTTCCTCCTGGTACAGCGAGGTCTTGGCGCCGAAGCCTCCGCCCACGTCGGGGGCGACGACCTGCAGCCGGTTCCCCGGAAGCCCCAGCAGTTCCGCCAGGCAGTCGCGCACGATGCCCGGAACCTGGCTGGAGGTGTGCAACCGCAGCGCGTCGCGCCCGGGGTCGATCTCGGCCAGGCAGCAGCGCGGCTCCATCGCGCTGGGCGCCTTGCGGTGCATGCGAAAGCGCCCCCGCACGCTGCGGGGCGCGCAGGCGAACACCGCGTCGGCGTCGCCGCGGGCGAACGAGCGCTCGACCAGCACGTTGCTGCGCAGTTCGTGGTGCAGCAGCGGCGCGTCGGGCAGCGCCGCCTGCTCGGGGTCGCTGGCGGCGGGCAGCGGCTGGTATTCGACCTCGATGGCTTCCACCGCGTCCTCGGCCAGGTAGCGGCTGTCGGCCAGCACCGCGACCACGGGCTCGCCGACATGGTGCACGCAGCCGTCGGCCAGCGCGTGGATCGGCGTGGGCTGGTAGTCGGCCATGCGCGAGGTCGCCAGCGCGGGCCGGATGGCGTCGCGGATGTCCGGCCAGCAGAACACCCCGCGCACCCCCGGCATCGCGCGCGCCGCGTCGCTGCGCACGTCGACGATGCGGGCGTGCGCCTGGTCGCTGCGCAGCAGCGCCAGGTGCAGCGCCTTCCCGGCCGGCAGGTCGTCGACGTAGCGCCCCGATCCGGTCAGCAGCCGCGCGTCCTCGACCCGGCGCAGCGGCTGGCCGACCAGCCCGGCGGGCTGCTGCTCGACCACCTCGACCAGCGGGCTTTGCGCGGGATCACTCATAGGCCTGCGCCCCCTTGCGCAGGCCCTGCCATTGCTGGAGGTCGTGGCCGAACAGCACCTCCGCCCCCGAAGCCTGGATGCGCCGGATCTCCTGCAGCGACGCCGCGGCCAGCTCGGGGTTCCAGGTGTTGCGGGGAATGAGCTCCCGCTCCAGGCCTTCGCGCAGCGCGGCCGCGTCGGCCGCGAGCAGGAAGCGGCCGTCGCGCTCGAGGGCGACCAGCGCCCCCAGCGTGCCCTCGGTGTGCCCCGGCAGCGGCAGCAGCACGATGCGCCCGTCGCCGAACAGGTCGCGCTCGGCCTCGATCGCGTCGGTCGGCAGCGGGTGCTGCCAGTCGGCGGCGACATAGCCCTTTTGCAGCGCGTCGGGCGCCTGCGCGGCCTCGATCTCCCTGGCATGGCAGACCAGGGTCGCGCGGCCGAAGAACTCGTTGCAGCCGCAGTGGTCGGAATGGAAATGCGAATTCACCACCACGTCGATGTCCTGGGGTTGCAGCCCCAGCGCGGCCAGTCCGTCGATCACGTTTTCGTCGGCTGCGCCGATGGGCACCATCGCCCGCGCCAGCGACCCCCAGCGCGCCGCGGCGTCGCGCACGGTGCCGGGGTGGCATCCGGTGTCGAACAACACGTTGCCCTGGCGGTGGCGCAGCAGCACGCACGACACCGGCAGATCGATGGTCTCGCCGCGCTCGGCATACGGCAGGTACACGCTCTTGCGCATGCGCAGGCGCCCGCCGCTGAGCAGGTGCATCTTCATGGCCGATCGTCCTCCGGCGCGGCTGCGCCTGCCGCCTGGCGCAACGCATCGCGCGACTTCACGCACACCCGCATCGCCTCGACGATGCCCTGGTAGCCGGTGCAGCGGCACAGGTTGCCCGACAGCGCGTCGCGGATCTCCTCATCGCTGCGCAGAGGGTACTTCTGCAAGGCGTCGGCGCAGGTCGCCAGCATGCCCGGAGTGCAGAAGCCGCATTGCAGCGCGTGGTGCTCGCGGAAGGCTTCCTGCAACGGGCTCAGCGCGTCGACGCTGCCCATCGACTCGACGGTGCGGATGTCGGCGCCGTGGGCGCTGACCGCCAGCATCAGGCAGGACCTGACGCTGTCGCCGTCGACCAGCACCGTGCAGGCTCCGCACACCCCGTGCTCGCAGCCCACATGGGTTCCGGTCAGCCCCAGCACCTGGCGCAGGAAGTCGCTGAGCAGCATGCGCGGCTCGACCTCGTGCTGCTCGACGCTGCCGTTGACCACCATCCACACCTTGTGCGTTGCGATTGCAGGCGAATCCATCATGCGGCTCCGGTTGCGCGCTGCCAGGCCTTGCGCAGCGCCCTGTGCACCACCACGCCGGCCAGGTGCAGGCGCAGCGCAGCCGAGGCCTGCAGGTCCTGGCGGGGCTGCAGGCCATCGCAGGCCGCCTGCGCCGCCTGCTCCAGCAGCGCCGGGTGCGGCGGCTGCTCGAGTGCCCGGCCGGCCAGCAGGGCCTCGGCGCCCGCGCAGCGCAGCGGCACGTCGCCGACTCCGGTGAGCGCGACCCGCGCACAGGCGATGCGCCCTTGCTCGACCCGCAGCAGCACGCCGGCGGCGGCGAGCGCGAAATCGCCGGCGCGGCGGGCGACCTCCTCGAAGCCCCAGCCCTGGTGGGCCCACGCCGGGACCTCCACCGCGACCAGCAGCTCCTCGGGTTGCAGCGCCGGGCTCAGCGGGCCGAGGAAGAAGTCGCGCGCGGCGACGCGGCGCTCGGCCGCCGCGCTGCGCACCACCAGGGTGGCGTCGAGCAGGCGCGCCAGCAGCGGCAGTTCGGCCGCCGGGTCGGCATGGCTCAAGCTGCCGCCGAGGGTTCCGCGGTTGCGGATCGCCAGGTGGGCGACATGGTGCATCGCCTGCGCAACCACCGGGAACACCCCGGCGACCAGCGGCGAGGACTCGAGCACCCGGTGGCGGGTCAGCGCGCCGATGCTCAGCCCCCCGTCGGCGGCGCGACGCAGGTAGTCGAGTTCGAGCAGCCGACCGATATCGACCACGAGTCGCGGCCGCACGATGCGCAGGTTGAGCATCGGCAGCAGGCTCTGCCCGCCGGCCAGCACCTTGGCGCTGCCGCCTGCGTCGGCCAGGATCTGCAGCGCCTCGTCGAGCGAGTCGGGACAGTGGTAATCGAAGGCGGCCGGCTTCATCTGCGCAAGGGCCTCAGCGCCCCTGGAAGCGGGGAGCGCGCTTTTGCGCGAACGCGGCACGGCCCTCGCGGTAGTCCTCGCTGGCCGAGGCGGCGGCGATCAGCGCGTCGGCGCGGCCCGCGTCGAGCGCGCCCAGTCCCATCGCCATGCCGTTGAGCAGGGCCTTGGCGCCGGCGATGCTCAGCGGAGCGTTGTCGGCCAGCGTGCGCGCGAAGTCGCGCGCCTGCGTCATCACATCGGCGCGCGGCGCCGCGCGGCCGCGCCAGCGCGACCACCAGCTCCCGCGCGCTGGCGCGCCGGCGCCGGCGACCTGGTCGACGAAACCGATGCGCAGCGCCTCCTCGGCGTCGAAGCGCTGCGCGCCGAACAGGATCTTCTTGGCCTGGGCCAGTCCGACCAGCGCCAGCAGCCTGCGCGTGCCGTGGACCCCGTAGATGATCGACAACCGCGCCGCCGGAATGCCGAACACCGCGTCCGCCGCGGCGAAGCGCAGGTCGCAGCTCATCGCCAGGTGGGCGCCGCCGCCCAGGCAGTAGCCCCGCAGCACCGCGACGGTCGGCTTGGCCAGCCCGGCGATGGCGTCGCAGCAGGCGTCCACCGCGAGTTCGTAGGCATGCGCCTGCGCGGTATCGTCGCGCACCTGGGCGAATTCGGAAATGTCGGCACCGGCGCAGAAGTCGCCGCCGGCGCCGCACAGCAGCACCGCCCTCACCTCGCGATTGCGCTCCAGCGCGGCCATGATCGCGGGCATCGAGCGCCACATCGCCAGGGTCATCGCATTGCGGCTGCGCGGGCGGTTCAGCGTGACCAGCGCGATGTGGTCGGCGATCCACACCTGGATGTGCTCGCTGGCCAGCACCCCGGCCACTTCCTCGGGCGAGGCCGCGACCGGTCCGGCCGCGGCGCGCGCGCCAGCCGCGGGTGGCGGCGCCGCCTGCCCGTCCGTCCCCCCGGTCGCCCCCCCGATCGCCGCCGGAGCCCCGGCCAGCGCCTGCAGGTCCGGCGCCGCCGGTGCGGGCTGCGGCCCCGCGCCGGCAAGCGCTGCGACCTGGGCGCCGAAGCGGGCGAAAAAGTCCTCCGCCGACTTGCGAGCCGCGGCGTCGACCATGCGCGAGCCCAGTTGCGCCAGCTTGCCGCCCACCGTCGCCTGCACCTTGTAGCGCAGCAGGGTCAGGCGGGGTTCGACGGCCTCCAGCGACACCTCGATGTCGGCTCTGGCGAAGCCGGCGGCACCGCCCGCGCCCTCGGCGCGCAGCGTGTAGGAGCGCGGCGCCTGCACGTTCGACAGGCTCAGCCTGCCGGCGAAGCGGGCCTTGATCGGGCCGATGCTCGACACCACGCTGGCCTGGAAGGCGTCGTCGCCGCTGCCCTGCAGGGACTCGCAGCCCGGGATGCTGGCCTGCAGCACCTGCGGGTCGTTGAGGGCCATCCAGACCTGTTCGCGCGGCGCCGCCAGCCGCGCCTCACCGAGCATTTCCATCGCGTGGTCCTTGTCGCCGGGTTATCGGTCGCGCCTCATGCGGCCAGTGGCCCCAGCACCTCGCGCACAGCCTGGGGAATGGCCACCGGGCGGTTGGCCGCTCGCTCGACGTAGACATGGACGAATTCCCCGACCGCCGAGGCCTGTGGTTCGTCGTTGCGGAACAGGCCGATCTGGTAGCGCACGCTGCTCGTCCCCAGGTGCACGACCTTCAGCCCGACATGCACCACGTCGGGAAAACCCATCGACGAGAAGAAGGTGCAGCGGGTCTCGACGACGAGTCCGACCACCGGGCTGGTCGCGATGTCCAGCACGCCATGCTGGATCAGGTGACGGTTGACCGCGCTGTCGAAAAAGGCGTAATAGACCACGTTGTTCACGTGGCCGTAGGAGTCGTTGTCGCCCCAGCGAGTGGGCATCGCGTCGAAATGCGGGTAGTCCCCGCGCAGCGTGGGCTGCATCCTGGTCGTCACCGCGCCTCCTGGTTGCTTGCCGCGGCCGCGGGCCCGTCGAGCCGCCCCGCGCCGGGATTGCGGCTGCGTCGGCGTTCGACAGGCCACAGGATTCGCGGCTGCCGGCTTATTGCTTGCATTATTGGACTTTGAATCCCGGCTGGCAAGGGCCGCGCTTCTGCGCAGCGCGGCGGGCGCTTAGACTGGGGCCGCGGCGCGCCTGCCCGACTTGGGCATGCGCCCCGCCCGACCATGTCCGCGAACCCCGCCTCCCCCGCCCCCGCGGCCGCCCGGCCGGCACGGCGCGCGACCGCGCACGGCGCGGCGCCGGTCGAGCGCCATTGCTCGGTGGGCCGGACCATCGACGTCATCGGCGACGGCTGGACCTTCATGATCCTGCGCGAGTGCTATTTCGGCATCAGGCGCTTCGACGACTTCCAGCAGGTGCTGGGGCTGCCGCGGACCACCCTGGCCGACCGGCTGCGCAGGCTGACTGCGCTGGGGCTGCTGCGACGGGTGCCGTACTCGCTGGCTCCGCCGCGACAGGAGTACCGGCTGACCGCCAGCGGAATCGACCTCTACCCGGTGATGCTGGCGCTGATGGCATTCGGCGACAAGTGGCTGGCAGGCGCCGACGGCAAGCCGCTGCAGCTGGTGCACCGGGACTGCGGGCAGGACTGCAGCGCGGTGGTGATCTGCTCGGAGTGCCGGCGCGACATCCGGCCCGACAGGGTGTCGTACCGCGACGGCCCGGGCGCCGGCAGCGGCACCGTGGCGGTGCGGCGCAAGACCCGGCGTTCGGCCGACCCGACCGCGCTGGAGCGCAGGCGGCCGAGTTCGGTGGCACGCGCGCTGCAGGTCATCGGCGATCGCTGGAGTTTCATGATCATCCGCGAGGGCTTTTTCGGCGTGCGGCGTTTCGACGACCTGCAGACCCGCCTGGGAATCGCCCCCAACATCCTCAGCGACCGCCTGGGACGCCTGGTCGCCGAGGGGGTGTTCAGGCGGGTGGCCTACCAGCGCGGCCCCGAGCGCTTCGAATACCGTTTCAGCGACAAGGGCAAGGATCTGTTCGGCCCGATGATCGCGATGCTGCGCTGGGGCGACCGCTGGCTGTCGGCGGGCCGCCCGCCGCTGATCCTGCGCCACGCCGATTGCGGCCGCGACTTCGAGCCCACGGTCGCCTGCGACCGCTGCCGGCAGGCGCTGCAGGCCACCCACATGCGCTACCGGATGCACTACCGCGACCCGGTGGGCGGCTCCTGAGACGCCCGGCAGGCCGCGCCGCGGCAATTGCGCCGTCTTTTACCTGGCTCAAACGCCGTGGCCGGCGCGGCTCCTACGATCGTCGATTTGACCGACGAGGAAGGAATCGATGGACCCGACACGCATGGGATGTGAAAGGCTGCGCGGCAAGACCATGGACGCCGACGCGGCTGCCGCGCTGATCGCGCCCGGCAGCACCGTGGGGCTGAGCGGCTTCACCGGCTCGGGCTACCCGAAGGCGGTGCCGCTGGCGCTGGCGCGCATCATCGAGCAGCGCAGCGCCGCCGGCGAGCCGTTCCGGGTGAAGGTATGGACCGGGGCGTCGACCGGTCCGGAACTCGACGGCGCGCTGGCCAAGGCCAACGGCATCGAATTCCGCCTGCCCTACAACTCCGACCCGATCGCCCGCGAACGCATCAACCGCGGCGAAATGGAATATTTCGACATGCACCTCAGCCAGGTCGCTCCGATGGCCTGGCAAGGCTTCCTCGGGCCGCTGGACACCGCGGTCATCGAGGTGTCGGCGATCCTGCCCGACGGCTCGCTGGTGCCCTCGTCGTCGGTGGGCAACAACAAGACCTGGCTGGACCGCGCGCGCCAGGTCATCCTGGAGGTCAACGGCTGGCAGAGCGAATCGCTGGCCGGAATGCACGACATCTACTACGGCACCGCGCTGCCCCCGCAGCGCGTCCCCATCCCGCTGGTCCGCCCGGACGACCGCATCGGCGAGCCGTACTTCCGCTGCGATCCCGACAAGGTGGTGGCGGTGGTGCACACCCATGCTCCCGACCGCAACCTGCCGTTTGCCGAACCCGACGCGGTGGCGCGGGCGATCGCGGGCCACCTGCTGGAGTTCCTGCGGCACGAGGTCAAGGTCGGCCGCCTGCCGGCTTCGCTGCTGCCGCTGCAGTCCGGGGTCGGGAACGTCGCCAACGCGGTGATGTCGGGTCTGCTCGACGCGCCTTTCGACCAGATGACCGCCTACACCGAGGTGATCCAGGACGGCATGCTCGACCTGCTGGCGGCCGGCAAGCTGCGCATGGCCTCGGCCACCGCGTTCTCCCTCAGCCCGCAGGCGGCCGCCAGGCTCAACTCCGACATGTCGCGCTACCGCGACAAGTTGATCCTGCGGCCGCAGGAAATCAGCAACCACCCCGAACTCATCCGCCGCCTGGGCTGCATCGCGATGAACGGCCTGATCGAGGCCGACATCTACGGCAACGTCAACTCCACCCATGTCATGGGCTCGCGCATCCAGAACGGAATCGGCGGCTCGGGGGACTTCGCCCGCAACTCCTACGTGTCGATCTTCCTCACCCCTTCGACCGCCAAGGGCGGCGCGATCTCCTCCATCGTGCCGCAGGCCAGCCACGTCGACCACATCACCCAGGACGTGCAGGTGATCGTCACCGAACAGGGGCTGGCCGACCTGCGCGGACTGTCGCCCAAGCAGCGCGCGCGGGTGATCATCGACCGCTGCGCCCACCCGGACTACCGGCCGGCGCTGGACGAGTACTTCCGCCGCGCCCGCGAGCACTCCTACGGCCAGCAGTCGCCCTCGCTGCCGGGCGAGGCGCTGTCGTGGCACCAGCGCTTCATGCAGACGGGGTCGATGCGCGCCTGAGGCCCGGCGGGGCCGGCCGCGCGCTCGCGGCGAGCGCGCGGCCGGCGTTGTAGCATGCGCGGCTGGAACCCCCCGGAGTTTGCCGACGATGCTCAAGCGATGGCTGCCGACGCTGCTGCTGCTGATCGCGCTGGGCGGCGCGCGCGCCGCGCCGCTGCCCGCTGCCGCCGACCTGCAGCGCAGCCTGGCGCAGGCGCGCGAGCAGCACAAGGTGCTGGTCGTGCTGTTCAGCCTGCCCGACTGCCCTTGGTGCGAACAGGCGCGCCGGCTGAGCTTCGATGACCTGGCCCGCGGCGGCCAGCCGGTGGTGCAGGTGGACATGGGATCGAGCGCGCCGCTGCGCGACTTCGACGGCCGCGCCACCGACGGCCGGGCGCTGGCCCGGCGGCTGCGCGTGACCCTGGCCCCGACCGCGCTGTTCGTCGGCGACGGGGGCCGCGAACTCGCGCCGCGCATGGTCGGCGTCGGCACGCCGGATTTCTACGACGCGCTGGTGCGGCAGTCGCTGGCGCGGGCCGCCGAGTCCGCGCAGCGCGCGCGCTGAAGCACCGCGCGGCCTCGGCCGGCCGAGGCACCGCGCGGCCTCGGCCGTCAATTGCTACCGGCGGTTTCAGGGCGATTGTAAAACCCGTCCTGCCCATGGATACTGTGGGCACTTCCCCCCGCCGGCCACGCCGTGTCACCGACCGCCGCGGCCCCACGACATCGAGGAGACCACGCCATGCCCAGCCTTCGCCCACCGACCCTCCCCGCCCGGCGCACGCTGGCCATGCTGTGCGTGGGCACGCTGGCGCTGGCCGCCAGCGTGCCGGCGCTGGCCGACACGGCGCCGGCCGGCAAGTTCACCGCGACGGCCAAGGTATCGTCGGCCGACGAGGCCGCCGCGCAGGGCGCGCAGGTGTTCGCCAACGACACCTTCGGCACCAAGCAGATCTGGGTGCCGCCGAATTCCTTCAGCAACCACCTGATGACCTGCGCCGCCTGCCACACCTCGGGCGGCAAGACCGAGGGCATGACCCCCGGCGGAAAACGCCTGCCCAGCCTGATCGGCGCCGCGGCCAAGTACCCCAAGTTCAAGAAGAAGAAGCACGCGGTGTTCACGCTGGAGCGGCAGATCGTGCATTGCGTGCGCGCCGGCATCGGCGGCAAGGCGCCGGGTTACGACAGCCCGGAGATGATCGACCTCGTCGCCTACCTGACCCAGCTTTCGCGCGGCGCCAGCATGGGCCAGCAGTTCTCCAGGTAGGCGATCGCGGCGGCCGCGCTCACGCCAGCGCGAAGCGGCGCCGCACCAGGCGCTTGACCCCGTCGAGCAGCAGCGCGAACGCGGCGGTCAGCGCCACCAGCGTGGCGATCAGCCAGGCCGGCAGCGGGCTCATCAGGATGCCGGCCAGCGCCAGCAGGCTGACCAGCACGACGTCGGCCACGCTGGCCGCGACCATCGCGGCGCCCGGCGCGAAGGACCACATCGCGCCGTCGTTGCGCAGCACGTAGACATTGGCCTGGGTGCTGAACACCAGCAGCAGGAACACCAGGCTCTGCAACTGCCCGGGAGCCAGCCCCAGGCGCACGCGGGCCCAGGTGTACAGCGACAGCGAGAAGGCCAGCGACACCACTGCCAGCACCGCGGCCGCGCCGACCAGCTGGCCGACCCGCCAGCGCTGCGGCCGCGCCGCCGGGCGCACGCGGTCGACCGCGATGCTCATGGTGACGAAGTCGTTGGCGAACAGCAGCAGCACGATCAGCCGCGCGGAAATCACGAAGCCTCCGCTCAGCCACAGGCCGACGGTCAGGAACACCACGATCTCCAGGGTCTTGACCACCTTGTTCAGGATGTAGGTCAGCATCCTGCGATGCACCTCGCGCCCGGCGGCGACCACCGTCAGCACCCCCGACAGCCCGGGGTCGGTCAGCACCACGCCCGCAGCGGCCTTGGCCACGTCGGTCGCGCTGGCGACGGCCACCCCCAGTTCGGCCTGGCGCAGCGCCGGAGCGTCGTTGACCCCGTCGCCGGTCATGCCGGTGACATGGCCCGCCCGCTGCAATGCGCGCACGATGGCGTGCTTGTCCTGCGGCAGCACGCGGGCATAGATGTCGCAGTCCTGCGGCCGCAGTGGCTCGCCGGCCGCCGAGCACACCCTGTCGCCCAGGCCGAGGCGGTGGCCGATCGAGCGTGCCGTCTGCAGCGCGTCGCCGGTGGCCATGACCACCCGCACGCCCAGTTCGCGCAGCCTGGCGATCAGCTCGGCCGCGTCGGCGCGCGGCGGGTCGGCCAGCGCGATCAGCCCGAGCAGCCGGATCGCGCCTTCGGCACCCGCCGCCACCGCCAGCACCCTGGCGCCGTCGCTGCCCAGCGCCTGCTCGGCAGCGCCCACCGCCTCGTGCAGCGCGGAGTCGGCCGGGCAGCGCGCCAGCACCGCCGACGCCGCACCCTTGATGGCGTGCCACGAGGCACCGTCGCCCGCTTGGTAGACCCCCTCGCTGGAACGGGTCGCCGGGTCGAAGGGGTGGAACTGGCTGCGCGGGGGCACCTCGGGTGCCGGCTGGCCGGCGCGCCAGGCGGCCAGCACCGCCAGGTCGAGCGGGTCCTGCGTGGCCTCGTCGCTGGCCAGCGCCGCGGCGCGCAGCAACTCGGCCTCGTCGGCTCCGGACATCGCGCGCAGCGCGGCCACGCTGAGCTGGTTGCGCGTCAGCGTGCCGGTCTTGTCCGACAGCAGGGTATCCATCGCCGCCGCCTCTTCGACCGCGGCGAGCCGCGTGACCAGCACGCCCTGCCCGGCCAGGCGCATTCCGGCCACCGCGCTGGCCAGGGTGTAGGTGGCCGGCAGCGCGACCGGCACCGAAGCCACCAGCAGCATCAGCGCGAACACCGCGGTATCGCCCAGCGGCAGGCCATGGCCCAGCGCATAGACGACGACGAGCACGGCCAGCAGCAGGTCGAACAGCACCAGCCGCTCGACGATCGAAAAGATGGTGCGCTGCATGTGGCTGGGCGCGCTGGATGTGCGGACCAGCTCGGCGGTGCGGCCGAAGTAGGTGCGGCCGCCGGTCGCGCTGACCTCGCCGCTGGCTTCGCCCTGCAGCACCACCGAGCCGGTGTAGGCAGGTTTTCCCGGCCCGGCGTCCACCGCCAGCGACTCGCCGGTCAGGGTCGACTGGTCGAGGGCGACCACGCCGTCGAACAGCTGCAGGTCTGCCGGCACCAGGTCGCCGGCGCGCAGGTGCACGACATCGCCGGGAACCAGCTCGGCGGCGCCCACGCGGCTCCAGCTGCCGTCGCGCAGCACCCTGGCGTTGACCTGCAGGCGCTTGCGCAGCAGCGCCAGCGCGTCCTGCGCGCGACGCTCCTGCAGGTAGGCCACCGCGGCGTTGAACACCAGCAGGAAGCCGATGACCAGCGCCTCCTGCGCGCGCCCCAGCAGCAGCTGCAGCACCACCACGGCCTCGAGCATCCAGGGCACCGGCCCCCAGAACCTGCCGAGCAGGCTGCGCCACCACGGCGCGTGCGCCTCCTCGATGGCATTGCGGCCGTAGCGTCGCAGCCGGCGCCCGGCTTCGCCGGTCGTCAGACCCAGCGCGCGGTCGGTGGCCGGCAGCGCGGGATCCGCCGGCAAGGCGTCGGCGGGGGATCGGGGGGAGTTCATCGGGCCAGCTGCGAACCGGCCGCGCGCGGCCGATGCGTTCGAGCATACACCCCCGGGGACGGGTTCAAGCCGCCGATACCCGCACCAGATGGAGCAATTGCTGGATGTCGTCGCGGTTGGCGGCCAGCGCCTGCTCCTCGACCCTGCGATACAGGCGGATGATCTCCAACCCGACCTCGGTCAGCTCGCTGCCTCCGCCGTGCTGCCCTCCGGTGGCCGAGGTCACCGCGGGGGAGCGCAGCGCGGAATTCATCTCGTCGACCAGCAGCCACGCCCTGCGATAGGACATGCCCAGCGAGCGCGCTGCCGCGCTGATCGAATGGGTATCGCGCAGCGCCTCGAGCAGCGCGACCTTGCCCGGGCCGATGGCGATGTGCTCGCCCAGCATCACGCGGATGCGCAGGTTCAGCGCGGGTCGAAGCATGCAAGGCGGTCCTGTGCGGGGCGCCGCGGCGCGGCCGCCCAAGCATAGGCGACGCGCGGTCTTCGCGGCAACACCGCGCGCCGCTCGCGTCAGCGCAGCGCCGGGCCCTTCGGGCGGCTGTAGCCGTAGGCGTGGAACATCCGTTGGCCGACCGCGCCTTGCATCAGCCGCAGGAAGGCCCGGCCGGCCTGCGGGTCGGGGGCATTGTTCAGCACCGCGGCGTAGAACACCAGCGGCTGGGTCGACAGACGCAGCGGCTTGCCGTCGGGGCCGTCGATCGAGAAGTGCACCTTGTCGTACCAGTCGCGGCTCATCGACGGGTCGCCCAGGTCGACCTGTGCCGGCAGCGCGATGTAGGGCAGCTTGTGGGAGATCACCGCGCTGCGGTAGCCCGACGACGCGTCGACCTGGCCGCTTTGCAGGCGGCTGAGCAGCGACGGCTCGGCGAAGATCTGCGAGGTGTTGCGGCCGAATTCCCCGAGGATCCTGTGCGCCAGCCCTGGCTGCCGGTAGTAGCGCTCGGCCAGCAGCATCGCGAACACGATGCTGCGGCCCTGCGGGTCGGTCTTCGGATCGGTGCGGCCGAACTTCACGCCGGGCTGCTCGAGCACCCGGTACCACGGCAGCTTGCCCGCCGCGGCCTGCTCGAACTGCCTGGCGTGCGGACCTTGCGGGCTGTAGGCGATGACCATCCGGGTGCTGGCCACCGGGACCGCCTGCCCGACCAGCCCGGCCTGCTGCAGGATGCGCATCGGCCCCGGGGTGATCGAGACGAACACGTCGGCGGTGATCTTGCGGGCGGCCAGCAGGTGGGCGAGCCCGTAGGCGCCGGAGCCGCGGCCCTGGAACTGCACGCCGGCGCTGCGCTCGATCTGCGGCCCCAGCGCCTTGTCCATCACAGCGCCCATCGACCCGGCGTAGGCCACCGACAGCACCGGCTGCGCCGCCGCTGCCGACGTGGCCGACGCGGCGCCCAGGCACAGTGCGGCCCAGGCCGGGCCGAGGCAGCGGAACAGGACGCGGACTGCGCTGCGATGCGACATCGGGAACTCCGGTGGGGTTGGGGGTGGGGCCGGCCCGCCGCGCGCGCCGGGTACGGTTGTGCACCACGAAATATAACGCATCGCGCGACCGCGCAGCAGCCCTTTGGCGTACCCGGCCCGGTTCGGCCTGCCCTGTGTCCGCAGGGGAACGACGCGAGCGACGCCGGGGTCGCCGCGAGGTCCTCAGGCGGCGCGCAGCGCCTGGGTCAGCAGCACCACGCCGACGCTGACCAGCCCGAGGTGGACGATGCGCAGGAAGCGCCTGGGATCGAGCCGGTGGTTGGCCATGCGCCCCAGCCACACCCCGGGAATGATCACCAGCAGCGAGGTCAGGTAGTAGTGGGTGACGGCCGCGGTCCACAGCCCGGCCAGCCAGTAGCCCAGCATCCCCAGCGCGCTGGCCGGCAGGAAGTAGCCCTGCAGCGTGGCGCGGAAATGCTGGGCCGACCAGCGCCGCATGGTGCCGTAGATCACCAGCGGCGGGCCGTTCATGCCGTAGGCGGCGCCCAGCACCCCGGCGCAGAAACCGCAGCCCAGCAGCCAGCCGAGCTTGTCGGTCTTGAGTTCCGGAGGCAAGCGGCCGATCAGCGAAAAACCCGCGAAACCGATGATCACCAGCGCCAGCAGGATTTTCACCAGCAGCTGGAGCGGACTGGTCAGCAGCAGCAGGCCCAGCGGGATGCCCAGCAGCGACGGCAGCAGCAGGCCGCCGCTGCTGCGCAGGTGGATCTGGCGAAAGTCCTGCAGCACGATGCTGCCGGCGATGGTGATCGACAGCAGCGTGACCAACGGGGTCGCCACCTGCAGCGGTATGCGCAGCGCGAGCAGCGGGACCGCGAACAGCGCCTCGCCGAACCCGAAGGTGGAACGGATCAGCGTGGCGACAAAGACGATCGACAGTACGTACAGGGAAGTCCAGCTCATCGCAGTGGGGCAGGCCCGGCGGGCGCGCAGGCCGCAAGCCGCCTGCAACCGTCGATCATAAGGGCCGGCGTGCCCGGCCTGCCATGCCGTCAACCCTGCTCGTGCAAGCGGGTGATGCTGGAGACGACCTGCGCCACTTCCGCGTCGTCCAGCGGCGGCAGGCAGCGCATGCGGTTCCATGCCAGCAGCAACTCCAGCGCGATCTCGGGATCGACTCCGTGCCAGAGCAGGTGGCCGCTCAACGCGGCGATGGTCGAGTTGCGCTGTCCCTGCGCGACGCCCTCGTGCACCAGTTGCCGCCAGTCGGCCCGGCTGCGGCCGGTGCGCAGGCCGAACCAGCGCGACAGCCAGCCCGGCAGTTGCGCGACGGGAAGATCCTCCGGCGCGCAGCCCGTCTTCCACGCGTAGCGCAGCCCGCTGGGGTGCAGCGACGGCGGCGCCACCACATAGCCGCCGTCGCCGCGCAGGTCGATTCCCTGCGCCAGCCCGGCGTGGTTGCGCACCAGGCCTCCCGGATGGGCGAAGTACAGGTGGCGTCCGCCGCCGCCGGTGCGCGCCTCGACGGTCGCGGGCAGTGCGCCGAAGTGGGTCTGCAGGTCGCGCAGCGACGCATCGCCACCATGCCTGGGATCGACGTCCAGCACCACCAGCCGCGAAATCGCCCCGGTGACAACGCCGATGTTGGCGTGGGGCCATTGCGCGAACCAGCCCGCCACCGTGGCCCGCGACGGATGCCGCGCCTGCAGCTCCTGCCAGCGGATCAGCGGCCGCTTGTCCCCCGCGCGCAGCGGCAGCACCGACCAGCCGGCCTCCAGGTAGCGCAGCGCGGCCTCGGCGACTTCCTGCTGCACCCGCTGCACCTTTGGCATCTGCGGCACCTGTGGCACCTGTGGCACCTGCTGCATCGCGCGGCTCCCTCGGCTCCGGGCCCGCTCAGGTGCCGGCAGCGCTCGCGCCGACGCGTCGCGCCGCCCGCAGCGCCAGCACCCGCGGCACCTTGCCGCCGGCGGCCAGTTCGATGGCGCGCTCGGCGTCGCCGCGGACCCGCACGTCGGCGACACCCAGGCTGTCCAGCCACGACTGCAATTGCCGCACGGCGCGCGCCAGCCTGCGCAGCGTCGAGGTGTCGCGCCCGCGGCAACCCACGACCAGCCGGTCGGCGGCGGTCTGCACGACCTGGTAATCCAGCAGGCCGGCGCGCTCCTCGACGATGGTGGTGATCGCCAGCGGCGATACCGCGAGCGCGCCGCCGCCTGGCGCCGGCAGGTGCAGCACCTCGTCGTCGCGGCCGTGCACGGTGATCACCGGCAGCGCCGACCCGCAGGCGCAGCGCTGCGGGCTGATGCTGACGCGGTCGGACATCTGGTAGCGCAGCAGCGGCTGCACGTGGTTGGCCAGGTTGGTCAGCAGCACCGACCTGCCCTCGCTGCCCGCGACGGCGGCGCGCCCGTGCTCGTCCAGCGGCTCCAGGATCACCCAGTCGGCGTTCAGGTGCATCGCCCCGTGGGCGCATGGCGACGCGATGGACAGGAATTCGGAGGCGCCGTAGCTGTTGCGCACCGGGCAGCCGAAACTGCGCTCGACAAAGCGCCGCGTGGCCGGGCTCAGCGTCTCGCCGCCGACCCAGACCTCGCGCAGCGCCACGTCCAGCCGACCCGCGCTGCGCTCCTCGGCGAGTTGCAGAGCGACGCTGGGAAAGGTCGCCAGCACGGTGGGCTGCAGGCGCTCGATGGCCCGCCTGAGTTCCGCCGGAGGTAGCAGCAGCGACAGCGAACGCAGCTGCGTGGCCAGCCAGGGGTTGATCCGGCGCAGCCGCGCGGTCGCCACGGTGCTGGCGAAGTGTTCCTCGGTCGCGCCCACCAGCAGGAGCTTGCGCTGCAGGTTGCACAGTTCCGGGGCCAGGCGCGCCCAGGGACCGCGCACCCATTCCAATGCGTCGTACACCGCCATCGCGTGCGCATCCTGCACGAACATCCCGGGCTCGCCGCTGGTCCCCGAGCTGTGCCAGACCAGGTAGCGCCCGGCGTAGGGCTCGCCGATGCGCAGCGGGTCGGCGACGAAGTCGCGCAGTTCGCGCAGCCGCAGCCGGGGGTCGGCGACCCATTCGTCGAAATGCTCCATCAGCACGTGGCGCTGCCCGACCGGCAGATCCTGCAGCCGCGCGCGCGACGGCTCCACGCCCTGCAGCCAGCGGCGGTAAAGCGGCGAGCGCGCCTGGCAGGCGCGCAGCAGCCCGGCCAGGCGCTGCTGACGCAAGTTGCGCAATCCCGGCTCGGCGCAGCCGCCGGCGGCGGCTGCCTGCAGCGCGAGCAGCGCGCTGTCCAGCGGGTCGAAGACCTGGCACACGGTCACCACGGCACGATGCCTGCACGCATGTTTCCCATGCCGGAATTCTCGGTCGCCCGTCGCGCGGCGCCGACACGCAGGCTGCGCGAACTTGACCCGCCGGGGGGTTGATGCACGGCTGCGCGCCGCAGCGCGAACAAGCACAATGCAGCCTGGCCCGAGGAGAATGCCGTGACCACCTGCCTGCTCGTGATCGACGCCCAGGAATCGTTCCGCCACCGCGACTACTTCAGCCCCGCTCGCTTCGCCCCCTACCTGGCGGCGCAGAACGCCCTGCTCGAAGGCTGCGTGGCGCGGGGCATCCCGGTGCTGCGGGTGCTGCACGCCGACGGCCCCGAACGCCCCGACAACCCCTTTTCCCGCGCATCCGGCCATGTCCGGCCGCTCGACGGCCTGACGCGCGCCGACCCGGCTGCCGAGTTCGTGAAGTCGCGCCACAGCGCGCTGGTCGGAACCGGGCTGGACGTCTGGCTGGTGCGCAACGGGTTGCGCAGGCTGATCGTCAGCGGCATCCGCACCGAACAATGCTGCGAGACCACCGCCCGCCACGCCTCCGACCTCGGCTGGGAGGTCGACTTCGTGCCCGAGGCGACGCTGACTTTCGACATGCCCCAGCCCGACGGCTCGGTGCTGGCCGCCGACGACATCGTGCGCCGCACCGCGGCGGTGCTGCGCGGGCGCTTCGCCAGCATCTGCGGCGTGGCCGACGCCGTGCAGCGGGCCTGAGCCCGCTGCCGCTGGCCCGGCGATCGACCCCAACCGACCCGACGAGGAACGACCATGAGCGACCGCAGCGGTGGCTGTCTGTGCGGCGCGGTGCGCTACCGCATCGACGCCGAGCCCTTGTTCACCCGCATCTGCTGGTGCCGCGACTGCCAGCGCATCGCCGGCAACGGGACGGTCAACGTGGTGGTGCCGGCCGCTGCGCTGCAGGTGCAGGGCGCCATCGCCTCGCACACCGGCACCGCCGACAGCGGCAACCGCATCACCCGACGCTTCTGCCCGGCCTGCGGCTGCCACCTGTTCTCCGACTCGTCCGGGCGGCCGCTGTACACCGTCGTGCGAGCCGGCACGCTGGACGACCCGTCGTCGGTGAAGCCCGGCGCGAACATCTGGGCCGCCAGCGCGCCCGCGTGGGCCTGCCTCGACCCGGGCCTCGAGCGGGTCGCCGGCCAGCCCGCGCCGCCGGCGCCGCGCGGCTGAGCCGGCGCGGCGCCGATCGGCTCAAGGCGAGGTCCAGTACTGGCGGAACAGGCTGTCGAAGTAGGTCAGCTGCAGGCCCGCTCCGGCGAACGTCGACCCGGATGGCGCCGCGCTGATGCTCAAGGTCGCGGCGACCTGGCCCGGGACCAGCTGCTGGTTGTAGTTGTTGCAGGCCGTCTGGCCCGCCAGTGTCGCGCACCCGTACAGATTGAGGTTGTTGGCGTAGAGCCCGCCGGCGCTCGGCGCGCTCCAGGCGACGTTGAGCGTTCCGCCGCTGGCGAGCACCGACGCGGGTGCCGGGCTGCCGGTGATCCCGCTGGCGAAGTCGGCCGCGCCGGCCTGGGTCGAGGTCAGCGGCAACGCCGTCAGCGTGGGGTGGTAGGTCGCGACCGGCGTGTCGGTGGCGGGGCTGGATCCAGTGTATAGCTGGATGGTGTAGGTCGCGGGAACGCTCATCGCGGCGATCTGCGTATCACTGAACGGCACGACCTGCCCCGCGATCGACTGCGAGCAGCCGCTCGCCAGGGTGCTCTGCAGCGTCTGCGTCGCGGTGCCGGCGTAGGTGCCGGGCCCGCCCGCTGCGAGCTGCATCGGACCGCCGTTGCCGGTGGCGAAATACAGTTCCCCGCCGGCGGGCAACTGCGGGCCTGTGACCACGGCGTAGGTCAGGCCGATCGCAGCCCTGTCCTCGATCTCGACGTCGAGGCCCGCGCACAGCGCCCCGGTGACGCTGGCGTTGGTGCTCATGATCGCGGCGCGCGCGATCTTCTGGTTGCCCAGGATCAGCCAGCTTCCCTGCGCATCCTTGTAGACGATGAACGAGCTGCGGCTGTTGGGCTCGGTGTCCTCGAGCACCGTGAAGACGACCTTATACGCGCTCGCTCCGGTCGGCACGGTGCTCACGCGCGACGGCACCGGGAGCAGTTCGATGTCGGAAAAGGTCAACGCCCCGCCGGCCACCAGCGGCTGGGTCGTGATGTTCTGCAGGAAGGCGCTCAGCCCCTGGCCGTCCTGCAGGAAGTGGTTCGGGTCGAAGTACGACAGCAGCGCACTGGACGTCGCCGACGGCGCGGTGGCCAGCAGCGCGCCCAGGTCGTTGAAGGTCGTGGTGATCGCCTGCAGGTCGCTGACGTTGTTGGTCGAGCCGGCCGGCAGCGGCGAGCTCGGCGGGTTGCTCAACGTGCCGCTGACCGACTGCCCGGTGGTGGTGTTGGTGAGGATCTCGCTGCCGGTACTCGGGTCGATGGTCACGTGCAGGCTGTCGAGCACCGCGTCGAGCCCCGTGCCGTTGGCGGTGAAGGCCTGGTGCAGCAGGTCGACGCTTGCGCTCACGCCCTGCTGCGCCAGGATCGGCTGCAGTTCGTTGTCGAGCGCGGTCACGCCGGCCGCAAGCGCCGCCGGGGTCAGCAGGCTGGAGTAGTTGCCGTTGGCGAAGATGGTCGCAGCGAGCTGGTGGCCGAGGTTGGCGATGACCAGGTCGGTCAGCGGGGTGATGTCGATGGTCGCGCTGCCGTTGCCGAGGTCGGCCGCGGTCGCCGCCGAGGCCAGCGAATAATCGACGCCACCCAGCTTGTACTGGATCTGCAGCATGAACGGCGGGGTCAGCCCCTGCAACTGCGCCGAGGTGAACGCGTAGTGGCCGGTGCCATCGGTCGCGGTGGTCACGGTCCTGGCGGGCGACGACGAATCCTTCAGCGTGACCACGCCGTTCATCGTGCCGCTGCCGCCTCCGGTGATCGGCGCGCCGGTCGCGGCCACGCCGCTGAGCGAGGTGGACGAGGTGGGGCCGACTGCGCCTCCTCCTCCGCCGCCTCCGCACGATGCAAGGGCGATGCTGGTGGCCGCTGCCGCGAGCAGGCGGGCCCATCCTCGGGTCGGGTTGCGCATGGTCCTGGTCTCCTGAGCCGCCTTGCGGGGGCGATTCGCTGCGGTCGATCCTAGGGTGGCCCCCTTCGCGGGAGTTGCGGACTCTTGCGCCGGACTTGGATTTCTTGCCCAAAAAAGCGCTGCGGCCCGCGTGAGCCGTCGGGCCGGCCGCAGAGCTGTCGCCACGGCCCGCGCGACGCGACATGGCGCGCTCCCCGGGCGCCGCCGGGAGCCGGTCAGCGGCGAGACAGCGAGCGACGGTATTCGCTGGGGAGCATCCCGTGGAAGCGGCGGAAGATGGCGACGAACTGGGAATAGGAGTCGAAGCCGCAGGCCGACGCGACCTCCGACAGCATGGCCTGCGGATGGGCCGCGATCGCCTGCTGCGCCCGCCTGGCGCGGCACTCCAGCACGTAGCGCCACAGGGTGTTGCCGGTGCCATGGCGAAACGCCCTGGCCAGGTGGTAGGGACTCATGTCCGCGAGACGCGCCAGGTCGAGCAGGCTCAGTTCGTCGCCCAGACGGTCGTGGATGTAGTCGGTCAGGCGCTTGAGCTTCCACGCCGGCAGCGAAGGCCCGCGCGCTTCCTTGCCGCGCCCCGCGGCGTAGGCCGTGACCATGCGGTGCGCGATCGAGGTCAGCAGCGATTGCTCGAACAGCCGCCCGCTGGTGCGCTGGCCGCAGACGAAGGCCTGCAGCGCGAGCAGCAGGTGGGCCAGCACCTGGTCCTCGTGCGGGGGGATGCGCGACGCGAGTCGGGTTCGGCTGCCCCGCGCGGCCTCGCCCAGCGCCTGGGTGAACAGCCCGGTGGACAGGGTGAGGAACAGCGCATCGATGGGGCCGTACCAACTCGTGGCCAGGCTGTCGCCCCGTGCCAGGAAGCGCAACCTTCCGGGCTCGACCAGTCCGCGCAGCGCGCGCCCGTCCAGCCGACTGTCGAAACGCACCGCCTGCGTTCCCAGCGGCAGCATCATCACGTGCTCGTCGAAGGTGTGGGCGGACAGGCTGCCGGGCTCGACCCGCCTGCGCTCGAGCACATAGCTGCCGTCGACCCCCCCGCATTCGACCGGAGGTGCGTCGAAATACGGAACGACCCTGCCGGCGTCGGTACGAATGCGGATACGCGGCGGGTTGGCCGCCGGGCCATCCACCGCGCCAGACGAAGGCTGCCCATGCACCCGCATCGCCCGCCACCCCACCGCGCGTCGGCCAGGTCGCGCAGGCTGGCGGCATACCCGCCGAAAACCTGGGCGACGGCCAGACAAGCCGTCGAATTACCCGTTGTAAGAACGTTAACCCGAATGTAATTCGTTGGTGGAATGCGTTTTGTAACTTGTGCAACCGAATACGGCAAACCGGGCGCGGGCCGCGCCCGCATGGGCTCCGGGCCCGCCCGCGCCCGCGCGCGACTGGCTACTTCAGTGCGCGCCCTTGAGGCGCGCCAGGTAGTCGGCGATCACCTGGACCTGGTCGGCGGGGATCGGCGCCTTGAAGGCGCCCTTCATCTTGTTCACCTCGACCAGCCACGCCGCTTTGCTCAGGCTCGGCTGGGTCTCGACCATGCCGTAGGAGTGGCACATCAGGCAGTAGGCGTTGGCCGCCTTGGCGCCGGCTCCGTCACCGGGAAACACCCGGCTGCTGGTCGGCAGCTCGATGCTCCTCGACGTCCCGCCCGCGTCGGCGGCCTGCGCGCCCGCGGCCGCACCCAAAGCGGTGGCCAACACGACGCCACCGACCCGCAACCATGCATGCTTGGCTTTCATCGCGCCCCTCCCCTCAGGCCGCCGTCACGGCGACCGACTCGACGACATTGCGCATGAATCCCCCCGGATTCCAGTTGGGGGTCATCGGCTGCTGCAAGCCCGCGGTGTTGGTGCAACGCACCATCAGCGCGTGCTCGCCGCGCGCAAGCTCCACCCGGGTCTGCCACTGGCGGAAGCTGTAGCGCCCGTAGTCATGCCCGAGTTCGGCCGCGCGCCAGCTGTGCCCGCCGTCGGTGGAAAGCTGCACCGCGCGCACCCCGGCATCGCCTCCGAAGGCGATGCCCCGCACGAGTACCGCGCGCCGCGCCGGCACGCTGGCCCCGGCGACGAGGTTGGTGATGAACGAGCGGGGCACCATGCGGTTGATGGGAACGAAGCGGACCCCTTGCTGCCCCGGGGTCATGTTGGCCTGCGGCCAGTTGTCGGGAATGGTGTAGGCCGGATGCATCCAGAAATTGGTGTCCTCGTGGTCGAGCACGCGGATGTGCTGCAGCGCCTTGGTCCAGTAGGTCGCGTACCAGCCGGGCACCACCAGGCGGAACGGAAAGCCGTTGAGCACCGGCAGCGCCTGGCCGTTCATCTCCCAGGCGATCATCACCTCGCCGTCGCGGGCGTGGTCGACCGACAGCGACTTCTTCAGGTTCGGCGCGTTCGGCACGATGGCGCGCTCGGCCCCCTCGAACTGCACCTGCACGGCGCCCGCCTTGACGCCGGCGGCGTCCAGCACGTCGCGCAGGCGCACGCCCACCCAGCGCGCGTTGCCCATCGCGCCATTGGCCCACTGGCCTCCCGGCACGCGCGGCTCGAAGAAGCCGCGGGAATTGCCCGAGCACTGGTTCACCGCGGCCAGCTCCACGTGCTGGAAGCCGTTCATCAGTTCGGCCAGAGTGAAACGCACCTGGTTGTTCACGTGGCCGCTCACGGTCACCGTATGCGTGGCCGCGTCCACCGTGGTGGGGATCCCCGCCCAGTGCCAGCGAACGTAGAACTGGTCGACCGGGGTGAACACCCCCTTGTCAAACACCGCGAACGGGGTCTCCAGCAGCGGCGGGCGGGTGCGCTGCAGGACCATCTGCGCCTTTCCGGGGAAGGCATCGGTCAGGCGGCGGCCATCCGGCCCGCCCGGCAGCGGCAGATGGATACTGTCGGAGGCAAAGGCGCGCGGGGCGAGCAACGCCCCGGCACCCAGGACCCCCGCCCGCAGTAGGCTTCGGCGCGCGGCCGACTCGTGCTGCGACTTCGATGAACGCATGTCTCGTCTCCTCCTGGGTCGGGCCGTGCCCGGTTGCCCGCATGGGTCTTGGAACGCCCGTCGCGGTGTCATCCTGGAGGGAGTATCTATGCGCAGCGATACATTGATAAACGAATTTTTTCGATTGAATATACGTTTTTTCTCCATGTAACAACGAGATGCCGGGCGGCGGCTACCTGCCGTAGTCCGGATGGTTGGAATACCCCGAGACAAAGGTCTTCACCGCGCCGCTCTGCGGGTCGTAGACATGGCGCTGCTGCTTGCCGATGTCCGAGCCGTAGACATGGATGCTGATCGACACCTTGTCGTCGAAGGCGTTGCGCACGACATGGATGTCGCCGATCGAAGGCGACACCCTGCAGGTCATCCCGGGCAGCAACCTTTCCTCGGGCCCGTCGGCGACCAGGCGGTCGCCCTCGAGGCGATAGGGCAGCGCGACTTCCTCGCCGCGCAGCATGCCGATGACACCCCAGGTGCAATGGTCGTGGATCGGGGTGCGCTGCCCGGGCCCCCAGACGAAGCTGACGACGCTGAAGCGCCCCCGCGGGTCGGCATGCAGCAGGTACTGCTGGTAATAGACCGGATGGGGTCGGGCGCAGGACTCGTCGAGCCAGTCGTCGCGCGACAGCAGTTCGCGCAGCGCGGCGTCGACATCGTCGAGGATCGAGGCTTCGTCCGCGGCGTTGCGCAGCAGCGTCGACTCGACGCGCGCAACCAGGGTCTGCAGGGGGGCGTTCATGCTGGGCAGTCGCGAGTGTGGGGTGGCGCAGGAGCGTTTGCCGCCGACTGTACCTTCTGCGCCGGCCGCTGCGAAGGGTGCGCGCGCCAGGCGCGCCAGCGGCGAGCCTGCACCGCGGCGCCGCGCAAGCCGGCGATGACCTCGGGATCGATATACTGGGTTCGCCAATTGGCTGCTCGGGCGGGGGTATATCAATTGCCATCTGTAAAAGGCCGACGCAAGTCAAGTGAACACGAGCCGCTGCCCAGCGCCGCCCCGACAAACGGGCCCGCCGCGCGGCCCCCGGGTGCGCAGCACCACGCGGCGCGCCGCGTGCCGCTTCCCTGGGAGCAGCCCAAGTCCCGCGAGGACGAGGCGCAGGTCGACGCGCGGCTGCGGGCCATCATGCGCGACGCGTCGTATGTCGAGGCGGACAGCGACGTCGACCTGCTGCATGCCGACGACACACGCGGACTGCGACTGCACCTGGACTACCTGAAGGCCGAGCGCATCCTGGCGCGCCATGGCATCGAACGCACCGTCGTGGTGTTCGGCAGCACGCGGCTGTGCGAACCGGCCAGGGCGCACCGCGAACTGGCCGCGGCGCAGCAGCGCGCCGCGGCCCGGCCGAGCGACCCGGGCTGCCAGCGGGCGCTGCGGCGGGCCGAGCGCCGCGCCGAACTGTCGCGCTATTACGAAGTCGGCCGGCAACTGGGGCGGCTGGTCGGCGCCTGCGACAACCCCGGGCTCGCGGTGCTCACCGGCGGCGGGCCGGGGGCGATGGAGGCCGCCAACCGCGGCGCCTTCGACGTGGGGGCGAAGAGCATCGGGCTGAACATCAGCCTGCCGAGGGAGCAATATCCCAACCCCTACCTGACCCCGGGCCTGTGCATGCGCTTCCACTACTTCGCGATGCGCAAGCTGCATTTCGTCAAGCGCGCGGCAGCGCTGGTCGCGCTCCCCGGCGGCTACGGGACGATGGACGAACTGTTCTGCGCTCTCACGCTGATGCAGACCCGCGCGACCCAGCCGATCCCGGTGGTGCTGATCGGGCAGGACTACTGGAGCAAGGTGTTCGACGCCGGGTTCCTGCTGGAAATGGGCAGCATCGACGAAGAGGACCTGGACCTGTTCCAGTACGCCGAGACGGCCGAGCAGGCGTGGTCGGCGATCCTCGACTGGCACCGCCGCAACGCAACGCCTTTGACCGGGGCCGCGTCGCCGGCCGAGGGGGCCCGATGAGGCTTTCCTTCCACGGCGCCGACCGCGAGGTCACCGGATCGTGCCACCTGGTCGAAGCCGGCGGCAAGCGCCTGCTGGTCGACTGCGGCATGTACCAGGGAAGCCGCGAACTCGACGAGGAGAATGCCGAGGACTTCGGCTTCGACCCGCGGTCCATCGACATCGTGTTGCTCACCCACGCCCACCTCGACCATTGCGGCCGCATCCCCCTGCTGGTGCAGCGGGGCTTCGCCGGGGAGATCGTCTCCACCTCCGCGACGCGGGAGCTGGCGCGCCTGGTCATGCTCGACGCCGCACGCCTGCACGAAGAGGAAGCCGAGCGCCGGGAACGCCACGCCCGTCGCCGCGGCGAGGCCGCCCGCAAGCCGCTGTACGGAACGCTCGACGCCCTCAACGCGATGGACCGCTTCGGCCGCACCGCCAGCTACGGCCAGACGCTGGATCTCGGCGGCGCGCTGCGCGCCAGCTTCCATGACGCAGGGCACATCCTCGGCTCGGCCAGCCTGCGCATCGACGACGGCGGCGGACCCGAGTCGGCGGTGATCTTCTCCGGCGACCTGGGCTACGGCGGGCGGGCGATCCTGCGCGGCCCGCAGCTGCCCCCGCCAGCCGGCACGGTGGTGATGGAAACCACCTACGGCGACCGCCTGCACAAGCCGCTGGCGCCATCGATCGACGAACTCTACGCTGCGATCACCGAGACCATCGCCCGCGGCGGCAACGTGGTGATCCCGACCTTCGCGATGGAGCGCGCGCAGGAACTGCTGTACTACCTGCGCCAGGGCGTCGACAGCGGCAGGCTGCCCAGGTCGCTGCCGGTGTTCCTCGACTCGCCGATGGCCATTTCGGCGACCGAGGTGTTCCGCCGCCATCCCGAGTGCTTCGCCCCCCGCGAGCGCGAGCTGTTCGCCGGCGGCAAGGACCCGTTCGCGCTGCCGGGGCTGCGCTTCACCCGCGATACCGCCGACTCGATCGCCCTCAACACCCTGGTGGGCGGCGCGGTGATCATGGCCGGCTCGGGGATGTGCAGCGGGGGCCGGGTGCGCCACCACCTGCGCCACAACCTGTGGCGCCAGGACTGCAGCGTGGTGTTCGTCGGCTACGCCGCCAGGGGCACGCTGGCGCGCGAACTCATCGACGGCGCCAGGCAGGTGCGACTGTTCGGCGAACAGATTCCGGTTCGCGCCCGGCTGCACACCATCAACGGCTTCTCGGCGCATGCCGACCGCGACGAGCTGCTGGGCTGGCAGCGCGCGCTGCGGCCGCGGCGCACGGTGCTGGTGCATGGCGACGAACAGGCCATGCGCGCCTTCGCGGCGCAACTGCGCGACACCGAAGTGCTGATGCCCGCCAAGGGCGAGCAGGTGTCGACCTGACGCGCCGCCCGGCCACGCCGCTGCACACCCGGCCCGCCGTCATGCCCCCACAGGTCGCCGCAGCGAGCGCTGCCGAACTCCGAGCGATCGACCGCTACTGGCGCGCGTGCCTGTACCTGTGCGCCGGCATGCTGTACCTGCAGGACAACCCGCTGCTCGAGCTGCCGCTCGCACCGTCGCATATCAAGCGCCGGCTTCTCGGCCACTGGGGCTCCGCTCCCGGGCTGGCGCTGGTGCTCGCCCACCTGAACCGGGCGATCGTGCAGCGCGACCTGCAGGTGGCTTTCGTCTGCGGTCCCGGGCACGGCGCGCCGGCGGTCCTGGCACATGCCTGGATGGAGGGAACCTACGGCGAACTCCATCCCGACAAGGGCCACTCGCCGCAGGGACTGCATGCCTTTTTCAAGCACTTTTCCTTTCCCGGGGGACTCGGCAGCCACTGCACCCCGCAAACCCCGGGCTCGGTGCACGAAGGCGGCGAACTGGGCTACAGCCTGGCGCATGCCTTCGGCATGGCCTTCGACCATCCCGACCTGCTGGTGGTGTGCATGGTCGGCGACGGCGAGGCCGAGACCGGGCCGCTGGCCACCGCCTGGCACTCGCTGCAGTTCCTCAACCCGGCGCGCGACGGCGCGGTGCTGCCGGTGCTGCACCTCAACGGCTACAAGATCGCCAACCCCACGCTGCTGGCGCGGCTGCCGCCCCGGCAGCTCGCCGAGCTGCTGCGCGGCTACGGCTATGCCCCGTTGTTCGTCGAGGGCGACCAGCCCGCCGCGGTGCACCGCGAGCTGGCCGGCGCGCTCGACCAGGCGCTCGAGCGCATCGCCGCCATCCAGCGCCGCGCGCGCCGCGCGGGCGCCGCCGGCGTGGCGCGCTGGCCGATGGTGGTGCTGCGCACCCCCAAGGGCTGGACCGGTCCGAAGGTGGTCGACGGCCACCAGGTGGAAGGCACGTGGCGCGCCCACCAGATCCCCGTCGACCCGCACCGGGACGCGCAGCACCTGCGGCTGCTCGAGCGCTGGCTGCGCAGCTACCACCCGGAACGCTGCTTCGACTCACAGGCCAGGCCGCTGCCGGAGTTGCGCGCGCTGGCACCGCGGGGCAGCCGCCG
Source organism: Pseudomonadota bacterium (assembly GCA_021845505.1). Classification (GTDB taxonomy): domain Bacteria; phylum Pseudomonadota; class Gammaproteobacteria; order Burkholderiales; family Burkholderiaceae_C; genus Thiomonas_A. The sequence goes on along the minus strand of JAJZVU010000023.1, from coordinate 19,749 downwards.
CATCAGCGCCCAGCCGGTGGCCAACGGCGGACTGCTGCGCCGTCCGCTGCGCCTGCCCGAGACGCGCGACCACGCGGTGGCGGTCGACGCGCCGGGAGCCGTGGCGGTGGACAACACCCGCCCGCTCGGTAGCCTGCTGCGCGAGGTGATCCGCGCCAACCCCGACAACTTCCGCCTGTTCAGCCCCGACGAGCTCGCGTCCAACCGCCTGGACGACGTCTACCAGGTCACCGCCAAGGCCTGGATGGGCCGGCTGCTGCCCGAGGACGCCGACGGCGGCCACCTGGCTGCCGACGGGCGGGTGATGGAATACCTGTCCGAGCACACGCTCGAGGGCTGGCTGGAGGGCTACCTGCTGTCGGGGCGCCATGGGGTGTTCGCTTCGTACGAGGCCTTCACCCAGATCGTCGGCTCGATGGTCAACCAGCACGCCAAGTGGCTGGAAAAGGCGCTGGACGTTCCTTGGCGCGCCAGCGTGTCCTCGCTGAACCTGGTGTTGAGCTCCACCGTCTGGCGCCAGGACCACAACGGCTTTTCCCACCAGGATCCGGGCTTCCTCGACCTGGTGACCCGCAAGAGCCCGCGGGTCACCCGCATCTACCTGCCGCCCGACGCCAACTGCCTGCTGGCTGTCACCCGCCATTGCCTGGACAGCGTCGACAAGGTCAACGTGATCGTCGCCGACAAGCAGCGGCACCTGCAGTACCTGGGGATCGATCAGGCGATCGCCCACTGCGCCAGGGGGATCGGCATCTGGGACTGGGCGAGCAACGCCGGCAGCCACGAGCCCGACCTGGTGATGGCCTGCGCAGGCGACGTGCCCACGCTGGAGGCGCTGGCCGCGACCGCGCTGCTGCGCGAGCACCTGCCCGAAGTCAAGGTGCGGCTGCTCAACGTGGTCGACCTGTTCCGGCTGCTGCCCGACAGCGAGCACGAGCACGGACTGCCCGACGCCGAGTTCGATGCCCTGTTCACCCGCGACAAGCCGGTGGTGTTCAACTTCCACGGCTACCCGTCGCTGGTGCGCAAGCTGTGCTTCCGGCGCGCCAACGCGCGCAACCTGGATGTGCACGGCTACAACGAGCACGGCAGTGTCGACACCCCGCTGGCGCTGGCGATGCGCAACCGCGTCGACCGCTTCCACCTGGTGCTCGATGCCCTCGAGCGGCTGCCGTGGCTGGGCCCGCGGGGCGAGCCGCTGCGCCAGGCGATGCACGAGCAGATCCTCGCCTGCCGGCGCCATGCCCGGCAGCACGGCGAGGACCCGCCGCAGTGGGCGCGCTGGACCTGGCCGGCGCGCCCGCCGCGGCTCACTCGTTGATCGCCTCCAGCGAGCGGCCGCGGGTGGCCGGCCCGAGCAGGATCATCGCGATACCCAGAGCCATCGACACCGCGATGAACAGCGCCACCCCGGGAACTCCCCAGCGGTGCAGCAGGATGCCGATCGCCAGCCCGGCGAACGCGGCCGCGAGCCGGCTCCACGAATAGACGAAGCCCACCGCGCGCGCCCGCACGCGGGTCGGGAACACCTCGGTCTGGTAGCCGTGGTAGGCGAAGGACATGATGTTGGAGGCCAGGGTGAACACCACGCCGAGGCCGATCAGCAGCGCCGGCGCGCTGGCCTGGGCGAACAACGCGATGGTCACCCCCATCACCAGCAGCGCGACGCTGATCTGGGTCTTGCGCTCCAGGCGGTCGGCGAACCAGCTTCCGAGCAGCGGGCCCACCGGGTTGGCGATGGCGATGATGAAGGCGTACTGCAGGCTGGTGGTCACGTGCACACCGCGGTGGATCAGCAGCGTGGGCACCCAGGCGGCGAAGCCGTAGAAGCCGATCACCTGGGCCATGTTGAAAACCGACATGATCACCGTGCGCCGCAGGTACTGCGGCCCGAAGATCTCGGCCAGGCTGCCCTCCCCGGCCTGCTCGCGTGCCTGCACCACCGCCTCGGGCAGCGGCCCGCGCCCCTCGGCGAGCACCTTGCGCTCGATGTCCGAGACGATGCGCTCGGCGTCGTCGATGCGGCCGCGGCGGGCCAGCCAGCGCGGGCTTTCCGGGATGCCGCGCTGCAGCACCCAGACCACCACCGCGCCCACCGAACCGACGAGGATCAGCACCCTCCAATAGTCCATCCCGAACGGCGTGGTGCCCTTGAGCGCCCACGCCAGGAAGGCGATCAGCGGAACGACGCAGAAGGTGATGAACTGGTTCACCGCGTAGGCGCGTCCGCGGTCGCGCCCCGGGATCAGCTCCGAGATGTAGGTGTCGATGGTCACCAGTTCGATGCCGATTCCGATTCCGGCGATGAAGCGCCAGACGTCCAGCCACAGCCCGCTGGTCTGGAAGGCCATGATCGCGGTGCAGACCATGTACCACACCAGCGCGCCGGTGAACACGCTGCGGCGACCGAAGCGGTCGGCGAAGAAGCCCAGCAGCAGCGCGCCGACCCACAGGCCGGCGAAGGTGGCGAACACGAAGGTGCCGAAACCGGCGATGGCCAGCGGCTTGAGCGACGCCAGCACGCCCAGCGACTCGGGCTTGAACAGGCCCGCGCCGATCATCCCCGGTGCGACGTAGCCGGTGAAGAACAGGTCGTAGAACTCGAAGACCCCTCCCAGGGAAATCAGCACCACCATGGTCCACACGGTGCGCGATGAGGGAAGGCGGTCGATGCGCGCAGCGATCTGCGCGGCCGGATCGGTCGTCATGGTCGTCTCCTCCGTGGTCGTTTGCCCGACTGCTGGATGGCGAGCTTACAGCATGCGCGGGCTGCCCGCCGCCGGTTGACCGCTGTCAAAAGACCCCATATTTAGCGTTCGAGGCCAAATTTCTCACTACATCTAGTGGTATCTTGCCTCCATCGTGTCCACCGGAGGCAGGCATGGCCAAGGTTCTGGAGTCGGTCACCAAGCGCGACGGCCGTGTCGTTCCCTTCGATGCGACGCGCATCCGCGACGCCATCGCGAAGGCCGGGCAGGCCAGCGGGGAGATCGCCGCGGCCGAGGCCCTGCTGCTGGCCGATCGGGTGGTGCGCGGCCTGGAGCTCGATGGCGCGCGGTGCCCCGGCGTGGAGCAGATCCAGGACCGGGTGGAAGCCGCGCTGAGCGCCGCCGGCCACGCCGCCACCGCGCGCGCCTACATCGTCTACCGCGAGCAGCACGCCAGGCTGCGCGCCGACCGCAGGACCCTGGTCGAGGTCGAGGCCTCGGTCAACGAATACCTCGACCGCAGCGACTGGAGGGTGCAGGCCAACGCCAACCAGGGCTACAGCCTGGGCGGGCTGATCCTCAACGTGGCCGGCAAGGTCACCGCCAACTACTGGCTGTCGCATGTCTATCCGGCCGAGGTCGGGCAGGCGCACCGCGACGCCGACCTGCACATCCACGACCTGGACATGCTGTCGGGCTACTGCGCCGGCTGGAGCCTGCGGCAACTGCTGGTCGAGGGCTTCAACGGCGTGCCGGGCAAGGTCGAGTCATCGCCGCCGCGCCACATGGGAGCCGCGATCGGGCAGATCGTCAACTTCCTCGGCACGCTGCAGAACGAGTGGGCGGGAGCGCAGGCCTTCTCCAGTTTCGACACCTACATGGCGCCCTTCGTGCGCAAGGACAGGCTGGACTACCCGCAGGTGCGCCAGCACATGCAGGAGCTGGTGTTCAACCTCAACGTGCCCAGCCGCTGGGGCACGCAGACCCCGTTCACCAACCTGACCTTCGACTGGACCTGCCCGGCCGACCTGGCGCAGCAGGTGCCCGTGATCGGCGGCGAGGAAATGCCCTTCGCCTACGGCGACCTGCAGCCCGAGATGGACCTGATCAACCGCGCCTACATCGAGGTCATGGCCGCGGGCGACGCCAGGGGGCGGGTGTTCACCTTCCCGATCCCGACCTACAACATCACCCCGGACTTCCCCTGGGAGCACCCGAACACCGAGCGCTTGTTCGACATGACCGCCAAGTACGGGCTGCCGTACTTCCAGAACTTCCTCAACTCCGACCTGCAGCCGCACATGGTCCGCTCGATGTGCTGCCGGCTGCAGCTCGACCTGCGCGAACTCCTCAAGCGGGGCAACGGTCTGTTCGGCTCGGCCGAGCAGACCGGGTCGGTCGGCGTGGTCACACTCAACTGCGCCCGCCTGGGCTACCTGTACCGCGGCGACCGCAACGCGCTGTTCGAGCGTGTCGACGAGTTGCTCGAACTCGCGAGGACCTCGCTGGAGATCAAGCGCAAGACGGTGCAGCGCCTGATGGACGACGGACTGTACCCCTACACCAGGCGCTACCTGGGAACCCTGCGCAACCATTTCTCGACCATCGGAGTCAACGGGGTCAACGAAATGATCCGCAATTTCAGCTCCGACTCCCACGACATCACGTCGGCGCAAGGCCACGCGCTGGCGATCGACCTGCTCGACCACATCCGCGCCCGCATCGCCGGCTTCCAGGAACAGACCGGCCATCTGTACAACCTGGAGGCGACTCCCGCCGAGGGAACGACCTACCGCTTCGCCAAGGAGGACCGCAAGCGCTACCCGGGCATCCTGCAGGCCGGCGGCGAGCATGCTCCCTACTACACCAACTCCACCCAGCTTCCGGTGGGCTTCACCGACGACCCCTTCGAGGCGCTGAGCCGCCAGCAGGAACTGCAACGCAAGTACACCGGCGGCACGGTGCTGCACCTGTACATGGGCTCGCGGCTGTCGAGCGCCAAGGCCTGCCGCGACCTGGTCCGCCGCGCGCTGGGGCGCTTTCGCCTGCCCTACGTCACCGTGACCCCGACGTTTTCGATCTGCCCCCGCCACGGCTACCTGGCCGGGGAGCACGCCTTCTGCCCGCGCTGCGACGACGAACTGCTGGCGCGCCGCAAGCCGCGCGCGCCCGAGACGCGCGCCGACCTGGTCCACTGAAAGGAGCCCATCGATGTCCGCCTGTCCCACCCCGTCGCCCGACCGCCCCGCGCCCGACCCGGTGCTTCCCGACGAACTGCGCCAGCGCTGCGAAGTCTGGACCCGGGTCATGGGCTACCACCGCCCGGTGTCGTCCTTCAACGTGGGCAAGCGGGGCGAACACGCCGAGCGCACCTTCTTCACCGAATGCCCGCCGGGCGATGGCTGAGGCCGCGCGCGTCGCCGGCCTGGTTCGCTTCTCCACCGTCGACTATCCGGACAAGCTGTCCGCGGTGGTGTTCCTGCGGGGCTGCCCGTGGCGCTGCGGCTACTGCCACAACCCCCACCTGCAGTCGGCCCGGGGCGAGGCGGGCGACCTGCGCTGGCAACAGGTGCTGGAATTCCTCGGTCGGCGCAGCGGCCTGCTCGACGCCGTGGTGTTCAGCGGCGGCGAGCCGCTGGCCGACCCGCGGCTGCCGGAGATGGTGCGCGCGGTGCGCGGACTCGGCCTGCTCGTCGGCTTGCATACCGGTGGCGCGTGGCCGCACCGGCTGGCCCGACTGGCTCCGCTGCTCGACTGGATCGGCCTGGACATCAAGGCCGCGCCCGCCGATTATCCTGCGGTGACCCGGGTGGAGGGCAGCGGCGCGGCGGCATGGGCCAGCCTGCGCGTCGTGCTGGACTCCGGACGGGCGTTCGAGTGCCGCACCACCGTGCACCCGGCGCTGCACACCCGCGCGAAGCTGGCCGAACTGGCGCGGCGCCTGCGGCGATGCGGGGTGCGTCACTATGCGGTGCAGGACTTTCGCGCGGACGGCTGCGCCGACGCCGAACTCGCCGCGCTGGCTCGCGCCAACCCCGTCGACAGGGCCGCGCTCGAACCACTGGCAGCCGGCTTCGAGCGCTTCGAACTGCGCCCGGGCCGCGAGTGAACGCGCGGTCCGGCAGGCGCCGCTGCGTCGGCGCCTGCCGCCGGCTTCAGGAACTGCTGCCGGGAATCGACTTCAGGCTGGAGATCACCAGCTTGTCGACTCGTTGGCCGGCCTGCTGCGCGGGGCCGCCGGCGGTATAGGCCGAGCGCTCGGCGAAGGCCACGTGGGTCACGCTGCCCTTGCTGAACAGCGTCACGGTCAGCGGGCACACCGCGGCGTCCTTCCAGTCGCTGTCGAGCAACTGGTTGAACAGCACGGGGTTGCAGAACACCATGGCCCTGACGTCGGTGAATCCCGGCTGGTTGAAGTTCGCCATGTGCAGGACCTTCTGCTTGGCCTTGATCTTCTTCAGGATGTCGATGGTCATCACCACCTTCATGTGGTGGCTTTGCAGGGCGCTCTGCACTTCCTTCTGGGCCTGGGGCATCGGCGCCTTCAGCGTCTCGGTGTATACCGAAGCCGCGCTGGCGACCCCCAGGTGACAGGCCAGTGCCGCGGCCGCGGCGGCAAGGGTCTTGCTGCATGCACGCATCGAAACTCTCCTCTGTAGTGGGTCGAAAATCGCCTGACCGCGTTCTGCGACGCAGTGCAAACGGCCGATGGTACGCAGCGATCCGGTCCGACGGGCGCCTGGCCGGAGCAATCCGCTCGAGAATTGCGCAAACGCAAGGACGCGCGCGATCGCGCGCTCAGCCGGCCAGCAGCGCGGCCCCTTTTTCGCCGATCATCACCGCCGCGGCGTTGGTGTTGGTCGACACCATCGACGGCATCACCGACGCGTCGATCACCCGCAGCCGCTCGACCCCGCGCACCCGCAACCCGGAATCGACCACCGCGCCGGCATCCTCGCCCATGCGGCAGGTGCCGCTGACATGGAACACCGTGCCGCCGGCACGCCGCGCGAAGGCCTCGAGATCGGCGTCGCTGCGCGCGGCCTCGCCGGGCATGTATTCGCCTGCAGCCAGCAGGCTGGCGAAGGCCGGCTGGCGGTAGATGTCGCGCAGGATCTTCAGCCCGGAAACCAGCACCTTCGCGTCCTGCGCTTCGGTGAGGTAGTTGCTGTGGATCTGCGGAGGCGCCAGCGGATCGGAACTGCGGATGCGCACGCTGCCGCGCGACGCCGGCCGGCACTGCGTGGCCGAAGCCGAGAAGCCCGAGAAGCGGTGCAGCGCATCGCCGGGCTTGTCGACCGACAGCGGCATGACGTTGAACAGCACGTCCGGCCGCCCGCCGCGCGCATGCTCGGTGCACACCAGGCCGCCGACCTGGCCCGCGCCGACGGTCAGCGGCCCGCGCTGGCGCAGCAGCCAGTCGCCGGCCATCGCGGCCAGCTTCAGCGGGTTGCGCACGTCGTCGTTCAGGGACATCGGCCGCGCCAGCCGGACGATGACCCGCGCCTGGTAGTGGTCCTGCAGGTTGGCGCCGACCTCCGGCGCGTCGACCACGACATCGATTCCGTGGCGCCGCAGCAGATCGGCCGGGCCGACGCCCGACAGCTGCAGGATCTGCGGCGACTGCAGCGCGCCGGCGCTCAGCACCACCTCGCGCGCGGCGCGCGCGCGCTGCGCCACCCCGTCGCGCAGCCACTCCACGCCGACCGCGACGCCGCGCTCGAACAGCACGCGGCTGACCTGCGCCGCGGTGCGCACGCTCAGGTTGGGACGACGCCGCACCGGAGCCAGGAAGGCGTCGGCGGCGCTGCAGCGCCAGCGCCCGCGCAGCGTCAGCTGGTACGGGCCGAGGCCGCCGTCGCGCTCGCCGTTGAAGTCGGCCGTGCGCGGGAAGCCGGCCTGCTCGCCTGCCTGCAGCCAGGCCTCGCAGCAGGGGTGGTCATTGCGCAGGTCGGACACGCACAGCTCGCCGCTGCCGCCGTGGTACTCGGTCTCGCCACCGTCGTAGCGCTCCGAGCGCTTGAAGTACGGCAGCACCTCGCGCCATCCCCAGCCGCGCGCCCCGGCCGCCTGCCAGTCGTCGAAGTCGGCGCGCTGGCCGCGTATGTACAGCAGGCCGTTGATCGCGCTCGACCCCCCCAGCACGCGCCCGCGCGGCCAGACGATGCTGCGTCCCGCGGTCTCCTGCTGGGGCTCGGTGGCGAACTGCCAGGTGAAGCGCGGGTCGTAGATGGTGCGGAAGTAGCCGATCGGCAGGTGCAGCCAGAGGTTGCGCGCCTCGCCGCCGGCCTCCAGCAGCAGCACCCGGCAGCTCGGGTCGGCACTCAGGCGATTGGCCAGGACGCAGCCGGCCGAGCCGGCGCCGACGATCACGTAGTCCCACGACTCCTGGTTCATGCCGCGCGGACCCGCCGGGGCGCCGGCTGCGTCATGCCTTGACCACCGACAGGTACAGCGAGGGGTCGAAGTACTGCTTCGCCGGCACCGGATTGCTGATGTGGCCGCTGCGCACGAAGAAGTCGGTGACCCGCTGCAGCCAGGCGGTCAGCGTGCCGTCGGCATACAGCTTGCGCCACTGCTGGGCGCTGAAGTACTTGGAGTCCTTGAACTGCGAGTGCAGCAGCGCCAGCGGAACCTGGGGGTAGTGATCCTTCTGCAGCACGGCCAGCGCCTCGTCGGTGTGCCCGAGCAGGTAGGCGTTGGCGTCGACCCACGCGCGGATCACCGCGAGCAGCACGTCCTTGCGCTTGTCGTAGTAGTCGTTGCGCGCGGCCCAGCCGTCGACGATCGCGGTCTTCGGGTAGAAGGCCGAGGCGTTGAGCAGCATGTGCGCGCCCGGGACCTTCTGCCGGATCGGCACGTCGAACGGGACCCACAGCGCCACCGCGTCGACCGCGCCGGCGATGAACGAGGTGACCGCCTCGGCCATCCCTTCGTTGACGATCTCGACGTCCTTGTCGGGGTTCATCCCGGCGCTGCGCAGCGCGGTGTCGAGGAACACGTCGGCGGTGGTCCCGACCGCGGTGGAGATCTTCTTGCCCTTGAGCTGCTGGATCGAGGTCACGTTGGAGCGCACCCACAGCTCGGCGGTGGCGAACTCGATGTCGTTGGCCAGGAACATCTTGCCCTGGCCGCGCGCCGGGAAGTTGGAAATCACCGCTCCGGTGGACAACACGTCGACGCTCCCGCCCACCATGGCCTGGAACAGTGCGAGCCCGGTATCGAACTGGATCATGTCCAGATCCAGGCCCTGCTTGGCGAAGGCGCCGATATGCAGCCCGGTCCAGATCTGGCCGTCGACCGCCGGGGTGTGCAGGTAGCCCACCTTCACCCGTGTGCGCGGGCGCGCGATCGCCGGGAACGGCAGGCTCGACGCGGCCACGACGGCCGCGCCCTTGAGCAGGTCTCTACGCTGGATGTTCATGCTCTGTCTCCTGGTTGTGGTCCTGTCGTGCCGCGTTCAGTCCGATAGCCGCACGCCTTGCCGCGCCTGCGCGGCGTACTCCTGCATCACCAGATCGCGGATGTGCGAGCGCAGCTGCCCGAAGCGTGCGTCCTCGTGCAGCTTCTCGCCGCGCGGATAGCCGAACGGGACCTCGATGACCTCGCGGATTCGCGCCGGTCGCGCGGTGACGACGACAATGCGGGACGACAGGTAGATCGCCTCCTCCACCGAGTGGGTGATCAGCATCACCGTCTTGCCCTCGGCCTGCAGCACCTGCAGCAGCAGGTCCTGCATGGCGCTGCGGGTCTGCGCGTCGAGCGCGCCGAAGGGCTCGTCCATCAGCAGGAACTGCGGGCGCACCGCATAGGCGCGCGCGATCGCCAGGCGCTGGCGCATGCCGCCCGACAGGTGCTTGGGATGGTGGTCGGCGAAGTCGCTCAGCCCCATCAGCTTCATGTAGCGTTCGCAGACCTGCTCGCGCTGCGCGGCATCGACCCGGTTGGCCGCCAGCGTGAGCCCGAAGGCGATGTTCTGGCGCACCGTCAGCCAGGGGAACACCCCGTATTCCTGGAAGATCACCCCGCGCTCGGGGCCCGGGCCGGTGATCGGCCTGCCGTCGAGCAGCACCCGGCCCGAGCTCGGGCGCAGGAAGCCCGCCGCGATGTTCATCAGGGTCGTCTTGCCGCAGCCCGAGGGGCCGATGATGGACACGAACTCGCCCTGGCGCAGTTGCAGCGAGACGTCGTCCAGCACGCGCATCGGTCCGCCGGGAGTCGGGTAATCGACGCTGACGCCGTCGAAATGGATGCGTACCGGCGCTTCGCCGGCCGCCATGGGCATGCTCATCCGATGCGCTCCTGCCACGAGATCAGGCGCCTGGTCAGCAGGCGCAGCACCGTGTCCATCGCCAGCGCGATCAGGCCGATGCAGATGATTCCCACATAGATGATGTTCAACTGGAAGAACGACGCCGCGTTCTGGATCAGCGAGCCCAGCCCGCGGTGCGCCGCGATCAGCTCGGAGGCCACCAGCGTGGCCCAGGCCACGCCGAGGGCCACGCGCAGCGCGGTCAGCGTATGCGGCAGCGCCAGCGGCACGATGACCTTGAGGAAGATCTCGCGGTCGCTGGCGCCCAGGGTGCGCGCGACCCGCACGTACAGCGGGCTGATCTGCGCGATGCCCTCGTACATCACGATGACCCCGGCGAAGAAGGCCGAATAGAACAGGATGGTGATCTTCGCGGTCTCGCCGATGCCGAAGTACACGATGACCAGCGGGATCAACGCGATGGGCGGCAACGCGCGGAAGAAATTGATCACCGGGTTGAGGAACAGCCCGAGCCCCTTGTACCAGCCCAGCGCGAAGCCGATGGGCAGCGCGGCCGCGACTCCCAGCAGCACGCCGACGGTCACGCGCTCGGTGGACATCATGATGTCCACCGGCAGGCGGCCGTGCAGCAACTGGAAGAAGGTGGCCAGCACCTCCTGCGGCGACGGGATCAGCGCCGGGTTGATCCAGCCGCTGGCCCACAGCGCATACCACAGCGCGATGATCAGCGCCCAGGGCAGCGCGACCAGGCCCACCCGCCTGAGCGCGCGAGCGCGGGGACGCGACGCTGCGGCGCCGGCGGGCGCCGCAGCGGAGGCGGAAGCCGAAGTCGAGGCCGAGGCCGACCCTGGACTGGGCGCGGAGGGGGTTGTTTCCATCCCGGGATTTGAGAGTTTTGGTCGACTGGTCGTATACTCGTCCTATCAAGAATACGTTTCGACCTTTGGCCATGTCAATCGTGTTGTCCCAGGACAGCGGGGTCGCGCGCTACGTGCAGATCGCCGAGGTGATGCGCCAGCGCATCGCGCGCGGCCACTGGACGCAGGGCGAGCGCCTGCCGTCGCTCGAGGCGCTGGTCGCCGAGTTCGGCGTGGCGCGGGTCACCGTGCGCCAGGCGGTCGAACTGCTGACCCGCGAGGGGCTGGTGTCGCCGCAGCAGGGCCGCGGCACCTTTGTCACCGGGCAGCCGGCGACCCGCCACTGGCTGAAGGTGGAGACTTCGCTGCAGGACCTCGCCGACGCCTACACCGACACCCGCCCGGAGATTGTCAACATCGACGAGTCCATCGCCAGCGCGCCGCTGACCGCGGAGGACGGAAGCGCTGCCGAGCGCTACGTGTTCATGCGCCGTGTGCATTCGCGCGACGAGCAGCCGTACTGCGTGATCAACATCTACCTCGACGAGCGCATCTTCCGCACCCAGCCGGAGCGCTTTCGCATGCAGACCGTGGTGCCCATCCTGGCGTCGATGAAACAAGGGGGCATCGCGCGCGCGCGCCAGGTGCTGACCGTCGGCTCGGCCGACGTCGAGGTGGCGCGGCTGCTGCGCATCCCGGTGAATTCCGCGGTGGCCGAGGTGCGTCGGGTATTCAACAATGCGTCGGGCCGGGTCATCTACCTCGGCCAGGTCACCTACCGCGGCGATTTCATCCATGTCGAGATGGACCTGAAGCCCGGGCCCGGAGGCGGCCGATGAGCCGCGCGTCGCGGAGACCGGGATGAACGTCGATCTGAGCCTGCGCGGCGTGGACATCCGCGCCCACGTGCTGCGCATGCCGATCCTGCAGCCGGTGCGCACCTCCTTCGGCGTCATGCGCGAGCGTCCCGCGCTGCTCGTGCAGGCGCGCGACGCCGAGGGCGCGCAGGGCTGGGGCGAGGCCTGGTGCAACTTCCCGCCCGGCGGTGCCGAGCACCGCGCCAGGCTGCTGGACAGCGTGCTCGCCGAGGCGCTGCGCGATCGCAGCTTCGACACCCCCGCCGAAGCCTTCGGCCACCTCAGCCGGGCCACCGCGGTGCTGGCGTTGCAGGCGGGCGAGCCGGGTCCCTTCGCCCAGGCGATCGCCGGCATCGACCTGGCGCTGTGGGACCTGGTCGCGCGGCGCGCCGGCCTGCCGCTGTGGCGCCTGCTGGGCGGCGCATCGCCGCGCATCGAGGTCTACGCCAGCGGAATCAACCCCGAACGCCCCGAGGCCGTGGTCGACGCGCGCCGCGCCGCCGGCTATCGCGCCTTCAAGCTGAAGGTCGGCTTCGGCGCCGACATCGACCTGTCCAACCTGCGCCGCGTGGCCGACGCCGCCGGCGCCGGCGCCCGCCTGATGGTCGACGCCAACCAGGCGTGGGACCTGCCGCAGGCGCTGGACATGGCGCGCCGCCTCGACGCCTTCGAATTGCAGTGGGTCGAGGAGCCGTTGCGCGCCGATCGCCCCTGGAGCGAGTGGCTGGAACTGAGCCGACAGCTGCGCGCCCCGCTGGCCGCCGGCGAGAACGTCGCCGGCGACGCCGCCTTCGACGCGCTGCTGGCCAGCGGCTGCATCGGCGTGGTGCAACCCGACGCTGCCAAGTGGGGAGGCATCTCCCGCTGCCTGCCGCTGGCCGGGCGCATCCGCGCCAGCGGCGCGGGCTACTTCCCGCATTACCTCGGAGGCGGCGTGGGACTGCTGCATTCCGCCCACCTGCTGGCGGCCAGCGGCGGCGGCATGCTCGAGGTCGACTCCAACCCCAACCCGCTGCGCACCCTGCTGTGCGGGCCGCTGGACGCGGTGCACGAGGGCGGGGTCGACCTGGGCGAGGCGCCGGGCATCGGCGTCGAGCCCGACCTGCGGGCGTTGCGCGAGGCCTGCGCGGCGGGCGCCCTGCCGGTAGACTGAAGCCATGGACCTCGAACTGCGCGATCGCATCGTCGTCATCACCGGCGCCAGCCGCGGCATCGGGCTGGCCTGCGCGCGGGCTTTCCATGCCGAAGGCGCGCGGGTGGTGCTGTGCGGCCGCGACGCCGGCGCGCTGGCCGCTGCCTCCGCCGAACTCGGCGGCGCCGCCAGCTACTCGGCGGACCTGCGCGACGCCGCGGCCGCGGCGCGGCTGGTCGACGCGGTGGAGGCCGAGGTCGGCGCGGTGGACGTGCTGGTCAATTCGGCCGGAGCGGCCCGCCGCTCGCCTGCCGACGAGCTCGACGCCGCGAAATGGCATGACGCCTTCGATGCCAAGTTCTTCACCTACATCCATGTCACCGACCCGTGGATCAAGCGCATGGCCGCGCGTGGTCGCGGGGTCGTGGTCAACATCATCGGCAGCGGCGGCCGCGTCGCGTCGCCGATCCACCTGGCCGGCGGAGCGGCCAATGCCGCGCTGATGCTGGCCACCGCCGGGCTGGGCGCCGCCTATGCGTCGCGCGGCGTGCGGGTGGTCGGGGTCAGCCCCGGCCTGACCGATACCGACCGCGTCGCCGAGGGGCTGCAGGCGGCCGCGCGCGCGGCCGGAATCGGCGTCGCCGAGGCGCGCGCGCGCAGCGTCGCCGAGATCCCCCTCGGGCGCATGGCCACGCCGCGGGAAATCGCCGACGCCGTGGTGTTCCTGGCCAGCGCGCGCGCCAGCTACGCGACCGCTGCGACGCTGCCGCTGGACGGCGGACGCAACCCGCTGGTGCTGTGACGCGCCGCGCGGCCACCGGCCGCGGCGGGCTCAGACCGCGTCGAACACCGCCATCGACACCCCCAGCCGACCTTCGACCAGGCTGCGCGCGAGGTTGGCCGCCAGCAGCGGGAAGTCGGGGCCCATGACCAGCGCCAGGCCGGGCGACGTCGCCGGGCCGGCGTCCAGCATCTGCCGCGCCCACGCGACGGCCGCGGAAGTGTCGTCGCGCCACTCCAGGGTGCGCAACCCCGCGGCCTCGATCGCCGCGCGGGTGGCCTGGGCGTCGAGCAGGAAGCTGGCCTGCGGGCCGCGAGCCCAAGGTAGCGGATAGTGCGGCGAGCCTTCGGCTCGCACCACGTCGAAGGTGGCGAAGCGCCCGCCGCGCCGCAGCACCCGCCGCACCTGTCGGTACAGCCGCGGGCGCTCGGCGATATTCATCGCGACGTTCTGCAGCAGCACGAGGTCGAAGCCGGCGTCGTCGAAAGGCAGGTCGAGCGCGCTGCCGCAATGGAACGAAACCCGGTCCTGCTGGCCGGTCAGGTCGCTGAGATAGCGCGCGGCGTCGACGAAGTCCTCGCTGAGGTCGACCCCGGTGACCCGGCAGCCGTAGTTCGCGGCCAGCCAGCGCGCCGGGCCGCCGACCCCCGAGCCGATGTCGAGCACCGAGTCGTCGCGAGTCGGCGCGGCGAGCGCCGCCAGGTCGGCGGTGGCCGCCAGGCCGCGCACGTGGAACTGGTCGATGAAGCGCAGCCGCTCGGGCGTCAGCGGCTGGCCGGCGGGCGCGATCCGGGCCAGCGCGGCCTGCAGGCGCTCGCGCAGCCCGCCGGCTCGGTAGTGGTCCCGCGCTGCGTCGGTGGGGTCGGCCATGGCCCTGCGTTTTACCATGCGGAACCAACCCGCCGCCAGACCCGCCCGCATGCCATCATCGGTCCGGCAGCGCCCGCGATCGCGGCGCGCCCGCGTTCCCGCGACCCCCCGCCCCACCCCACCACCACCACCACCACTACCACTACCACCCATGCGTCGTTTCGAGACCCTTTCCGAACTCGCGGCCTGCGCCGGCCAGGATGTCGCCACCAGCGACTGGGTCGAGCTGACCCAGCAGCGCATCGACGGCTTCGCGGAGGCGACCGGGGATCGCCAATGGATCCACGTCGACGTGCAGCGCGCGGCGTCGGGCCCGTTCGGCGCGCCGATCGCCCACGGGCTGCTGACCCTGTCGCTGATCCCGCACTTCGTCGCGTCGGCCCTGTCGGTGTGCCAGGTGCGCATGGGGATGAACTACGGCTTCGACAAGGTCCGCTTCACCTCGCCGGTTCCGGTGGGCAGCCGGCTGCGCGCCCATCTGCACCTGCTGCAGGCCGGCGAAGTGGCTCCCGGCACCTGGCAGTTCGGCTGGCAGGTGTCGATCGAGCGCGAGGGCCACGCCAAGCCGGCCTGCGTCGCCCACTGGCTGTGCCGCTGGCAGCAGTAGCGGGGTAGCGCGGCGGCCCGGCGGGCGCCGCGCGCGCCGGCGTCGGGACCCGCCGCGCCCGCTGGCGCGTCGGCGCGCGGGAGCGGGTCAACCGCGGCTGGCCGCGGCCGCCATCGCCGGCGAGGCTCCGACAGGACCCGACTCGAGCAGGCGCTGGCGCGTCTGCTCGGGGTTGAGCAGCACCAGGCCGAGCAAACCCGACACCAGCACCAGGATGCCGACCGCGACGAAGCCATGCTCGTAGCCGACGGCCGGCGCCGCATGGTTGGCCTGCACGATTCCGCCCATCACGGCCGGCGCGATCAGGCCCGCCAGCGTGGCGATCGAGCTGTTGATTCCCAGCAGCGCGCCGCGCTGGCGCACCGAGACGTAGTCGCTGATCATCAACGGCCCGAAGGAGAACACCAGCTGGCTCAGCGCGCCGCCTGCCGCCAGGCAGACGACCTTGAGCGCAGGGCTCAGGTCCGCCAGCGTGAGGCAGAACAGCAGCCCGCCGACGATCGCGAAGCCGCTGACCAGCGTGCCGCGCGCCACCCGCGAACTGGTGCCGTTGCGGATCATGCGCTGCGACCACCATGCCAGGACCAGGGTCACCGGGATGAACGAGCCGACGATGGCCGAGAACAGCCAGCCGGTGACCATCGCCGGGTACCCCAGGCCCAGGCGCAGGTAGGCCGGGAACCAGGTGAAGGTCAGCGCGATCACCGCGTACTCGACGAAATAGATCAGCAGCACGCCGAGGAAGGTCTTGTTGAGCAGCAACTGCCGGTAGCTGAAGCTCGCGCCGGCGTCCGCCGAGGTGTCGGGCTGGCCAGCCGCTCCCGCGTCACCGCTGCCGACCGTGCCTTCGCGCCCGATCACCAGCCACAGCGCGGCCCAGACCAGGCCGACGATGCCCAGCACCAGGAACGGAGCGTGCCAGTCATAGCGCACGATGAGGAACGACAGGATCGGCCCGGCCAGCATCAGGCCGACCGCGGGGCCCTGCTGCACGATGGTGTTCGGAACGTTGCGCTGTGCGTTGTCGAACCACTTGTAGCAGGCGTGCTGCGCCAGCGGGAACGCCGGCCCCTCGCCGAATCCCAGCAACACCCGCGAGGCCACCAGCATCGGCAGGGTCAGGCTGGCCGACACCAGCGGGAACTGCACGATGCTCCAGATCAGCGCCAGCAGCGCCAGCAGCCAGCGGCTCTGCACCCGATTGGCGAGGAAGCCGAAGCCGATCCCGGCCAGCGAGAACAGCAGGAAGAAGCTGCTGCCGACCAGCCCGAAGGTGCGCGGCGACAGGTGCATGTCGTGCATCATCGGCACCGCGACCAGGCCGAACACCGCCTTGTCGGCGAAATTGATCATCATGAACAGGAACAGCATGGCGGTGACCAGCCATCCGCGGATCGTGTCTTTGTCGTTCATAGGCCTCCTCCTCGTTGTGGATCCCACTGTGGGTCGCGCGCGCTACCCCGCCCGCATCGCGGACTCGATGGCCCGCAGCGCCGCTTCGGCCTGCGCGACGAGCCCTTGCACCTGCGCGGCCACCGTGGTCTGCCCGGTGATCGCGAACACGCTCTGCCCGGCCGCGTCGTAGATCAGATCGGCCTGCCCATGCTCGTGCATCGCGCTGAAGTCGGAGCCGGTCAGCGCCTGCTGCAGCGGCATGGGCAGCGGCTCGGGCGCGCCCTCCTCGTCCCACGCGTCGATCCAGGCGCTGCGCACCACGCGGCAGGGCTTGCCGCTGTGCGCGCGGGTGATCGTGGTGTCGACGCTTTGCGCGGCGACCAGCCTGCGCAGCAGCGCAGGCGGGGTGTGGCTCTCCACCGCAGCCAGCCACAGCGTTCCGAGCCAGGCGCCCTGCGCGCCCATCGCCAGCGCCGCGGCCAGCTGCGAGCCGGTGCCGATGCCGCCGGCGGCCAGCACCGGCCTGCCCGAGGCCAGCGCGACGATCTGCGGCACCAGCGAAAGGGTTCCGATGCTGCCGGTATGCCCGCCGGCGTCGTAGCCCTGGGCGACCAGCGCGTCGACCCCCAGGTCCAGCGCCTTTTGCGCATGGCGCGGGGTGCCGACCAGCGAAAGGGTGTACTTGCCCGCTGCGCGCGCGCGCTCGATGAGTTGCGGTCGGATGCCGATGGCCGTCGCCACCGCGCGCGCCCCCGAGGCCAGCACGGCATCGACCTGGCCCTCGAACAGCTCCTCGCTGCGTACCTGGCTGGTGAAAAAGGTCGGGCGCGTCGGCGCCGGCAGCCCGAAGCGCCGGCGCAGGCCCTCGACGAAGGCCTGGTGCCGCGGCGGGATCTGCGCGCGCATGCCGGCGATGTCGGCGCTGCGCGGCACGTTGGCCGGCAGCATGAGGTCGATACCGTAGGGCTTGCCGCCCAGCCGCGACTCGATGTCCTCGATGATGCGCGGGATCTCCCCGGGCATCTCGCGCGCCAGGCCCAGCACCCCGAAGCCTCCGGCCTCGGCCAGCGCGACGATCACGTCGGGTTCGTGGGAGAAGCCGAAGATCGGGTAGCGCACCCCGAGCTCGCGGCAGATCGCGGTGGCGGCCAGGCGCATCATGGCCGCTCCTGCGCCGCGGCCAGCGGCTGGTGCAGCTGGCGATGCCGCAAGTCGTCGTCCTGGCCGCGCAGGGTCAGCTTGGCGATGTTGAGCTCGTGGATCTGCGACGTGCCCTCGTAGAGCCGGAACAGCCGCACGTCGCGGTACAGGCGTTCCACCGGGTTGTCGGCGATGTACCCGCCACCGCCGTAGACCTGCACCGCGCGGTCGGCGACGCGCCCGCACATCTCGGTGGCGTACAGCTTGCACATCGACGCCGTCAGGGTCACGTCCTCGCCGCGGTCGCGCGAACGCGCGGTCTCCAGCACCAGCGCGCGCGCGGCGTGGATCTCGGTGTTGCTCTGGGCGATCATCTGCTGCACCAGCTGGAACGACGCGATCGGCTGGCCGAACTGCCGGCGCTGCCGAGAGCGCCGCAGCATTTCGTCGAGCAGCCGGATCGCCGGGCCGATGCACAGGGCCGCCAGGTTGATGCGCTGCTTGTTCAGCGCCTTCATCGCGCTGCGGAATCCCGCGCCGGGGACGCCGCCGAGCAGCGCCCGCGCGGGCACGCGGCAGCGCCGCAGGTGCACCTCCCCCACCGGGGAGCCTCGCTGCCCCATCATCGCGTAGCCGGGCGAGGTCGACAGCCCGGGGGTTGCGCGCTCGACCAGGAAGGCCGAGATGCCGCGCGCTCCCGGCTGCGCCGGATCGGTGCGGGCGAACACCGTGAACAGGTCGGCGATCGGCGCGTTGGTGATGTAGCACTTGCTGCCGTCGAGCACGTAGGAGTCGCCATCGCGCTCGGCGGTGGTGGCCAGCGCGGTGGCATCCGACCCGGCGCCCGGCTCGGTCAGCGCGAAGGCGCCGGTCAGCGAGCCGTCGGCCAGCCGCGGCAGGTACTGGCGTTTCTGCTCCTCGGTGCCGTCGGCGATCAAGGCCTCGGATCCGATCCCGGTGTTGCCGCCGAAACGCGCGCGAAACGCCGGGGCGCACTGCGACACGACCATGTTGACGCAACTGAGTTCCTCGGCGCTCAGCCCGCCGCCGCCGTACTCGCCGGGAATGCTGTGACCGAACAGCCCGAGCTCGCGCATGCGCCGCACGATCGCCTCGGGCAGCGCGTCGTCGCGATCGACCTGCTCCTCCAGCGGAATGCATTCGTCGACCACGAAGCGGTACAGGCGTGTCAACAGGGCGTTCAGGGCGGCGGGGTCGCGGATCATCGGGTCTCCTGGAAGTTCGGGCGTGGGCGGCCTCAGCGCAGGTCGGGTTCGCTGGTGCCGACCACCCCGCAGGCCCGCTCGATGCGCACCACGGTTTCCAGCAGCAGCGGAACGACGTTGCGCTCCAGCCAGTCGGCGCGCAGCCTGCGGCTGACCACCGTGCAGTTCAACGCCAGGCCCGGTTCGTGGGCCGGCTGGCGGATCGGCGCGGCCACCGCGTGGATTTCCTGCAGCCAGTCGCCGCGGCTGTGGGTGTAGCCGCGGCGCGCGAAAGCCTCGAGGTCGGACTTCCACACCGGCAGGTCGTGCGCATAGCGCTGCGGGTCGTGCAGCCGCAGCCGATTCAGCGCCGCCTGCCGCTCGGCCGGGCTCTCGGCGATCAGCAGCGCGCGGCCGAGCGCGGTGGCCAGCAGCGGGCGGGTGCTGCCGATGTCCGGTTGGGCGTTGTTGTCGCGCTCGGGGCGGCAGGTGTCCACGTACACCACCTGCAGGCGGTCGCGCATCCCCAGGTTCACCGTGCAACGGGTCTCCCGCGCCAGGGTCTCCATGTAGGGCCTGGCGACCTGGCGGATCTGCAGCGCGGCCAGCATCGGGTACCCCAGGGTCAGCACCCCGGGGCCGAGGCGATAGCGGTGGTACCTGTCGCTGTGGTTCAGGTAGCCCAGCAGCGTCAGGGTGTAGGTCAGGCGGGAGATCGTCGCCTTGGGCAGGCCCGTGCGGTCGGCGAGTTCGCGGTTGCCCAGGATCGGCTCGGTCGGCGTGAAGGCGCGCAGCACGCGCAGCCCGCGCGCCAGGTTGATCGCGAACTGGCGATCCTTGGCGCCGACGGCCGCCGGTCGGCACGCCGCGGGCTCCGCCGGCGCGGCGCCGCGCGGCGCGCGCCGGGTGCGCGCAGCGGCGGCC
>JAJZVU010000063.1 GCA_021845505.1 Pseudomonadota bacterium | reverse complement strand
GGCCTCCCAGGCCGTCACCCAGCGCGGCGCGCCGGCCAGCAGGCCGGCGACCAGGCGCACGACCCCGCGCACGACCAGGCGGCCGAGCGGGCGGGCCGACCGGCCGGTCGGGAGCAGCGAGCGCGCCGGGCGCGCCAGGCAGGGCGGGTGCATCGCGGGAGAGCGGCAGGCGGCTGCGGGAGGGCCCCGATTCTCGCATGGCGCTACCAGCAGTCCGGGGCCGCGGCGCTGCGCCGCCCCAGGTGGTCGATTCCCAAGGTGCCGCAGGTTTCGCCGGCCTGCGCCGGCAGCGGCAGCGCGACCGCCTGGTAGTCGTCGGCGGGGCCGCCGGGCGGGGCGCTGCTGCGTAGCCGCAGCAGGTACCAGGCGCGCTGGGGCGACGGCCAGGGCGCCGCCCCGTCGGCGTCCTGCGGCCAGCCGAGCGCGGCCGGAGTGCGGGCGTAGCTGCCGTGCAGCGCGCGGTGCGATTCCTGGCGCAACGCGAGTTCCAGCAGCGCAGCGCTGGCCGCCGCGCGCCGCGCCCGCTGCAGGCTGCGGTGCAGCGGGGCGAGCGCGCAGGCCAGAAGGATCGCCGCCACCAGCACACCCAGCAGCAGTTCGGGCAGGCTGAAGGCGCGTGCGGGCCGCGCGGCCGCACGAGTCGCGCTCGGCCGCTTCATCGCAGCACCCGCCAGGCCTGGCGCCACAGCCGCGGCGGGCCGTCGGAGCGGGGCTCGACGACCACGTCGAGCCGCAGCACGCTCGGCGCGGCGGCGTCGCCGCCATAGGCGCGGATGCGATAGCGCGCGCGGCGCGCGCCGCCGCTGTCGCCGCCTTCGCCGGCCAGCCGCTGCAGGTGGAAGCCGCAGCGCCGCGCGCAGCCGTCGATGCCCTGCCGCACGTCGCGCGGCCACGGCCCGCGCGCGGGGTGCGGCGGTTGCGCGTCGCACACCGGGACCCGCGCGGCCGGCTCAGGCAGCCGGCAATCCTGCGGTGGCTGCCGGTAGCCGCCGCCGAGCAGCCAGCGTTCGGCGGCGGCCACCGCGGCCCGCGCGTCCTCGCGCGCCTGCAGCTGCGCCAGCTGCAACGCGGCCAGCCGCCACTGCAGCGCCACCGTGCGCTGGGCTGCCGCGAGCAACAGGCCCAGCCACACCAGCAGCAGCAGGGTCGCCGGCAGTGCCAGTCCGCCGGCGCGCCCGCTGTTGCGCGGCAAGCTCATCGATCGGCCCGGCCCAGCGCCGGCAACGCCAGCCACTGCGCATCGTCGGCTGCCGGCGCGGCCGACGCCGCGCCACGCCGCAGCACCGCCACGCGCCGCCAGTCGACGACTTCGGCGGCCGGCAGCAGCCGCCAGCGCGGCGCGGCGACGTCGCCGCTGGCCTCGACCGCTTGCAGTCGCCACGCGGCCAGCCCGTCGGCGAGGGGCTGCGCGGCCAGCTGGTCGACCCCGCAGCGCAGGCTGCCCGATCGATCGACCTCGAGCCGGTAGCGGTGCCGCGAGCCGGCCGGCTGCGGCGCCTCGCCGCAGGCGCCCGCAGCCGCGTCGGCGACCGACCAGGCCTGCACCGCGGGCCCGTCGGCCCCGCTCACCACCCGCAGCGCCGCCGGCTCGCCGGCCGACGCTGCACGCTGCCGCGACGCCCACGCCAGTGCCCGCAGGCGGACCTGCGCCACCGCCAGCGCGTCGCGCTGGCGGGCGAGCAGCGCCTGCTGGCGGCAGGCCTGCTGCACCGTGGCCAGCGCCTCGAGCAGCGCCTGCAGCAGCAACAGACCCAGCGCCAGCCCGAGCAGGTTGCCCAGCAGCGCGTGGCCCCGCGGGCGCGTCAGCGGCGCACGGTCCATCGCAGCACCATTTCCCGGCCGTCGAGCGCCGATGCCAGGCGCAGGCACAGCGTGCAGACCGCGCCGCCGTCGGCTGCGGCTTCGGTGGCGCCCAGGCGGTCGCTGGCGCCGCGGCAGCGCAGCTCGGCGCGGGCATTCGGCAGGCTGCGCGCGCTCAGCTCGGCCCAGTCGCTCAAGTCCTGCTCGGCCATCTGCGCCGCGCTGCAATCGTGGCGCCGGCAATCGGCCCGGCGACCCGCGGCCGGCAGCAGGCTGCGCCGCCAAGGCAGGCGGGGCGCGGCGGCAGCGGCGTAGGGTGCATGCAGCGCCTCGGCCAGGTTGGCCGCCGCGCTGGCGGCGGCCTGCAGCTGGCGCGCCGCGGCCAGCTGGCGCTCGCCGAGCGCCGGCAGCCTCAGCCAGGCGAGCACCGCAAGGCCCAGCACCAGGCAGCCGAGCAGCGCGTCGACCAGGCCGCTGCCGCGGGCGCCGCGGCGCGGCCGCGCCGGGGTACCGACGGCAGGCTGCCGCCCGGTCAGCGGAACGGCCAGGCGGGACATCGCGGCGCAACCTTCGGGGGGCGCCCATTGTGCTCCGCGGTGCTCGGCGCGGCCGGCCGGTCCGGCCGTGGCCGCGCGGCCGGCAAGGGCTTGCCGGCGCGCCGCGGCTTCAGTCCTCGAACACCACCGCGCGCGCGCTGAGCACCAGCACCGGGCCGAGGATCAGCCCGACCATGCCGAACATCGCCAGGCCCCCGAAGATCCCCAGCAGCACCAGCAGGAATGGCGCATGGCCGGCGCTGCCGATCAGCTTGGGCTTGACCAGCACGTCGCCCGACAGCGTGATCACATGGCCCAGCGCCAGCACCGCCAGCCCGGCCAGCAGGTGGTTGCGGGTGGCCAGCAGCGCGGCCCCCAGCACCAGCGCGACCCCGGTTCCGCCGGGGATCACCGACAGCATGCCCACCGCGATGCTCCAGGCGTACCACTGGGGCATTCCGGCCAGTCCGAACAGCGGCAGGCACAGCAGCAGGTCCCATGCGGCCAGCCCGACGGTCCCGATGATGGTCGCCTGGGTGGCGCGCAGCACGTGATGCTCGACGCGCGCGGCCAGCGCGGGGGAGATCACCCGCCCCAGGCTGCTGCGCAGCGCGTGCGCGACATGGGCGCGCTGCCACAGCACCGCCCACAGGATGGCCAGCGCCAGCAGGGCGTGCACCAGCAGGTTCAGCAGGTGCTCGCCGACGACGCGGATCTCCGCGACATGGCGCTGCAGCAGCAGCGACGGCTGGTTCTGCTCCAGCCAGGCCGCCAGCGCCTGCTGGTGCGCGGCCAGCAGCGGGCCGATCCACGGCGCGCCGATCGCGGCCTTGGTCAGCGCCGCCACGTCGAGGTGGGCCTGCGCCAGCCGCGGCAGCGCCGGTGCCAGCAGCGCGCCCAGAGCGAACAGCGGAAGCGCCGCCAGCAGCGTCCAGCCGACGGTGATCGCGCTGGCGGCCAGCCACGCCGGCATGCTGCGCTCCAGGCGGACCTGCAGCGGCAGGCTGGCTGCGGCCAGCGCCAGCGCCGCGACGATGGGCACCGCGAAAGGCACGAAAGGCAGCAGCCCGACGGCGGCGAGCAGCGCGATGAACCAGGGGTCGAGACGGCGTGACAAGGCAGCGATGGGGCGAAAGGCGACAGTCCCCCATGGTAGGGCAGCGCCGGTGGGCGCAGGGGCCGCGGGGTGCCGGGGCGGCGCTCGCGCGGGCCCGCTCAGATCCAGAACGCGGGCCCGGTCGCCAGGAACTCGTGGTGGTGCACCACCACGCTGTCGCGGTCGATCAGGATGACCGCGAAACCCGGCGCGTCGTGCCCCCCGGGCACGTCGACCCCGCGGCTGCGCAGGTCGAGCGCGACCTGGTGGTTGGTCGACTTGGCGCAGGAAAACGGAATGCCTCGCCAGGACCCGCCGATGGCCCTGTGCACATGGCCGAACAGCAGGTGGCGGATGCGTTCGCGGTGGGGCTCGAGCACCTGCCACAGCGAATCGGCCGCGGCCGCGTCGAGCGCGTACTGGTCCATCGACGGGATTCCCAGCGGCAGCGGCGGATGGTGCATCACCAGCCAGAAGCGGGTTCGCGGCCCGGCCCGCTGCAGTTGCCCGGCCAGCCAGTCGAGCCGGCGGCCGCAGTACGCGCCGCCGGCGGCGCGGTCGCGCTGGGTATCGAGCAGCAGGAAGCGGCCGTGCTCGGTATCGATGGCCCGCTGCGCGAAGCCCCCGGCGGCCTCGCCCGCCGGCCACAACGCGTCCAGCAGCGCCGGTCGCGCGTCGTGGTTGCCGACCAGGAAATGGCAGGGCATCGGCAGCGTGGCGGCGATGTCGGCAAGCTGGCGGTACGCTTGCGCGCTGCCGTCG
This sequence comes from Pseudomonadota bacterium, assembly GCA_021845505.1. Lineage (GTDB taxonomy): Bacteria > Pseudomonadota > Gammaproteobacteria > Burkholderiales > Burkholderiaceae_C > Thiomonas_A. The sequence goes on along the minus strand of JAJZVU010000063.1, from coordinate 9,353 downwards.
TCCGCCAGATCGCCTGTGAACAGGCAGAAGGCCGCGTCGCCATGGTCGCGCCGGATGACCTCGGCGGCCGCGGCCAGCCGCTGCGCGGGCGACGAGCCGAACAGCGGGCGGCCGTCGCCGGTGAGGTGGGTGTCGGTGATCTGGAGGATCTTCATCGCGTCGCTGCCGCCGGACGGGGCGGACACCGGGCATTATCGGCAGCGCGACGACTTCCCGCATGCCGCCTGCCGGGCCGCCCGACCCGCTGCGGCAGACGCGTGCTCTCGCACCAGCATAGGGGGGTAGGATATGATCGCGACATGGGCCACACCATTCGCCAGAAGGCCAAGCTGCTCAACCGCGTCCGGCGCATCCGCGGCCAGGTCGACGCGATCGAGCGCGCGCTGGAGTCCGAGGCCGGCTGCGAGCAGGTGATGCATGTCATCGCCGCGGCGCGAGGCGCCCTCAACGGACTGCTCGGCGAGGTCGTCGAGGAACATATCCAGAGCCATCTCGTCGAGCCGCTGAAGGACCGGCAGCCCGCGGCCGCCGACGCCGCGGAGGAACTGGTCGACATCTTCCGGGGCTATTTCAAATGAGCGCGCTCGAGTCGATCGTCGTGCCCGACCACGAGCACGTGTTCCTCGGCGAGGGACACGACCGCAATGCGCGCAGGACCTGGTCGGTGGTCGCGCTGTGCAGCGTGGTCATGGTCGTGGAAATCGCCGGCGGCCTGCACTTCGGCTCGCTGGCGCTGATCGCCGACGGCCTGCACATGAGCACCCATGCCGCAGCGATGGTCATCGCGGCGACGGCCTACGGCTACGCGCGCAGCCATGCGCGCGACCCCCGCTTCAGCTTCGGCACCGGCAAGATCGGCGACCTGGCGGGGTTCAGCAGCGCGATCATCCTGGCGATGATCGCGTTGTTCATCGGCTGCGAAGCGGTCGCCCGGCTGCTGCACCCGGTGCGCATCGACTTCGACCAGGCCATCGCGATCGCCTTCCTCGGCCTCGGGGTCAACGTGGTCAGTGCCTGGCTGCTCAGCGGAGCCGACCACGGACACCATCACGGCCACGGCCACGGCCACGGCCATGCGGGACACTCCCACGGCGACGACGCGCGGGTCGTCGACACCCCGGCCGGGCGACTGCGGCTGTGCATACACGAGGACGGGGTGCCGCCGCGCTTCCAGGTGCGCCACCTGCAGGAGCCCGGCGGCGCGCGCCCGCTGCGCGCCGGCGACCTGCGGCTGACCACGCTGCGCGACGGCGGGGTGCAGCAGCGCTTCGCGTTGCGCGACGCCGGCGACTGCTGGGAATCGGTCGACGAGATTCCCGAGCCGCACGCCTTCGACCTGCGGGTGGAGTTCGTCGCCGCCGGCGGCCCGTTCAGCACCACCTTGCGCTACGAGGAGGAGGCGGCCGCACACGGCCACGCCGATCACCACCGCGACCACAACATGCGGGCGGCCTTCGTGCATGTCGCGGCCGATGCCGCGGTGTCCATGCTGGCGATCGCCGGGCTGGCTGCCGGCAAGTACTTCGGCCTGGTGTTCATGGACCCGGTGATGGGCCTTGTCGGCGCGCTGGTCATCGCCAACTGGTCGTTCGGCCTGGTGCGCGACACCGGCGCCATCCTGCTCGACATGAATCCCGATCGCTCGCTCAGCCACGCGATCTCGGCGCTGCTCGAGTCGCAGGGCGACCGGGTCGACGACCTGCACCTGTGGCGCCTCGGGCCGGGCCACCTGGGCGCCATCGTGTCGGTGCGAAGCCTCGACGCCGATCGCGACAGCGCCCACTACCAGCGGCTGCTGACCCGCTTCGCCGACCTGTCGCACGTCACGGTGCAGGTCACGCGGGCGGCGCCTCGCTAGCCGCGGATGCGAGTCCCCGCGATGTCCGTCACGCTGTCCAACCTGCTGGGCGTGCTGCGCATCGGCGCGCTGTTCGCGGTCACCGCGATCGCCGAGATCACCGGCTGCTACCTGCCCTGGCTGGTGCTGCGCCAGGGGCGGCCGGCCTGGCTGTGGCTGCCCGCCTTCGCCTGCCTCGGGGTGTTCGCCTGGCTGCTCAGCCTGCACCCCTGGGCGGCGGGCCGCACCTACGCTGCCTATGGCGGGGTGTACATCGCGGTCGCGCTGGGCTGGCTCGCGCTGGTCGAGGGGGTCGCGCCGACCCGCTGGGACCTGCTCGGCGCGGGCGTGGCGTTGCTGGGCATGGCGATCATCGTCGTGCAGCCCCGGGGCGGTGCGTGAGGCCGGCGATCGCGGAGCTGCACCCCCGTCGCCGATCGCGTGATGCGCGAGGCGTCGCATGACCCGCATGGGGTATCGGCCACCTCCCGGCGTCCTCGCGGCACTGGGCGCCGCGCTGCTGTTCGGCGCGGGCACGCCGTTGGCCAAGCGCCTGTTGCAGGGGGTCGATCCCTGGGTGCTGGCCGGGTTGCTGTACCTGGGCTCGGGAATCGGCCTGAGCGCCTGGCGCATCGCCCGGCGAGCCCCTCGGGTGCGGCTGGCCGCGGGCGAGGCGCTGTGGTTCGCCGCCGCGGTGGGCTTCGGCGGCGTGCTCGGCCCGCTGCTGCTGATGTTCGGCCTGCAGGGCATGCGCGCGTCGGCCGCCGCGCTGCTGCTCAACGCGGAAAGCGTGTTCACCGCGCTGCTCGCGTGGTTCGTGTTCCGCGAGAACTTCGACCGTCGCATCGCGCTGGGCATGCTGGCCATCGTCGCAGGCGCGGTGCTGCTCAGCGGCGGAGCGAGCGGGGCGGAGGGGGCGAGCGGGACCGCCGGCGGCCTGCTGCCGGCGCTGCTGGTGCTGGGCGCCTGCCTGGCCTGGGGCATCGACAACAACCTGACGCGCAAGGTGTCGGGCGTCGATTCGACCTGGGTGGCATCGATCAAGGGCCTGGTCGCGGGCGGGGTCAACCTGGCGCTGGCGCTGGCCTCGGGAGCTGCGCTGCCGCGCTACCCGGTGGCCGGCGCGGCGATGGCGGTCGGCCTGCTGGCCTACGGGGTCAGCCTGTCGTTGTTCGTGGTCGCGCTGCGCCATCTCGGTTCGGCGCGGACGGGGGCGTATTTTTCGATCGCGCCGTTCTTCGGCGCGCTGCTCGCGCTGGCGATGGGCGATCCGCCGACCCTGCCGCTGCTCGGGGCCGCCGCGCTGATGGCCGTCGGCGTCTGGCTGCATCTCACCGAACGGCATGAACACCTGCACACCCACGAGGTGCTCGAGCACGAGCACGAACACGTGCACGACGAGCACCACCGGCACGCGCACGAACCCGGGGTGGACGCCACCGAGCCCCACACCCACTGGCACCGCCATGCTGCGCTGACCCACAGCCACCGCCACGCACCGGACATCCACCACCGGCACCGGCACTGAGCGGCGCGCCGGCGCGGCGGCCGCCGCCCGCCCGGCTCGCCCGGCCGTGGCGGGCCGTGGCCGGCCGCAGTGCCGGCTACCGGGTCGCGGCCATGCCGGCGTGGACCTTGCCGATCAACTCGCTGGCCGCCTGCAGCACCAGGGTGTTGGTCGGCGTCTGCTGCAGGTCGGCCGAGACCTCGTAGCGACCTTGCACGGCCAGCGTGGGCACGCCGTCGATGCCGTAGTCCTTCATCATCTGGGTCGCGCGACGCGCCTGCATGGCGACGCCGAAGCTGTCGTAGGTGGCGAGGAAGGTCGCCTTCGGGATGCCGTGGGCGGCCAGCCAGGCGGCCATCTGGTCGGGGGTGTTCAGCGGGATGTGCTGCTCGTGGATGGCGCGGAACACGGCCGCCTGCAGGCTGCCCACCTTGCCCAGCGCGAGCAGGGTGTAGTAGAGCTTTTGCTGAGGCACGAAGCGCGGCGTGAAGGCCACCGGAACCCGCTCGACGACCACGTACGACGGAAGCCGCCGCACCCAGGATTCCAGCTGCGGCTCGAGCTCGCTGCAATGCGGGCAGTTGTACCAGAAGAATTCGGTGACCACGACCTTGCCGGGGTGGTCGACAGGTTGCGCCCGGGCGAGCACGTTGTAGCCGGTGCCGGGCTGCAGGGGGGCGGCGCGCGCGGCCGCCGCGCCGAGGAGGGCGCCTGCGACCAGGCAGAGCAGGGTGAACCAGCGCTTCATGGATGTTCCTTGGCGAAGAGGGCTCGGATGGCCCTGGAGCAAACCGTAGTGCCGAAACGCGCGCGGGGCTTTGACCTGAAGCATGCCGGGCCGTGTTTGCGCAGCGGGAGCGGCCGCCGCGAATCGATCGGGGCCGCGGTGCGAAACGGCCTTGCGGGGCCGGCGCTCCCTTCGGCCGATGGGGTGGCGTGGATTCGCGGGGACTGGGCGCGGCCACGCGACATGCCCTTCGCGCCCCGCCGCAGTCGGCCTGGGCGGGCGGTGTTCCGAGGACGTTCGGGATCGACCTCAAGCCCCAGGGAGGCAGGCACTGCGCGACCGCATCGGCGTCGACCCAGGCGCGCTACACGCGCTCCGGGGGTAAGCGAAGCGCGCGGTGCAGCCTCGGGGTTGGAGTCGGCATGCGCAGGTCCGCGTTGCGCTCACCGGCCCGGCGGCGCAGCCGCGGCATCGTCGATGGCGACGGCAGCGCGCCGCGCGGGGCGCGCATCGAGCATGTCGCAATAGTCCACGAACGGGGGTCTCTGGTCGATCGTGCCGAAGCGCATGCCGAACGCCAGGTGCGATCCGACGTAGACGTCGGCCGCGCTGAAGCGTTCGCCGAGCAGATAGGGGCCGCGGGCGCGGACCGCGCCCTCCAGCGTCGCCAGGGCCTCGTCATAGCTGCCATAGCCGATCGTGCCCTTGCGCTCCGGCGGAACCACGAAGCCCAACGCCCGATTCGAAACCGCCGCCTCCAGCGGCCCCGCGGCGAAGAACAGCCATCGGTAGTACGCGCCCCGCAGCGGCGAATCGCAGGCCGGTGCGAGGGCCTTCGCCGGGAACGCGTCGGCCAGGTAGGCGCAGATCGCTGCCGTCTCGGTCACCACGACGTCGCCGTGCTTCAGAGCGGGAACCTTGCCCATCGGGTTGAGTGCCAGGTAGTGCGCCGCCTTCATCGAGCCGCCGTAGTCGAGCATGACCGTGCGGTACGGCTCCCCGACTTCCTCGAGCATCCAGCGCACGATCCTGCCGCGCGACTGGGGGTGGGTGTAGAAAGTCAGATCGTCTGCCGCCATCGCGCATGCCTCCCGGGTCCATCGCCGCGGGCGCCATCGCCGGGTCGCGATGGGCCGTGAAGCGCGGCCCCAAGCATACCGGCCATCCGGGTCGCCGAGAGGGAGTGCGCCTTGCGAGAGTCTTGGCGCAGATCTTCGCGAGCCCGGCGGCCCGGACCCCATCGTTGCGAAGGGCGACGCGGTGGCGTATAGACACCCAGACACCCAGACACCCAGACACCCAAACCCAACAGGGAAACACCATGAGTACCGTGCGCTGGAATATTGCCGTTTCCCCGGAGGTGGATCAGTCTGTGCGAAGGTTCCTCGCCGCGCAGGGAGGTGGCCGCAAGGGGGATCTGTCTCGCTTCATCGAGTAGGCTGTACGCGCCTACCTGCTGGAGCGCGCCGTCGATCAGGCCAAGACCGCTGCGGCCGGCATGGACGCAACCGAGTTGAACGCCCTCATCGATGAGGCGGTGCAGTGGGCGCGCGCGTCTTGATGCGTGTCATCCTGGACACCAACGTCCTCCTCGCTTCGCTGATCGCGTTCTGCGCCGAGCTGTTTCGAGAGCGGGCGGGCGCGGTGCGTGGTCAAGCCAGAGTCGCGACGACCGCCGCAATGGCTGCGGGCTCGACTGTCAGGCCGATGTGGCCGATGCCCGGCAGCAGGGTGAGCGGCCAGTCCCTGCTGGCGCCGCGCACGATGTCGGCAAGCTGCGCGTTGTCGGAGAGCTCGTCGTTGACGCCGGCGAGGATCGCGCAATTCCGGGCATCGGCCGCGGCCTGCACTCAGTGCCTCCATGCGGCGAACGCGCCGGCATCCATGCGATACAGCCGGTGGCGAGACAGGGCATGGCCGGGCGGCAACAGCGGGTGCTCGAAGTCGGCGACGTGCCGCATGGCCAAACGCTCCATCACCGCACGTGAGCGCAGGTTGCTTTCGGCCGTGAACGAAACAATCGCATCCAGGCCCAGGCGTTCGAAGCCGACCTGCAGCGCTGCGCGCGCCGCTTCGGTCGCCAACCCACGGCCCCAGAACCGGCGTGCAAGCCGCCATCCGATTTCCACGCCCGGGGCAAACGGCAGATCCGCGTGAAGCGCGCACAGACCGACGAAGCCTGCGAACGCACTGCCATGCTTGCACTCGACGGCCCAGAAACCCCAGCCCTGGGCCTCGATCGATGCCTGGCAATGGTCGGCGAAGGCATCGCTTTCGGCGCGCGATAGCACGGTCGGGAAATGTTCCATGACCTCCCGGTCCATGCCCATCGCAGCGAAGGGGGCGCGGTCCTCGGGGAGCCACTGGCGCAGCCGCAGTCTTTCGGTGTCGGGTTCGATCAGCTCGGGCATGATGTCGCGATCCAGGCGGTCGTACGTCGCGCACAGATATCCTTGGATCGGCCAGATCAAGGAAAGTTCCATCCGTTGCGCGTCGCTCGCGTGCCCCGAGGCACGCTGTTCGTCATCCGGCGTGCGCTTGCTCGGCCCAGGGCCTGATCTTCTCCGGATCGGCCGCGATGCGGTCCTTGGCCTGCGCCGCGTCATGATCGGCCTGCAGGCCGACCCAGAAACCATCGTTGAGGCCTGGGAATTTTGACAAACGCGGTCCGCTGTCGACCGTGACTGCGCGTGTTCCGGCGACGATCTCGACGTCGAGGACGCTGCCTGCCTCGAAACGGAAATGCAAAGGCCACGGGTCGCTGGCGGGTTGGCGACTCGCCAGTGAGACAGCAGGTCCATGCGAGGAATCGAAGCACTTGGACGCAGCGCAGCCGATTTCTCGACCGTCAATGAAAAAGCCGCTCCGGATCTGTCGATCGGGAGCGGCTTCGTTCGGCGTTTGGTGCCCAGAAGAGGACTCGAACCTCCACGCCTCGCGGCGCTAGTACCTGAAACTAGTGCGTCTACCAATTCCGCCATCTGGGCGAGAAGCGTGACTATAGCAGCGTTTTCGGCGATGTCCAGTATGCTGCATGCAAAGGCCCGCCCACGCCCGCTTCCGGGTGTGGCGTCGAGGCCGCTTGCAAGGGGATGGAATTGATCGTCGAAGGCATCGTGCATGGGCATCGCGACGGCTACGGCCTGGTGGTGTCGGACGAGCAGCCGCTGGAGGTCTACCTGCCGCCGCAGCAGATGCGCGCGGTGATGCACCTGGACCGGGTGCGCGTGCGGGTGGTGCGCCAGGACCGGCGCGGCCGCCCGGAGGGGCAGGTGCTGGAAATCGTCGAGCGCAGCAAGCGCCCGGTGATCGGCAGGCTGCTGCACGAAAACGGCGTCTGGCTGCTGGCTCCGGAGGACAAGCGCCATGTGCAGGACATCCTGATCGCCCCCGGCGGGCTCGGCGGCGCCAAGGCCGGGCAGGTGGTCAGCGTGGAACTCAGCGGCCCGGTCACGCTGCACGCCCAGCCGATCGGCCGCGTCGAGGAGGTGCTCGGGGCGCTGCACGACCCGGGGCTGGAGATCGAGATCGCGGTGCGCAAGTACGGCGTGCCCCACCGCTTCAGCGCGGCCGCCGAGAAGCAGGCGGGCGCGCTGCCGTCGCAGGTGCGCGCCGCCGACCGCGCGGCTCGGATCGACCTCACCGACGTGCCGCTGGTGACCATCGACGGCGAGGACGCGCGCGACTTCGACGACGCCGTGTACTGCGAGCCGGCGCGGGTCGGCCGGCGCAAGGGCTTCCGGCTGATCGTCGCGATCGCCGACGTGTCGCACTACGTGCATCCCGGCGACGCGCTCGACCTGGACGCGCTGGAGCGGGCGACCTCGGTGTACTTCCCGCGGCGGGTGATCCCCATGCTGCCGGAGAAGCTCTCCAACGGCCTGTGCTCGCTGAACCCCCAGGTCGAGCGGCTGTGCGTGGTCTGCGACATGCTGATCAGCGCCGAGGGCGACCTGCACGCCTATCAGTTCTACACCGCGGTGATGCGTTCCCACGCCCGGCTGACCTACACCGAGGTCGCCGAGATCCTGCAGAACACCCGCGGGCCGCAGGCGCAGGCGCATGCTGCGCTGGTGCCCCACCTGCTCGACCTGTACGAGGTCTACAGCGCGCTGCTCAAGTCGCGCCGCGAACGCGGTGCGATCGACCTCGAGGTGCCGGAGACGCAGATCGTCTGCGACGCCAGCGGCCGCATCGAGCAGATCACCTTGCGCCAGCGCAACGAGGCTCACAGGCTGATCGAGGAGTGCATGCTGGCGGCCAACGTCAGCGCCGCCGATTTCCTGCAGCGCAACCACCATCCAGGGCTGTACCGGGTGCACGAGGGGCCGACCCCGGAGCGCCTGGCGCTGTTGCGCAGCATGCTGCAGACCCTCGGGCTGCCGGCGCCGTTCAGCGAGGAGCCGCTGCCGGCCGACTACCAGCGGCTGTCCGACCTGGCGCGCGAGCGGCCGGACTTCCAGCAGATCAACACCCTGTTGCTGCGCTCGATGCAGCAGGCGATCTACTCCCCGCACAACAGCGGGCACTTCGGGCTGGCCTACGAGGCCTATGCCCACTTCACCAGTCCGATCCGGCGCTACCCCGACCTGCTGACCCACCGCGCGATCAAGGCGCTGCTGCAGGGTCAGCGCTATCGCCTGAGCCTGCCCGAAGCCGTGCTGCAGGCGCCGCCGCCGCCGTCGCGCGGGCGCGCTGCGCCCGCCTCCAAGGCCGCGCCGGCCAAGGTGGCCGTCGCGCGCCAGCGCAAGCCGTCCGCCGATCTCGAGCAGTGGGAGGTCGCCGGAGCGCACTGCTCGGCCAACGAGCGCCGCGCCGACGAGGCCACGCGCGACGTCGAGAGCTGGCTCAAGTGCTGGTACATGCGCGACAAGCTGGGCGAGGAGTTCGTCGGATCGATCACCGCGGTCACCGCCTTCGGCGTGTTCGTGCAGCTCACCGCGCTGTTCGTCGAAGGGCTGATCCACATTTCCGAACTCGGCGCCGAGTACTTCCGCTTCGACGAGGCGCGCAACGAATTGCGCGGCGAGCGCACCGGCAAGCGCTACGCGCTCGGCGACCGGGTGCTGGTGCAGGTCAGCCGGGTCGATCTCGACGGTCGCCGCATCGACTTCAGGCTGGTGTCCGACACCCTGCGCGCCGGCGGCGCGGTGCCCGCGCCGGCGCGCAAGCGCGGTCGCGCGGCGCTTGCCGAGGCGCAGCCGGCCGACGACAGCGACCACAGCGTGTTCGCCCTCGGCGACGTCGGCCAGGCGCCGGCGCCGCGCGCGCGTCGGCGTGCC
>JAJZVU010000062.1 GCA_021845505.1 Pseudomonadota bacterium | reverse complement strand
TGGTGCTCGACGACGTGCGCCGCCCGAGCGGCTCATCGGCCTACGACAAGGCCTGGATGTTCGACCTGGCCCGCCAGATCGAGGCCGCGCCGCGCGCCGGACCTGGCGAAGAGCGGCACTGAAACGAGGTATTCCTCGCGAAGATCCGTCTACTTCGCTGAATTTTCATTCACTTCGAATCCGTGACACCCAACCCCGCCTCGCGCGCCTGGGCGTCGGCGTGGTAGCTCGAGCGCACCATCGGGCCGACCGCGGCATGGCTGAAGCCCAGTTCCTCGGCCTGCCGGCGCAACGCATCGAAACCCTCGGGGCTGACGTAGCGCGCCACCGGCAGGTGGTGGCGGCTGGGGGCGAGGTACTGGCCGACGGTCAGCATGTCGACCTCGTGGGCGCGCAGGTCGCGCAGCACCTGCACGATCTCCTCGTCGGTCTCGCCCAGCCCGAGCATCAGCCCGCTCTTGGTCGGCACCTGCGGGTGGCGGCGCTTGAACTCCTGCAGCAGCTTGAGCGAGTGGGCGTAATCGGCCCCCGGACGCGCCTGGCGGTACAGCCGCGGCACGGTCTCCAGGTTGTGGTTCATCACGTCGGCGGGGGCCTGCCCCAGCACGTCGAGCGCGCGCTCCAGCCGACCGCGGAAATCCGGTACCAGCACCTCGATGCGGGTCTGCGGCGACGCCGCGCGGATCGCGCGGATGCACTCGACGAAATGGCCGGCCCCGCCGTCGCGCAGGTCGTCGCGGTCGACGCTGGTCACCACCACGTAGCGCAGCCGCAGCCGGGCGACCGTGTCGGCCAGGCGACCCGGCTCGCGCGCGTCCAGAGGATCGGGCCGGCCGTGTCCGACGTCGCAGAAGGGACAGCGCCGGGTGCACTTGTCCCCCATGATCATGAAGGTCGCGGTGCCGTGGCCGAAGCATTCGCCGATGTTCGGGCAGCTCGCCTCCTCGCACACCGTGACCAGCGACTGCTCGCGCAGGATGGACTTGATCTCCCCGAAGCGCGAGGTGGGCGGCGGCGCCTTCACGCGGATCCATTCGGGCTTTTTCAGCGCCGGCGCGTCGGCGACGATCTTGATCGGGATGCGAGCGGTCTTGGCCTGTCCCTTCTGCTTGGAGTCGGTATCGGCGGCGGGGTGCATCGGCGTCATGAACGGTTCGTGGGCAGCGGAGGGCAGGCGCTGGCTGCGGCCGGCTGCGCGGACCGCAGGTCCTCGGCCAGCATCGCCAGTTCGGTGGCAAAGCACATGGCCACCGCCTCGGGCAGCGCATGCACCCCCAGCGTGGCCAGGTCGACGCTGTCGAGCCCGGGGTAGCCGCAGGGGTTGATTCCGGCGAAAGGGCTCAGGTCCATGTCGACGTTGATCGACACGCCGTGGTAGGTGCAGCCGTTGCGCACCTTCAGCCCCAGCGCCGAGATCTTCGCGCCGGCGCGAGGATGCGGCGCGCCGACGTAGATGCCGGGCGCTCCGGGCCGGCGCAGCCCGACCACCCCGTGGCGCGCCAGCGTGCGGATCACCGCCTCTTCCAGGCGGTGCACGGTTTCGCGCACCATCCAGCGGCGGCGTCGCAGGTCCAGCATGCAATAGACCACCGCCTGCCCCGGCCCGTGGTAGCTGACCTGGCCGCCGCGGTCGGTGGACACCACCGGGATCGCCCCGGGGTCGAGCACATGCGCGGGGTCGGCGGCCTGGCCGAGGGTGTAGACGGGCAGGTGCTCGAGCAGCCAGATCTCGTCCGCGGTGTCGGAGTCGCGGCTGTCGGTGAAGGCGCGCATCGCGCGCCAGGTGGGCTGGTACGACTGCAACCCCAGGGTGCGCAGCACCAGTCCGGAGGGCAGGCTCTGCGGCGGCCGCGCCAGCGCCCGGCGCAGCGCCTGCTCGCCCGCGCAGCCGCCTGCCAGCGCCGCCGGTGGGCGCACGGACACGTTGCCGGGATTCGCGGGCCTGCGCGCTGCGACCACCGCAGCCGGGTCGAGGGAAGCAACCATTCTCGAATGCTAACGCCAAATCCGGGTTTCCCCGGATTTATCGTGACCAAGGGTTTCGCGTCGGGACCGCGCGCAGGCGCCCGCGCCGGGCGCGCGCCTCGCGATTCAGGCCTGCTGCTGCAGCAGGCTGCCGATCAGCGAGCGCAACTGCCCCATGTCGGGCGGACCGACGTACTGCTTGACAATGTGCCCGGACTTGTCGATCAGGAAGCTGGTCGGGGTCAGGCGCACATGGCCGAAGGCCTTGGCCACCGCCCCCGAGGCATCCATCGCGACCGGGAAAGGCAACCTGCCCGCAGGACCGGAGCTGGCGAAGTTCCTCACGTACTCGGGAGTGTCGTAGGACATCGCGACCGCGACCAGGTCGAATCCCTTCGGCGCGAAGTTGTCGTACATCCGGACCATGCTGGGCATTTCGCCGACACAGGTGGTGCAGCTGGTCGCCCAGAATTCGACCAGCACCACCTTGCCCCGCAACTGCGCCGAAGCCAGCGTGCGGCCGCCGATCAGGTGGTAGTCGACCTGCGGCGCCTGCGGATCGCGCAGGAAGGCGTTCCAGGCGAGCATGGCCGCCAGCGCCAGCACGACCACCAGCGCGAACGATGCCCAGAGGGTTTTGAGGGATGCCTTCATGCCTGCCTGCCTTGCTTGCTGCCTTGCTTGCTGCCTAGCTTGCCGCCCCGCGGCCGGGCCGCCCGGTCACGCGGTGCCGCCGCAGCCTGCATTGTATGCGTCGCCAAGCCGAGCCGCGTGCCGGCAGCGGCCGCGCCGAGGCGGCGCGGCGACGCGGGCCGGCGGCCTCCCGACAGCGCCCACGGGCGCCGCCGGGCGCCGCGTCGGCGTCATTTCAGGTGGCCGTTGAGCAGCTTGGTCATCTCGAACATCGTGACCTGCGACTTGCCGAACACCGCGCGCAGCTTGTCGTCGGCGTTGATCATGCGCTTGTTGGCGGCGTCCTGCAGCTTGGCCGCCTTGATGTGGGCCCACACCTTTTTCACCACCTCGGTACGCGGCAGAGGAGCCGAGCCGACCACCGCGGCGAGTTGCGGGCTGGGGGTCAGCGGCTTCATGAACGCCGCGTTGGGCGTGCGAGCGGGTTTGGCGGCGGGCTTTTTCGCGGCGGCCGGTTTTGCAGTTGCCATGTCTTGTACTCCGTGGAAAGGCTCGAGAAGGTCGCCGGCTTCGCCCCGGTCGGCAGACCCTGGCGTTGCCGCGGCGCGGCACGGCGCCTGCCCGCAAGCGTGGGAGGCGTCGCACTGCGGCGTCCCCCCTCGGGCGTGCCCCGTCCGCGCATCTTATAGCCCCTTGCGCGCCAGGCAAGTGCGCCGCTTGCCGCCGACGCAGGTTCTACCAACCTTTTGACGACCTGCCTGCAATCCGCGAGCCACCGCGGCCGCACGGCCGGGCGCCCCGGCGGCACGCCCGCAAACGAACGAGCGCCGATGCCAGGCACCGGCGCTCGCGTGGTCATGCCGGCAGCACGGGCCGCCGGCGCGCGATCAGATCGCGGTCCAGAGGTACAGGTACAGGCTGTTGTTGCCGCTGGCACCTTGCGACGAGCCGGCGTACTTGTTGTAGGTCGTGTACTGCAACCCCACGCGCAGGTTCTTCTCCGGGTTGGTCCAGCTCTTGCCGAAGGGGTTCCAGTCCAGCTCCCACACCACCCCGCTGGTCTGCGGGCTGGTCGACGGGCTGTACAGGTACGGATCGGTGCTGCCGACGGTGTTGAAGAACTGGATCGTCGCGCCGTAGGTGTTTTGGTACCAGTACGCCGCGTTGACGTTCATCGTGTTCAGCGTATCGCTGGAATTCGACGTCGCCCCGCTCGCGTAGCTCTGGGTGAAGTTCTGCCGCTCACGCATGTACAAGCCGTTGACCGTCCAGACGCTCGAGATCCCGAAATACTGGTAGCTGGCGTCGACACCCAGGTCGTGGTAGCTCTCGTCGGGCCCGTTGCCGATGATGTTCGTCGCGCCATTCGGGTTCTGCGGATTGACCTTGGTGTCCATGCCGACCAGGCCGACTTCATAGTCGTTGGAGCCGACGGTGTTCGAGTAGTTCAGGCGCCAGTACGGTGCATACCCCGACACGACCCCGCCACCGGCCTGCAGATCGCCGCCGGCGCCCGCGGCCGAATTGATCGGATCGGCCGGACCCCCGGCGTGCAGCCGGTCGCCCCACCAGTTGGACAACTGGTGATAGGCGCCGAACTCGACGTACCAGTGGTTGTCCAGCAGGGTGTACGCCGTCACGCCCAGGACGTGCTCGCCGAGGTCCTCGATCATCGGCGTCTGCCCGGGGCCCGCGCCGAAGGGGCTGGTCATGAAACCGAACTGCCACGCCGGCACGGTGTTCCAGACGTCGGACACCGTCGGGTTGTTGTTCACCGAAACCCCGAAGATCCCGGTGGTCTTGCCGAACTGGTAGTTGCGGGCATAGCGCAGATCGCTGTTGTCCCACGCGACGTTCTGCGACCCGGGGTCGGAGTAGGTCGCCTGGGCCAGCACGCCCATATGGGAGCTCAGGCGCCCGGCCAGGAACACCGAGGCCTGCTGCAGCGCGGTGACGTTGTCGTTGGCGCTGAACCCGGCGGGCGGCGCCGGGTTGTCGTCGGTGGTGTGGGTGTACGAAGCCACCAGCATCGCCGACAGCGGGATATGGCTCTTGCCGTTGCTCAGCGTATAGCCGCCAAGCTTGAAGGCGCGGCCGAAGGGAGTCAGCTGCGGCCCGAAGCCGCCGACGTGGCACGCCACGCAATCCTGCCCGGTCTGGCGGGCGAAGGCCGGCACCGCGTGGGCCGGGCTGGCCAGCAGGCCCGCGCCGGCCAGCGTGGCCAGGCCTAGCAGGCTGCTGCGAATCGAACGCCCGGCGCGTTGCCAGCGCCGGCATGCGTCGGAGGCGCGGGGGTCATCATGGTTGGCGAGTGGTTTGTTCATCTTGGCACCCTGGTGCGTGAAGGAGGAATGTTCCTCTGCGATTCATGCTAGGCATGCACCTTGTTACCACCTTGACCAATGTCAAACGCATCCGTAACAGCCCTCATACAGCCTTGCGCGCCGCCTCCTGGCGTCGCCAAGCCACAACGCTTGCGCGGTGATCTCAGAACCCGGCCCAGGCGACGATCTGTTGCGCGGGCATCACCCCGCTCTGGCGCCGCACCTCCTGTCCGTGCTGGAACAGCAGCAAGGTCGGGATGCTGCGGATGCGATGGCGCAGCGAGGCCTTCGGATTGGCGTCGGAGTCGACCTTGGCCAGCACCGCGCGGCCCTGCAACAGCCGCGCAGCGTGCTCGAATTGCGGGGCCATCATCCGGCAGGGGCCGCACCACTCTGCCCAGAAATCAACCAATACCGGCAACTCACTTTTTTCGATCAAGCGATCGAACAATGCGTCCTGTATTTCCACAGGCTTCGGCGGCAACAGCTCCTGGTGGCAGCTGCCGCACTGCGGACTGTGCTGCGCGCGCTCGGGCGGCACGCGATTGATGCTGCCGCAATGAGGACAAACGACATGCATGGCGACTCCCTGGGTTGCAAGGCCTTGCGGCGGGTTGCGCGGAGCCCGGTTCGCCGGCTCCGCCTACGTACTCCTGCGGGTATATGAGGGAGGCCTGGCCCGATTCAAGCGCGGCCCCGGGCGTACCCCGGGCGTACCCCGGGCGTACCCCGGGCGTACCCCGGGCGTACAGTACGCGCCACGTCCGCGTCACGCCGCCCCGACCCCTTGCGCCGCCATGCCCCGCATCCCCTACGTTCCCGCCGACATCGCCGAGCCGCAGCCCCTGGTGCAGGCCATCCGCCAGCGCCGCGGCGGTGGGTTGCTGCGACTGGACCGCATGCTGCTGCACAGCCCGGAGTTCGCCGCCGGCTGGAACTCCCTGCTCGGCGCGGTGCGCCAGCGCCTGCAACTCGACCCCCTGCTGCGCGAACTGGCGATCTGCGCGATCGCCCGGCTGAACCGGGCGGCCTACGAATTCGAGCAGCACGCCCCCGAGTTCCTCGCCGCGGGGGGCACGCAGGCGCAACTCGACGCGCTGGACGACGTCGACGCCGCCTGCTGCGATCCCTCGCTGTTTGACCCAGCACAAAGTGCCGCGCTGGCGCTGACGCGCGACATGACCCTGGGCGTGGAGGTCGCCGACCAGGTGTTCGCCGCCGCCGCGG
The DNA here is from genome assembly GCA_021845505.1 of Pseudomonadota bacterium. Taxonomy (GTDB): domain Bacteria; phylum Pseudomonadota; class Gammaproteobacteria; order Burkholderiales; family Burkholderiaceae_C; genus Thiomonas_A. The sequence goes on along the minus strand of JAJZVU010000062.1, from coordinate 7,442 downwards.
CCTGCCTGCCGCGCCGGCAACTGGTCGAACTCATCGGGGTCGTCGCCGCCTACAACATGGTTTCGCGCTTCCTCGTCGCGCTCGGCGTGCACAGCGAGCACGCCGACCCGGACTGAGCCTGCGGGCGCCGCTCCCGTCAGCGGCGCGACGTGCCCCCGGCGCGCGGCTTGCGTCCGCGGTGGCGCACCACCCGATCCCACAGCGCTCGCGGCAGCACGTGCAGCAGCTTGCTCAGCACCGCCATCGGCCAGGGGATGGTGGCGTAGCGGCTGCCGCGGTCGATGGCGCGCAGCGCGCGCCGCGCAAAACGCTGCGGATGCACCAGGAAGGGCATCGGAAAGGGGTTGCCCGCGGTCATCGGGGTATCGACAAAGCCCGGACTGATGGTCACCACCCGCACGCCGTGGGCACGCAACTCGACGCGCAGGCTTTCCAGCGAACGCACCAGGCTGGCCTTGCTGGCGCTGTAGGCGGCGTGGCCCGGAACACCGCGCACCCCGGCCACGCTGGCGATTCCCACCAGCGTGCCGCTGCCGCGAGCGCACATCGGCGCGATGAAAGGCGACAGGGTTCCCAGCGCGGCCAGCCAGTTGACCTGCATGATGTCGGCGGCCGCGTCCAGGTCCTGCGCGTGCGCCAGGTCGACGCCATGGCTGATTCCGGCCGCGGCGACCACCACCTGCGGGCAGCCCCAGTCGCGCAGCAGCTGCGCCGCGTGGGCGCGCCAGGCCTGCAGGTCGCGCAGATCCTGCACCAGCAGGCGCAGTCGCGCCGGGTCGACGAACTGCAGGCCCTGCGCCCGCGCGCAGGCCAGCGCGACCACATCGAGCGCGGCAGCGCGGCGCCCCACCAGCACCAGCCGCCAGCCGCGCTCGGCATAGGCCTGGGCCAGCGCCGCGCCGATTCCGCTGGATGCGCCGGTGATCACCGCCACCGAGGCGGTGCCAGGATCGTCGGGCCGGCTGGCCATCGGATCAACCCGGGTGGTCCGCCAGGCTGCCCTTGACCTGGCCGTGCATGCGGAAGGTGCCGTCCAGGCCGTTCATGTCCAGGTTCTGCCCGGAGAACACCGAGTCGCCGCGACGCACCGTGCTGGGCCGGTTGGAGGTGATCTTGCGCACCTGGGGGAAGATGTTGAGGAAGCTGCTGCGCACGGTCAGCGGTTGCGCGCCCGGCGCCTCGCGCCGCACGACGGCGTCGCCGAACAACTGCACGTTGCTGCCGTCGGCATTGCTCAACCCGAGCTGCGCGCTGGCCAGGGTCAGCGCGCCGTCGCCATCGTGCGCGCGCAGCCGCGGCTGCACGATGCGTACCGTCTGGTTCCCCGGGATATGGGCCATTTCCGCGCCGCTGAGTTCGGCCCCCGGATTGCCCAGGGCGTCGAAGGTACGAGTCTGGAAGTCCTTCAGGAAATAGTCGGGCTGCTGCGGCGGACTCGCCAGCGCCGCGCCGCCGCGCATGGCCTGCAGCGCCTCGCGCGCCACCCACCAGCTGAAGCCGGCCAGCAGCACCATCAACACCAGCGGCAGCGTGGTGGTCGCGCGACGCCACCAGGCCAGCCAGCGCTGCCCGATCGCCATCACTCCCCCTCGATGGCCTGCTCCAGCAGGCCCGCATAGGCACCCTGGGCGCACAGCAGCAGGTCGCAGACCTCGCGCACCGCCCCCAGCCCGGCCGGCGCCCGGGTGCGGTGGTGCACCCGCGCCAGCACCTCGGGATGCGCCTGCGGCGGGCAGGCGGCGAGGCCGCAGCGCACCAGCAGCGGCAGGTCCGGCCAGTCGTCGCCGAGCACCGCCACCTGCGGCCACTCCAGGCCATGCGCCTGCAGCGCCGACAACGCGGCGGGCAGCTTGCGCGAGCGGCCCAGCATCGCCTGCTCGAGCAGCCCGAGCTCGCCCAGCCGCCAGCGCAGCGCCGGGCTGTCGCGCCCGGACAGCACCGCGACCGCGACCCCGCAGCCCGCCAGCAGCTTCAGCCCGTGGCCGTCGAGGGTGCTGAAGCGCTTGAGCCGCTCGCCATCGTCGCCGACCAGCAGGTCCCCGGGCGTGAGCACCCCGTCGACGTCGAGCAGCAGCAGGCGCACGGCCTGCGCTCGCAGCAGCAGTTCGGCGTCGAACCCGATGCGCGGAAGGGTGTCGTGCATGGCTCAGACCACCTTGGCGGCGAACAGGTCGTGCATATGCAGCGCGCCGATCACCTGCTGCTGCTCGTCGACCACCAGCATCTGGCTGATGCGGTGGTGCTCCATCATCTGCACGGCCTCGATGGCCAGCGCCTGCGGGCCCATGGTGCGCGGGTGGCGGTGCATCGCCTGGCCCGCGCTGAGCTGGCGCAGGTCGACGCCGCGCTCGACCAGGCGGCGCAGGTCGCCGTCGGTGATCACCCCGCGCAGCCGCCCGGTGGAATCGACCACCGCGGTCATCCCCAGGCCCTTGCGGGTCATTTCCAGCAGGGCGTCGTAGAACCCCACCCCCTCCTCCACCCGCGGCACCCGCTCACCGCTGCGCATCACGTCGGACACATGGGTCAGCAGCCGCCGACCCAGCGAGCCGCCGGGATGGGTGCGTGCGAAGTCCTCGGCGCTGAATCCCCGCGCGTCCAGCACGGCCACCGCCAGCGCGTCGCCCAGCGCCAGCTGGGCGGTGGTGCTGGCAGTCGGCGCCAGGCGCAACGGGCAGGCTTCGCGTTCGACCGCGCAGTCGAGGTGGATGTCCGCATGGCGCGCCAGGGTCGAATCGGCGCGCCCGGTGATGGCGATCAGCCGCGTTCCCATGCGCTTGACCAGCGGGACGATCAGGGTCAGTTCCTCGGCCTCGCCCGAGTTCGACAGCGCGATGAACACGTCGTGCTCGGTGACCATTCCCAGGTCGCCATGGCTGGCTTCCGCCGGATGCACGAAATACGCCGGCGTACCGGTGGACGCCAGGGTCGCCGCCAGCTTGCGGGCGATATGCCCGCTCTTGCCCATGCCCGACACGACCACCCGGCCCTTGCAGTCGAGCAGAGCGCGCACCGCGCGCAGGAATTCCCCGGCCAGCGGCTCGCCCTGCATGCGCTCGGCCAGCGCCTGCACCGCGGCGGCCTCGATCTGCAGCGTCTGGCGCGCCAGGCGCAGCGCGCTGTCGGTGGAGAATTCGGGCTTCATCGCCGGCAGTATAGGCAGTGGGTCGCCGCCCGGCAGGCGGGCCGGCCCCGCGGGCGCTGCGCCGCCGGGGTCTCAGGCCAGCCCCTGCGGGGCGCGGTCGCGCTGCTCGATGACCTGGCGCAGCCACCCCAGCATCAGCAGGCCGGGAAGCGCGCTGGCCACGCTGAACAGATAGAACCCCGGCCAGCCGATGCGCGCCACCAGGTAGCCGCTGAGCGGGCCCACGTACACCCGGCCGACCGCCGACAGCGCCGACAGCAGCGCGAACTGGGTGGCCGAATAGCGCACGTCGCACAGCGCCGACAGCCAGGCGACGAAGGCCGCGGTGCCCATGCCGGCGGTGAAGTTCTCCACGCCGACCGCGCCGGCCATCAGCGGCAGTGCCGGCGGCAACACCGCCAGGCCCCAATACGCCAGGTTGGACAGCCCCTGCGCGATGCCGAACCACAGCAGCGAGCGCCACAGCCCCAGGCGCGCCAGCCAGGCACCGCCGAGCAGCGCGCCGACGATGGTGCTGAGCAGCCCCATGCTCTTGTAGACCAGCCCGACCTCGGCCGGGCTGTAGCCCGCGCCGCGGATGAGGAAGGTGGTCGACAGCGCGCCGGCGAAGGCGTCGCCGAGCTTGTACAGCACGATGGCCAGCAGCAGCGCCGAGGCTCGCGGCCGCGAGAAGAACTCCCGCGCCGGCTCGAGCACCGCTGCGCGCAGCGTGGCGGGCGCCGGCAGGCTGGCCGCGGGGCGCGGCGCCCACAGGCTGGACAGCATGCTCAGCGCCATCAGCACGCCCATCGCGCCGTACATGCCCCGCCAGCCCAGCCATTGCGCGGCCAGCCACAGCGCCAGCCCGCCCGACACCACCATGCCCAGCCGGTAGCCCAGCACCACCACCGCGGCGCCGGCGCCGCGCTGCTCCGACGGCAGCAGGTCCGTGCGGTAGGCATCGATGACCGTGTCCTGCGACGCGGAGACGAAGGCCAGCGCCACGGCCAGCACCACCACCGGCGCCAGGCGGGCCTGCGCGGGCGACAGCGACAACACCCCGGCCAGCGCCGCCAGCCCGTGCGGCAAGGCCGACGCGTCGGGAATGCCCACCCAGGCCATCGCCCCCAGCAGCAGCGCCAGCAGCGCCTGCAAGGGCAGCAGCCAGGCGCGCCGCCGCCCCAGCCGGGGCGCCAGCCCGGGAATGGGCACCCGGTCCAGCAACGGCGCCCACAGGAACTTGAACACATAGGCCTGGCCGATCAGCGTGGCCATGCCGATGGCCTGCAGGCTGGCGCCGCGCACCGTCAGCCAGGCCTGCAGCGTGCCCGAGCTCAGCGCCAGCGGCAGCCCGGAAGCAAAGCCCAGCAACAGCATGGAGGCGATGTTGCGGTTGGCGAACACCTCCAGCAGGTTGCGGGCCGAAGGCGGCAGGCGGCGTGCGGCGGGAGCGGGTCGGGACATCGGGCGAGGTTTCCGGCCGTTAGCATAATGGCCTGCCCCGCCGTCCCGCCGGCGTCAGCCGGCCCCCGCCATGCCCAGCCACCGCCAGCTCGCCCAGGAATTCGTGCGTTTCGCAGTCGACAGCGGGGTCATCCGCTTCGGCTCCTTTGTCACCAAGGCGGGAAGGACGACGCCGTATTTCTTCAACGCCGGGCTGTTCAACGACGGGCTGCGGCTGGGGCGCCTGGCTTCGTTCTACGCCGACGCCCTGCTGCAAAGCGGGATCGAGTTCGACATGCTGTTCGGCCCCGCCTACAAGGGCATCGCGCTGGCCGCCGCGCTGGCGGTCGAACTGGCTCGCCGCGGCCGCAATGTCGGCTTCGCCTACAACCGCAAGGAAGCCAAGGACCACGGCGAAGGCGGCAGCCTGGTCGGCGCGCCCGTGGCGGGCCGGGTGGTGATCGTCGACGACGTGATCTCCGCCGGCACCGCGGTGGGCGAATCGCTGCGCCTGCTGCGCGCCGCCGGCGCGCAGCCCGCGGCGGTGCTGATCGCCCTCGACCGCCAGGAAAAAGCCGCCCGCGACGGCCACGCGCTGGAGCATTCGGCGGTGCAGTACCTGCAGAGCGAACAGGCGCTGCCGGTGGTGGCCATCGCCGACCTCGACTCCCTGCTCGAGGTGCTGGCCGCGGCGGGCGACCCCGAGCTCGCGCGCTGGCTGCCTCAGGTGCAGGCGTATCGCGCAGCCTACGGGGTCGCGCGGGACTGAACACAGGTTGTTGTCGCTTCCTGGCGACAGTGCCCGAACCCCGCCCCGCAAGGGCTCGGACTTATTGGCCCCGCGGCGCGTCGCCAACCAGCGACAAAACGCGCCTTCCCCGAACCGCCGAGCGGGGCCCGTCTCCTCGGAGCAAGGCCTCTGGCACGCTGCTTGCGTGCGGGACTTCCGCAGCCGTCCCACGACCGCAGGAGATCAGCCGATGAGCACCAATTCCCGCCCCGGGCGCACGCGCCGAGTCGATCGCGATGCGGTGTTCGCGCTGGCCCTGCAGCCGCATGCGCTGACTGCGGCGCCTTGCGCGCCGGCCGCCGAGGCCCTGCGCGCCGAGCGCGCGGCGCTGCTCAGCCGGCGCGGCAGGGCGCTGCCGCCGCGGCGCCTGCTGCCTCAGGTCCCTCCGACATAGGGGTTGCTGCGGCGCTCGGCGCCAAAGCTCGACTCCGGCCCGTGGCCGGGTATGAACACCGTGTCGTCGCCCATCGGCCACAGGCGACCGACGATGCTGTCGATCAACTGCTGGTGATTGCCCCGCGGGAAATCCGTGCGTCCGATCGAACCGGCGAACAGCACGTCGCCTACCCAGCAGCGCCGCGCCGGCGCGTGGTGGAACACCACGTGCCCCGGGGTATGCCCCGGGCAGTGCCTCACCTCGAACTCCAGTTCCCCCAGCTGCACGCGATCGCCGTCGACCAGCCAGCGCTCGGGCGTGAAGGCGCGCGCCTGCGGAAAGCCGAACACCTTGGACTGCTGGGGCAGCATGTCGATCCAGAACTGATCGTCACGGTGCGGGCCGATGATCGGCACCCCGGCGCGCTCGGCCATTTCGGCGGCCGCCCCGGCATGATCGATATGCGCGTGGGTCAGCCACACCGCGGTCGGCCGCACCCCCTGCTGCCGCGCCGCCTGCAGCAGCCTGTCCACCTCCCCCCCGGGATCGGTGAACACCGCGTCGCCGCTGGCGTCGTCCCAGAGCAGGCAGCAGTTCTGGGCAAAGGGAGTGACCGGGAGGATGCGGTAGTGCAGCATGGGGGCAAAAAGGGAGCTGGGAACAAAGTCTCAAAAGCGAAACAAAGTCTCAAAATCCGGACGGAGACCACCTCCGAAGTGGGAAACAAAGTTTCAAAGAATTAACAATTATTGAATAAAAACAGCAACTTAGCAAGCCAAGAAAACGCACGCAACCCAAACCCTTACGCCTCGACAAGGCAAGGGAAAACAACTCCGCTCCCCAGTGGGCTGTCTCGCCCCTGGCCCGGGCCCGACCGCGCAGCGAATCAGAAAATTGCCGCGCAAACGCTCGTCGGTGGTGAGCCCCCGACGGGTAAATTAAGGGTAAGAGCCGCCACGGGAGGGCGGCACTTGGAGACGCGAAGTAGCCGAGCGCGGGGTGCTGGGCGGCAGTAGTTCGGCCTGAACAGCCATTCGTTGCGCCTAGCCCGGCGCCGGCATTGCAGCGACTGCAGCCGTTGAGGGCTTTGGCGCCAAGCAGCCGGGCGGCCGTGATTGGTCGCTGGTCACGCGTATGGCACGCACTCGATGAGGCGCACCAAGGCAACGCGCATCTACCGCAAGACCAAGAACCTGCGAGTCGTCCAACTCCTGTTGGGCCACCCGAAGCTCAAGAGCACGGTCCGCTACCCTGGCATCGAGGTCGAAGATGCACTCGACATCGCTGAGCAGACCGAAATCTGAGGGTCACGCCGAGCCGACCCCGGCGTCGCCCGACTCGAACGCATCAGCCATGAAGGCCGCAATGGCCTCGTCCGAATCCAGCAGTTCTGCCGGATCGAAGTTCGTCAATCGATCATTCATCGGTTTAACTCCCTTCACGCACCAGACGCTTCGCGGTCTCGATATCCCGCGCTTGCGAGCCTTTGTCCCCACCGCAGAGCAGGATCACCAGCATCGTGCCTCGCTGCTGGAAGTACACCCGGTACCGCCCAGGCGCCATTGTCCGTTCGACGGGCGGTTCTTAAGGCTACGCTGAACAAGCCGCTGATTTCAGCCCAGTGACGGCATGCGGAGAGAGCAGTTGCACATGATGAGATCGACGGGGCGGGATGAGACGATTTCGAGCCGCTCGGTGGCCATTTCGGC
>JAJZVU010000061.1 GCA_021845505.1 Pseudomonadota bacterium | reverse complement strand
ACGCTGCACCATCGTGCGTTGCAAAGTGTTGATCTTTCGTGGATTTGTTGGCGCCATGCAACGCCGTGCAACAGGGCTTCGGCTTCCCTAGGGGACGCCAGTCTCGAAGCCCGAGTGGTTCACGCCACTCGGGCTTTTTGGCGTCTGGGGTCATCGTTCGGGCGAGGGTCGCCGGTTGCGAGACCCGCAAGGATGTGTCGACAGATCCCGACCTTTGGCGCACTCACGGGAGCCCAGGCAGGCAGCAAGGCAACATCGGTTCGAACTTGACATATATGCCACTGGGTGGCATAGTTTGCCATCTCGGGCGTGCAGTTGGGCGCCGCAGTGGAACACGGAGCGTGACAGGAGGTCTGCCATGACGGCCAAGCAGAAGGCGAAAAGTCGCATCCTTGAAGCGGTCCACGAGACAGCGCAGGATCTGCATCGTCTCGGGTTCATCGACAAGCGCAAGCAACGCAAGTTCGATGCGCTGTGCCTCGAGCCCATCCCCAGCTATGACGCCGAGCAGATTCGCGCGCTGCGCGAGCGGGTCAAGCTCAGTCAGGCCGTGCTGGCTTCGGTGCTCAACACAAGCGCCTCGGCGGTGCGCAAGTGGGAAATCGGCGAAAAGCGCCCGAGCGGACCGTCGCTCAAACTGCTCAACCTGCTGGATCGCAAGGGGCTCGAGGCCGTACTCTGAGTTCGTCACGCACAACATCCGCGATGTCGGTCGCGGAGAGTTGCGGTGGCAGACCCTGGAGGTCCTGACACCGGCCCAATTCCTGGAGCGCTATCCATGAGTACCCTCACGATTCGACTGCCGGATGACACGGCCGAACGCTTGAAGGCTCTGGCACGCTCGCGCAAGCTGAGTGTGAACAATCTCATCGAGCAACTGTGCATCCGGGCCATTACGGTCGCCGATGTGGAAGTGCGCTTCAAGGCCTTGGCCGCACGCGGTGACGCAGGCCACGCGCTGGCCATTCTGGACAGGCTGGATGCGGATGAATCGGCGAGGCGGTGAGGGCGGGTTACGGGTCAGCGACCGCGTGTCCGGCGTGGCTTCACGGCGACTTCCCCCGTCCAGCGAGCCCCGTGACGTGCTAACTCGTGGCGAGAGAGTGCAAATCCAGGGGACGCCAGTCTCGAAGCCCGAGTGGTTCACGCCACTCGAATTTTTGGGTGCTTGACCCCGTCGGGCTTGCGCAGCACGATGTCGTGTCGAAGCTCGAGTGGTCGTCGTGCGCGGTCGACCTTCGGGCGCGGTCCGCATGCGCCGTGACGTCGAGCCATCGCCGTCGGAAGGAAGCCTGGAGCCCATGAGACATTCCCGAGCAGCGACGCTGCCTTCGCCATTCGGCCGTTTGGCCGGGCTGCTGATCGCGGTCGCCTGCGCGGCACCCGCATCGCATGCCGCCGGCAGCTGGGTCCACGATCCCTCGGATTTCCCTTCCAGCCCGCTGTGCAAGCCCGCGGAAGTGACCCTGTGGGCTTGCGAGGCCCGGCGCGAGACCTTCGCTCTGTGCGCGGGAAAGGGCGCCGACGGACACCCCGTCACCATCCAGTACCGGGTTCAGGATCGACACGGCAAGGTGGTGTTGCGCTACCCCGAGCCGTTGCGTGCCCCGAGCTCGGCGTTTGCCTACCTGTGCTCGGCCAATGGCGATGCGCGGGTCGAGTTCACCGTCGGCAAGACCCGCTACTCGCTGGTCGACCCCTTGCGCGACGTGTCGTTCATCTCCGTCGCCAAGGACGGAAAGCAACGAACCCACCTGACGTGCAAGCAAGGCAACCAGTCGTTGCAGCTCAACGACACGATCGCGCTGATGCGGGCCCTGCGGGTTGCGCCTCCGCGATGACGGGCGCAAGCGGATGTTCCGCGGGGGCGGATCGCTCGACTTGGGCGAGGGCGTCGCCCACCCGAGCGATCGCGACTCCGGCAGGCAGCGCCATGCGCGCGAGGCCGCTCAGCCCGGGGTGCCGTCGCTCGGGCTCGCGAGCTGCGGCGCGCCGCGCCGCAGGTGCAGGCTCATCCAGCCGGACGCCAGGCGGGCCACCTGCGCCAGCGCGCCGGGTTCCTCGAACAGGTGCGTCGCGCCGGGAACGATGCGCAGCTCGCACGGGGCGTGCAACTGCCGCGCCGCCTGCTTGTTGAGTTCCAGGACTTCCGGGTCGAGTCCGCCGACGATCAGCAAGGTGGGCGCGTGCACGCGGCCCAGCCAGGCCGCCGCGAGATCGGGGCGTCCGCCGCGCGAGACCACCGCTCCCACGCTGCGCGGCCGTTGCGCGGCCACCTGCAGCGCCGCCGCGGCTCCGGTCGAGGCGCCGAACAGGCCGATGCGCAGGTCGGCGGTGCGCGGCTGTGCGGCCAGCCAGTCGACGACATCGAGCAGCCGACCCGCCAGCAGATCGATGTCGAAGCGCAGCGCGCGCGTGCGCGAGTCGATCGCCTCCTCCTCCAGCGTGAGCAGGTCGAACAGCAAGGTGCTCAGTCCTCCCCGGTTGAGCTGCCTGGCGACTTCGCGGTTGCGCGGGCTCAGCCGGCTGCTGCCGCTGCCATGGACGAAGGCGACGATTCCGCGCGCGTCCGGCACGACGGCCACATCGCCTCGCAGCCGCGCGCCGTGCACGGGAATCCAGATTTCCTGCAGGGCGTCCGCCGTGGCCGTGGCGGAGATGTCCGGGTGTTCCACGTCAGCTCCTTCGCGTCGCGGCGAGCGTGCGCGCCCGCCGTCCCGGCCTCGATGATGATCCGTCTCGGGCTGGCGCGCTGTGCAGCAGATCAAGGTCGCGTGCAGCGCCGGACCGTCGAGCGCGACCCCTGCGGTCGAAACGACCAAGGGGTGCACTCGCCGCGCCGGAGTGGGCCGCGCGCAGCCCGCGCGCGCGTCAGGAGCGCGGGCGCAGCATCTGGAACATGTCGCCCAGCCTGGCGTAGTCGCCCTGGTAGCCGGCGCGCAGGATCGGCTGGGCGGCGTGGGTGTCGAACAGCCCCTGGTTGAGGAAGGCCTTGCGGATGTGCACGCCCACCACCTGACCCAGCGCCAGCCAGTTGTCCATCGGGCGGCCGTCGAGGTCGTGCAGGCGGATCACCTGCAGCAGCCGGCATTCCAGCGCGGCCGGCGACTCGCCGACATGGGGCACCGAGACCTTGCGCCCCGCCACCGGCGTGAGGCCCGCGAGCTCGAACTCGTCGACCTCGGGGGCGACCGGGGCGGAGCTGCGGTTCATCGCTTCGGCCAGTTCGCGCGAGCACAGGTTCCAGACGAATTCCCCGGTCTGCTCGACATTGCGCAGCGTGTCCTTGCGACCCTCGCTGCTGAACCCGATGACCGGAGGTGAGCCGGCGAAGGCCCCGAAAAAGCTGTAGGGCGCCAGATTGAGCCGTCCGTCGGCCGAGCGGGTCGACATCCAGCCGATCACCCGTGGCGCGACGATGGCCTTGAAGGGGTCGTGCGCGAGTCCGTGACCCGTGGCCGGTTCGTAGAAATGCACGTCCGATCCGCGATCGGCGGTTTCGCTTGGAGATGGGGTCTGCATGACAGTGGGCAGGGTGTACCGGGCGTTCCATGCTAACCCGGGGCCCGCGCTGGCCCCGGGGCGGGGCGGCGCAGCTCGAACAGCAAGGTGGACCAGCGCGTGCCGGCGCGCTGCAGCGCATCGTCGGCATCCCAGCGCCCGATCGGTTGCAGCCCGATGGGCTCGCACAGCGCCTGCAGATCCTCGGGAACCAGGCGGGTGAACAGTCTTGCGCTCGCGTCCCGCTGCTGTCGCAGCTCCTCGCCACGGCTCAGGGGAATCGACACCAGCAGCCGGCCGTGCGGGCGCAGCAGCGCGCGCAGCGCGCGGGCGGCGCCGGGCAGTTCGCCGTGCGGCAAGTGCATCAGCACGGCGCTGCACAGCACGCCGTCGAAGCCGCCGCCGAAAGGCCGGCCGAGGTGCGGCAGCGCCGCGGCCGCGACGCGGCCTTCGAGCTCGGGGTGCAGCAGCAAGGCCTGGACGCGCAACGCGCCGACCGGCTCGACGCCGAAGGCGTCGAAGCCCGCCGCCCGCAGCGCCGCGAGATCGCGCCCGGAGCCGCAGCCGACGTCGAGCACGCGCCCGCCCGCCGCAAAGGCCGCCGCGAAGTGTCGGGCCAGAGGGCTGGCCACCTGCTCGTAGCGCGCCGCGACCTCGGCGGCGTGCTCGGCGTAGTAGGCGGCGGTCGCCGGGTCCACGTTCAGCCCGGCCGGGTTCCCCGGCCATCGGGGATGCCGGCCGGCTCGTCGACGAGATCGCCGGCGACGTAGTACCAGCGCCCGCCCTCCCGGACGAATCGGCTGACTTCGTGGAGGCGATGCGCGCGCCCGCCGATCTTGTAGCGGGCGACGAATTCGACCCGGGCCTGCTCCGGCCCCTGGCTGTCGTCGCGCCGGATGCTCAGCCCCAGCCAGCGGGCTTGCGGCTGGCCCGCGAGGCCCAGCGCCGCAGGCCGGGTCGACGCGTGCCAGGTCGCCAGCAGGTAGGCTTCGTCGCCCAGCGCATAGGCCACGTAGCGCGAGCGCATCAGCGCCTGCGCGCTCGGCGCGGCGGCGGCGCCCGCGAGACAGGGGCCGCAGCAGTCGGCCAGCTGCTTGCCGCTGCCGCAGGGGCAGGCAGCGGGGGGCGGGCTCGCTGCCTTCATTGCGGCGAGTCGGGTGGCGCCAGGCGCGCGGCTGTCGGCCGCGGGCGGGGCGTTTCGCGCGGGACGCTGGGGTGCATGCCGGCTTCGGGTCGATGGTCGGGGGCGCGGCGGTCATCCCGGGCCGCGCGGGGCGCCGCACGGCGGCTGCGCATGCGGCTCGCCGCTGTCGATGCGCTGTCGAGGACCGGGCACGGCCGTGAATGGCTCAGCCGTTATGATGCCAGGGTCTTTGCCGCGTAGCCATGACCCTGCTCGCCCGCCTGCGTTCGTCGAGTCGCGGCATCCTCGTCTGGATGCTGCTGGCCGCGTATGTCGGCACGCCGCTGGCGGCCCTGGCGCAGCCGCGGCCACGGGATGTCGTGGTTCCCTTCTGCACCGCGCAGTCGCCGGCGAACTCGGGAACGAAGGCACCGCGACGCATCGTCCTGCGCTTCAGCGGCCATGCCCAGGTCGCGGCAGGTGTCGTGCAGCTCGGGCTCCCGGCGGCGCGCAGCGCGTCCTTCGGCGGGGCGCGCGGCGCCGACTTCGTGGCGATCGCGGGCCGCGCGCCGAGGGTTGCGCCACCGCTGGCGTGGCGCCCTCCGCCGCGTGCGCCTCCCGCTGCCCCGGCACGCACCTGAAGCGTCGTCGCGCCCGAGGCTGGCAAGCGCTCGCTCACCCGAGCGATCCACCGCGGCGCCGGCGCCAGGGGGCTTTCCATCGGGCCTTGCTGCGCGAACGGCGATGCAGCGTGCTGCTGCCGTCGATCGATCGCCGATCCGGCACTTCGACGCCTTCGCCGACGGCCGGGTCCGGGCGCCGGTACGGCAGGCCGCAGGGCGGTCCGCTGCCCGCGCGCTGGCCCGCTCAGGCGGGCGCCGGCCATTGCTTCCGAACACCACCCTCGAGGACATCACCATGCAACCCACCCCCGTGTTCCCCACCCACTCCCCCGTGACCCGCCGCTTGTGGCTGGCGCTGCTGGCGGCAGTCACGCTGGCGGCGCCTTCGATCGCCGGCGCGGCTGCGCCGTCGCGCGCGCCGGTGCAGGCGCGCGACGCCTGGATCCGCTGGCTGCCTGCCGGCCTGCCCGCGGGCGGCTACGTGACCTTGCACAACCCGTCGAACAGGCCGGTGGACCTGGTCGGAGCGTCGAGCCCGGACTATCGCCAGGTGATGTTGCACCACAGTGTGATGAAGGGCGGCACGATGCAGATGCTGCCGGTGGCGAAGATCGCGATTCCCGCGGGTGGCGATTTCAGCTTCAAGCCCGGCGCCTATCACCTCATGCTGATGCAGCCGACGCACTCGGTGAAGCCGGGGGACGAAGTCCCGGTGACCCTGGAGTTCGCCGGGGGCGCGAGCCTGGAGGTGCGCTTTGTCGTGCGCAAGCCCGACGCCGGCGCGGGCATGGGGTCGATGCCGATGCCGGGAAGCCGGAACTGATCTGCGCCGCGAGGCGACCCGCGCGCCCCGTCGGTGGACGCGGCGCACCGGCCCGATCGCCCGCGGCTCCGGGGTGGCCCGGAGTGCCTGCAGCGTGGCACCCGCGGGCCGCGGCGCGCCCGGCTCGGCCTTCACGGTTGTTACGGCGCGCTACCCGCGGTCCGCGAATCGAAACCCAAGGTGTCCGCCCGCGGTTTCGCGGGCGCGGCGGGGGATTCGCGCAGCCTGCCGTGCGGGTTTTGCAACCGCCGTTTGAAACACGAATGCGGCGATGATTGCATATGCGAGGCATTTGTTGCCGGATTGTGGCCGGAATATGCACCGAATGCCTGGCCGCGAGCGGCGCAAGCCAATGGGGATCGGTATTCATTCGATTAGCATGGGTTGCATCCGATTCTGCGATGCAGCAGTGGCCGCGAGGCAGTGGATCGGGTGCAAGCTCCCGGCAGGCGATCCGTCGCCGCCTATTTCAACTCGCCGTCGATTTTCATGCGCAAAAAATCAATCGCCCCCCTGATATTCATCGCCGCCGTCTTTTTCAGCGGAGCAGCGCACGCGACCGGATTCACGGTCGGGCTCAATATTGCAGGCAGCCATGCCGCGGGATACGGAAGGTCGTCGAATTTCGGAATGGATGCCGGATACGATTTCGATTCTCATTTCGGGGTCGACCTCAGCTACGAATCGCTGATGGGCTACGAGATGACGGTGCTCGGCGCCAGCGCGATCGGGCGCTATGCGCTGTCCCGGCGCTGGCACCTGCTCGGCCGTCTCGGAGTCGCCTATTGGACGGAGAGCCCGACCGGCGCCTACAGCGCCAGCGGCGAGGACCCGTTGCTCGGCATCGGCCTGTCCTACGCCATCGATCGCGCGCTGAGCCTGCGCGGCGAGTACCAGGTGATCCCGAACGCGACCGGCAAGCTCGGAGTGAATCTCGACTCCGTGGTGCTCGGCCTGCAGTACCACTTTCGCTGAAGCCCAGCGCCGGGCGGCGCTCACCAGGCCGCGTGCAGCGCCAGCGCGCCCAGCACGATGCACAGCGCGGCCGCGACGCCGTGGATCCAGCGGCTCGGCAGGCGGTCGGCGTAGCGGTGCCCGAACAGCACCGCCGGCACGTTGGCCGCCAGCATTCCCAGGGTCGTTCCGGCCACCACCGGGATCCAGTCGCCGAAGCGGGCGGCCAGCGCGATGGTCGCGATCTGGGTCTTGTCGCCCATTTCGGCGAGGAAGAAGCCCAGCGCGGTGGTGAGGAACACGCCGCGGGAACCGCGCGCGGCCGGTTGCTCGTCATCGAGCTTGTCGGGGACGAGGATCCACACGCCCATCGCGACGAAGGACACGACCACGGCCCAGTTCAGGAGCCGCGGATCGAGCCAGTGCGCGAGCACGTCGCCCAGGCCGGCGGCCAGGCCGTGGTTGGCCAGAGTCGCCGCCAGGATGCCCAGGATGATGGGCCAGGGTGCGCGATAGCGCGCCGCCAGCAGCAGCGACAGAAGCTGGGTCTTGTCGCCGATTTCGGCGAGCGCGACCAGCGCGGCCGAGACGAGGAAGGGATGCATCGACGGGGCTCCGGGTGCGGCTGCGGCCTGCGCGCGATGCACCCCGCGTGCCGCAGCCAGCCCGCGGGATGCATCGGTCTGGCCAGGCAGTCCCTGCGGTTGCTGCCCGTGCCATGGATGCGCGAGGCGCTCCAAGCGTGTTGACACGGGCCCACGCGATGCGGCGTGGCGGCTACTCCCCAATGCGTTGCGCAGCATAGCAAACGCCGGGGCGGGGGGCCGGGGCGGGGGGCGCCGGGCGGCGTGGTTGATCGGGAGCAGTTCGCGCGCACCCTCGCCGGCGGCGGGCGCCCACGCGGGCGCCGGACGCGACTACGCTGGCCGACAGCCCGCACGACCCTGCCGCGCGCTGCGCGGCCCCTGCGATGCACGAACTCGAACTGTCCAAGGCCTTCACGCTGATCGAACCCGGGCCGGTGGTGCTGGTGACCACCCGGCGCGCGGGGCGCGACAACATCATGACCATCTCCTGGACCACGGTGCTGGATTTCACCCCCCGGCTGGCGATGGTCACCGGCGCGTGGAATCACTCCTACGCCGCGTTGCGCGAGCGGCGGGAATGCGTGATCGCGGTGCCGGGGATCGACCTGCTCGACCAGGTGGTCGGCATCGGCACCTGCTCCGGGGCCGACACCGACAAGTTCGCCAGGTTCCACCTGGGCGCCGTGCCGGCGGCGCGGGTGCAGGCGCCGCTGATCGCCGAGTGCCTGGCCCACATCGAATGCAAGGTGACCGACTTCATCGAGCCCTACGACATCGTCGTGCTCGAGGGCGTGGCCGCCTGGGTCGAGCCGGCACGCGCGCAGCGCCGCATGATCCACGCGGTGGGCGACGGCCGTTTCATCGCCGACGGCCGGCGCTACCAGCGGCGCGAGGCGATGGCCGCGAAGCTGCCGCCGGGGGTGTAGCGCGCGCCCCGCACGCCGCGGCGCGCCGCCGGTGTCGCGGCGATTGACCCCGGTCAGCGACCGCGCGACGGGCCCTCGCCCATACTGCGAGGTGGACAAGATCCTTGCGGAGGTCGCGATGCGACGCCTGTACTTCCTGGTTCCCGATCCCGCGACCGCGGGCGCGGTGGTCGACGAACTGTTGCTGGCGCGGGTGCCCTACACCCGCATCCATGTGCTGGCGCGCGAAGGCACGCCGCTGGGCGACCTGCCGCAGGCCGGTCTGGCCCAGCGCAGCGACCTGATCCCGGCGCTGCAGCGCGGGCTGGCGCTGGGGGGCGCCACCGGGATGCTGGCCGGGCTGGTGGTGGTGGCGATTCCCGGCGCTGCGGTGGTGTCGGCGGGGGCCATCGTGGCCGCGTCGGCGCTCGCCGGCTCGGCGGTCGGCGCATGGCTGAGCAGCATGGTGGGCATCGGCATCGACAGCCCGCGCTTCAAGCCTTTCGAGCAGGCCATCGAGTCCGGCCAGTTGCTGCTGATGGTCGACGTCGCCGCCGAGGACACGGGGCGCATCACCGGGCTGATCGCCCGCCATGCCCCTGGCGCGAAGCCCGAGGGCGCCGAGCCGGAGATCCCGGCCTTCCCCTGAGATGCCGCGGCCGCTCGCGCCGAAGCGACGCGAGCGCCGGCGAGCACTCGGACCGCCCGCCCCGGGACGCGTCTGGACGCGTCCTCGTGCGGCGGCTTCGTGCGGCCCGGGCGGGTGCCGCGCCGCCGGCGGGCCTGTCATCAGCGGTCACAGCGCGACGCCCCGGGACGGCCTACCCTTGCCGCTTCGTAGAGGCATTCGCAGGAGGTCCTGTCATGGAACGTCGAGATTTTGTGCGTGCTGCAGTGTCGGGAGCGGCGGTGGCCGCGGGTGTCGGTCTGGCCGGCAGCGCCGAGGCAGCCGGCAACGGCACCTGGACCAACGTGGTGTTCACCGAGAGCGATCCCGGGCACTTCGCGAAGGTCGAGAAGCTGCATGTGCCGCTGGTCGTCCACGAAGGCGGCATGCTGAAGGTGACCACCCCGCACCCGATGAGCGAGCCGCATTACATCGTCAGCCACACCGTGGTGCTCGAGGGAGGGCGCTTCCTCAGCCGCAAGACCTTCAACTGGAAGGACAAGCCGGTTTCCGAGCACAAGCTTCCGGCCGGCTACAAGGGGCGGGTCACGGTGACCAGCACCTGCAACCTGCACGACTGGTGGGTGAAGGACGTCATGGTGTGAGTCCCGCGGCCGCGCGGCCGCGCGGTCGCCACGCAAAAAGGCCCCGGCGTTGCCGGGGCCTTTTTTTCAAGCGAGGACCGCGGTCACTGGAAGGAGTAGATGTACTCCGCGTACACCGCGCTCAGCGAGGTCGACGGGTTCTGCTCGTTCCACGGCAGCACGCTGGTCGGGGTGTAGCCCATCGTCTCGGCCAGGTACATGTAGTCGCTGACGTCGTAGTGGGCGTACAGGTAGCCGATCAGCACCTTGCTCTTCTTGTCGATGTGGTAGGTGCCGTTGAGGTCGAGCCGGGTGATCTTGGTCTTCAGGTCGGGCACGCTGCCGCAGGTGTAGCCGCTGGTGCTCGGGGTCGCGCAGGTCACCGCCTGCGCGGCAGCGCCGCTGCCGCTTCCGGCCGCCACCGCGGTGTTCTCGCTGTTGGTGTCCTCCGAGTAGGTCAGGTTGGCCGCCAGGGTCAGCTTGTCGTCCATCAGCCCGCCCTGCTTGTAGCCCACGCCCAGGGTCAGCGCCTTGTCCTGCAGCCCGGTCACCCAGGCATAGGCGGCCTTCGAGGCCAGCGCCACGCTGTTGCTGGTCTGGCGCTGCCAGGTGGCGAACACGCTGAAGCGCGACTTGGCGTTGATCTGGTAGTCGCCTTCCAGGTCGATCGTGGAGTCGTGGCCGTTCTGCCTGCCCAGCACCGAGTCGGGGTACTGGTCGGCTCCGAAGGCCGCGTCCGCGCTCAGCGTGAAGGCGCTGTTGACCATCCAGCTGGCGCCGACATGGCCCTGCAACTGCCTGCGCGACGCGTCGAAGAACGCCACCCAGCCCGGCATGTCGGCCTCGCCGCTGTTCATGTCGGTGATGGGGTTGTAGTACGAGGTGTTGAGGGTCGACTTGCGGTTGGCCCACTTGACCCCGGCACGCAGGTTCAGGTTGCTGTCGGGCTTGAGGAAGTAGTCGAGCTTGGCGGTGTCCTCCTTGCTCTCCGGTACCGCGGCGCAGCCGGTCGGCGGAACTCCGGCGCCGGTGTACAGGTCGTTGGGCATGACCAGGGTCGACAGGTAGGCCGTGCTGTCGCACCAGCGGCGGGTCTTCTCGTTCTGCAGGGACAGGTGCAGCCGCTGGTCGGGCAGGAAGCGCCAGTCCGCGTCACCCTTGATCTGCAGGTGGCTGTTGCTCATCGGGATGTTGTACAGGCTGAACCAGTCGCTTCCCGGGCCGCTGTCGGGCGCCTCGAAGTTGTACAGGTTCGACGGCGTCTGGTTGTCGCGCTTGCTGTAGGTCATCCCGGCGGCCAGGTTCAGGTCGCGGGTCGTCTGGTTGCTCAGCCTCCAGTTGGCGTGCTGCGTGACCACCAGGCCGTTGAGCGAAGACACCGGCAGCGACATGGGGTTGGCCGGCGAGGTCCCGATCTGCGCGGGCTCGTAGGCGTAGGCCATGTTCTGGGTGTTGCGCCCGTAGGAGTAGCCTGCCACCAGCAGGGTCTGCGGGTTGATGTGGTAGCCCCCGCTGAACTGCAGTTCGTTGTCGGTGTTGCTCGGCGGCGTGGACTCGACGTCCAGCGGATAGGTGCTGCCGACCACGGCGCCGGTGGTTACCCCGTTGCGGTAGGGGTTGGGGAACCACACGCCGTTGTAGTCGTCGTGGAACATCGAGCCGTAGTAGGCCCCGGTGAAGAATCCCTTCTCCCCGGCCCAGTTCAACGCCAGCGTGAAGTTGTTGGTCTTGTACTCGGTCGGGTAGGGCAGGCCGATGGTCTTCTGCCCGCCCAGGTTGGAGCTGAACTTGCCGCCGGCGTTGGTGATGGTCGCGCCGGTCAGCGAGTCGACCATCGCCGAGGCCAGGATGGACCCGGTCTCGCGGATGTTGGTCCAGTGGAAGGTGACGTCCCAGCCCATTTTCAGCTGGTGGCTGGCGTCGAGCGTGGTGGTGTTGCGCTGGACGTACAGGTGGTCGGTGTGGAAGAACTCCTGCTGCGCAGCCGTCAGGCCCTGCGTTCCGATGCCTGCGGCGCTGATGTAGCCGAAGGTCGACGGAAGGGTGTAGATATTGCCCCCCTGGCTGCCCACCAGCGGGGTCTGGAAGGTCCCCGGCGCGGTGGTCAGCGAGTCGCCGCCGTAGTTGCGCAGCTGGTCGAAGCCCAGCCCCAGGCTCCAGGTGCCCTGGTTGGCCACGCCGCCTGAAATCGACCGCGAGGTCGTTCCCAGGTTGCTGCCCTGCACGAACCAGGTGTTCGCGCCGGGTTGCTGGCCGTAGCCGTCGCCGCCGCGCAGCTTGAAGCCGGCGAGCAGCGACGGGCCCGAGTTCTCCAGCCCGTTGTACTGGCCGAACAGGTCGGAGTCGCGCTGGACGTAGATGCCTCCGACGTCGATGGTGTTGGTCGGCTTGATCAGCTGGTCGAGTGCGCTGTCGGCCATCGCCGCCGGGGCGATCGATGCGACGGCCAGGGTGGCCAGCGCGGCGCGCAGGGCGAGGGTGAGCGGCCGGGCGCGCAGCACGGTCTTGCGGTGTGTCATCTCGTGCTCCTTGTATCGGTCACTAGCGTTGCAGGAAGGCGCCGGCAGGGTTGTTCGAGCCGTGGACCATGATGTGGCAGTTCATGCAGCCTTCGCCTACGCCGCCTGCAGCCGGGCTTCCGGGGATGGTCTTGAAACCGGTCGCGGTCGACGGGCCCGCTACGCCGGGGCCGAACATGTTCTTGCTCTGGTGCGGGCCGTCATGGCACTCTTCGCACAGGAAGGGCGGACGAGCCTTGAGCAGGGGCGCGATGTTCGAGCCGTGGGGGTTGTGGCAGTTGGTGCAGTTCTCGGTCACCGGCTCGTGTTCCCACAGGAACGGCCCGCGCTTGTCGGCATGGCAGCTCCAGCAGGTCTCGTTGATGGTCGCCTTCTTCATCAGGAAGGGACCGACCGAGCCGTGCGGATTGTGGCAATCCGAGCACATCATCTTGCCCTCGGGGACCGGGTGGTGCGAGATCTTCAGGAAGTCCGCGCGACGGTCCTTGTGGCAGGTGTAGCAGACGGTCTGCTGCAGGCCCTTGGTGCGCACCGGGTCGACCGCGCTGTGCACCTTGTGGCAGCTGTTGCAGGCCAGGCCGTTGACCTGGTGCGGGCTGCCTTCCCAGTGGGTGCGCTGGGTGCCGGAGTGGCAGGCCAGGCACGCCGACGCGCGTTGCGTGGCGCTGGACTCGGGGAACATGCCGCCCTTGTTGAACACCACGTCGGGCGGCGCGATCTTGCCGTTGACCGGGCCGCGCAGGTGCGCCAGGCTCGCGCCGTGGCAGCTCTGGCAGGTGGGGGTGCGCGGATCGCCGGTGACCCCCATCGGGGTCTGGAAGAACGCCAGCACCGGCTTGGACTCGTTCTCGTCGTGGCAGCGCGTGCACTTGGCGTCCTGCGCCAGGTGCTCCTTCGAACTCTGCGCGGCTGTCAGCGGCGCCTGCTGCGAGGCGCCCAGAGAGGGCAGCTTGATGGGGTCGGCGGCGTGTGCCGAGACGGCCCAGCCGCCGAGCACGAGCGCGGCGGCCGCGATGAATGTCCTGGTGATCTGCACCTTTCGCTCCCTTGGGTCGTTGGTTGGAGGGGTGGGCTCGCGGCCTATTTCTTGAGGCTCAGGATCCAGTCGACGATCTGGTCGAGTTCGGCCTTGCTGAAGCTGGCGTTGGCGGGCATCGCGGTGCCTTTGACCCCGTCGTGGACGTCGGTCTCCAGCACCTTCTCGGCCTTGTCCTCGCCCTGCGCAGCGAACTTGGCGGCGATGTCGGCAAAGCCCGGGCCGATCTTGGTGCCCTGCATGGCGTGGCAGGTGAAGCAGCCGTGCTGCTTGACCAGCTTGGCGCCGGCCGAGGCGTCCTGGGCCTCGGAGGCATGGGCAGCGGGGACGGCGAAGGCCAGCGCGGCGGCGAGGGAGGCGAGGGCACAGAGGTGATGCGGTTTCATGGCAGATGTTCCAAAGCGGTCGACTGCGTGCGGATCGATGGCTTGCGCCACCGGTGGTTCATGCCAGTCATTCTTCTTGGGGATAACCCTCGGGCGCCATCGGCGGACGATCAAAATGACCATCGGAAAAGTCCTATGCCCCATCGGAAATCCGGCGTGCCGGGGCACGCGCCGCGCGCTCGGCGCGCACGCGGGCGCGCGCCCGCGGGCCGCGGCCGGGCGGCGGGTGGACACAGGGGTGCGGA
>JAJZVU010000022.1 GCA_021845505.1 Pseudomonadota bacterium | reverse complement strand
ACCCACCAGCGAGGTGTCGCCCCGGCGGATTTCCAGCAGTTCGGGCAACTCGCCGAAGCTCCAGCTGGTGTAGCTCGGGGCGGCCGGCGCCGCGGCCCCCGATGACCCGGCCGTCGGCGGACCGGCTGGAGTGGCGGGTGGCGCGACCCGCGCGCCGCCCGCCGGTGGCGCCGGACGCGAGGCACCGCCGGCCGGGGCGCCGACCGCTGCGTCGACGGCAAGCGGGGCCGCGTGCGAGCGCGCCGCTGCCTGGAAGGCCTCGCGCGCCGCCCCGCCCAGGTCGGCGCGCAGCCGCGCCAGGTTGCGCCCCATCGCCAGCTGGCGTCCCTGCGAGTCGACGACCCGGATGTGGAACAGCAGGTGCGCGGGCAGCGCGTCGATCCGGAAGTGCTCGGGCTCGACCACCAGCCCGGTGCGCTCGCGCACCGCTTCGCGCAGCGCGTCCAGCAGCGGCTGGCTGGCGTAGCGGTCGGGGGCCATCCATTGCCGGGCGATGTCCTGCGCGGTCGCCTGCAACGGCAGCAGGCGCGCTCGCTGGCGTTGCGGCAGGGTTTTCAGCAGCGCGGCGATCTTGTCGGCCAGCATGCCCGGGACCAGCCACTGCAGCCGCTGCTCGGGTAGCTGGTTCAGCGCCTCCAGCGGCAATTCCACGCTGACCCCGTCGCGCGCGCCGCCGGGGTCGAAGCTGTAGCTCAGGCGCAGCTCCAGCGCGCCCACGCGCAGCCGCGTCGGGAAGGCCTCGGTGGTGATCCCGGCGGCCTGGTGACGCATCAGCTCCTCGCGCTCGAGGAACAGCAGCCGGGGTTGCGCCGCCTGCGCCTTGCGGTACCAGGCATCGAAAGTCGCGCCGCTGTGCACCTCGGCGGGAACGAAACGGTCGTAGAAGGCCTCGATCAGCGATTCGTCGACCAGCAGGTCGCGACGGCGCGATCGCTCCTCGAGTTGTTCGATCTGCTCGACCAGCCTGCGGTTGTGCGCGAGGAACGGCCAGCGCGCCTCCCATTCGCCCTGCACCAGCGCATGGCGGATGAACAGCTCGCGCGCCAGCACCGGATCGATGCGCCCGTAGTCGACCCGCCGCTGCTGGTAGACCACCAGGCCGTACAGCGTCGCCCGCTCGAAGGCGCTGACCTGCGCGGGCTTCTTTTCCCAGTGCGGGTCGTGCAGCGTGCGCACCAGCAGGTGCGAGCCGACGCGCTCGATCCACTGCGGCTCGATGCGCGCCAGCTGGCGGGCGTACAGCCGCGTGGTCTGCACCAGTTCGGCCGCCATCACCCAGCGCCCGGCCTTGCGCCCGAGCGCCGACGCCGGATGGATGTGGAAGCGCGTGCCGCGCGCGCCCAGGTAATGCGCGCCGTCGTCGGCCTTGCAGCCGACGTTGCCCAGCAAGCCGGCGAGCAGGCTCAGGTGCAGCTGTTCGTCGGTGGCCGGCGCGGTGTTCAGCCGCCAGCCCTGCTCGGCCACCAGGGTGTGGAGCTGGCTGTGCACGTCGTGCCATTCGCGCATTCGCAAGGGCGACAGGAATTCGGCGCGCAACTGCTCCTGCAGTTTGCGGTTGGACTTCTTGCCGGCCACCAGATCGTGGTAGTGCTGCCACAGCTTGAGCCAGCCGGCGAGCTCGGACGAGCCCTCGACAAAGCGCCGGTGCGCGGCATCGGCCGCCTGCTGGCGCTCCGGCGGCCGATCCCGCGGATCCTGCACGGCCAGCGCCGACGCGACGATCAGCACCTCGGCCAGCGCCTGCTGGCCCCGCGCCTCCAGGATCATGCGTCCCAGCCGCGGGTCCAGCGGCAGCGCGGCCAGCTGGCGGCCGGTTTCGGTCAGCCGGTTTTCGCGGTCGACCGCGCCGAGTTCGCCCAGCAGCTGGTAGCCGTCGGCGATGGCCTTGGGCTGCGGCGGGTCGATGAAGGGGAATTGATCGACCGCCTGCAGGCCCAGCGCCTGCATGCGCAGGATCACCGACGCGAGCGACGAGCGCAGGACCTCCGGGTCGGTGAAGCGTGGCCGGGAGTCGAAGTCGGCCTGGTCGTACAGGCGCACGCAGATGCCGTCGGCCAGCCGCCCGCAGCGTCCCGCGCGCTGGTTGGCCGCCGCCTGGCTGATCGCCTCGACCTGCAACTGCTCGACCTTCTGCCGGTAGCTGTAGCGCTTGACCCGCGCCAGTCCGGAATCGACGACGTAGCGGATCCCCGGCACGGTCAGCGAGGTCTCGGCGACATTGGTCGACAGCACGATGCGCCGCGCCGCGCCACCGGACTGGAACACCCGGTCCTGCTCGGCCTGCGACAGCCGGGCGTACAGCGGCAGGATCTCGACCCCGCGGCGCGCGGTCTGCAGATGGTGCTTGCGCAGCGCCTCGGCGCAGTCGCGGATCTCCCTTTCCCCGGGAAGGAACACCAGGATGTCGCCGTTGCCCGAGCGCCACAATTCGTCCACCGCGTCGCACACCGCCTGGCCGAGTTCGCGCGGCTGGCGCGAGGTTCCGGGCGGCGCCGGCGCGAGAGCCTCGGCGGGTTCCTCGAGCAGCGGGCGCCAGCGCACCTGCACCGGATACAGCCGCCCCGACACCTCGATCACCGGTGCCGGCCCGGCCGCCGATGCGAAATGGCGCGCGAAGCGCTCGGCGTCGATGGTCGCCGAAGTGATCACCAGCTTCAGGTCGGGGCGGCGCGGCAGCAGGGCGCGCAGGTAGCCGAGCAGGAAGTCGATGTTCAGGCTGCGCTCGTGGGCTTCGTCGATGATCAGGGTGTCGTACTGCGACAGCAGCGGATCGCGCTGGGTTTCGGCCAGCAGGATGCCGTCGGTCATCAGCTTGACCGATGCGCCGGGATGCAGCCGGTCGGCGAAGCGCACCTTGAATCCCACATGCTCGCCCAGCGGGCTGCCGATTTCCTCGGCGATGCGCCGCGCGACGCTGACCGCCGCCAGCCGGCGCGGCTGGGTGTGGCCGATCAGCCCGCTGCCGCCGGCACCCAGCCCGCGCCCGAGCTGCAACGCGATCTTGGGCAGCTGGGTGGTCTTGCCCGAGCCGGTCTCGCCGCAGACGATGACCACCTGGTGCTCGCGCATCGCCTGCGCGATGTCGTCGCGGCGCGCGCTGACCGGAAGCTCGGCCGGAAAGCGCAGCGGCGGCAGCGGCGCCGCCCACGCGCCCCTGGACGGGCGCGCGGGCTGCGGGGCTGCGGAATTCGGCGGCTGCATGCTGCGGCAGGGGGGTGGACACCCGGGCGAAAACGACAATTTTCGGTCATTCCAGGATAATCACGCGAATGTCCGCAGATGACTCCCAGTTCGTCCAGTGGCTGCGATCGGTCGCGCCGTACCTGCACGCCCACCGCGGCAAGGTGTTCGTCGTCGCCATCGCCGGCGAGTTGATCGCCGCCGGCCGCCTGAACACCCTGGTGCAGGACGTGGCGCTGCTGGCTGCGATGGGCGTGCGCATCGTGCTGGTCCACGGCTTTCGGCCGCAGATCGAGGCGCAGTTGCGCGAAAAGGGCGTCAGCTCGCATTTCAGCCACGGCATGCGGGTGACCGACGAGGTCGCGCTCGACGCGGCCCAGGAAGCCGCGGGGCAATTGCGCTTCGAGATCGAAGCCACCTTTTCCCAGGGGCTGCCCAATACCCCGATGGCCGGCGCCACCGTGCGGGTGGTGTCGGGCAACTTCGTCACCGCGCGGCCGGTCGGGGTCATCGACGGCCTGGACTTCCAGCACACCGGGCTGGTGCGCAAGGTGGATGCGGCGACCATCCAGCGCGCGCTGGAATACGGCGCCGTCGCGCTGATTTCCCCGTTCGGCTTTTCGCCCACCGGCGAGGCGTTCAACCTGAGCATGGAGGACGTGGCCAGCAGCGTCGCGTCGGCGCTCAAGGCCGACAAGCTGCTGCTGGTGACCGAGGTCGATGGCGTGCTCGACGAGCAGGGACAGTTGCTGTCCGAACTCACGGTGGAGCAGGCCGACAGCCTGCTGGCGCGGCTGCCGGCGCCGCAGCAGGCCACCGACACCGCCTTCTACCTGCGCCACGCGGTGCGCGCCTGCCACGGCGGAGTCGGCCGGGCGCATATCCTCGGCTTCGAGCGCGACGGCTCGCTGCTGCTGGAACTGTTCACCCACGACGGCGTGGGAACGATGATCGTCGACGAACACCTGGAGCATCTGCGCCAGGCCACTTCCGACGATGTCGGGGGCATCCTGCAACTGATCGAGCCGCTGGAGGATCAAGGCGTGCTGGTCAAGCGCGACCGCACCGAAATCGAGCGCGACATCGGCAACTACACGGTGCTCGAGCACGACGGGGTGATCTTCGGCTGCGCCGCGCTGTACCCCTACCCCGAGCGCCGCACCGGGGAGATGGCGGCGCTGACCGTGGCCGAGAGCGCCCAGGGCCAGGGTGACGGCGAACGCATCCTGCGGCGCATCGAGCAACAGGCGCGGGCGCTGCGACTGGAGAGCATTTTCGTGCTGACCACCCGCACCATGCACTGGTTCCTCAAGCGCGGCTTCGTCCCGGTCGACCCCGACTGGCTGCCCGAAGCGCGCCGCCAGCGCTACGACGACCAGCGCCGCTCGCGGGTGCTGGTCAAGCGCCTGGGCTGACAGGCTGTTGTAGACAACTTCCACTCTTGCAGGATGTTCCGATGACCCGAACCGTCAACTGCGTCAAGCTCGGCCGTGAAGCCGATGGACTGGACTTCCAACCATACCCTGGCGAACTCGGCAAGCGCATCTTCGACCAGGTGTCGAAGCAGGCCTGGCAGGACTGGCTGAAGCACCAGACCATGCTGGTCAACGAGAACCGCCTGAATCTCGCCGATGCCAGCGCGCGCCAGTACCTGGCGCGGCAGATGGAACGCTACTTCTTCGGCGAGGGGGCCGAGCGCCCCGCCGGCTACGTGCCACCGAGCGCCTCCTGAGCCCGGATTGTCATCGGAGTCGGCGTGCCTAGCACAAAGCCGACCCGGCTGCATTGACGATAGACAGGATATTCGGCCCCGACCTGCCTGCCTACGATCCGCGCTGATACTGGTACCGGGTTCGAGTATTCGCCGACCCGGCTGAATGTCTCAGCGGAGGATTCCATGCGTAGCAATCGACTGGCGGCAACCTGTGCCGCCGCTTTCCTGGGTGGGGCGCTGGCGCCCGGACTGGCGCACGCCACCGACGGGTATTTCCAGCCCGGCTACAGCGTGCGCTCGGTGGGTATGGGCGGGGTGGGCATCGCGCTGCCGCAGGACGCGCTGGCGGCCGCAGCCAACCCGGCCGGCATGGCGCTGGTGGGCAACCGGGTCGACGCCGGCCTCACGCTGTTCCGCCCGGACCGCCAGGCGCAGATCGGCACCACCACCTACAGCGGCAACGACCAGAGCAACTTCCTGATCCCCGAGTTCGGCTACAACCACATGCTGGACCGGGGGCTTTCGCTGGGCATCAGCGTCTACGGCAACGGCGGCATGAACAGCGGCTACAGCAGCATCGCCGCGTCCACCGGGCTGCAGCCCGGGGTCGGGGTCGACCTGCAGCAACTGTTCATCAGCCCCAGCGTGGCCTGGCGGGTCACCCCCGACAACACCATCGGCCTGGCGCTCGACCTGGTGCACCAGAGCTTTCGCGCCAACGGCCTCGGCAACTTCGCGTCGCCGCAGATGAGCATCGACCCGGCCAGCCTGCGTTCGCCCGGGCACGACTCCTCCGACGGGGTGGGTGTGCGCATCGGCTGGATCGGCCAGCTGGCTCCCGGATGGTCGGTGGGGGCGACCTTCCAGCCGAAGATCCACATGAGCAGCTTCAGCGCCTACGACGGGCTGTTCGCCGACGGCGGCAGCTTCGACATCCCCGAGAACTACGGCATCGGCGTGGCCTGGCAGGCCAACGCGCAGTGGACCGTCGCCGCCGACGTCGAGCGCATCCTCTACGGCCAGGTGTCGTCGATCGCCAACTCCTCGTTGCCGTTGATGGCGCTGGCCCAGCAGCAGAGCGCACCCAGGCTGGGCGCCCCGGGAGGCGCGGGCTTCGGCTGGAGCGACGTGACCGTGCTCAAGCTCGGCGCGGCGTGGCGCTACAGCGATCGACTGACCCTGCGCGCCGGCTGGAACCACACCGACAACCCGATCAGCGCCACCGATGTGTTCTTCAACACCCTCGCTCCCGGCGTGGTGAAGGACCACCTGACCCTGGGACTGAGCTACGCGCTGACCCCGAAGATCGACCTTTCGGCCGACTACGTGCACGCCTTCCGCAACTCGGTCAACGGCTACGCCCCGCAGCTCAACGGCCAGGGCCAGGTCGTCGGCCGCTCGCCCGAGACCCTGAGCATGAGCGAGGATTCGGTGGGAATCGCCATCGGCTACAAGTTCTGAAAAAAAAGCCGCGGCCTCGCGGCCGCGGCAGTTGCGCGGGCAGGATGTTCGGTACTTCGGCCCTGCCCTCGCGAATCGTGCGAATCGTGCGAATCGTGCGGATCGTGCAACGCCGGCGTCAGACCGGCAGCACCTGCGAGCCCCAGGCTTCGTTGATCACCTCGGCGGCTGCCAGGTAGGCGGCCAGCGCGGCGGTCACCAGCCCGAGGTAGCCGCCCAGCGTGCCCAGCGCGCTCATGCCCAGCAGCGCGCCGAAGGCCAGCAGGTAGAAGGTCGGGGTCAGCGCGGTGAACACCAGCATCAGCACCTTGCCCTTCTTCCAGGTCCCGATCCACATGTAGGTCGTGAACACGCCCCACAGCAGCAGGTACCAGCCGGCATACGCCAGGCCCTTGGGGAAGAACTCGACCAGCAGCGCGAAGCTCCACCAGAACGCCCCGTATCCGCAGAACGCGACGAAGCCGAAGCTGTTGCCGACGAAGGCTTCCACGACGCCGGCGACGAACTGCGCGGTGCCGCCGAACGCCAGCGCGCACGCCAGCACCGTCGGCACCATCGCGTCGGTCGCCATGCCGGCGTTGTGCATGCTGAGCAGCCAGGTGGTCAGCGCAAAGCCCGAGAGCCCGAGAGGGGCGGGGTTGATCTTCTTGTCCATCGTTGTCTCCAGTCTTGAGTGCGCGTTGCCCACGCGCGGTACGGTTCTCGACGCCACTGGCCCGGGCGCTTGCACGCAGGCGAAGCCCGGGCCCCGTTTGCGGCGGGCTCCACGCCCACTCACGCCGGCACTGTCGCCGCCGAGGCTTACGGCAGGCCTACGCAATACATCCTGACACAATTGTTACTTGACGCGATCAACCGCTGCAATAGCATGGCAACGCGGCACAAATGCTCACACCCCCATACTGGCTGCTACGGTATGCTCCGGGGACTATGCCAATCGATACCCTTGCAAGCCATGCGCCGGCGGCGCTGAGCACGACCCAGCATGTCCTCGCCGTGGTCTCGGGCCTGGCGGTGGGCTTTTCGCTGGGGCTGATCGGCGGCGGCGGCTCGATCCTCGCGGTGCCGCTGCTGCTGTACCTGGTCGGCTACCCCAACCCGCACGTGGTCATCGGCACCACCGCGCTGGCGGTTTCGATGAACGCCTACCTGAACCTGATCCCCCACGCCCGTGCCGGCAACGTGCGCTGGAAGCAGGCGCTGTGGTTCGCCGTGGTCGGAGCGGTGTCGGCCTACGTCGGCTCCAGCCTGGGCAAGGCGGTCGACGGCAAGAAGCTGCTGTTCCTGTTCGCGCTGCTGATGCTGGTGATCGCCGGGCTGATGCTGCGGCGGCGCGACGGCGCCGGCGCGACGCAGTCGGGCGCGCAACCCCACGCCGAGTCGCTGCCCCGGCTGATCGCCGCCGCGGTGCTGGTGGGGCTGCTGGCGGGCTTCTTCGGCATCGGCGGCGGCTTCCTGATCGTCCCCGGCCTGGTGTTCTCCACCGGCATGCCGATGATCGTCGCGATCGGGTCCTCGCTGGTGTCGGTCGGAACCTTCGGCCTGACCACTGCGATCAACTATGCCCGCTCGGGGCTGCTGGACTTCACGGTGGCGCTGCTGTACATCGGCGGCGGGGTGCTCGGCGGCTGGCTGGGCACCCGCATGGCGACCCACCTGGGCAAGCAGGGCAAGGGAACGCTGAACCTGATCTTCGCGCTGCTGGTGGCCGCGGTGGCGCTGTACATGCTGTGGCGCAACCTGTCGGCCTTCGGGCTGCACCTGTAGCGCGCCGGCGGCCGCGGCCGCGCGCTCACAGCATCTGCGCCAGCAGGTCGTGGCCCTGGGTGCCGACCACCCGCACCCGCAGGAACTGTCCGCCGGACTGCGCCAGCCGCATGCGCGCCGACGCGCGCTCGGGCGCCGCGACCAGCACCTTGCCGTCGATCTCGGGCGCCTCGGCGTAGCTGCGCGCGACCGCGCCGCTGCGCGACGCGCTGTCGACCAGCACCTGCAGTTCCTGGCCGACGCGCCGCCGCAGCCGCTGCACCGACACCTGCTCGGCGACCTGCATGAAGCGCTCGCGGCGGGCCTCGCGCAACGCGTCGGGCAAGGCCCCGGGCAGTTCGTTGGCCGCCGCCCCCTGCACCGGCGAGTACGCGAAACAGCCGACGCGGTCGATTTCGGCGCGGCGGACGAAGTCCAGCAGGGTCTCGAACTCTTCGTCGGTCTCGCCCGGAAAGCCGGCGATGAAGGTCGAGCGGATCGCGATCTGCGGGCAGGCCTGGCGCCACGCGGCGATGCGCTCGAGCGCGCGCTCCCCCCCTGCCGGGCGGCGCATGCGCCGCAGCACCTGGGCATGCGCATGCTGCAACGGCACGTCGAGGTAGGGCAGGATGCGTCCCTGGGCCATCAGCGGCAGCACCTCGTCGACATGCGGGTAGGGGTAGATGTAGTGCAGCCGCACCCAGGCATCGTGCTCGTCGGCCAGTGCGGCCAGCGCCCGCACCAGTTCGGCGAAGCGGGTGCGCAGCGGCCGCCCCTGCCAGAAACCCGTGCGGTACTTCAGATCGGAGCCGTAGGCCGCGGTGTCCTGGCTGACCACCAGCAACTCGCGCACCCCCGCGCGCAGCAGCGCCTGCGCCTCGTCGAGCACCTCGCCGATCGGCCGCGACACCAGCTTGCCGCGCATGCCGGGAATGATGCAGAAACTGCAGCTCTGGTTGCAGCCCTCGGAAATCTTCAGGTAGGCGTAGTGGCGCGGCGTCAGCTTCAGCCCGCCGGGAGGCAGCAGATCGACGAAGGGGTCGTGGGGCTTGGGCAGGCTGGCGTGCACGTGGCCCAGCACCTCCTCGGTCGCCTGCGGACCGGTCACCGCCAGCACCTTGGGATGCACCTTGCGCACCAGGTTGTCGCCCTGCGGGTCGCTGCGCGCCCCCAGGCAACCGGTCACCAGCACCCGGCCGTTCTGGTGCAGCGCCTCGCCGATGGCGTCCAGGCTCTCGCGCACCGCGTCGTCGATGAATCCGCAGGTGTTGACAATCACCAGGTCGGCGCCGGCGTAGCTCGAACTGGTCTGGTAGCCCTCGGCGCGCAGGCGCGACAGGATGCGTTCGGAATCGACCAGGGCCTTGGGGCAGCCCAACGAGACGAAGCCGATCCGCGGCGCCGCGGCGGGATCGGCCTGCGCGGCCTGCGCGGACTGGGAGGGCTGGCGGGGGGACTGCGCGTCCGCAGGATGGGGGTTCATCCCGCTATTGTCGCCGCTTCGGGCGACGCCGGTCGGCGCGAGCCGGGCCGCTACTTCTTCGCCGGCGGCTGGAACGCCCCCATCATCTGCCTGGCCTGCTGCTGCATCTGATCCTGCATCTGCATGTACAGCTTCTTGCTCTGCTCCAGGTAGTTGCCCATCATGCCCTGCAGCATCGGCGCCTGGCCGCTGAGGAACTGCGACCACATCTCGGGGCTGAAGCTGGCCCCGTCGTACAGGCCGCGAGACTGCTCGGCGAGCTTGCTCTGGATGTCAATGAAGGCCTGCACGGTCTTTTCCAGGTACGAGCCCATCATGCCCTGCATCGCGTGGCCGTAGAAGCGGATCAACTGCTCGAGCATCGCGGTGCTGAGCATCGGCACGCCGCCGGCCTCTTCCTCCAGGATGATCAACAGCAGGATGCTGCGTGTCAGGTCGGCCCCGCTCTTCGCATCCTGCACGACGAAGGACTGCCCCTGCATGACCAGCGACTTGACGTCGGCCAGCGTGATGTACGCGCTGGTCTCGGTGTCGTACAGGCGACGGTTGGGGTACTTCTTGATGACGCGGACAGGCGTTTCGGAGGTCGACATGGGCGGCATGGCCAAGAGTACGCGGCTTCGACCGATTGAACCACAAAACCTCCGGCTGGCGGTACCGGGGCGACACCCATCGCGACGATGCGCGCGGGCCGGGCACGGCCCGGCCCCGGCCCCGCCCGCCGCGCATCAACTCATGTGCAGGCCGCCGTTGATCGACAGTTCGGCGCCGGTGGTGAAGGCTCCGTCCTCGCTGGCCAGCCAGGTCACCAGCGACGCGACCTCTTCCGGGCGGCCGAGGCGCTTGACCGGGATCGACGCGACGATCTTGTCCATCACGTCCTGGCGGATCGCCTTGACCATGTCGGTGAGGATGTAGCCGGGCGCGACGGTGTTGACCGTCACGCCCTTGGAGGCCACTTCCTGCGCCAGGGCCATCGTGAAACCGTGCATGCCGGCCTTGGCCGCCGAGTAGTTGGTCTGACCGAACTGGCCCTTCTCGCCGTTGACCGAGGAAATGTTGACAATGCGCCCCCAGCCGCGGTCGACCATGCCGTCGATCACCTGCTTGGTGACATTGAACATGGAGTACAGGTTGGTCTTCATGACCCGGTCCCAGTCCTCGTAGCCCATCTTGCGGAACACCGCGTCGCGGGTGATGCCGGCGTTGTTGACCAGGATGTCGACCTGGCCATGCTCGGCGAACACCTGCTGGAACGCGGCGCAGGTCGACTCCCAGTCGGCCACGTTGCCCTCCGAGGCATACACCTCGTAACCCTGGGCGCGCATGTCGCGCACCCAGCCGTCCTTGCGCGGGGAATTCGGCCCGCAGCCGGCGATCACCTTGTGGCCCGCCTCGCACAGCCTGCGGCAGATCGCGGTCCCGATCCCCCCCATGCCTCCGGTGACATAAGCAACTCTTTTATCCATGACTGGTTCCTCCGATGAAAATCCGTTGGCCTCGATCGCTGGGGACGCTGCGGGCCGCTCAACGCTCCAGCGCCATCGCGACGCCCATGCCGCCGCCGATGCACAGCGAGGCCAGGCCCTTGCTCGAGCCGCGCTTTTGCATTTCGTGCAGCAGGGTGACCAGGATGCGGCAACCGCTGGCCCCGATCGGGTGGCCGATGGCGATCGCCCCGCCGTTGACGTTGACCTTCGAGGTGTCCCAGCCCATCTGCTGGTTGACCGCCAGCGCCTGGGCGGCGAAGGCTTCGTTGATTTCCATCAGTTCCAGGTCCTGGGGCTTCCAGCCGGCGCGCGACAGGCAGCGGGTCGACGCGGGCACCGGGCCCATTCCCATGTACGCGGGATCGAGCCCCGCGTTGGCATAGGCGCGGATGCTGGCCAGCGGCCGCAGCCCCAGCGCGGCGGCGCGCTCGGCGCTCATCACCACCACCGCTGCCGCGCCGTCGTTGATCCCCGAGGCATTGCCCGCGGTCACGCTGCCGGCCTTGTCGAAGGCCGGGCGCAGCGCGCCCAGCGCTTCGGCGCTGACCCCATGGCGCACGAACTCGTCGGTGGCGAAAGCCAGCGGGTCGCCCTTGCGCTGCGGCAGCATCACCGGGACGATCTCCTCGGCGAAGCGACCGGCCTTTTGCGCCGCCTCGGCCTTGTTCTGGCTGGCTGCCGCGAAGGCGTCCTGCATCTCCCGCGTGATGCCGTGCTTGCGCGCGACGTTCTCGGCGGTGATCCCCATGTGGTACTGGTTGAACACGTCCCACAGTCCGTCGTGGACCATGGTGTCGACCATCTTCCAGTCGCCCATGCGCATGCCGTCGCGCGAGCCGGGCAGCACGTGGGGCGCGGCGCTCATGTTCTCCTGGCCGCCGGCGACGACGATGTCGGCATCGCCGTCGCGCACCGCCTGCGCCGCCAGCATCACCGCCTTCAGCCCCGAGCCGCAGACCTTGTTGATGGTCATCGCCGGAACGCTGTCGGGCAGGCCGGCCTTGAGCGTGGCCTGGCGCGCAGGGTTCTGGCCGCAGCCGGCCTGCAGCACCTGCCCGAGGATGACCTCGGACACCTGCCCGGGCTCGATGCCGGCGCGCGCGACCGCCTCGCGCACGACCAGCGCCCCGAGGTCGGCCGCGGCGATGTTCGCCAGCGAACCTCCGAACTTGCCGACCGCGGTGCGAACCGCGGAAACGATCACAATGTCTGCACTCATGTCGAAAGCCTCGAAATGGTTGGGGTTGCGAAAAGGGGAAGTCGGCGAGGTCGCGGGGAGCGCGCCATTCAGGCGCGCACGCGCACGTAGCGCCCCGGTGCCGGCTCGATGGCCTGGTAGCCCGCGCCGCCGTATGCGCTCGGCGCCGGCTGCAGGGCCCCTGCGTGTTCGGCCAGCCAGGCCGACCAGTCGGGCCACCAGCTGCCCGCATGTTCGTCGGCTCGCTGCAACCAGGCCTGCGCGCTGTCGGGCAGCCGCGAAGCGGCCGCTGCGCGCCCGCCGTGCGAAAGCCGCCAATGGCTGCGCTTGCCGCTGGACGGAGGATTGATCACCCCGGCGATGTGCCCGGAGGCGCCGAGCACGAAACGGGTGGGACCGCCGAGGAGTCGCGCGGAGGCGTAGGCGGTGGTCCAGGGCACGATATGGTCCTCGCGCGAGCCGTAGACATAGGCCGGCAGGTCGATGCCGCCCAGGTCCAGCGGCACGCCGCACACCGTCAGCGCGCCGGGGCGCGACAGCTTGTTCTCCAGGTAGGCATTGCGCAGGTACCACGCGAGGAACGGGCCGGGCAGGTTGGTGCTGTCGGAATTCCAGTACAACAGGTCGAAAGGCGGCGGAGTCTGCCCCTTGAGGTAGTTGCCGACCACGTAGTTCCAGGTCAGGTCGTTCGGGCGCAGGCTGGAGAAGGCCGCGGCGAGCTCGCTGCCGGCCAGCAGGCCGCCATGGCCGATGGTGGCCTCCCGCATCGCCACCTGCGCCTCGTCGACGAACACGTCGAGCACCCCGGTGTCGGAAAAATCCAGCAGCGTGGTCAGGAAGGTCGCGCTGTGCACCGGACGCCTGCCGCGCTCCCGCAGCACCGCCAGCGCGGTGCCGAGCAGCGTGCCGCCGATGCAAAAACCCAGAGCGTTGATCCCGCCCTCCTCGGCTGCCGTGTCGGCGCGCTGCCTGGCGGCCGCCGCGCGGCGGCGCGACGCCGGCTGCGCTGGCCGCGCCGCCGCGGCGATTTCCCCGGCGACCCGCACCGCCTCGAGCACGCCGTGCTCGATGTAGTCGTCCCAGGTCCAGTGGCCGCACTCGGCGTCGGGGTTGCGCCACGACATGACCAGGACGCGATGCCCCTGCTCGAGGGCGTAGCGCACCAGCGAGTTGGCCGGCTGCAGGTCGAGGATGTAGAACTTGTTGATGCACGGCGGAACGACCAGCAGCGGGCGCTCGTGCACCCTGGGCTGCAACGGCCGGTAGTCGAGCAACTGGAACCAGGGGTTCTCGAACACCACCGCGCCCTCGGTGGTCGCGACATTGCGCCCGATCTCGAACTGGCTTTCGTCGGTCTGCGTCAGCTTGCCGCGCTGCATGTCGCGCAGCAGGTTGTCGATGCCGCGCCGCAGGCTCTCGCCGCCGCTGCGCAGCGCCTCGCCGATCGCGTCGGGGTTGAGCGCCCAGATGTTGCTCGGCGCCGCCGCGTCGACCCATTGCTGGATCGCGAAGCGGATTCGCTGCCGGCTCTTGTCGTCGGCCTGCACCGACTCGGCCAGCTCCATCATCGCCCGGGCGTTGAGCAGGTACAACGCCGCGGTGTAGGTGGAAAAGCGATTGCTGCGCCACGCCTCGCCGGCGAAGCGCCGGTCGTCGACCCGCGGCTGCGCGCTGCCGTCGAGCAGGCCCGCCCACAGTTCGGCGTATTCGCGGGCGTATTGCTGCTGGATGCGCGCCAGTCGCGACGGATCGATGCAGACGGCCGCGCCCGGCGCGAGGCTCGAGGCCAGGACCTGTTGCAGGCGCTGGGCGAATTCGACGCCCGGTGAGGTCTTGTCACCGGGCCGGGAAGTAGCGTTGGCAGCCATCGCGGGGCATCCCGTCCGACCGCGGCCACGCGCCGGGCGGTCGGACAAAACTGTAAGAAAAACGTCAACAAAATCGGTGGCCCTAGAAATATCAGGACCTTAGATCCACATCCAGGGGAAAATATCAAACAGGTATCAAGCCGTGGTATTCAGTGCGATGAACGCCTGTCAAACCATTCTTGAACAAAGGCTTGCGGGTGTCAACGCGTCGGCCGGATCAACCTGCCAGCCAGACCAGCCCGGCCTGGCGTCCGGTGATTCGGTCACGGCGGAAACTGTAATAGCGGGCCGGATCGGAGAAGGTGCACAGCCCGCCTCCGAAAATCGATTCCCTCGGTACGCCGGCGGCCTGCAGGCGCATGCGCGCCAGCTCGAACAGGTCGGCCATCCACTTGCCCTCGCCGGCCGCGGGGGCGAACGCGACGCCGGCGCCCGCGTCGATCGCGACAAAGGCCGCGCGCACTTCGTCGCCGACCTCGAAATGTCCAGGGCCGATCGCCGGCCCCAGCCAGGCCTGCAGATCCTCGCCACGGCATGCTGCGCCGCGTGCCAGCGCGGCCGCCGCGCGCTCGAGCACGCCGGCAGCCAGTCCGCGCCAGCCGGCGTGGGCCGCCGCGACGCCGCGCCCGGAGGGCGCCGCCAGCAGCACCGGCAGGCAGTCGGCCACCAGCACGCTGGCGGCCACGCCTGCGCGCAGGCGCACCGCGGCGTCGGCACGCGGCGACTGCCCGGTGCGCCAGTCGTCCAGCGCGGCCACGTCGGTGCCGTGCACCTGCTGCAGCCACGCCGGCTCGACCCCCGCCAGCCATTCGGCCAGCAGGCTGCGGTTGCGCTGCACCGCCTGCGCATCGTCGCCCACGTGATCGCCCAGGTTCATGCCGCCGCCACCCGCGCAGCCGTAGGCCCCGCCGCTGGTGCCGCCCTCGCGGCTGGTGAACAGGCCGCGCACCCGCGGGTTGCCGGGCCAGGGAACCAGCCGCCAGGAGCGCGGCCACTGCGGCATGCGCGGCGGGTTCATGCCTGCTCCTCGGCGGGTGCCGCGCTCCACGCGCTGCAATCGAGGCGCGCGGGGTCGCCACCCTGGTCGCGCCAGGCGTCGACGATATCCGCGGGCACCGGCGAATGCCATTGCATCCACTGCGCGCTGCCCGGGTGGCGCAGACACAGCAGCGCGGCGTGCAAGGCCTGGCGTCGCAAGGCCAGCTGCGGCGCGGCGCGCCGGCCGTACAGCGGATCGCCCAGCAGCGGCAGCCCCAGGTGCTGGGCGTGCACCCGGATCTGGTGGGTGCGCCCGCTTTGCAGCTCGCAGCGCAGCGCGCTGACGGTGCCGTGCGCGCCGGTGCAACTGCCCAGGCTGCTGAAGCGGGTGCGCGCCGGCTTGCCGCCGGCCACCACCGCCATGCGCAGGCGATCGCGGGGATGGCGGCCGATCGGCGCGTCCACCCAGGTCGGCTGCGCGAGCAGGCCCCAGGCCAGCGCCAGGTATTGCCGGCTGACACTGCGCTGCTGCAACTGGCGCACCAGGTCGGTGTAGGCGCGCAGGCTGCGCGCCACCACCATCAGCCCGCTGGTGTCCTTGTCCAGGCGATGCACGATTCCCGCCCGCGGCAGCCCTGCCGAGTCGGGAAAGCGCGCCAGCAGGCCATTGAGCAGGGTGCCGCTCCAGTTGCCCGCGGCCGGATGCACGACCAGCCCGGCGGGCTTGTCGATCACCGCCAGGTCGGCGTCGTCCCACACCAGCTGCAGGTCCAGCGGCTCGGCGGCAAAGGCCGCGGCCTCGGGGTCGGCAGGCACCTGCAGGCATACTTCCGAGCCGGCTCGCGCCTTGCTGCGCGGCGCCGCGACGGCGCCCGCCATGCTGACCAGGCCGGCCTCGCACCAGGCGCGCAGGCGGCTGCGGGAGAAGGCTCCGAAGAGTTGCGCCAGCACCTTGTCGAGCCGCTCGCCGGCGGCTTCGGCCGGGATGCGCGCGCGCAGCAGCTGCGCCTCGCCGGACTGCGGCTCCTCGGCGTCGTCGCCGTGCGGAGGCGCCGCCGCAGGCGCGCCGGGTGACTGCGGGGAATCGGCTGCGGGCATCGCGCCAGCATACTGCAAGGGGCTGCGACGCGACTGCCCGGTCCCGGCCGAGGGGCTTCCTATAATGGTCCGCTTGGCGCAACTACCTCGAGCACCTACGTGAATCGCCTTGCCTCCCGAACCGGCACGCGCAGCGCGCGCTGGCTGTTGCGCGCAGTGCTGACTGCGGGCGTGCTGGCGCTGGGCGCCTGCGCCTCCAGCGGCAACACCGACAT
Organism: Pseudomonadota bacterium; assembly: GCA_021845505.1. Taxonomy (GTDB): domain Bacteria; phylum Pseudomonadota; class Gammaproteobacteria; order Burkholderiales; family Burkholderiaceae_C; genus Thiomonas_A. The sequence goes on along the minus strand of JAJZVU010000022.1, from coordinate 43,847 downwards.
CACCGCCGGCTGGTCGGCCGCCAAGCTGTACAGCGAGGCGCGCAACGAAATGGCCAACGGCGCCTACGACACGGCGACCAAGTACTACGAAAAGCTCGAGTCGCGCTACCCCTACGGGGTGCTGGCGCAGCAGGCGCTGATCGAGGTCGCCTACGGTTACTACAAGCAGGACGACCGCACGCAGGCGCTGGCCGCGTGCGATCGCTTCCTGAAGGTCTACCCCAACAATCCCGCGGTCGATTACGTGCTGTATCTGAAGGGATTGATCAATTTCTACGACAACCAGACGCTGTTCTCCAAGATCGCCGACCAGGCGCAGTACGAACGCGACCAGCGTGGCGCGAAGGAGTCGTTCGAGGCCTTCAAGCAGCTGGTGACGCGCTTTCCCCACAGCAAGTACGCCGCCGATGCGCGCGAGCGCATGCGCTACATCGTCAACTCGCTGGGGCAGTACGACGCCCACGTCGCGCTGTTCTATTACCACCAGCGGGCCTACGTGGCGGCGGCCGACCGCGCCCAGCTGACCCTGCGCGACTATCCCGACACCCCGGCCACCCAGCTCGCGCTGGGCGTGCTGATGGACAGCTACGACAAGCTGGGCCTGACCCAGTTGCGCGACGATACCGAGCGCGTGCTGCGCCTGAACTACCCCCACAGCCCCTACCTCGGCGGCAAGCTGCCGGACAACGAGTCGCCGTGGTGGAGCCTTTGGTGAGCGCGGTCAGCCGGCTGCGCCGCAGCGCAGGAACTCCAGCGCCTGCTCGACCGAGTCGGTCAGGCTGAACGCGGGCAGCGAGGCCAGCAGCCGCGCGCCCCAGGCGCTGGCCAGCAGCCGCTGGTCGCACACCGCCAGCACCCCCCAGTCGTCCTCGCCGCGCACCAGCCTGCCGGCGCCTTGCTGCAGGGCCAGCGCTGCCTGCGGCAGCGAATAGTCCAGGAATCCGTTGCGCCCCGCTGCCTGCAGCCGCGCCAGGCGAGCGGCCACCAGCGGATCGTCCGGCGGCGCGAAAGGCAGCTTGTCGATCACCACCAGGGTCAGCTGTTCACCGGGAAAGTCCACGCCTTCCCAGAAGCTGTGGCTGCCGACCAGCACCGCGCGGGCATCGCTGGCGAAGCGCTGCAACAGCACGGCCTTGGACTCGCTGGACTGCTCGAGCACCGGCCGCGTGGCCGGCAGCAGTTCGCGCAGCCGCGCGGCAATGCGGGCCATCGCGCGCAACGTGGTGCACAGCACCAGGCTGCCGCCGGGATTGGCGGCGACCAGGCGGGCTGCCAGTTCGGCCACGCGCGCCGCGTGGTCGCCATGGCTGGGGTGGAAATCGCGTCGCGGCACCAGCAGGCGGGTCTGGCGCGGGTAGTCGAATGGGCTGGGCAGGCGCAGCTCGCGCAGCCGCGGGGTGTCGAGCCCGGCGGTGGCGCCGGGCGCGGCGCCGGGCCGCAATGCCGGGCTGCCCTCGCCGAGTCCGAGCCGCGCGCGCGCGTAGCGAAAACTCCCGTCCATGGTCAGCGTGGCCGACACCAGTACCCAGGCCTGCGCGCGCTCGGCGAGCAGCGCCGAAAACGCCGGTCCTATGCCCAGCGGGGTCGACTGCAGCCGCAGGTGCTGCTGCCCGACATCGAGCCAGCGCACCTGTTCCTCGGCCACCGCGGTCGGCTGCGGCGCCTGCGCCTGCGCCTCGGGCTGGCCCGCCGGCGCGGCCGGGTCCTGCCAGGCGGCAAGCAGCCGCTGCTGTTCGCGGCAGCGCTCGACCAGGCGGGTGAATTCGGGCGCCGCGGCCTCGACCTGGGTCAACGCGGCGGCCAGCCGGTCGAGCGCGTCGCGCCAGCCCTGCACGGCCGCATCCCATCCGGCCAGCGAGCGCGCCTGCGCCCAGTCCATGCGCTGCGCGCCGACCCCGGCGCACAGCCGCAGCTCGCGCGCTGCGCGCAGCAGGCCGGCCGCCAGCTGGGCCCAGTCGGCCAGGCCGCGCGCATGCTGCAGCCCGCAGGCCTGGCTGTCGCGTGCCAGCTCCTGCGCCTGCGCGGTACCCACCGTCTGGCCGAGGAACTGGGTTCCGATGTCGGCGAGCTGGTGCGCCTCGTCGAGCACCACGGTGGTGGCCGCCGGCAGCAACTCGGCGACGCCTTCGCCGCGCAACGCCAGGTCGGCGAAGAACAGATGGTGGTTGACCACCACCACGTCGGCCGCCAGCGCCTCGCGTCGCGCCTTCATGACAAAGCACTGCCGGAAGTCAGGGCACTCCGAACCCAGGCAGTTGTCGCGGGTCGAAGTGACCAGCGGCAGCACCGCGGACTTTTCGTCCAGGCCCGGCATGCCCGACAGGTCGCCGTCGGCGCTGCCGGCCGCGAAGCGCTGCACGCGGTGCAGCTGCTGCACCGCTGCGCGGCTGTCGAGCAGTGCCTGCTCGCCCGCGCGCTGCAGCCGATAGCGGCACACGTAGTTGCCCCGCCCCTTGAGCACCGCCGCGCGCACCTGCAGCCCCAGCGCCTGGCAGGCCAGCGGCAGGTCCTTGCGGTGCAACTGGTCCTGCAGCGCGCGGGTTGCGGTGGAAACGACCAGACGCTGGCCCGAAAGCAGCGCCGGCACCAGGTACGCCAGGGTCTTGCCGGTACCGGTGCCTGCCTCGGCCAGCACGATGCCCTGGCGTTCGATGGCCTCGCCCACGGCCTCGGCGAGCGCGCGCTGGCCGGAGCGGCAGCGCCAGCCGGGCAGCGCGGCCGCGAGCAGGCCCTGGCTGCCCCACACCGGATGGGCGTCGGTCAGGGCATCGCCGGCCGCGCTCGCGGCATGCCTACAATGCCCTACATCGTGCTGGGGCTGGTTCAAACAGCTGCTGCGGCCCGCGGGCCGGCTCGGGGTGTCGCACCCGGGCTGCGGGCGCAAGGGCCAGGAAGGGCGCGGTGGTGGCCGGAGCCGGCCGCGCCGCGCCGCGTCGGCAGGCGGGCAGCCGGCGCGACGACAGCAGCGATTGTAGGGACCTTGACCACTCGATGAATCCAGCTCGCAATCGCCTGCAACTGCAGGCGGCCACCGGCACCCACCGCGGGGATCGCCAATACCAGCAGGACCGCGTCGAGGTCTTCGCCCATCCGCGGGTGCGCGGCGCGGTGCTGGCGGTGGTCGCCGACGGCATGGGCGGGCGCAGCGGCGGGCGCATGGCCGCCGACCAGGTGATGATCACCGCGCAGCAGTTGTTCGAGCGCTACATCCCCGCCGCCGACGACCCGGCCGTGCTGCTCAAGACCTTGCTGCAGGAAGCGCACAGCATGATCCGGCTGACGGCCATGTCCGCCGAGCAGGAACCGCACTCGACCGTCGCCTGCGCGCTGCTGCACGCCGAGGGGCTGTGCTGGTGGGCCCATGTCGGCGACTCGCGCATCCACCTGTTCCGCGGCGGCCAGTTGCAGCGCCGCACCCGCGACCATTCGTACGTGCAGGACCTGATCGACCGCGGCGAGCTGACCGAGGCGATGGCGCGCAGCCATCCGATGAGCAATGTGCTGACCGCCAGCCTGGGCACGGCCGAGGACCCGCCCTTCAGCTTCGAGAGCCTGCAGCTGCAGGCGGGCGACAGCCTGCTGCTGTGCAGCGACGGAGTCTGGCACTATTTCCTCGATCCCGAGCTCGGCGCCACGCTCGATGCGCTGGATCCCCGCGAGGCCTGCGAGGCCCTGGTCAACAAGGCACGCCTGCGCGCGGCTGGCCACGGCGACAACCTGTCGCTGGCGGTTCTCAAGCTCAGCGAGCCACCCGCGGCACCCCGCCCGGCTCCGCCCCGGATCGAATTCCCCGAATGGATCGAGCCGCAGCCGCCCACCAAGCCGGTCAAGGCCCCGCGGCGCTGAGCGGGCGCCGCCCCGCGCTTCAGCGCGGCAGCGGCAAGGGCCCGGAGGCAGGCGGAACGGGCAACGGCGGCGCGGGCGGGCCTTGTTGCTGCTGGCGAACCCGCTTCTGCAGTTGCAGGTAGTCCAGCCTGCGCTGGCGCTGGCTGGCGCGAGCCGCCTGCGCCTGCGATGCCGAGGTGCGCAAGCCGGGGGCCTGCTGGGGCCCGGGCAGCACCCGGCGCGCGCCCTGGCCGCGGGCGCCGCGCGCCGGCGCAGATGCCGCCGATGCCGCCGATGCCGCCGGCGCCTGCTCGCGCTGCCGCTGCTCGCGCTGCGCCTGCTGCTGACGCTGCTGGCGCTGCCGGCGCTGCAACAGCACCTGCGTCGCATCCCCGCCCGCATGCTCGGCGAGCCTGCGGCGGATGGCCGCGCGCTGCTCGCTCGCGCGTTGCTCGCGATCGAGCAGATCGAGGTGCTGCTGGCGGGCGCGCAAGGCGTCGCGCAACCTGCGGTGGCGCTGCGCGGCATCGTCCAGGCACGAGAAGACCAGGAAGCGCCTCATGCAAGCGGCGCGCTCGGCCGCGTAGTCGCGGTCGAGCTGCCGTCTGCGCTGCTCCAGCCGGGCACGCTCGAGCTGGCGCTGCGCCCGCGCCGCAGCCGGCGCCGACGCCGGCTGGCTGGCAAGCGGTGCCGGCGGTGCCGCTGCGGCACTCGCCGCGCAACCCAGCGACAGCGCGAGCAGCCAGGCACGCGAGCCGCCGGCGAGGCTGCGCGCGAAGCGGCGCAAGGTCGTGATGGCCACGGGCAGGCTCACTAGGTCAGCGCGGTATGCACTTCACGCCGCTGCTGCTGCAGGTACGCGGGGGTCTGCATCTCGAGAAGGCGCGACACCGTGCGCTCGAATTCGTAGGCCAGCGGCCCCGACGGATACAGCGCCTGCGGCGACGTCGCCGCCGACACCACCAGTTTGATCCCGCGGTCGTACAGCACGTCGACCAGCAAGGTGAAGCGCCGCGCCGCGGTGGCCAGCTCCGGCCCCATGCGCGGCACGCCGCTGAGCAACAGCGTGTGGAAGCGGCTGCTCAGCTCGAGGTAGTCGTTCTGCGAGCGAGGGGTGTTGCACAGGGTCTGGAAGTCGAACCAGGCGACGCCTCCCGCCCGGCGCAGCGCGGGCAGCGCCCGCCCCTCCACCGACAGCAGCGGGTCCTCGTCGGGGCCGTCGACCAGGCGCTGGAAGCACTCGCGCATCGCCGCCTCGGCAGCGGCGTCCAGCGGCTGATGGTACAGGGTCATCTGGCGCAGCGCCTGCTGGCGATAGTCGATCCCGGCATCGACCTGCACCACCTCCAGGTGCTGCTTCAGGCGCTCGATCGCCGGCAGGATGCGATCGCGGTGCAGCCCGTCGGGGTAGAGCTGGTCGGGGTGGAAGTTGCTGGTGGCCATCAACACCACGCCGTCGTCGAACAGCCCCTGCAGCAACCGGTCGAGGATCATCGCGTCGGTGACGTCGCTGATATGGAACTCATCGAAGCAGATCAGCCGGAACCTGCGCGCGATGCGGCGCGAGAGTTCCTGCAGCGGATTCTGCGTGCCCTGCAGCCCGGCCAGTTCGCGCTGTACCTCGCGCATGAATTCGTGGAAATGCAGGCGCGTCTTGCGCACCACCGGAACACTGGCGTGGAAGGCGTCCATCAGGAAACTCTTGCCTCGCCCGACGCCACCCCACAGGTACACCCCGCGCGGCAGTTCCGGATGCACGAGCAGCCGCCGCACCGCGCTGGAGCGCCGCGACTTGTAGTCGATCCACTCGTCCTGCGCTCGCTGCAGCCGCACGATCGCCGCGCGCTGCGCGGAGTCGGCCACGAAGCCGCGCTCGCCCAGGTGACGCAGGGCGTATTCGGTGAAGTTCATCGGGAGCGCCGGGTACGGTGCCGCGGGGTCCCGCGGCACCCGGACCGCTAGAAGTTCAGGGCCCGCGAGTCGCTGGCCAGCGCGGCTTCCTTCATCGCCTCCGACAGCGTGGGATGGGCGTGGCAGATGCGCGCGATGTCCTCGGCGCTGGCCTTGAATTCCATCGCCACCGCCGCCTCGGCGATGAGCTCCGAGGCCAGCGGACCGATGATGTGCACGCCCAGGATCGCGTCGCTGGCCGCATCGCTGAGCAGCTTGACGAAACCGGTGGTGTCGCCGAGCGCACGCGCGCGGCCGTTGGCCAGGAAGGGAAAGCTGCCCACCTTGTAGGCGCGCCCGGCGGCCTTCAGCGCCTGCTCGGTCTGCCCCACCCAGGCGATCTCGGGGCTGGTGTAGATCACCCAGGGCACGGTGTTGAAGTCCACGTGGGGCTTCTGCCCGGCCAGGCGCTCGGCCACCGCGACGCCCTCCTCCTCGGCCTTGTGCGCCAGCATCGGGCCGCGCACCACGTCGCCGATGGCCCAGATCCCCGGCACTTCGGTGCGGCAGTCGGCGTCGACCGCCAGGAAGCCGCGCTCGTCGGGCTTGAGGCCGACCTTGTCGAGTCCCAGGCCTTCGGTATGAGGCAGTCGCCCGATCGACACCATCAGCGCGTCGACTTCCAGCTTCTGCTCGGCGCCCTTGGAGTCGGTGTACAGCAGGCGCACCGGGCCCGAGCGCGCGGCGGGCTTGACTTCGGTGATCTTGACGCCGAGCTGGATGTCCAGGCCCTGGCGGGTGAACTGCTTGAGCGCCTCCTTGGCCACCTGGGCGTCGGCCGCTCCCAGGAACTCGGGCAGCGCCTCGAGCACCGTCACCTTGGCGCCGAGGCGGCGCCACACCGAGCCCATCTCCAGCCCGATCACTCCGGCGCCGATGATGCCCATGCGCTCGGGCACCTTCGACAGCGCCAGCGCGCCGCTGTTGGACAGCACGCGCTGCTCGTCGAAGTCCACCCCGGGCAGCGCGCGCGGGCGCGAACCGGTGGCGATGATCACCTGGCGCGCGCGCAGGGTCACCGGCTCGGCGCCGCCGACCGCGACCTCGAAGCCCGAGTCGGTGCGCGCGGTGAACGCGGCGTGGCCGTGCACGAAGCGGACCTTGTTCTTCTTGAACAGGTACAGGATGCCGTCGTTGTTCTGCTCGACCACCTTGCGCTTGCGCGCCAGCATGCGCTCCAGGTCCAGCTTGACCGACCCCACCTCGATGCCGTGTTCGGCCATGCCGTGGCCGACGTGCTCGTAGTGCTCGGAGGACTGCAGCATCGCCTTCGACGGAATGCAGCCGACGTTGGTGCAGGTGCCCCCGGGTGCCGGCGCACCGTTGGCGCGGCTCCATTCGTCGATGCAGGCCACCGACATGCCGAGCTGGGCGGCGCGGATCGCCGCGATGTAGCCGCCGGGACCGGCGCCGATGACAATCAGGTCATGGTCCATTGCGCGCCTCACAGGTTGAGCAGCAGGCGCGCCGGGTCTTCCAGCGCTTCCTTCATCGCGACCAGCCCGAGCACCGCCTCGCGCCCGTCGATGATGCGGTGGTCATAGCTGAGCGCCAGGTAGTTGATCGGCCGGATCACGATCTGGCCGTTTTCCACCACCGGACGGTCCTTGGTCGCGTGCACGCCGAGGATCGCGGCCTGCGGCGGGTTGATGATCGGGGTCGACAGCATCGAGCCGAACACCCCGCCGTTGCTGATCGAGAAGGTGCCGCCGGTCAGGTCCTCGATGGCCAGCTTGCCGTCGCGCGCCTTGGTGCCGAAATCGGCGATCTGGCGTTCGATGTCGGCGAAGCCGAGCTGGTCGACGTTGCGCAGGATCGGCACCACCAGGCCGCGCGGGCTGCCGACCGCGATGCCGATGTCGAAATAGCCGTGGTACAGGATGTCGTTGCCGTCGACCGAGGCGTTGAGGATCGGGTACTTGCGCAGCGCATGCACCGCCGCCTTGACGAAAAAGCTCATGAAGCCGAGCTTGACCCCGTGCTCCTTCTCGAATCGATCCTTGTGGGCGTTGCGCAGGTCCATCACCGGCTTCATGTTCACTTCGTTGAAGGTGGTGAGGATGGCGTTCTCGGATTGCGACTGCACCAGCCGCTGGGCGATGCGCGCGCGCAGGCGGCTCATCGGCACGCGCTGCTCCGGGCGCTCGGCATAGGCCGACAGGTCCACCTGGGCTTCCACCTGCGGCAGAGCCTGGGGAGTGTTGAACGGGGCGCTGGCGGCCGCCGCGGCGGCGGCCGGCGCAGCCGCCTTGGCCGCCACCGCGGCCAGCGCGTCGCCCTTGGTGACACGACCGCCACGACCGCTTCCGGCCACCGCGCCCGCCTCCATCCCCTGTTCGGCGAGGATCTTGGCAGCGGCCGGCATCGCCACCGCGGCAGCGGCCGGCTGCGCCGTGCTGGCGGCCTGCGCCGGCGCCGCGGCCGGTGCCTGCGCCGCGGCCGGTGCCGCCGCGGGCGCCGCCGCTCCGGGCTTGGCGGCGGTGTCGATGGTGGCGATCACTTCGTCGGCGACCACGGTCGCGCCGTCGCCCTTGGCCACGCTGGCCAGCACTCCGGCGCCGGGCGCCGGGACTTCGAGCACGACCTTGTCGGTCTCGATTTCAATCAGGATTTCGTCCTGCGCGACGGCGTCGCCGGGCTTTTTCTTCCACTGCAGCAGAGTGGCTTCGGCCACCGACTCGGAAAGTTGGGGAACCTTGACATCGATGAGTGCCATGGTGGGTCTCGCGGGGGATCAGGGGATGTTGGGAGAGGACTTCGCAGCGCCGCGGGACGCGGCCGCTGGAGGTCGCCGCGCCGGCCTGCCGGCGCACGGCCGGCAGGCTCGAGCTGCAAACAGGCTCATTTGCTCAGGATGAAACCCTTGAGCTTGCCGAATGCGGCGGCGATCAGTTCCTTTTGCTGCTCTGCATGCTTGGCGTAGTAACCCACCGCGGTCGACGCCGACGCGGCACGCCCGGCGTAGCCCAGGCGCTGGCCTTCCTGCATGTTCTCGTGGACATGATGCTGGATGAAAAACCACGCGCCCTGGTTCTGCGGCTCGTCCTGGCACCAGACGATGTCGCGCAGGTTGGGGTAGCGGCGCAGCTCGGCGGCGAAGGCCTTGTGCGGGAAGGGATAGAGCTGCTCCAGCCGCACGATCGCCGCGTCGTGGAGTTCGCGCTGCCGGCGCTCGGCCAGCAGGTCGTAGTACACCCGGCCGCTGCACACCACCATGCGCTTGACCTTCGCGGCGTCGATGTCGTCCTTGTCGCCCAGCACGGTGTGGAAGTGCGACTCGGCCAGCTCGCTGAGGTCCGAACGCGCCTCGGGGTGGCGCAGCAGCGACTTCGGGGTCATGATCACCAGCGGCTTGCGGAACTGGCGGATCATCTGCCGGCGCAGCAGGTGGAAGATCTGCGCCGGAGTCGTCGGCTGGCAGACCTGCATGTTGGTCTCTGCGCACAGCTGCAGGTAGCGCTCCAGGCGCGCCGACGAGTGTTCCGGCCCCTGGCCTTCGTAGCCATGCGGCAGCATCAGCGTCAGCCCCGACGCGCGACCCCACTTGACCTCGCCGGCGGAAATGAACTGATCGATCAGCACCTGCGCGCCGTTGGCGAAGTCGCCGAACTGGGCTTCCCAGATCACCAGGGTGTTGGGGTCCGCGGTGGAGTAGCCGTACTCGAAGCCCAGCACCGCCTCTTCCGACAGGATGGAGTCGATGACCACGAACGGCGCCTGGTCGTCGGAGACGTTTTCCAGCGGAACGTAGGTGCCGGCGTCCCAGCGTTCGCGCTTCTGGTCGTGCAGCACCGCATGCCTGTGGCTGAAGGTGCCGCGGCCGCAGTCTTCGCCCGACAGGCGCACCGGGTAGCCGTTGGCGACCAGCGAGGCGAAGGCCAGGTGCTCGCCCATGCCCCAGTCCAGACTCAGCTCGCCGCGCCCCATGCGGGCGCGGTCGGCGATCACCTTCTCGACCAGCGGATGCACCTTGAAGTCCTGCGGCACCGTGGTGATGCGCTCGGCCAGGCGCTTGAGCTCGGTCATCGGCAGCGAGGTGTCGGCGCTGTCGGTCCACTTGCGGTTGAGGAAATTCGTCCAGTCGACCGCGAACTTGCTCTTGTAGTTCGACAGCACCGGCTCGAGCGCGCGCTCGCCGTCTTCCATCGCCGAGCGGAACGACTGCACCATGCCGTCGCCGTCGCCCTCGCCGATCACCCCCTGGCTGGCCAGGCGGTCGGCGTAGAGCTTGCGCGTCCCGGGGTGGGCGGCGATCTTCTTGTACATCAGCGGCTGGGTCACCGCCGGGGTGTCCTGCTCGTTGTGGCCGAGCTTGCGGAAGCACACGATGTCGACCACCACGTCGTGGGCGAATTCGGCGCGGTAGTCGACCGCCAGCTGGCAGCACAGCGCCACCGCCTCCGGATCGTCGCCGTTGACGTGCAGCACCGGCGCCTCGATCATCTTCACCACGTCGGTGCAGTACAGCGTGGAGCGGGCATCGCGCGGATCGGAGGTGGTGAATCCGATCTGGTTGTTGATCACGATGTGCAGCGTGCCGCCGGTGGAATAGCCGCGGGTCTGCGCCAGCGCCAGTGTCTCCATCACCACGCCCTGACCGGCGAACGACGCGTCGCCGTGCACCAGCACCGGCAGCACCTGCTGGCCGCGCTTGTCGCCGCGGCGCTCCTGGCGGGCGCGCACCGAGCCCTCGACCACCGGGTTGACGATTTCCAGGTGCGAGGGGTTGAAGGCCAGCGACAGGTGGATCGGCCCCGACGGCGTCGACACGTCGCTGGAAAAGCCCTGGTGGTACTTGACGTCGCCCGACGGCAGTTCGCTGGCGTGCTTGCCCTCGAACTCGGCGAACAGGTCCTTCGGCCGCTTGCCCAGGGTATTGACCAGCACGTTCAGGCGCCCGCGGTGGGCCATGCCGATGATCACCTCCTGCGCGCCCCTCTCGGCGCCGCGCTGGATCACCTCGTCCATGCCGACGATGAAGCTCTCGCCGCCTTCCAGCGAGAAGCGCTTCTGGCCGACGTAGCGCGTGGCCAGGTAGCGCTCCAGCCCCTCGGCCGCGGTGAGCTTGTCCAGGATGTCGCGCTTCTTCTCGGCGCTGAAGCTCGGCCGCGTGCGGATGCTCTCCAGCCTTTGCTGCCACCAGCGCTTCTGCCCCTGGTCGCTGAGGAACATGAATTCGGCGCCGATCGAGCCGCAATAGGTTTCGTGCAGGTTGTTGATGAGCTCGCGCAGGCTCATCGACTCCTGGCCGAAATAGGTGTTGCTGACGTTGAAGGTGGTTTCCAGGTCGGCGTCGCTGAAGCCGTAGAACGCCGGCTCCAGGTCGGGAATCTGCGGACGCTCGGCGCGCTTGAGGGGGTCGAGGTCGGCCCAGCGCACCCCGACGTTGCGATAGGCGGCGATCAGTTGCTGCGCGGCAACACGCTTGCGCGCCAGGTCCGGACCGGCGCCGAGCTGGATCCCCCTGGCCGGGCCGCTGCGGGCGCGCTGGGCGAATGCGGCGAGCACCGGAGCGTGCGGAATGTCGCGGGAATTGCTGCCGTCGACCGCCGGAACATGCTGCAGGGCGTCGAAATAGTCCCGCCAATGGTCCGGCACCGCGCCCGGGTTGGCCAGGTAGGTCTCGTACAACTCTTCGACGTAGGGAGCGTTGCCGCCGAACAGGTAGGAGTTCGCGCGCTGCTGCTGGATGGTCATGGTGAGCTCACTGGGACGCCGGGTCTGCCGGCAGGGAGTGGGTGAAACGACACCATGCGCGCGCCCGGGTACCCCGTGCGCTCGCACAGCGGTCCGATGACGCCTGAACCTCCAGGTACTGTAGCAGCGCAGTTGATGCAACGCAAAATCGTGCATCGCAGCATGCCAGGCCGCCCGATCGCCGGGAACTGGCCGATATATCGCGCCAATGGCCAGGCAACCGACGCGTACGGGCGCAAAAAAGGCCGGACTCCGTCCGGCCTCGCGGGCTTGCGCGCAAACGTTACCAGGTGTTGCGCGCGCTGCTTCGCTCCCCGCTTGCCGCTACGGCGGCTACAGCGCCAGTCCCGGGTTGCCCTGCACTCCGATCAGCCGCGGCTGGTTGGGCTTGAGCGGCTTGACCGACGGATTGTGCTTGAGGTATTCCTCGACGACCTCCCAGATCGGCGGGTTCGCGGCCTTCGCGGCGACCGGCTGCACCGGCGCCCAGCCCGCGACCTTGTAGGTCTTGTTCGGGTCGATGGGCTTGCCGTGCAGTCGCATGTCCTGGATGCGGTTGCCCATCTTCTCATTGGGCGCGCAGGCGTAGGTCAACGCCCCGACGCGCACCATGTCCCCGCCCTGCTGGTAGTACGGGTCGGGGTTGAACAGGTTGTCGCACACGTCTTCCATCACCGCCTTGATGGTCTTGCCGGTCATCTCGGTCAGCGTGCAGTAGGGGTAGGTGATCGCCAGCTGGGTCATCAACGCCTCGCGGGTGATCGGCTCCCCGGGCAGCAGGCTGCCCCCCCAGCGGAAGCCCGGCGAGAAGGCCAGGTCGCCGCCGCGCACCGCCAGCATCGCGTCCAGGATCAGCTGGTCCCAGGTGCCGTTGAAGTTGCCCCTGCGGTACAGCACGCCTTCGCTGTGCCCCAGCACCTCGTCGAGCTTGCTTTCGTAGGGAGCCCGCACCCGCTTGATCAGCGCCTGCATGTCGGCGTCGGCCGGCAGCAGGTCGGAGAACACCGGCAGCAGGCGGTACTTGTAGCCCACCATCTTGCCGCCGCGCACGTCGAAGTCCATGACCCCGAGGAACTTGCCGTGCGAGCCCGCGTTGGTCACCAGGGTCATGCCGCCGGAGGGACGCCGCACTTCCACCGCGACCGCCTCGGCGTCGTGGGTGTGGCCGCCGAAGATGCAGTCGATGCCTTCGACCAGCGAGGCCATCTTGCGGTCGACGTCCATGCCGTTGTGGGAAATCACCACCACCAGCTGGGCACCCTTGGCGCGCACCTCCTTGACCACCTTCTGCATGTGGTGGGTGTCGATGCCGAAGGTCCAGTCGGGCATCATGTACGCCGGGTTGGCGATCGGGGTGTACGGGAAGGCCTGGCCGATCACCGCGACCTGCACCCCGTTCATCTGCTTCATCGTGTAGTACGGGAACACCGGGTCGCCGAAGTCGGCGGTCTTGACGTTCTGCGCGACGAAGTCGATGCGGCCCTTGAAGTCCTTGGCCAGCACCTCCTTGACCCGCGCCTCGCCGTAGGTGAACTCCCAGTGGGCGGTCATCACGTCGACGCCCAGCTGCAGCTGCGCCTCGACCATGTCCTGGCCCTGCGTCCACAGCGACAGCGCGGTGCCTTGCCAGGCGTCCCCGCCGTCGAGCAGCAGGGCCCCGGGGCGCGACGCCTTCAGCCGCTTGACCAGCGTGGCGATGTGCGCGTAGCCGCCCATCCTGCCGTACTGCTTGGCGGCCCGTTCGAAGTCCAGGTACGTGAAGGCGTAGGAATCGCGGGTGTTGGGCTTGAACCCCATGCGCTTGAGGTAGTCGGCTCCGACCAGGTGCGGCAGGTGGCCCAGCATGTCGCCGATGCCGATGTTCACGCTGGGTTCGCGGAAATACACCGGTTGCAGGTGGGCATGGCTGTCGGTCATGTGCAGCATGTGCACGTTGCCGCTGACCGGCGGGTTGTAGAGTTGCTCGACCTCGGCTGCGCCGGCTTCGCGCAGCAGCGGGAAGCCGGTCGCGCCGGCGGCTGCCAGCACACTCAGGAATTCACGGCGTGAAATACTCATGGCGGGTCCTTGGGAAAAAACAAGCCCGCCGGATGCAGCGGTGGCGGGCCTGGGATCATGCGCGGGCCGCACGCGGCGGCCGCCCGGTCATTGATTGACCGGCGAATGGGGGTTCAGCAGCAGGGCCATCACGTCCTTCATCTGCTGCTCGGTCAGGATCTTGTGCGCTCCGAAAGGCGGCATGAAGCTGCAGGCATTGAACGCCGACGAGTCGTAGACGCGCGCCCAGGTGTACTTGAGCACCGCCTGGCCCTCGCCCCGCAGCTTGCCGTAGTGGTAGAGGTCGGGGCCGATCGTGCCTTGCGACGGGTCGTTGGCGATCATGTGGTGGCAGGCCAGGCAGTTGCCGCCGTTGGGCACTCCCGGCTTGTCGCTCCACTGCATGCCCTTGCCGTTCTCGGCGATCTTCAGCCCGGCCTTCCAGTCGCCCAGGTACTGGCCATCGGCGGGATAGACCACGTGGGCCAGCGCGCCGGCCTCGATCGCCTTGGCGGTGGCCTCGGGCATCTTGACCCCGAGGTAGTCGTACTTGGAGCACTCGTATTGGGTGTGCGTCTGCTTCAGGCGCGACACCTTGGCCTGGCCCTTGTCGGCGAAATCGTGGTGGAGGATGTCCTCGAAGGAAGTGGTGGCGAAGGGGTTTCCCGACGCCTCGGCGGCCTGTTGCCTGGCGCCGGCACAGCCCGCGAGCAGCGTGGCGGCCAGCGCGGCCGACACCATCAGTGCGAGTTTGGTCATGTCGTCTCCCGGCTCAGCGCTTGAACGTCGGGGTGTGCAGCGTGGCGCCGTTGGAATTCACCCCCATGTACTCGATCAGGTCGATCACGGCATTCGAGGTGAACTTCGGCGCAGGCCAGCGCTGCTGGCGTTCGCAGGCGAACATCCGCCATTCCAGGGTTCGCGCGACCCCCTGCGAATTGGGATAGGCCGGCCAGGTCGCATACGACTGCGCCGCCAGCTGGTTGGTCAGGTTGGGCAGCGCCGAGATCTTGATGCGCTTGCCGGTCTCGGAGTGGCAGGCCGCGCACGAAAAGCTGTAGGGTCCGGCACGGTAGAAGAACAGCTTCTTGCCGTTTTCGTACGCCAGCTTCTCCTGCGGGTCGCTCTGCGGAATGGCGATCTTCATGCCGTCCGACTCGTGCGCGACGTACAGCGCCAGATTCTCCAGCAGCGTCGCGTTGCCGCCCTCCTTGGCGAAGTGGGCCTTCTCGGCCTGCTTCGGCGGGATGCCCTGCAAGGTCTGCATGCAGGTGACGAGGCGCGATTCCAGGTCCTGCACCTTGCCGGTGTCGGGGAAGTAGCGCGGCAATTGCGCATACGCTCCCTTGACCACTCCGGGCCCGAGGCCGAGGTCGCACTCCTGCAGCGACGCATGCTTGGGGCCGCGTTTCTCGCTCCACAATTTCCTGCCGTCGTCGATATTGAAATCGGCCGGGTTGCCTCCCATTTCATTCATCAACTGCAGGTAGGCATTGCCCTGCTCGGTGATCGAGTCCGCGGCCTGCGCCTGCAACGTACCCGCCCCGAGCAACATCAGGGCAGGCAGGCCGAAGCCGAGCAGGGCTGCCGTCTTGCTTGCTGGTCGCTGTTTCATCGTCTCCTCGCCAACGGTTCGTACTGCGCGCCGGGCAAGCCGCCCGGCGAGGTCACGGGATGGCGCTCAGGACTGCACGGTGGTGGTGCCGGTCTGGGTCGCACCCTTGTTGTCCAGCCAGGTCACCGAAACCTTGTCCCCGGCCTTGCCGCCCTTGAAGCTGAACTCCAGGAACGGGTTCTTCGAAATGGCGATGCCCCAGTCGCAGTTCATCACCTCGGTGTCGCCGTGCTTGCACACCACGGTCTGGATGAAGTGGGCGGGGATGATCTTGCCGTCCGGGCCCTTGAGCAGGCCGGTGTCCTCGGGGTGGCTGATGAGGACGCGGACGACGACGGTGTCGCCTTGCAGGTTCGCGCGCATGCGCATCGGATTGGGCATTTCAAACTCCAGTGAATATTCGGTGCGGTTCGGATCGTGTCGGGCCGATGGATATCAGCCGCCGCACCCGCCCAGCGTGACCTTGATCTGCTTCTTGCTGTACAGCAGCTTGTCGCCGACCTGCGCGACCGCGTAGACATCGGAGGTCTTGGCCATCTTGATGCGCGTGGCCACGCTGGGCACCGCGCCGTTCTTCAGATGGAACACCGCGGCCAGCGCGTTGGGGTTGTCGGCCACGACGATGCCGACCATGGTGACTCCCGACGCGCTGGCGCGGATGCCCACCGGCACCACCGCGCCGTTCTCGGCGATATCGGGGCCGATGATCGACACCTCGCTGCTGGCGGTCGGAGTCAGGCCCATGTCCTTGGCCACCGCATCGAGCGACTTGGCCGAGAACAGGGACTCGCTCCACCCGGGAGGGTTGGCGGCCTGCGCCACTTCGGGAAGCAGACCGGCCGTGACGGCCAGTCCCGCGACGGCGGCACCGGCGCCGATCTGCATGACCTGACGACGAGAATGATTCATTTTGTCGGAACTCCTCACTGAGAAAAATCGAATTGCGCGCAACGCGAGCGGCCCGCGCCTGTCGCTTGGGAAACTGCGGTTCGGGTACTGCGTCGTGTCTACTGCTTGGCTCCATCGACCAGCCAGGTCGCGATCATCGTGGCATCACCCTCGCTGATACTCTGGGGTGGCATCGGTATACTGCCCCATGTACCAGAACCGCCGTGGATGATGCGCTTGGTCAGTTCCGCGACCATGTCCTTCTTGCCGGCATACTTCTTCGCCACCTCGGCATAGCCTGGCCCCACGAGTTTGGTGTCCCCCATGCTGTGGCAGGCGATGCATCCATGCGCCTTGAGGAGGGACACCACCTTGGCATCGGCACCGCTGGGAGCCGCGGCCTGCTTGGCCTGGCGGTCCTTCTTCAGCTCCTCCGCGGTCAGGGTCAGCTGCCCCCGGACCGGCCCCCAGGGCCGCATCTGGTCCTGCAGGTTGCCCCAGGTGTTCATCGCGTACGCGGGGATGGAACTCGCCACCGCGGGCTTGGGTGCACAGTCTTTCATGCACTCGGTATTGTGCGTATCGGGAATACCCCCGTTGCCCAGCACCTTGCCCGACTTGAGCACCTGCTTGCCGCCGGGCCACATGCCCTGGTTCCACGTCATGTCGTTGCGGTTGGGCAGGATGTCCTGCACCTGTTGCACGTTCTGACGGGTGAGAACGTAGTTGCTCGGGACGATGTTCGCGAGGTTCAACAGGTAGTCGACCAGCGCGTAGGTGTCGTTCCAGCTCAGCGTGTCGGGCGCGTTCCACGGCATCGCGCGATGGATGTAGTCGAACAGCGTCGACAGGGTCGACAGCCTCTCCAGCGACGTGCCGTTGACGTTCGACGACGTGGCCAACTGGGTCACGATGCCGGTCTTCATCTCCTGCTTGGTGGCCTGGAAGCCGCCCACCAGCGGGGGATACACCGAATTGGAGTCGGCGAAGTCGCCATGGCAGGAGGCGCATTTGGCCTCCCACAGCTTGGTGCCCTCGGCCACCGTGCCCTGGCCCTGCGGCAGGCCGCGGAAATCGGGCCGCACGTCGATGTTCCAGGCCTTGATTTCCGCCGGGTTCGCCGGTCGCCCCAGCGAGGCGCCCGGGTTCGCGCCCCACGCAGTCGTCACGACTGCGGCGAGCGCTGCCGCCAGCGCGGCCTTAGGAATGCGCGAGTTCGACATTGCGGACATCTCCAGTTTCTTCGACTTGCCAGGTTTGAATCGCGTTGTTGTGGTAGATCGAGCGCAGGCCGCGCACCTTGACCAGCTGCTGCAGCGTCGGCTGCACGAAGCCGGTTTCGTCGACCGCGCGGCTTTGCAGGAAGGCGCTCTTGCCGTTCCACACCCAGGGGATGTTGAACCGGGCCAGCGCCTTGTTCTGCACCGGCTCCTCCAGGCGTGCGCGGTGCCAGTTGACCCCGCCGTCGAAGGACACGTCGACCCGCTTGATGCGCCCGCGCCCCGACCAGGCGATTCCCGTCACGTTGTACAGGCCCTTGTCGAGCAGCACCTGTCCGCCCGACGGCGAGGTGATGACCGACTTGCACTCCATCAGCGAGGTGTACTGGCGCAGCTTGCCATCGGGCATCAGGTCGACGTAGTTCAGCACCTCGTCCTTGGTGCCGAAGGGCTCGGTGCCCAGCTTGATGCGCCGCAGGTACTTGATGTTGGACACGCCCTCGACCCCCGGCACGATCAGCCGCAGCGGGTAGCCGTTCTCGGGGCGCAGCATTTCGCCGTTCTGGCCATAGGCCACGAGCACCTCCCCGGACAGCACGAGGGAGATCGGGATGGTGCGGTTTTCGTGCGCTCCGTCGGCGCCTTCGGCCATCACGAAGCGGACGCCGTCGAGGTTGGCTCCGCAATCCTGCAGCAGGTGCAGCAGAGGCACCCCGGTGAACTCGCTGCACGACACCATGCCGTGGGTGTATTGCACGGTCGGCACCGAAACGTTGCCCCACTCCATCGCGGTGTTGGCGCCGCACTCGATGAAGTGGATGCGAGACACCGGCTGCATGCGCATGATGTCGCCGACGCTGTAGACCTTGGGATGGCGCACCAGGTTGCCCTGGCCCATCACCATCAGCCTGAACTGGCTGGGGTCCATGTCGTACCAGCCTTGGTGCGACCGGTTGAAATGCAGCCCCGACGGGGTGATGATGCCGAACATGCCCTGCAGCGGCGCGAAGGCCACGTTCGCCTGGCTCACCGCCGACAGCCCCGGGCTCATCCGCCGCACCAGGTTCGCCTCGTACTTCGAGGGCATGCCGTAAGGCGGTTCGCTGACCGGCCGGCCCAGGGTCGTGCCCCACACCGGCTTGTTCAATATGTACTTCTCGTCCTTGGCCACCGACTCGTCGGCGTAGGCATTGGCCGCCCCGGTGGCCAGCATCGCCGCGCTGGCGCTGGCGAAGGTTCGCCGCAGGAAATCGCGCCGACCGGACTGCACCTGCTGGATTTGCTCGGCCGTCAGGAAATTCTCCGGCGCGGGCCGCAAGCGGCCTCGCTTGTTGCTGTAATCACTCATCCTGGTACTCGCTGGTTGGCTATGGATCCCTAGATGCGCCGGGCGAGGCGCTGCGACTGCGAAACCGAATCCGGATCGTCCAGTTCGATTGCGATCTGGGTGCACACGGTCCGGCACAGCTGGACCGCCTTCTCGCTCTGCACCCTGTAATACACCTGGTTGCCCACCCGCCGCTTGGCGACGATCCCCGCCTGATACAGCACCTTCAGGTGCTGCGACACATTGGGCTGGGTGGATTCCACCGCGGCCATGATGTCCCCGACGCTGCGCTCCTCGGTGCAGATGGCGTTGAGGATGCGCAGCCGCAGTGCGGTGGCCAGCACCCCGAACAACTCGGCAGCCGAATCGAACACCCGCTCGGCCGCCTGTTCGTCGGAGGCATCGCCTAGCAATCGGGAGGACGGAGGTGGGCGTGACATCGGGAAGGGGTAAATCGACGAATCCGCTTATAAGCAAAGGCTTATGAATTGTAGGGATCCGTGCCCACTCGTCCAGTCCTTACCGATAGTGGCTTTCCCTAACAGGCTGTCGGAAGCCGGGAAAACCGCAGGCCGGGCAGCGTCGAAGCTGCGGGCGCAGCAACGCGCGGCGGCCAGGCGCAAAGGGCCACGCCCCCGCGCGGCCATCGCCGGGCGGGGGCGTGGCCCCGGGGAGCGCGCCCTCAGGGCTGTTCGGCCAGCGCGGCGCGGATCTGCTCGAGCGCCGCCGGGTCCTCCAGGGTCGTCAGGTCGCCTGTCGGGCGTTGCTCGCACAGCGCCTGGATCGAGCGCCGCAGCAGCTTGCCCGAACGGGTCTTGGGCAGCATGCCGACGAACAGCACCCGCGCCGGGCGCGCCACCGCGCCGAGCTGGGTCTGCACGGTCTGCATGATTTCCCCGGAGAGGGCCTCGCGGCCCGCGGCGTCGGCCACGCGGGAGGCATCGCGGGGGACGACGAAGGCCATGGCCTGCTGCCCCTTGAGGGCATCGGCAGCGCCGACCACCGCGACCTCGGCCACCGCGGCGTGGCTGGAGATGCTCTCCTCGATCTCCCGCGTGCCCAGCCGGTGGCCGGCGACATTGATGACGTCGTCGGTACGCCCGAGGATGGTGACATAGCCCTGCTCGTCGGCCACCCCCCAGTCGAAGGTCGAATACACCTGGCGGGACGGGAAATTCGACCAGTAGGTGTCGACAAAACGCTGGTCGTCGCCCCACACCGTCTGCATGCACCCCGGCGGCAGCGGCCAGTCGATGGCCAGCACGCCCTTCTTCCCGGCCGGCAGAGGCTGGCCGCTGGCCTCGTCGAGGATGCTGACCTTGTAGCCCGGCATCGCCACTCCGGGCGAGCCGGGCTTGGGCGGCAGGGCCTCGACCCCGCCGGCGATGCTGAGGATCGGCCAGCCGGTTTCGGTCTGCCAGTAGTTGTCGACCACCGGCTTGCCCAGCGTGGAGGAAATCCACTCGGCGGTCGGCTCGTCCAGCGGCTCGCCGGCCAGGAACAGCCGCTCCAGCGACGACAGGTCGCAGGAGCGCATCAGCGCGGGATCGAACTTCTTGAGCACCCGGATCGCCGTCGGCGACGTGAACATCACCTGCGCCCGGTGGCGCTCGGCCAGGCGCCACAGGATTCCGGCATCCGGACGCACCGGCGTGCCCTCGTACAGCACCGTGGTCATGCCGTGGATCAGCGGTCCGTAGACGATGTAGCTGTGGCCGACGACCCAGCCGATGTCGCTGCCGCAGAAGTAGGTGGCGCCCGGTCGGCAGCAATAGATGTCCTGCATCGAGGTGGAAAGCGCCACCGCGTAGCCCCCGGTGTCGCGCTGCACACCCTTGGGCCGCCCGGTCGTCCCCGAGGTGTAGAGGATGTAGCTGGGGTGGGTCGCGTCGACCCAGGTGCATGGCACCTGCGGCTGCCCGACGGCGGCGCACTCGGCGGCGTAGTCCAGGTCCCGCCCGGCCACCGGATCGAAGGGGTGGAGGCCGCGGTCGACCATCAGCACCGCCCGGGGCTTGTGCGAGGCGCGTCCGATCGCTTCGTCCAGCAGAGGCTTGTAGGGCACCACGCGGCCGGCTCGCGAGCCCGCGTCGCTGCTGAGGATCAGCTTGGGCGCGGCATCGTCGATACGGGTCGCCAGGCTGACCGCGGCGAAGCCCCCGAACACCACCGAGTGGATGGCGCCGATGCGCGCGCAGGCCAGCATGCCGAACACCGCCTCGGGAATCATGGGCATGTACAGCAGCACGCGGTCGCCCTGGCCCACGCCATGGCGCTGCAGGATCGCCGCCATGCGCTGCACCTCGCGGTGCAGTTCGGCATAGGTGTAGCTGCGGCTGCGCTCGACCTCGGTGGACTCCCACACCAGCGCCGGCTGTTGCGCGCGCTGCGCCAGGTGGCGGTCGACCGCGTTGTGGCACAGGTTGGTCAGGCCGCCGCGGAACCACGCCGAAAAGGGCTTGCGACTGGAGTCGAGCACCTGGTCGAAAGGCCGGTGCCAATCGATCAGCGCCGCCTTCTCGGCCCAGAACGCCTCCGGCTGCTCGACCGAACGCCGGTAGTACTCACGGTAACTGGCCATGCTTGTCTCCTTGGTTGGGCCTTTTCGCCCCGACCGTAGACACCTGGCCTGACAACAGCCTGACCGGCCGCTCGGGCCCGGCCG
Source organism: Pseudomonadota bacterium (assembly GCA_021845505.1). Taxonomy (GTDB): domain Bacteria; phylum Pseudomonadota; class Gammaproteobacteria; order Burkholderiales; family Burkholderiaceae_C; genus Thiomonas_A. Next base: position 22,623 of record JAJZVU010000022.1, on the reverse strand, counting down.
CCCGCCGGGCCTGCCCGGGGCAGGGCCCGGCGCAGCCTGGCGCCGGGAGCCCTCAGATATTCACCACCGTGCGCCCCAGCGCCTGACCGGCCATCAGGCGCCGCGCGGCCTCCAGCGCCTGGTCCAGGCGCACGTCGTGCGCCATCGCCTCGAGCTGGCCCGAATCGACTTCCTCGGCCAGCGCGGCCCAGGCGGCGCGGCGCGCGGCCAGCGGCTGCATCACGCTGTCGATCCCCGCCAGCGTGACGTTGCGCAGGATGAAAGGAGCGACCGACGACGCAAAGTCCATCCCTTGCGCCAGGCCGCAGGCGGCGACCACCCCTCCCCAGCGGGTCTGCGCGCAGGCGTTGGCCAGGATGTGGCTGCCGGCGGTGTCGACCACCGCGGCCCAGCGCTCCTTCTGCAGCGGCTTGCCCGGCTCGCTCAGCTGCTGGCGCGGGATCACTTCGGCGGCGCCCAGCGCACGCAGGTAGTCGGCCTGGTCGGCCTTGCCGGTGGCCGCGACCACCCGCCATCCGCGGCGCGCCAGCAGCGCCACCGCGATGCTGCCGACGCCGCCGGTGGCCCCGGTGACCAGCACCTCGCCGTCCTGCGGCTTCAACTCCCGCGCGGCGATGGCCTGCACGCACAGCATCGCGGTGTAGCCCGCGGTCCCGATGATCATCGCCTGTCGGGTGTCGAATCGACCCGGCAGCGGGACCAGCCAGTCGCCCCGCAGGCTGGCGCGCTCGGCCAGGCAGCCCCAATGGTTCTCGCCGACACCCCAGCCGTTGAGGATCCAGCGGTCTCCGGGCTTCCAGGCCGCGTGCCGGCTTTCGAGCACGATGCCGGCGCCATCGATCCCCGGAACCATCGGCCATCTGCGCACCACCGGGGCGCGATCGGTCAGCGCCAGCGCGTCCTTGTAGTTGATGGTCGAGTGCAGAACCTGCACCAAGACATCGCCGGCTGGCAGCGAATCGTCGGCAAGTTCGACCAATTCGGCGTGAAAGGTGCCTGAGGGCCTGTCGAGCAGCCAGGCGTGGAACATGGTGCGTCTCCTTGAGCGATCGTCCTTCGATGCGGCGCGCCGCTCGACTACTCTAGCAGGCTGTGCAAGCCCCGCAGCGGCCGCGCACCCGCGCCAGGCTCGGTGCGCGCCGCCGGTTCCCGAGGTTGACCTGCCGCACCGGCGGCCGTTACATTGTCCGGGTGAGCCGACAACGACCCGCCGCCGCGCCTTGCCCGCGCCCCGCACGAACGCTCAGCCTGCGCGTTGCCGTGGGCGGCGCGCTGCTGGCTTGCGGCTGCCTGGCCGGCACGGCCTGGGCAGCGCCGCATGCGGGCGACGCCCAGGCAGCAGCGCCGGTGGCTACCGATCCCCAGTTGCTGAGCATCCTGCGCCGCGCCGAGCAGACGCCACGGCCTCCGGCGCAGGCTGCGACCCTCGGCGAGCCGGCCGGCGCGCAGCCCTGGTGGCAGGGCGGCCGGGTGGTGCGCCGGGTGTCCTCCGAAGCCTCGCAACTGGTGCTCAACGCGCTGAGCTTCGTCGGCGTGCGCTACCGCTACGGCGGCGACCACGCTTCGCGCGGCTTCGACTGCTCGGGGCTGGTGCGCCGGGTCTACCAGGAGACCCTGGGCCTGGTGCTGCCCCACAACGCCGCCGCGCAAAGCCGCGAGGGCGAGAAGGTGGCCGAGAGCCAGTTGCGGCCCGGCGACCTGGTGTTTTTCAACACCTTGCGCCGCGCCTTCTCCCATGTCGGGATCTACATCGGCAACGGCGAATTCGTGCACGCCCCGCGCCCGGGACAACGCGTGCAGGTCGCCAGCCTGGACAGCCCCTACTGGGCGCAGCGCTTCGACGGCGCGCGCCGGTTGCTGAGCGGCGCGGCGGCGCAGCTGCTGCCGTCGGCACAGGCGGCCACCGCCGACCTGCCGAACGGAACGCCTGACGGCCACGCCGCGCCGACCCATGCGCTGCCGGCCGCGGCGCTGCCGATCTCCGACGCGGTGCCGGCCAACGCCACCGCGGCGACCGCGGCGCTGATGGCCGGGGCCGTGCTGCCACGGCCCGCCGAGCGGCCGGCGCAGCCCTGACGCGCGCCCGGCCCGCGGCCGGGCGACTCCTCCTCAGCGCCCGCGCGGCGGCGGCAGGTCGGTGCAACTGCCTTCGGCGACCTCGGCGGCCATTCCGATCGACTCGCCGAGCGTCGGGTGGGGATGCACCGTGCGGCCGATGTCCACCGCGTCGGCCCCCATTTCGATCGCCAGCGCGATCTCGCCGATCAGGTCCCCGGCGTGGGTGCCGACGATGCCCCCGCCGACGATGCGGTGGCTGGACGCATCGAACAACAGCTTGGTGAAGCCCTCGTCGCGGCCGTTGGCGATCGCGCGGCCTGACGCGGCCCAGGGGAACACCGCCTTGCGCACCTCGATGCCCTGGCTGCGCGCCTCGTCCTCGCCCAGGCCCACCCAGGCGATTTCGGGGTCGGTGTACGCCACCGACGGGATCACCCGGGCGTCGAAGCTGCTGCGCGCGAGCGCCTCGTCGCCGCGCAGTTCGCCGGCGCAGACCTCGGCAGCGACATGGCCTTCGTGCACCGCCTTGTGCGCCAGCATCGGCTGGCCGTTGACATCGCCGATCGCGTGGATGTGGGACACGTTGGTGCGCAACTGCCGGTCGGCCGCGATGAAGCCCCGCGAGTCGACCTCGACCCCAGCGCGTTCGGCGCCGATCCGCTTGCCGTTGGGGGATCGGCCCACCGCCTGCAGCACCAGGTCGTAGCGCTGCGGCTCGGCCGGCGCGGCCTGGCCCTCGAACTTCACCCAGATGCCGTCGTCGCGAGCCTGCGCCTCGACGGTGCGCGTGCCCAGCATCACCTTGTCGAAACGCCGGGAATTGAACTTCTGCCACACCCTGACCAGGTCGCGGTCGGCGCCGGGCATCAGGCCGTCGAGCATCTCGACCACGTCCAGGCTCGCTCCCAGCGTGGAGTACACGGTGCCCATCTCCAGCCCGATGATCCCGCCGCCGATCACCAGCATGCGGCGCGGCGCCGCCTGCAGCGACAGCGCCCCGGTGGAGTCGACGATGCGCGGGTCCTGCGGCAGGAACGGCAGGCGCACGGCCTGGCTGCCGGCGGCGATGATCGCGCGCTTGAAACGCACCCGCTGCACCTGCCCGGTCGGCTGGCGGGCGCTGCCGCCGGTCAGCCGCACCTCGACATGGTGGGGGTCGACAAAGGACCCGTCGCCGCGCACCACGGTGACCTTGCGCGAGCGCGCCATCGCGGCCAGCCCGCCGGTCAGCTTGGCCACCACCTGGTCCTTGTGCGCGGCCAGGCGCTGGCGGTCGACGCTGGGCGCGGCGAACTGCACCCCGGCGCCGGCCAGATGGGCCGCCTCGTCGATGACCGCGGCGACGTGCAGCAGCGCCTTGCTGGGAATGCAGCCGACGTTCAGGCAGACTCCGCCCAGCGTCGCGTAGCGCTCGACCAGCACCACCTTGAGCCCGAGGTCGGCGGCCCGGAAGGCCGCCGAGTAGCCGCCCGGACCGGCTCCCAGCACCAGCAGGTCGCAGTCGTGGTCGACCTCGCCGACCAGCGCGGGCGCCGCCGCGGCGGCCGGGGCCGGCGCGCTGGACCGCTCGCCCGCCGGCTCGCCCGCGGGCGAGCCGTCCTCGGCAGCCTGCGCGGCCACCTGCTCGCCCTCCAGCTGCACGATCGGCGTGCCCTCGCTGACCTTGTCGCCCAGCTTGACCAGCAGCGCCTGCACCACCCCGCCCGCGCTGCTGGGAATCTCCATGCTCGCCTTGTCGCTCTCCACGGTGATCAGCGACTGCTCGGCCTCGATCCGGTCTCCCGGCTTGACCAGCAGCTCGATCACCTCCACGTCCTTGAAATCCCCGATGTCGGGAACTCGTACCTCGATGCGGGCCATCTGCGCGTCTCCCGGTTCGGTTCAGAGCAGCACCCGGCGCATGTCGCCGAGCAGTTCGCCCAACAAGGTGGTGAAGCGCGCCGCCATCGCGCCGTCGATGACCCGGTGGTCGTACGACAGCGACAGCGGAAGCATCAGCCTGGGCTGGAACTGCTTGCCGTCCCACACCGGCTGCACCTGCGACTTGGACAGCCCGAGGATCGCCACCTCCGGAGCGTTGATGATCGGCGTGAAGGCCGTGCCGCCGACGCCCCCGAGGCTGGAGATGGTGAAACTGGCTCCCTGCATGTCCGCCGGCTTGAGCTTGCCCTGGCGCGCGGTCGCGGCCAGTTCGGACATCTCGGCGGCGATCTGGCGCACGCCCTTGCGGTCGGCATCCTTGAGCACCGGCACGACCAGCCCCTGCGGGGTATCGGCGGCGAATCCCAGGTGCACGTAGTCCTTGAGGATCAGGTTCTCGCCCTTTTCGTCGAGCGAGGCGTTGAACTCGGGCATCTGCCTGAGCGCGCTGCAGCAGGCCTTCATCACGAAGGCCAGGATGGTCAGCTTGGCGCTGCCGGCCGCAGCGCCGGCGTTGGAAGACTTGCGGAATTCCTCCAGCTCGGTGATGTCGGCGAGATCGAACTGGGTGACATGGGGGATCATCACCCAGTTGCGCGCCAGGTTCGGACCCGAGATCTTCTTGATCCTCGACAGCGCCCGCGTGGACACCGTGCCGAACCGGCTGAAGTCGACCTGCGGCCACGGCAGCAGGTCGAGGCCGCCGCCGCGCCCGCCGCCGGCGCCTTGCGCCGCGGCGGCACGGGTGGTCAGCTGGCCGCTCATCACGGCCTTGACAAAGGACTGCACGTCCTCGGCGGTGATGCGGCCCCTGGCTCCGCTGCCCTGCACCTCCTGCAGCGGAACGCCGAGTTCGCGCGCCAGCTTGCGCACCGAAGGCGACGCGTGCGGCAGCCGCGCCGGGTTCGGCTCGGACGGCAGCGGCGGCAGCGCCGCGGTCGGCGGCACGGGCCGCCTGGGCTGCGATGCCAGGTTCGCGCCGGGCGGCTGCGCCGCGTCGGGCTGCTCGGGCCCGGCCGCCGCGGCGGCCGGGGCCGGCGCGCTGGACCGCTCGCCCGCCGGCTCGCCCGCGGGCGAGCCGTCCTCGGCAGCCTGCGCGGCCACCTGCTCGCCCTCCAGCTGCACGATCGGCGTGCCCTCGCTGACCTTGTCGCCCAGCTTGACCAGCAGCGCCTGCACCACCCCGCCCGCGCTGCTGGGAATCTCCATGCTCGCCTTGTCGCTCTCCACGGTGACCAGCGACTGCTCGGCCTCGATCCGGTCTCCCGGCTTGACCAGCAGCTCGATCACCTCCACGTCCTTGAAATCCCCGATGTCGGGAACTCGTACCTCGATGCGGGCCATCTGCGCGTCTCCTGGTTCTGGGTATCGTCGGCCAGGCCTCAGGCCAGCAGCGGGTTGATGCGTTCGGCGTCGATTGCGTAGCGGGCGATCGCCTCGGCGACCTTCGCCGCCTCCACCCGGCCCTCGTCGGCCAGGCTGCGCAGCGCGGCCAGCACGACGAAGTGGCGATCGACCTCGAAATGCCGGCGCAGCTTGGTGCGGGTGTCGGAGCGCCCGTAGCCGTCGGTGCCCAGCACGCGGTAGCTGCGTCCGGCGGGCACGAAGGGCCGGATCTGCTCGGCGTGGATGCGCACATAGTCGGTCGAGGCGACCACCGGCCCGGCATGCCCCTCGAGCTGGCGCTGGACAAAGCTCTTGCGTGGCGCCTCGCCGGGGTGCAGCAGGTTCCAGCGCTCGCAGTCGCGCCCCTCGCGCGCCAGTTCGTTGAAACTCGGGCAGCTCCAGACATCGGCGGCGACGCCCCATTCCTGCTCGAGCAGTTCGGCCGCCGCCAGCACCTCGCGCAGGATCGAGCCCGAGCCGAGCAGCTGCACGCGCAGCGCGCCCTGCCTGCCGGGACGGCACAGGTACATGCCCTGCAGGATCTGCTGCTCGGTGCCGGGCAGCAACCCGGGCTGCGGGTAGTTCTCGTTGAGCAGGGTGATGTAGAAGAACACGTCCTCCTGCTCGACCACCATGCGCTGCAGGCCGCTGTGCAGGATCACCGCGACCTCGTGGGCGAAGCTCGGGTCGTAGCTGATGCAGTTGGGCACGTTGGCGGCCAGCACCTGGCTGTGGCCGTCCTCGTGCTGCAGCCCCTCGCCGTTCAGCGTGGTGCGGCCGGATGTACCGCCCAGCAGGAAGCCGCGCGCCAGCATGTCGCCGGCGGCCCACACGAGGTCGCCGATGCGCTGGAAGCCGAACATCGAGTAATAGATGTAGAACGGGATGGTGATGCGGTTGCTGTGCGAGTACGAGGTCGCCGCGGCGATCCACGAACACATGCCTCCGGCCTCGGTGATGCCCTCCTGCAGGATCTGCCCGGCCTTGTCCTCGCGGTAGTACATCACCTCGCCGCGGTCGACCGGGGTGTACTTCTGACCCTCCGGGGCGTAGATGCCGATCTGGCGGTACAGCCCCTCCATGCCGAAGGTGCGGGTCTCGTCGACCAGGATCGGCACCACCCGCGGCCCCAGGGTCTTGTCGCGCAGCAACTGGTTCAGGCAGCGCACGTAGGCCTGGGTGGTCGAGATCTCCCGGCCCTCGGCGGTGGGCTCGAGCACCGGCTTGAAGATGTCCGCCAGCGCCGGCAGCGGCAGGCTTTCGTCGGCCCTGCGCCTGCGCTGCGGCAGATAGCCTCCGAGCGCCTTGCGCCGGGCATGCAGGTACTGCATCTCCGGGGTGTCATCGGCCGGGCGGAAGAACGGCAGCTGGGGCAGTTCGTGGTCGGGAACCGGGATGTTGAAACGGTCGCGGAATTCCCGGATGTCCTCGTCGGTGAGCTTTTTCACCTGGTGCGCGACATTGCGCGCCTCGGCGGCGCCGCCCATGCCGTAGCCCTTGATGGTCTTGACCAGCAGCACCGTCGGCTGGCCCTGGTGGTGCGCGGCGGCGTGGAAGGCGGCATACACCTTGTTCGGATCGTGGCCGCCGCGATTGAGGCGCCAGATGTCCTCGTCGCTCATGTTCTTGACCATCTCGAGCAGCTTCGGATGGCGGCCGAAGAAGTGCTTGCGAACGAAAGCGCCGTCATTGGCCTTCATCGCCTGGTAGTCGCCGTCGAGCACGTCCATCATCACCTGGCGCAGGATGCCTTCCTTGTCGCGCGCCAGCAGCGGGTCCCAGTACGAACCCCAGATCAGCTTGATCACGTTCCAGCCGGAGCCGCGGAATTCGGCCTCGAGTTCCTGGATGATCTTGCCGTTGCCGCGCACCGGCCCGTCCAGCCGCTGCAGGTTGCAGTTGACCACGAACACCAGGTTGTCGAGCTTTTCGCGGGCGGCCAGGCCGATCGCTCCCAGCGACTCGGGTTCGTCCATTTCGCCGTCGCCGCAGAACACCCAGACCTTGCGCGCCGAGGTGTCGGCGATCCCCCGCGCATGCAGGTACTTGAGAAAGCGCGCCTGGTAGATCGCCATGATCGGGCCCAGGCCCATCGACACGGTGGAGAACTGCCAGAAGTCGGGCATCAGCCGCGGGTGGGGGTAGCTCGACAGGCCGCCGCCGTCGGCTTCCTGGCGGAAGTGCAGCAACTGCTGTTCGCTCAGCCGCCCTTCCAGGAACGCGCGGGCGTAGATGCCCGGCGCGCTGTGCCCCTGGAAGTACACGAGGTCGCCGCCGTGGCTGGCGCTGGGGGCATGCCAGAAATGGTTGAACCCGGTTCCCAGCATGGTCGCAAGCGACGCGAACGACGCGATATGGCCGCCCAGGTCGCCGCCGTCGGCCGGGTGCAGCCGGTTGGCGCGCACGACCATCGCCATCGCGTTCCAGCGCATGTACGCGCGCAGCCTTTCCTCGACCTCGACATTGCCGGGGTTGCGCTCTTCCAGGTCGGGCGGGATGGTGTTCACATAGGCCGTGTTGGCCGAAAAGGGCATGTCCACCCCATCCTGGCGCGCCTGGTCGAGCAGGGCCTCGAGGAGGGCGTGCGCCCGCTCGCGGCCCTCGCTGGCGATCAGCGCCTGCAAGGCATCGAGCCATTCGCGGGTTTCCTGGGGATCGGGATCCTTGGCGGGAATCGCCTGCGACTGCGGTACTGCGGCCATCATGGGTCTCCTCTGGGTTTGCTCGCCAGTATGGCAAAGACTTTTTTGGATTGCAACATGCGTTTTTATATTATGAAATACAACCCGCTGCGGGCGTCGAATCGGGCACCCCAAAGCATGCTCCCGGGCGCCGGCTTTGCATAGACTTCGGGGCGTGAAACCTACCTCCTCGCTGTTGCCTCGACTGCGCGGGCGCGCCCGCCCGCTGCTGCGCGGCCTGAGCGCCGACCGCCTTCTGCTGTTCGTGCCGCTGCTGTCGCTGGTGCTGTTCCTCGGCGCCGCCGCGGCACTCGTGCGCTACACCCAGCAGACCGAACTGCAGCGCGAGCACGACACCCTGCAGCGTGACAGCGAATGGGCGCGCCAGCGCATGAGCCTGGAAATGGCCCTGATGCAGGAGCAGTTGCAATCGATGGCCAACGCCCTCGAAAGCCGGCGCGCGAGTTCACGCTTCCCCGACCTGGCGAACCATTTCGTCCGCCAGCACGCTCCCGTGGTCGTGGTCTACGCGACCGACTCGACCGGCCACCTGGATCACCTGGTGGTCAGCCCCGCGGTGCCGCGCGACCTGCGCTGGATCGGACCGCAGCATCGGCCGCTGCAGCAGCAGTCGGTGCTGCTGCAGCAACTCGCGCAACGCGAACTGCATCCGGTGTACAGCCTGCCCTATCGGCTTCCCGAACTGGGCTGGGTCGTGGAATCGGCGATCCCGGTGATGCTGGGGCCGGACTTCGCCGGCACGGTCGGCGCGGTGTTCTCCATCGATGGCCTGATGCGCGGCACCACGGTGCAGGAACTCAGCAGCCATTACGCGGTCGCGCTGGTCGACCGCACCACCCGCCAGGTGCTGGCCAGCACCGCCACCGGCGACGTCGAGCGCAAGCCGCTGCAATACATGGTGGCGCTGCACCCCTTCGACGCCGGGCTGGCGATGCGGGTGAGCAGCTACCACTCGAGCCCTGGCTGGACGGTGCGCGGGCTGTACTGGGCGGTGTTCGTGCTGTCGGCGCTGATGTTGTGGATGCAGTGGGGAAGCTGGCGCCAGATGCGCGAGCGGCTGCAGGCGCAGCAGAACCTGACGCGGGAGACCGCGTTCCGGCGGGCGATGGAAAACAGCCTGTCGACCGGCATGCAGGCCATCGACCTCAAGGGACGGATCAGCTACGTCAACATGGCCTTTTGCAAGATGACGGGCTTTTCCGAGCACGACCTGGTCGGCCAGGCCCCGCCGCACCCCTACTGGCCCGCCCGGCGGCGGGCCGAGATGGCGCTGGCGCTGCAGCAGACCCTGGACGGGCTGGCTCCGCCATCGGGATTCGCGCTGAAACTGGCGCGAAAGGACGGCAGTGAATTCGACGCCCGTGTCTACGTGTCGCCGCTGATCGACAACCGCAACCGCCAGACCGGCTGGGTCACCTCGATCACCGACATCACCGAACCCACGCGCATCCGCCAGGAACTCGCCGCGTCCCACGAACGCTTCGTCGCGGTGCTCGAAGGCCTGGACGCCGCGGTGTCGGTGCTGGCGATCGACCGCGACGAGCAGCTCTACGCCAACAAGCTGTACCGCCAGTGGTTCGGCGCCTCGGCGTTCGGCCATCACCTGCTCAGCGGCCAGGATGCCCCGGCGGGCGCCGGGGTCGACGGCGACGATGCGGTCGACAGCTTCGCCGGCCTGCCGGCCGACGAGTTCCTGCACAGCCAGGCGCAGGTGCACGAAATCCATGTCGCGTCGCTCGACCGCTGGTTCGACGTGCGCCAGCGCTACATCCAATGGGTCGACTCGCGGGTGGTGCAGATGCTCATCGCCACCGATGTCACCGCGCGCCACCAGGCCGAGGAAGTCGCCCGCAACCAGGAAGAGAAGGCGCAGATCACCAGCCGCCTGATCGCGATGGGGGAGATGGCCTCGTCGCTGGCCCACGAACTCAACCAGCCGCTGACCGCGATCAACAACTACTGCTCGGGGATGATCGCCCGCCTGCGCAACCATTCGATGCCGGCCGAGGAACTGCAGCCCGCGCTGGAAAAGACCGCCCGCCAGGCGCAGCGCGCCGCGGCGGTGATCCGCCGCGTACGCGACTTCGTCAAGAAGAGCGAACCCCACCGCGTCGCGTGCCGCGTGCAGGACATCGTGCAGAACACCCTCGAACTGGCGGAGATCGAGTTGCGCCGCCGCAATGTGCGACTGTTCACCCATATCGCGGCCGGCATCCCGGCGCTGCATGCCGATCCGATCCTCATCGAGCAGGTGCTGCTGAACCTGCTGCGCAACGCCGCCGAGGCGGTCGACCAGGCCGGGCGCCAGGGGGTGCTGCGCAGTGTCGAACTCGACATCTCCCAGCAGCAGGGACTGGTGCGCTTCGCCGTGCGCGACAACGGCACCGGGGTGTCCGACGAAGTGATGAGCCACCTGTTCGAAGCCTTCTACACCACCAAGTCGGAGGGACTCGGCATCGGCCTGAACATCTGCCGCTCGATCGTCGAGTTCCATCAAGGTCGTCTGTGGGCCGAGAATCAATACAATGGGGAGATTCTCAGCGGCAGTGTGTTTTGCTTCACGCTGCCGCTGGAGCCCACGCCCCGCGTCGATGCCGCCACGGCACCGCGGGGCACGGACCTTCCTTCCGCCGGCCCTGCCGAGCAGGTCGGCGCGAGCGCTGCCACCGCACTTGACCCGACGAGCCCATGAAACCAGCGAACAAAGGTACCGTGTATGTCATCGACGATGACGAAGCCGTACGCGACTCCCTGCAGTGGCTGCTCGAGGGCAACGACTACCGGGTGCGCTGCTTCGACTCGGCCGAGGCCTTCCTGGCGCGCTTCGACCCGCGCGAGGTGGCCTGCCTGATCGTCGACGTGCGCATGCCGGGCATGAGCGGACTGGAACTGCAGGAGCGCCTGCTGCAGCGCGGGCAGACCCTTCCGCTGGCCTTCATCACCGGCCACGGCGACGTGCCGATGGCGGTGGCGACGATGAAGAAGGGAGCGATCGATTTCATCGAAAAGCCGTTCAACGAGAATTTGTTGCGCGACCTGGTCGACCGCATGCTGCAGAAGGCGCGCCTGGATCTCGAGGAGCACGCGCAAAGCGCAAGCCGCGAGGCGCTGCTGTCCAAGCTGACCAGCCGCGAGTCGCAGGTGCTCGAGCGCATCGTCGCCGGCCGGCTGAACAAGCAGATCGCCGACGACCTGAACATCAGCATCAAGACGGTGGAGGCGCACCGCGCCAACATCATGGAAAAGCTCGGCGCCAACACGGTGGCCGACCTCCTGAAGATCGCCCTGGGCGCAACCAAGTGAAGCGGTGCGGCGCGGCAGCCCGCGCCGACCGACGACCCTACCGATGACAGCTCAAAGGATCGACGGCAAGGACCTGGCGGCGCAACTGCGCGCGGGGTTGGCCGAGCGCGCCGCCGCGCTGCGCGCAAGCGGGCGCCAGCCGGCGCTGGCGGTGGTGCTGGTCGGCGACGACCCGGCCAGCCAGGTGTACGTGCGCAACAAGATCGCGGCGTGCAAGCAGGCCGGGATCCTGTCGGTGCACCACGCGCTGGACGCCGGGGTGCGCGAGGGCGAGCTGCTGGCGCGCATCCACGCCCTCAACCACGACGACGCCGTGCACGGCATCCTGGTGCAGCTTCCGCTGCCCCGGCACATCGACAGCCAGCGGGTGATCGAGGCGATCTCCCCGCTCAAGGACGTCGACGGCTTCCATGTCGCCAATGCCGGCGCGCTGCTCGTCGGACGGCCGGGCCTGCGTCCGTGCACGCCGCTGGGCTGCGTGCGCATGCTGCAGCACATCGGCCTGTCGGACCTGCGGGGCCGGCACGCGGTGGTGGTCGGCCGATCCAACATCGTCGGCAAGCCGATGGCCCTGATGCTGCTGGAGATGAACGCGACGGTGACCATCGCCCACAGCGGGACCCCCGACCTGGCGCAGACCTGCCGACGCGCCGACGTGCTGGTGGCCGCGGTGGGCCGGCCGCGCATGATCGGCGGCGAGATGATCAAGCCCGGCGCGGCGGTGATCGACGTCGGGATCAACCGACTGCCCGACGGCACGCTGTGCGGGGACGTCGACTTCGCCGCCGCCAGCGAGGTGGCCGGCTGGATCACCCCGGTGCCCGGGGGGGTCGGCCCGATGACCATCGCGATGCTGCTGGCCAACACCCTGCAGGCCTGCGAGCAGGCCTGAAGCGGCGCCGCGGCGCCCGCCCGACGCTCCCACCCGCCCGCGTTCCCGCGATGTCCTCCGAGACCCGACCCGCCGCGGCGCTGCCGCCGAGCGCCAGCGAACTGCCGGACTACGCCGCGCTGCGGCCGGCCGATATCGAACCCGCGCTGCGCGCGCTGGTGGCGCGGCTGCGCGACGCCTTGCAGCAGGTGTGCGGCGAAGGCGCCCCGGCGCTGGAGCGGACCGACTGGGACAACCTGGTCGAGCCGCTGCAGGCCGCCGGCGAGGCGTTGTCGCGCGCCTGGTCGATGGTGTCGCACCTGCACGCGGTGGTCGACACCCCGCCGCTGCGCGAGGCCTTCAACGCCATGCTGCCGCTGGTCACCGAGGTGTGGACCGAACTCGGCGCCGACCCCAGGCTGTACGCCCGCTACCAGGCGCTGCGCGACGGCCCGGCGTTCGGGCGCCTGCCGGCCTTGCGCCAGCGCATCGTCGAGCATGCGTTGCGCGACCTGCGGCTGAGCGGCGCGCAACTGCGCGGACAGGCGCATGCGCGCCACGCCGCGATCGAGCAGCGCAGCGCCGAACTGGAGCAGGCCTTTTCCGAGCACCTGCTCGACGCCACCGATGCCTTCAGCCTGCGCGTCGACGCGGCGCAGGTCGCCGGGCTTGCCGACGACGTGCTGCAGGCGGCGCGCGAGGCCGCGGGCGAGCGCCCGGGCTATGTGTTCACGTTGCACCAGCCCAGCTACCTGCCGGTGATGCAGCATGCCGCCGACCGCGAGTTGCGGCGCACCCTGTACCGGGCCTACGTGACGCGGGCCAGCGACCTGGGCGATGCGCGGCTGGACAATTCCGAGGTCATCGCCGAATTGCTGCAACTGCGCTTCGAGCAGGCGCGGCTGCTGGGCTACGACAACTACGCCGAGCTCTCGCTGCAGCCCAAGATGGCCGACAGTCCGCAGCAGGTCGAGGGCTTCCTGCTCGACCTGGCGCGACGCGCGCGGCCGTACGCGCAACGCGATCTCGCGGAGCTGCGCGAGTTCGCCGCCGCCGAGCTCGGCCTGGATTCGCTGCAGGCCTGGGACCTGGCCTACGCCTCCGAGCGCCTGCGCGAGCGGCGCTACGCCTATTCCGAGCAGCAGTTGCGGGAGTACTTCACCGAGCCCCAGGTGCTGGCCGGGTTGTTCGATCTGGCGTGGCGGCTGTTCGGAGTGCGGGTGCTCGAGCAGCCGGCGGCCGGCGCCTGGCACCCCGACGTGCGCCTGTGGCGCCTGGAGGACGGCGACGGCCGGCTGGTCGGCCATTGCTACACCGACCTCTACGCCCGCCCCGGCAAGCGCGGCGGTGCGTGGATGGACGACGCGCGCGCGCGCTGGCGGCGCCCGCGCGGCGAGTTGCAGACCCCGGTGGCGCTGCTCACCTGCAACTTCGCGCGCGGCGTCGGCGCGCGCCCGGCGCTGCTCACCCACGACGACGTGCAGACGCTGTTCCACGAGTTCGGCCATGGGCTGCACCACCTGCTGACCCGGGTCGACGAACTCGCCGCATCGGGCATGTCGGGAGTGGAATGGGACGCCGTCGAGCTGCCCAGCCAGTTCCTCGAGAACTACTGCTGGGAGTGGGAGGTGCTGCAGCGCATCGGCCGCCATGTCGACACCGGCGAGGCGCTGCCGCGCCAGACCTTCGAGCGCATGCTGGCAGCGCGCAACTTCCAGTCGGGCATGCAGACCCTGCGCCAGGTGGAGTTCTCGCTGTTCGACCTGCGGCTGCACCGCGACCTGCGGGAGTTCACGCCGCGCGCGGTGGCCGACCTGGCCGAACAGGTGCGGCGCGAGGTCGCGGTGGTGTTTCCTCCGGAATTCTCCCGATTCCAACACAGTTTTTCCCATATCTTTGCCGGGGGCTACGCGGCCGGCTATTACAGTTACAAGTGGGCCGAGGTGCTGTCCGCCGACGCCTACTCGCTGTTCGAGGAAAATGGGGTGTTCGACCCGCAGACCGGCGCGCGGTTTCGCGACCACATCCTGGCCAGCGGCGGCAGCCGCGATGCCATCGAGTCCTTCCGCGCGTTCCGCGGCCGCGACCCGAGCATCGACGCGTTGCTGCGCCACCAGGGCATGGCCGACGCGACCTGAGCCGCCGGCACGCCTGCGCGCGCCGGTGCCTGCCCCTCGGGCCGTCTTGTCAGATCAACCAGGAGCGATTGCGATGCGACTTGTCCTGCGCTTGCGGCCCCGGCTGCTGCTGGGGCTGGTGCTGGCCGCTGCGGCGACCACGCCGGCGTGGGCCGTCTACAAGGTGGTCGGCCCGGACGGCAGCGTGACCTTCACCAACATCCCGCCCAGTGCCCCTTCAGGCTCGGTGGCCACGGTGCCGGGCATCGCGGCGTCGCCGGCCGATGCCGGGAACCGGCTTCCGGCCCGCCTGAGCAGCCTGCAACGCACCGCGCCGGTGGTGATCTACACCACCCCGGGCTGCAAGGCCTGCAAGGACGGAGTGCGGTTGCTGCAGCGCAAGGGAATCCCCTACACCGAGAAGACCATCGTGTCGGCGCAGGACGCCGCGGCCTTCAAGCGGATGGACCCGGGCATGCGCGTGCCGCTGCTGCGCATCGCCGGGGTGGAGCTGCCGCCGGGGTTCGACGCCGCGGCCTGGGAGCAGTCGCTGCACGCCGCCGGCTACCCGGAGCAATCCGAGCTGCCCAAGGGCTATCGCTTCGCGCTGCCGCAGCCGCTGGTCCCGCAGCAGCCGGCCCAGCCGCCCCGGCTGCCTGCCGCCGCCGCGGCCTCGGTGCCGCCGGCCCCGGTGCTGCCGCCGCCCAACCCCCACGCGCCGCCGGGCTTCCGCTTCTAGGGACTAGCGGACCGTCGACGCACCGGAGGGCGTCGCGCGGCTTCGTGTGCCGCGGCGCGACGGGCTCAGTCGTACACGCGTTCGCTGACCCCGTCGGCGCCGCCGACCAGCGCGAGGTCGGCTCCGCGCCTGGCGAACAGGCCCACCGTGACCACCCCGGGAATCTGGTTCAGGCGCCCTTCGAGCTCGGCCGGGTGCTCGATGCGCAGCCCGCCGACGTCGAGGATCTGGTTGCCGTTGTCGGTGACGAAGCCCTCGCGCAGACGCGGTTGTCCGCCCAGCTCGAGCAGCCGCCGGCGCACGAGTTCGCGTGCCATCGGCACCACCTCGACGGGCAACGGGAAATGGCCCAGCACCGGCACCAGCTTGCTGGAATCGACGATGCAGACAAAGCGTCCCGCTGCCTCGGCCAGGATCTTCTCCCGGGTCAACGCGCCGCCGCCGCCCTTGATCATCGCCCCGGCGGGGTCGATTTCGTCGGCGCCGTCCACATACACCGGGACGGACTCGACGTCGTTGAGGTCCAGCACCTCGATGCCCCGCGCGCGCAGACGCTCGGTGCTGCGCTGGGAACTCGACACCGCGGCGCGTACCCGCTCGCGCATGCCGGCCAGCGCGTCGATGAAATGGTCCACCGTGGAGCCGGTGCCCACGCCGATCACCGCGCCGGCGACGACGTGGCGCAGCGCGGCCTGCGCGACGGCCTGTTTGCGTTCATCCTGGTTCATCGGAACAAAGTGGGAGTTGGGTTCGTCAAGCCTTATTATCGCCTTTGGCCCCCAGTATCCGACTTTCCATGCCCCTGCCGTACCCGGCGCTCCGCTGCCTGTTGTTCCGGCTGGATCCCGAATTCGCCCATGACCTGAGCCTGCGCGCTCTGCGCACCACCCAGCAGTGCGGCCTGAGCCTGCTGCTGGCCGAACCGCGGGTGATCGACCCGGTGCGCCTGCTGGGACTGGAGTTCCCCAATCGCGTCGGCCTGGCCGCCGGGCTGGACAAGAACGGCGAGGCCATCGATGCGCTGGCCGCGCTGGGCTTCGGCTTCATCGAAATCGGCACCGTGACCCCGCGCGCCCAGTCGGGCAACCCGCGGCCGCGGCTGTTCCGCCTGCCCGCGGCGCAGGCCCTGATCAACCGCATGGGCTTCAACAACCTGGGGATCGACACCTTCCTGCGCAACGTGCGGCGCAGCCGGCGCGAAGTGCCGCTGGGGCTGAACATCGGCAAGAACGCCAGCACCGCGCTGGAGGCGGCGCTCGACGACTACACCCTGTGCCTGCGCGCGGTGCACGAGCACGCCGACTACATCACGGTCAACGTGTCCTCGCCCAACACCCCGGGGCTGCGCCAGCTGCAGGAAGACCAGGCGCTGCAGCACCTGCTCGGCGGCCTGGCGGTCGAACGCGATCGCCTGGCGCAAGCGCAGTCGCGGCGCGTGCCGATGCTGCTGAAGGTGGCTCCCGACCTGCACGAGGCGCAGATCAAGGCGCTGGCCGATTCGCTGCCGCGCCACGGCATCGACGGGGTCATCGCGACCAACACCACGCTGTCGCGCCAGACGGTCGAAGGGCTGGCGCACGCCGAGCAGGCCGGCGGACTCAGCGGGGCACCGCTGCGCGAAGCGTCGAACCGGGTGATTTCGCTGCTGCGCTCGCAGCTGGGCGCCGGCTACCCCATCATCGGGGTCGGGGGGATCGTCGATGCCCGCGACGCGCTGGAAAAACGCCGCTGCGGCGCCGACCTGGTGCAGCTCTACACCGGGCTGATCTACCGCGGGCCGCGGCTGGTGCGCGACTGCGCGCAGGCGCTGGCCGCGTCCCGCTGAACGCAGCGGGGATTACTTCTGCTTCAACCGCGTCTTGTTCGCGGTGATGTGTTCGTAGATCTCGCGCGAGCGCTGCGACAGCGGGCGCCCGAAACCCTCGCGCCAGGGCGAGGACACCTTCACCTGCGGGCGCTTGCGAAACGTGGAAGCGACCTCCGCGGCGTTTTCCATCATCAGGTCCCAGGGGTTGGTCGGTTTCGACGCCTGGGTCTTGGTGGCCACGATATCCGTATCGAGATCCCCTGATTTGCGCGTAGTAGTCGTCGTTTTCGCCACGGCTCGCCCTTTATTCAATAGCTATTCACATCCTCGGCGGGTGTCATTGCGACACCCCGCACGACCCTGCCAGCGCCTTCGGGGAATCGCGGACTCATCGCGGACTCATCGCGGACTCGACAGGTCGGGGCGGCTGTTCCAGATGGACATCCGGTACCGCCATTCCCTTGGGCGCACTGGGCAATTGTAACCCAAAACGTCGCGTCAGCGCGACATGCTGCTAGCGTCAGCCAAGTCCGCGGCGCAAGCGGTCGAGCACCGTCTGGCGCGGGAACAGCGCCAGCACGGCGTCCACCGACGGCGTCTGGGTGCGTCCGGTGACCAGTTGGCGCAACGGCATCGCCAACTGCGGCATCTTCAGCCTGTGCTCGCCCAGCACCTGCTTGATCGCGCCCGAGATCGACGGCGCATCCCACTCGGGCAGCGCGGCCAGCCGCTGCTGCAGCGCGTGCAGCGCCTGGCCCACCGGCTCGCCGACCAGCCCCTGCCGCGCGGCCGCGTCGGCCTGCGGCTCGGTGTAGAACATCGCGCATTGCTCGGCCAGCTCGAGCAGGGTCGATGCGCGCTCGCGCAGCAGCACGGCAGCGCGTTCCAGGTCGACCGCCTGCTCGCGCAGGCCCAGGCGCTGCAGGAACGGCCGCAACTGCGCGGCCAGCTGCTGCGGCGCCAGCGCGCGCAGGTACTGGGCGTTGAGCCACCTGAGCTTCTCGCCGTCGAACTGGGCCGCCGAGCGCCCCAGGTGCTCGAGGTCGAACCATCGCACGAACTGCTCGCGGCCGAACACCTCGTCGTCGCCGTGCGACCAGCCCAGGCGGGCCAGGTAGTTGAGCAGCGCGTCGGCCAGGTACCCCTCGTCGCGGTAATCCAGCACGCTTTTCGCGCCATTGCGCTTGGACAGCTTGTCGCCCTGCTCGTTGAGCACGGTGGGCAGATGGGCGTAGACCGGCGGCTCGCAGCCCAGCGCGCGGAAGATGTGGATCTGCCGCGGCGTGTTGTTGACATGGTCGTCGCCCCGGATCACATGGCTGATCCGCATGTCGATGTCGTCGACCACCACGCAGAAGTTGTAGGTCGGCGTTCCGTCCGGGCGGGCGATCACCAGGTCGTCGAGCTCGGAGTTGTCCACCCGCACCAGCCCCTTGACGCGATCGTTCCAGCTGACGGCACCTTCCTCGGGAGTGCGAAAGCGCAGCACCGGCTGCACCCCGGCGGGCGGCGGCGGCAGCCGCTTGCCGGGCTGCGGACGCCAGGTGCCGTCGTAGCGCGGCTTCAGGCCGGCGGCCATCTGGCGCTCGCGCAGCGCGTCGAGCTCGGCGCTGCTCATGTAGCAGGGGTAGGCGTGGCCGGAGTCGAGCAGCTCGCGCAGCACCTGGCGGTAGCGCTGCATGCGCTGCATCTGGTAGATCGGCCCTTCGTCGTAGTCCAGGCCCATCCATTGCATCGACTGCAGGATCACGTCGACCGCGGCCTGGGTCGAACGCTCGACGTCGGTGTCCTCGATGCGCAGGATGAACTGCCCGCCGTGGTGGCGGGCGTAGGCCCAGGGATACAGCGCCGAGCGGATGTTGCCCAGGTGGATGAAGCCGGTCGGGCTGGGCGCGAAGCGGGTACGTACGGGTGTGGAGCTCATGAAGGGCGCGAAACGCGGGCGGAGGTGGTCGGTGGCGGGCGCCGGCGGGCGTCAGTTCGAGCCCGGCAGGCCGCGCGCCAGGTCCCGGCGGATGTCCTCGACATGCTCGAGCCCGACGCCCACGCGGATCAGGCCCTGGCCGATGCCCGCGGCGGCGCGCTGCTCGGCGCTCAGGCGGCCGTGCGAGGTGCTGGCCGGGTGGGTGATGGTCGTGCGGGTATCGCCGAAATTGGCGGTGATCGAACACAGCCGCGTGGAGTCGATCAGCGCGAAGGCGCGCTCGCGAGCCTGCTCCGGCCCGTCCGCGGCGACCTCGAAGGACAGCACCGCGCCGCCCTGGCCCGACTGCTGGCGCATCGCCAGCGCATGCTGCGGATGGCTGTCCAGCCCCGGATAGTGCACCCGGGCCACGCCCGGCTGGCTCTGCAGCCATTGCGCCAGCTCGAGCGCGCTGGCACCTTGCGCCCGCATGCGCAACCCGAGGGTCTCCAGGCCCTTGAGCACCACCCAGGCGTTGAACGGCGACAGACTGATCCCTGCGCTGCGCTGCACGGGCAGCAGGCGCCCCTCGACCAGCTCGCGCGATCCGCACAGCGCGCCGGCCAGCACCCGCCCCTGGCCGTCGAGGAACTTGGTCCCCGAGTGCATCACCAGGTCGGCGCCGAAGGCCGCCGGGCGCTGCAGTGCCGGCGAGCAGAAGCAGTTGTCGACCACCAGCAGCGCGCCGCAATCATGCGCCAGCCCGGCCAGCGCGGCGATGTCGCAGACCTCGATCAGCGGGTTGCTCGGCGTCTCGGCGAACAGCAGCCGGGTGCGCCCGGGCCGCAACGCGGCGCGCCACTCCGACACGTCGGTCTGCGAAACGAAGCTGGTCTGCACGCCGAACCTGCCGAAGGTGTCGCCGAGCAGCTTGAGGGTCGCGCCGAACACCGAGCGCGAGCACACCACATGGTCGCCGGCCTGCAACAGCCCGAGCATCAGCAGGGTGATGGCGCCCATGCCGCTGCTGGTCGCCAGCGCCACCTCGGTGCCCTCGAGGGCCGCCAGCCGCTGTTCGAACATCCCGACCGTGGGGTTCGAGAACCGCGAATAGATGAAGCCGTCCTCGTCGCCGGCGAAGCGGGCGGCGGCGCTGCGGGCGTCGGACTGGATGAAACTGCTGCTGAGGAACAGCGCCTCGCTGTGCTCGCCGTAGGGCGTGCGCGGCAGCGACGCGCGCACCGCCAGGGTGTCCGGGTGCCACTGCGGCACGTCGTCCTTGCCTTCGCTCATGGCCGTCCGTCCTCCTGCGCCTGTCCCTGCAACGCCAGCATGCCGCTGCCGGGCGGATCGTCCGACGTCTCGGCGGCGCCGCGCAGCGCGGCATCGACATCCCCGGTGACGTAGCAGCCGTCGAAGCACGAGGCCTCGAAGGTGTCGATGTCGTCGCGCACCCGGCGCACCGCGCGCTTCATCGCCTCCAGGTCCTGGTAGATCAGCGCGTCGGCGCCGATGATGGCCCGCACCTGCTCGACGTCGCGGCCGTGGGCGACCAGTTCGGCAGCGGTCGGCATGTCGATGCCGTACACGTTGGGGTAGCGCACCGGGGGCGCGGCCGAAGCCAGGAACACCTTGCGCGCTCCCGCCTCGCGCGCCATCTGCACGATTTCCCGCGAGGTCGTCCCGCGCACGATCGAGTCGTCGACCAGCAGCACGTTGCGGCCGTCGAATTCCTGGGCGATGGCGTTGAGCTTCTGCCTGACCGAGCGCTTGCGCACCGCCTGCCCGGGCATGATGAAGGTGCGGCCGACGTAGCGATTCTTCACGAAGCCCTCGCGGTAGGGGCGCCCGAGCTTCCACGCCAGTTGCATCGCCGAAGGCCGGCTCGACTCGGGCACCGGGATGACGACGTCGATTTCGCTGGGCGGCATCACCGAGATCACCCGCTGCGCCAGCGTCTCCCCCATGTTCAGGCGCGCCTGGTAGACGGAAATGCCGTCGAGCACCGAGTCCGGCCGTGCCAGGTAGACGAATTCGAAAATGCAGGGATTGAGCCGGGGCGAATCGGCGCAGGACTGGAAGCGCATCGCTCCCTGCAGGTCGACGAACACCGCCTCGCCGGGAGCGATGTCGCGCAGCAGGCGAAAGCCGTTGCCCTCCAGCGCCACCGACTCGCTGGCCACCATCACCCCGTCGGTGTCGCTGACACCGATGCACAGCGGCCGGATCCCGTAGGGGTCGCGAAAGGCCAGCAGGCCGTGGCCGGCGATCAGCACCACCACCGCGTACGAGCCGCGCAGCCGCCCATGCACGTTGCGCACCGCCCGGAACAGGTCCTCGGCCTGCAGCGGCAGGCCGTCGGAGGCCAGGTCGATTTCGCGCGCCAGCACGTTGAGCAGCACCTCGGAGTCGCTGCCGGTGTTGATGTGGCGGTGATCGACCCGGCTCAGTTCCTGGCGCAGCACCTCGGTGTTGGTCAGGTTGCCGTTGTGCGCCAATGCCAGCCCGAACGGCGCATTGACGTAGAAGGGTTGCGCCTCTTCCTCGCTGTCGGCGCTGCCGGCGGTCGGGTAGCGGACCTGGCCCAGCCCGTAGTCGCCCGGCAGCGCGCGCATGTTGCGGGTGCGGAACACATCGCGCACCATCCCCCTGGCCTTCTGCATGTACAGCCTGCCGTTCTGGCCGGTGACAATGCCGGCGGCGTCCTGGCCCCGGTGCTGCAACAACAGCAAGGCGTCGTAAATCATCTGATTCACGGGCTGCTTCGACACCACGCCGACAACTCCACACATGATTCGGGTACTCCGGCAACGAACGGTTCAGCGCATCGACCGACGGTCAGTGCGCCGGGGGAGCCAGCGCGTCGGCCATCGCCCGGCGCAGTGGCAACATCGGGGCGACGCGCGCGGCCGCGGCCGCGGCCAGCGGCGCCAGCAGCGAATCCCTCCACAGGCTGCTCGACGGAAGGCGGGTGTAGGCGGCGAGCAGCGCGAGCAGCACGATGACCAGCGCGCCGCGGGCGATGCCGAACACGGCACCCAGGCTGCGGTCGAGCATGCCCAGCCCGCTCGAGCGCAGCACCAGCCTGGCCAGCGTGGCCAGCACGCCGGCGGCCAGCAGCACCAGCACGAAGCAGCCCCCCCAGGCCAGCGCCAGGCGCAGCCCGGGCTGGGTCACCATCGACAGCAGATGCTCGCCCAGCCAGCCGGCATACAACCGGGCCAGCACGAACGCGGCGAACCAGCCCGCCAGCGCGATCAACTCATAGGCCGCGCCGCGCAGCAGGCCGATCAGCGCCGACAGCAGCAGGCCGGCCATCAGCAGCCAGTCGAGGACGTTCACAGCGTGAGCACCGCGGCATGGATTCCCAACGCCTGGATGCGGCGCAGCGCCTGCTCGGCCTGGTCGCGCGACGCGAACGGCCCGACTCGCACGCGCACCCGCTTGCCGGCGCGCGTGTCGATCACCTGGGTGTAGCTGCGCAGCCCGGCCGCGTCGATGCGGCGCCCGACCGCGCGCGCGCTGGCCGCATCGGCGTAGGCCCCGGCCTGCACGACATAGCGGGTGGTCGCCGGCGACTGGGCCGCGCGCGCGGCCTGCGCCAGGCTGATCTGCGACGCCGGCTTGTCCTCCAGCGCGGCCAGCGCCTGGCGGGCGGCGGCCAGCTTGGCCGGCGGCTGCGGCTGCGGCTGCGGCTGAGCATGGGGCTGCTGCCGCGGCTGCGCGGGCGCCGCCGCGGCTTGCTGCGTGGCCGGCCGGGGCGCGGCGGGCAGCGGCCTGGCCGCTTGCGCCGGCGCCGAGTGCGCGACCGGGGCCG
>JAJZVU010000002.1 GCA_021845505.1 Pseudomonadota bacterium | reverse complement strand
CCCACCAGGGCCCGAATCGGCTCGGAATTGGGGGGCTTGCCCGAAAACTGAGCCCCCGATGAGCATCGCCACGCAATTCCAGCAGCGGGAATTCGCTCGTTCGTCAGGTACTTCAACGGCCTGCTAGTAGAGAATCGCCTCGACGTTGAAATATTTGACGTCAAGGGGAATATCCACATCCCCCGGCACCGCAAGCGCGCTGATTTGAAACCGTTTATCGAGGCCTTTGACATCGCGCGTGCCCGCGCCGAGCCTAAGAGTGGCATCCAAACGCGCTTCGAGCCGAATCGTGAGCTAGGAATTCAGCTCGGCGCCTGTGGGGTCGTCGTGGTTCCTGCCGACGCAACCGGCGCCCCGGTGGTGGGTGCGGATCGTTGCAATACAGTGGCCCTAATCCGCTCGCCGCTCATGGTGGTTGCCTACAAAGCAGTCTCGGAGTCGTCCCCACCGGTTGTCGGTGCATTCATGGCCGCTGAACACGAGGAGCTTGAGGTTACTCTTAAGAAGAGCGAACCTCCCGCGCACGATCGCTGGGACCCTGAGTCAACCAATCTACGTGACGAAACGGGGCGCGGTCGTAGGCTCGTGAACGCCATCCTCAATCGCGTGAAGGCTGGCGTCCGCCGATTTCAGCAAACTGCTGCGCCGCCCACGCCTTCTAAGCAACGTCGGCTTATCGCTTTGGAACGGGCGTTGGGCGGTATGTTTAAGCCCCATGGCCATGGAGGAGCAGCTCCTCCTGAGGGGATTGCTTCTCCGCTCCATCTTGAGTTCGTCAAACAACCTCAGGCAGAGGCGACCGATGCGGGCCTGCTTCGCCTGACGAGCACCTTTGCAATTCGACTTGATGACAAGTCAGAGGATGAGCAAGTTGATCTCCGCCTGCGCGTGAACTGTCCTGTGATCGAAGATGATAACGAAGAAGGTGATGATCTTCCGTTGCAGGTGACTTCCGAGGGGGTTAATGCGGTAGCTGATGCTGAGGATCCTTGGCTTTTTCGCTTCAAGTTGAAGAAAGGCGAAAAGGCTAAATTCAATGTTAGTTCGGAAGGCTATGATCCGGCGTGGACCGTGCGGTTACGCCCCGACATTGATAGGGAGCCAGCATGAGTAGCTCAAAGATCACCTGGCGCAAATCCGCCGCTCGCGACGTTCGCCCATTTTTTGGCGCTGTGGCGCTCGAGAATAGTCTGCGGCAGACGGAGATACGGCTGTTCGTCGATGGAAATTTTAGTGCCGATCAGGCCTTTGTAATAGAGCCATCTGCGGCCGAACGGTTGGCCCTTAGCTTGCGTTTAAACTTTGATAAAAATATCGACTTTGGATCTATAAACAAGAGTGATTTGGTCCTCGTAGTGACGGCTTTGCACCCTTTTCTGAAGAAGACCAGCATCGTTGCTACTCACTCTCTAGCCGAGGATGTTCCGGCCGAACTCGATATAAGTGACGAAGTGCTGGCAGACCTCGGTGGGGGGGCGAATATTGATATCACCGTCGCGCTATGTCTTGGAAAGAAGCTGACGAAACGCCCAGGGTCTCCATTTCTGCATGGGCATTG
The DNA here is from genome assembly GCA_021845505.1 of Pseudomonadota bacterium. Taxonomy (GTDB): domain Bacteria; phylum Pseudomonadota; class Gammaproteobacteria; order Burkholderiales; family Burkholderiaceae_C; genus Thiomonas_A. The sequence continues at coordinate 175,993 of JAJZVU010000002.1, read as the reverse complement.
GCTTGCCAAAAAGACCGTTTCGCTGCGCTCGCCGCATGCATCCGACGAGTTTGATGTTGAGCCAACCGAAGACGCGACGTGGACGAAGCTGGGCTACCCTGCCAAAACGCTCTATGCAGTGGAGTATCTTGGCGGAATGAACGAGCCTGTCCAGAAGGATGCGAGAACAGCAAGAGTTCGAGTGCATGCGGATATCTTTAAGCGACTAACCGCCGAGAGCAATCAGAAGCTCGCGCGGCCAATGCTTGGTAGCATGGCTGCAGAAATAGCCTGCCAGATGCTCGCGGCCAGCTTAAGCGACTGGGAGTCGGCTGAGGAAGTCGTCCCCCAAAGTCCACTTGCGGCCTTTATCAAACGAATTGAAAAGGTGCATTCTTGTGATCTTGAAGAGCTGAAGAAATTGGTGAAGGAGCCAGGTCAAGCGAAGCTTCGGGCGATCCTTCATGTTGATCAGCAGACTGTGCGCGCGATTTCGGAGGTGTAAACGATGCGATATCCGAGTGTGTCCGCGCCCGACGCCGGCTCTTATCTCACTAGCAAACGCAACGGATCGCCAGTTGATACCGAAGGCCTTGTCAAGTTCAAGGGCTCGGGCGCAGAGTTCCCCGATAGTTCGGTAGAAGAGCTTCGCGAGGAGCTATTGTCCCTCCGCGCAAAATGGCCAGACGGCTTGAAGAACGATATCGAGCGAAATAGATTCGAGGGCCTCGCAGCGAAAATTGTGCACGAGACCCTTCCTGCGGAGCCAGAAGTCCTTGGAGATCCGGAGTTTTGGATCTGGCTGGCCGTTGTTTGCTTTAGCGACTTGGTGGAGTGGCGCTACGGCAACAAAGAAGGTGGCACTAAGCAAGCCAACTATGGTGTTGGGTCTCGAAACGAGAATCTCTTGTATCGCCTTTGGCTTCGCGCTGAGCTCGTGCTCGACGAGGGGCATCAAGATCGGTATCATCTAGTGGAGGCCGGCCAGATCGATTTTTATCGCAGCCATCTGTTTCGTCAAGGCTATGCCAACGCCCGGACGTTTGCGCGAGCGTTGCTGCAATTTCAATATCCGAAATCGGATTCTGCGCCGCATTTGAAAATTCAGCAGATCCGGGATTTGGTGAAAAGGCTGAGAAGGTTGCGCACGAATCTTCTTTTGGAGATCCTCCACGAGGAGGAGTGTAGGGCGGTGATCGAGATGGAGGCGGCCGTAATTGTGGCGGCATGAATGAAAAATAATTTCGTTGAAAGTTATTCCTTTCGCGATGGCAAAGTGTTTCGCGTTCTGTCAAAGGGCGGCGTCGCGATGCCAGGGTCGGCGGTCGAGAAATTATCCGAGGATGACGTCCCGAGCTCGTCGGTTTGGTGGCAAAGCTTCCTTCGGGGCGGTGCCGTCTTTAACGACATTTCGGCTGGGGATCGGCCGCCGATTAGAAGCGTAGATGCATTTTGTGGGTGCGGTGGTTTGACGCTCGGTGCTACGCAGGCGGCGATAGCGGTGGGCCGTCGGCTTGAGTCTGTTGCCGCCATTGATGTGGACGAGGATGGCCTGGCGGTGCACAGGGCCAACTTCGGGACAAAACGCTTGCTTCATTCCAACGCCTCGAGCCTAGTGGATTGGCACGTCAAGGGCGAAGGTAAAAGCGCGCAATTTGCATATGCCCCGGAAATTCTTGATGAGGATCTCGTTCAAGAGGTCGGCAAGATTGATCTATTTGTGGCGGGGCCTCCTTGTCAGGGGCATTCCAATCTGAATAATCGCACTAGGCGAGAGGATCCTAGAAACATTCTATATATCACTGCCGTTGCTCTTGGGGTGGCACTCCGAGCGAGAGCAATAGTGATGGAGAACGTTCCGGATATCGTAAACGATCGCAGCGATGTGGTAACGACGGCGCGTGCGCTGCTGCTGGCATCCGGCTATCGTTGGATTGATAGTGGTGTGCTTGCGACGGATCGTTTAGGAGGGGCGCAGACGCGTCGACGTTATTTCCTGGTGGCAACGCGTGAAAATTTGGAGGGGGCGCCGGACCTGAACGAGGTTGCGCACTGCCTTAAACATCCGCCTCGTCCGCTAGGTTGGGCGATATCGGATTTGCTTGATGCGGATAATGATGGGGTTGATGCAAGTGTAATGGATACTGTTCCGGCAATGTCGGCGGAGAATGCCCTTAGGATCAAACATCTCTTCGACAACGACTTGCATGTCTTGCCTGACGAGGTGCGCCCCGATTCTCACAGAAACGGACATACTTACCCGTCCGTCTATGGGCGACTTTGGTGGGATAAGCCGGCTGGAACAGTTACGACAGGGTTTTTGACGCCGGGGCGAGGGCGTCATATCCATCCATTGAGACCTCGTGTTATTACTCCGCACGAGGCGGCTCGGATTCAGTCGTTTCCGGATACATTCAAGTTCGTGATTAACCCGGCGTCGCCGCCGAGTCGCGCCGCGTTGCAGAAGTGGATTGGGGATGCGGTGCCACCGCTTTTGGGTTACGCCGCTACGCTGCCAGTTATGTTACGGCTCTGAGGGCGGCGTGGACAGATTGTCTAAAGAGGAGCGATCTGAGCTGATGAAGAAGGTGCGTCGCTCAGGCACCGAACTGGAAATGATTTTGCGTCGCGCCCTGCACAGGCACGGGCTGCGCTACGTGATAGGGGATAGGCGTCTTCCGGGATCGCCAGATTTGGTTTTTCCAAGATATAAGACTGTTGTGTTCGTGCATGGATGTTTCTGGCACGGACATTCCTGCCGACAGGGCCGGTTGCCGATGACTAATAGGGATTTTTGGTTTGCAAAGATTTCGGCGAATAAGGCGCGGGACGCGACAAAGGAGCGTGCTCTCCATAGTTTAGGGTGGCGAGTAATTACCGTTTGGCAGTGTGAGTTCGATAAACTTGCGGAGGGTGCGCTCGACGCTTTTGCGACGGCGTTGCGGAGTCGAATTATTGATGGGTGTGCTCCTCTGGAGCAGAGGTAGCGCAGTGAGAGGCAATAGGGGCGGCCATGAGATGCTTCTTCGGGCTTCAATGAGGCGGGATTTCGCGCAGGGTTGAGGTTAGAGCTGCGTTGCTTATGGCGTCGGTAGCCTCGCAGAGGAATTGCCAGCGTGCGCATGCTGGTGCTTGCGAGCGCGTGGCGGCAAGTAAGAATCACCGTGCTTCGTGGGAGGCGTAGTTGCACGAGATGGGATCGGCACGACAAGACGCTGAACCTGCCCCAAGGACCACGCCCCACCCCTCGGCGCCTTTAGACCCATGTCGTTCAAATAGACGACGATCGCGCGCCGACTCATCCCCTGCGCAAGGCAGCCATCCAGGACGGGCTTCAAACGCTCCCTGAACGCCCTGGCAGCCTCCTGACGCTGCTCGGTATGTCGCGCTAGGTTGGCCGGTCCTGTAGCCCCTAGAACCACGCCACGGGCTTTCGCGGCCGCGAGCGCCGCTCGGGTTCGCTCGCTGATCTGGTCACGCTCCCACTCGCTCATGACCGCGTGCATCTGGATCATGACCTTGTTAGCGTTTGGCATGTCCACCGCGACGAAGTCCACGCCGGTCTCGATCAGGCCAGACACGAAGTGCACATTACGGGCCAGCCGGTCGAGCTTCGCGATCAGCAGGGTCGCGCCTGAGCGGCGGCACAGCTCCAGTGCCCTGCGCAACTCAGGCCGCTTGCCGAGTGCGTTGGCACCCTTGCCGGTCTCAACCTCTGTGAACTCGCCCAGCATGGTCTCGCCGCGCCCGCTCATGTAGTTCATCACCGCCTGACGCTGTGCTTCCAGCCCGAGACCAGAGGCACCTTGCCTGGAGGTGCTGACACGGTAGTAAGCGACGACGGTTCGGTTCCCCTGCATGCTGCTCTCCGGTTGCTGTTTCATCCTCAGGACCGACGTCCTGTGCGGAACGCTTCAGCGCGACCGTATGACAGCGGCGTATGCAGGCCAAGGACGCCGTGCTTCGACGTTGTATCGGCGAGGATGCCCTTGACGCCGAAGGACTGGCGGTATCCTGGGCGCTTGGTAGACCTTCGGAGGGATAGCCCGTGAAGGCGTTGAGCGAACGAGAAGAGCGCATCCAGTCGATCCAGCACATACTTGCCAGCATCTTCGCCTCCCAGCGTGCGCTCAAGACCCTGGCGCCCGAGTTCAACTGGACCGGCCTCGGAAACCTGCTCGGTGACTTCGGCGAACTGGTTGCCATCGACCACTACGGGCTGCGCAAAGCGCCAGGCGTATCGAACGGCTTCGATGCCGTCACGGGGGACGGTCGGACGGTGCAGATCAAGACCAACTACGCGGCGACGCAGATCGGCTTTCGGGGCAGCGCTGACCTGCTGCTGGTCGTGGGCGTGGAGGATGACGGGACGTGGAAGGAGATCTACTTCGGCCCATTCCTCCCGGTTAAGGAAGCGGCGAGGTTCTCGGCACGGGACAACAAGCACATGATCGCCGTCGCCAAGCTCCGACAACTCGTGGCCGGCTCCGCCATCACCATCATTCCAGTCGACCTCGACACGGCGGGCGCAAAGCAGTAGCCCCCAAACAGGTTCCCGGCTGGGATCGAAGTCTTATAAGGATTAACGCGCCCCGTAGGTGGTGCGTCCTTCGTGCCGACCCTGAAAGTGCCGATCCTTACACAGGCCCCACCAAGCAGCAGGGGGTGGTGGTGGAGTGGCAGGGTGGCGTAGTTATTTTGAGAAGTTTTTGTATGAATATTCATACCTACAGCCGAGGCCCAGCCCTCGACAGCTTTTCAGAACAACCCTGCCAGCCTGCCACCCCGACGACTTGCCAGGGTGGCAGCGTGACACCGATGCGATCGACACCACGCCCGCATCCCACTTACGAGCTCGCCATGACCCCGCGCGCCGCGAGTGACCTCATCGCTTTCGCATACTCGTCTGCCCACGCGGTCAGATCCTGGTTGGCCCAATGCTCATGCCTACGCAGGGAGATCACCGGCACACGCCGTCCGCCATACGAGATCCGATTGTTGCGATAGGGCGTCTGCTTGCGGAGTGCTCGTCCCATCGCCGTCGTGTTCATCGACCCTGAGGTGCCGTCGCGCTTGAACAAGTCGACCAGGGCTGCGATCGAGATTACTTCCGCCCCCAGGTGCCCGTCGATGAAGTCCGGCGAAAGGATGTCAGTCACGAAGCGCTCCGTCTCCGTTTTACTCTGCTCGATCATCTCCTGCTTGGCCCTCGTCTCGGGCGCATGCCCCTTCGGGTTGAAGCCGGTCAGATCGACCCGCAGGAGATGGTGCATGAGGGCCGCAGCGCCCGTCGCCGAGTCACGCCACGCAACGATCCGTTGGTAGAACTCGGGCTCGCGCGGCTTACTGTCGATCGCGAAGACGCCGAACCGTCTGTCCTTGATCTCCAGGTGGAACGCGTCGGGGTGGTTCGAAGTGAACATGAAATTCATCATGTTGGGCTGCAGGGATCGCTCGACGTATTTCCGCTCGACGTGCATGGTGTCGCCGGTGATCAAGTCCTTCAGACGGTCGGCATCCGCGCGTCGGTCATGCCCAGCGTTCTCCTCCCCCAAGATGAACAGGCTTCGATCGGCCCAAGAGTTGAATTTGTCATGCAGCTCGATCGCGGTGATCGTCCGGCCGTGCTCGCCATACAGTCGGCTCACGGTTTCGCCCAGCAGCGATTTGCCTACGCCCTGAGCAGGGCTCCAGATCACGATGGCCGTCGCCAGCTTCGAACTGGGATACTGGATCGGGTAGGCGACCCACTGCTCAACCCAACGGCGCTCAGGCGTCCCGGCGCCGAGCAAGAAGTCGAGCAGATCATTCCAGGGTTGAACATCGCCGGCGCGCGGTTCAACAGCCCAGCCCCGCCAGGTGTTGATGCGCTCGCCCACGATCAACCCCTTGCCGGGCTCGAACGTAAGGCCGAGGTGCTCGCGCCGGTCCTTCGACTTGCTCCAAGCGTCATAGTGCGTGATCTGCTTGAGCTTGCCGTTTTCCTCGCTGACGATCAGCGCGTTGGAGTAGCGCGCCCGCATCATCTCGGGAGACTGTCGTGTGCAGGTGTCGAGGTCGATCACCATCGACGGCTCGGTGAGGAACGCGTATTTCTTGTTCATCTCCGCGATGGCCTCGTCCAATTGCACAGCCCTAAGGGCGGCCTTGCGCTGAGCGGTCTTGTAGACGCTTTGCACGGTGCGCTCGACCTCGGCGACAGGCAACGGCTCTGTCAATCTGGTCGCGTTCCAGACCATCACGAGGTGTCGGGTTTGTTCGAGAGTCTTACCCTTCGCGATGAACCCTCCGACCAGCTTGGCCAGCATCTCGTTTCGCTGACCCACAGGCACCGGCGGCAAGACGGATCCCATCGGCGGTGCGCCGGTGGCGGCATGGCTGGATTTCGCAGATTCGCTTGCCGTGATGCTCCCACGGCCATATGCGGCAGCCACACTGCGAGCGACTGCATCCTCCGAACTGAGCGCCCTGCCCGGGATGTGCTCGGCGCGGAAGAGCGCACGCTTGCTCGACGGGCATGCAGGCAGATAGAAAAACCGGCTGGCATCGCTGCACGCGCTGTCGACCTTGCCTTCAAACAGCTTCTGCATCATCAAGAACAGACCCTTGGCCTGCTCAGGTGTAGCCGGCCTGTCCAGCGGTAGGACAACCCGGAAGCGGTCCTCCGCCTCGCTGTGTGAAAACGATGTGTGCAGTGCGGCTTCGTAGTCGTGCGCGCGGAGACGTCGTGCAGCATCGTCGAAGGACATGCCGTGGTCAATGTCGAGGACCAAGCAATAGACCTTGTCCACGTTGTCCGCGCGGCGGCCCGTGTCTTGGTGCCGCAAGGAGACCGGCATCCAGCCAGCGCCGTCCTTTGCGTCGCGCAATTCGAAGGGCTTGGCCAATAGCTCGCTGTGGATTTCGCCCCAGGTCGACGTTTGGGCCACTGAAAGCACATCGGTCTTCCCGGCCACGATGTTGACGAGGATCGGCTGGGAGTCGATCAAACGCCCGGATCCACCAGAGGGGCTTGCCCGGGAGGTGTCCGCCACGGTGAGTTCAAGCGGTTCGAGTGCGACGCTTCGGGAGGGGCAGTGATACATGAAAAGCTCCTTTGTAACGGGTTGTGGAGCCCTATATATAGTCAACGTTTTGTTACGCTCTATAGGCTCTTTTAGTTCGCCCGGTAAGGGCCCTGGCTGGTCTCCTGAGCGTGCCTATATGACTCTCCGTAGTCTCCTACGCTTGCCGAGCGTTTTCCGCGCCACGGGGCGTCAGGACGCGCCTGCGGGGCGGGCGCCGATTTCTGGCACTTGCCAAGAGCGCTCAAGCCCGTTCCGTGCGCTCAAGCGAGGAAGATCCATTGCTCTACGTGACCGGGCCCGGCCAGGCGCGCGAAGCCCCCAATGCCACGTAGAGTCGACCCAGCGCTTCGGTGCCAACGTCAGCGGCTTCAGCCCGACATTGGCGCTCAGTGCCAAGCCTGCGGCACCACGTGGTGGCAAGCGAGGCAATTGGCTGTCGGTGTGGCGTGCATCCCCCAATGCGGGCACTCGTAAGTCACCAGCAATTCACCAGTAATTCCCACTCAAATCGACTCCACGAAGGGGAATTACGAAGGCGCTCGACGTGCGTGCCCGCGAGGTGTTGAGGAGGCTCTTCATCCCGGTCGAGTGCGCGGATGTCATGCTGTCATGCGAAGCCGCGCGAGCGAAATCAAGCTAGTCATGCGCCTGGTGACCGTCGCTCCGCGCTATGCTGCACATGGGCGGCGCGAAGCTCGTCGCGTTGTCCCAGTTTTGTCACACTTGGAGGGCTAAAAGCACCCGAAAACGGGCTTTCGAGCTTCGGTTGGATCCTGTGAAATCAAGGGCTTAGCGTCGGCCTGCTCACCGTCTACGACATGTGCAAGGCGGTCGACCGCGGCATGACCATCACCGACGTCAAGCTGCTGGAAAAGCACGGCGGCAAGTCGGGGGACTGGGTCGCTGGCGGGACGTAGCGCCGAGGCCGCGCAGCCCGCGGCTGCACGGCCTGGCGCGACGCGCAAGCGTTCCAGCATAGCCCCGCAGCGCGGCTTGCGGCGCAGCGCGTTGCCCGGCGGCAACCATCGTGCCGGGCGGCTTGCATGGTGGCGGGGGCAGGCGTAGCCTGGAATCAACCGAGGCAGAACAGGGGGGTCGATAGCGCCAGTGAAAAAGGAAACCGTCTGAAACGCGTCTCGCATCCTGGCGATGCGAACTTCCAGCCCCGCCCAGGGGGCTGCACTCTCAGGCACCGCAGGGCTGGTCCCCGGTGCCTGAAGTCTTTGCGCCGGCAGCCGGCCGCCGCGACTTCTACAATCGGGCCATGAACACCGCTACCGAACCCGCGCTGGTGCGCCTGCAGCAGGCGCGCAGCCTGCTGCTCGAGCCCTACGGCATCGACGAGTCCACGCTGCAGCGCGCGCTGTCCAGCGCGCTGGAACACCGGCTGGACGACGCCGACGTGTACCTGCAGTACACCCGATCCGAAGGCTGGAGCCTGGAGGAAGGGCTGGTCAAGAGCGGAAGCTTCGGCATCGAACAGGGTTTCGGCATCCGCGCGATCGACGGCGACAAGACCGCCTTCGCCTACTCGGACGATATTTCCGAGTCGCGGCTGATGCAGGCGGCTGGCACCGTGCGCGCGATCGCCCGCCAGGGACGCGCGCGGGTGCGCGTGGGCCCGCCGCGGCGGGCCGTGCCGCCGGGCCACCGGCTGTACGAGGCGCTGGACCCGCTGCAGGCGCTCGATTCGGCGGCCAAGGTGGCGCTGCTCGGGCGCGCCGATGCGCTGGCGCGCGCCGCCGACCCGCGGGTGGTGCAGGTGATGGCCAGCCTGGTCGGCGAGTACGACGTGGTGCTGGTGCTGCGCGCCAACGGCCTGCTGGCGGCCGACGTGCGCCCGCTGGTGCGGCTGAGCGTCAGTGTCATCGCCGAGCAGCACGGCAGGCGCGAGACCGGCTCGTCGGGCGGTGGCGGGCGCTACCCGCTCGACCGTTTCGACGAGGCCGCGTTGCGTCGGCATGTCGACGAGGCGGTGCGGCAGGCGCTGCTGAACCTGGAATCGCGCCCGGCGCCGGCCGGCGAGATGAGCGTGGTGCTGGGCTCGGGCTGGCCGGGAATCCTGTTGCACGAGGCCATCGGCCACGGGCTGGAGGGGGATTTCAACCGCAAGGGCTCGAGCGCCTTCGCCGGGCGCATCGGCCAGCGGGTCGCGGCGCGCGGGGTGACGGTGCTCGACGACGGCACCTTGCCCGACCGGCGCGGCTCGCTGAACATCGACGACGAGGGCCACCCCACCGAGCGCACGGTGCTGATCGACGACGGCGTGCTGGTCGACTACATGCAGGACTCGCTCAACGCCCGCCTGATGAAGCGCAAGCCCACCGGGAACGCGCGCCGCGAGAGCTACGCGCATGTTCCGATGCCCAGGATGACCAACACCTACATGCTGGCGGGCGACAAGGATCCGCAGGAAATCATCGCCAGCCTCGACCGCGGGCTGTACGCGGTGAATTTCGGCGGCGGCCAGGTCGACATCACCAGCGGCAAGTTCGTGTTCTCGGCCAGCGAGGCCTGGTGGGTGGAAAACGGCCGGCTGCAATACCCGGTCAAGGGCGCGACGCTGATCGGCAACGGCCCCGACGTGCTGACCCGGGTCAGCCTGATCGGCCGCGACATGCAGCTCGACCCCGGAGTCGGCACCTGCGGCAAGGAAGGCCAGAGCGTGCCGGTGGGTGTCGGCCAGCCGACCTTGCGGATCGACCGCATGACGGTCGGCGGCACCGGCTGAGCGCGCATCGCGGCGCAGCGCAGGGTCGCTGCGCCCACGCTAAGTCTGGCCTCAGGATGGGCTGGTGCAATCGCGCCATCGCCCATCGGAGTCGCCTTGCCATGCGCCAGACCACCGTCTACAACCCCGTCGCCCGCGCCCTGCATTGGGGCATTTTCGCGCTGATCGCGCTGGAGTTCGCGCTCGCGTGGCTGATGCCCGATGTGCGCCGGGGCACCCGGCCCGACGGGCTGATCGCCTGGCATGTCGGAGTCGGCACCTCGATCCTGCTGCTGATGGTCCTGCGCCTGCTGTGGCGGGTCGTGGCGGGCGCGCCGGGGCTGCTTCCCGGCCCGACCTGGCAGCAGCATCTGGCCAAGCTGGTGCACGGGCTGCTCTACCTGGGGCTGCTGGTGCTGCCGCTGCTGGGCTGGGCCAACGCCTCGTCGCGCGGCTGGAGCGTGCAGCTGGCCGGGCTGTGGACCCTGCCGGCGCTGGCGCCCAGTGGCGCTCGCTGGGCGCACGAACTGGGCGACGTGCACCAGCTGCTCGCCTACGGCCTGCTCGGGGTCATCGGCCTGCACGTGGCCGGCGCGCTGTACCACGCAGTGGTCGAGCGCGACGAGACCATGCGCCGCATGTGGCCCCGCCGCAGCTGAACCCGGCGGCAGCGCGGGCACGCCGCGCGGCCTCGGTGTTGCGCTGGCGCAGCGAGCGCCTGGGGCCCGGCTGGCGTGCGGCGGTGCCCCAGCTTATACTGGGCGTTCCAGGTTCCCCTGCCATGCCATCCAACCGCTTGTGGTTTTACGGCTTTTTCTGGTTCTCGCACCGCGCCGGCGGAGGGAGAGGGCAGGATCTGGGTTGAACCCGCAAGAATGCTCCAAGAACCGCCGGCCAAGCCCGGCGGTTTTTTTTCGCCGGGACGCGCCGGGACACGAACCCGCAGCGCCAGGAGAATGTCCATGCTAGATCCAGCGAGTCCCGATTTCCCGCCACGCCACGCGGTGGCTTCCTCCGCCTCGTCCAACGAGACCTCCGCCGAGCGCACTTCGGCCACCGACGACGAGCGCGTCGAGGACGTGCAGCTGCTGCCGGCCCCGGAGCAGCTGATCCGCCGGCTGCCGATCGCCGGCAGCGCGGTCGAGGCGCTGATCACCCACACCCGGCGTGCGGTGCATCGCATCGTGCACGGGCAGGACGACCGCATGCTGCTGGTCATCGGCCCCTGCTCGATCCACGACCCGAAGGCGGCGCGCGAATACGCCCGCCGCCTGCTCGAGCAGCGGCACAAGCACGCCGGCGAACTCGAGGTGGTGATGCGGGTGTATTTCGAGAAGCCCCGCACGACCGTGGGCTGGAAGGGCCTGATCAACGACCCCTACCTGGACCAGAGCTGCCGCATCGACGACGGACTGCGCATCGCGCGCGAACTGCTGATCGACATCAACCGCATCGGCGTTCCTGCGGGCAGCGAATTCCTCGACGTCATTTCGCCGCAGTACATCGGCGACCTGATCTCCTGGGGGGCGATCGGTGCGCGCACCACCGAGAGCCAGGTGCACCGCGAACTCGCGTCGGGGCTGTCGGCGCCGATCGGCTTCAAGAATGGAACCGACGGCAACCTGCGCATCGCCATCGACGCCATCCTGGCCGCGCGGCGGCCGCATTCCTTCCTGTCGGTGCACAAGAGCGGCCAGGTGTCGATCGTGCAGACCCGCGGAAACCAGGACACCCACGTGATCCTGCGCGGCGGACGCAAGCCCAACTACGACTCCGCCAGCGTGGCAGCGGCCTGCGACCAGCTGCAGGCGGCGGCGCTTCCGTGTCGCCTGATGATCGACTGCTCGCACGCCAACAGCGAAAAGAAGCACCAGCGCCAGCTCGACGTGGCCCGCGACATCGCCGGGCAGCTGCGCGACGGCCAGGGCTGCATCTTCGGTGTCATGGCGGAAAGCCACCTGGTCGGCGGGGCGCAGAAGTTCAACCCCGGGCAGCACGACCCGGCGGGCCTGACCTACGGCCAGAGCATCACCGATGCCTGCCTCGGCTGGGAGGAGTCGGTGCAGCTGATCGAGCAGCTGGCGCAGGGCGTGCGCGAGCGCCGCGCCCGCGCCGCGCTCGCCTGAGCGGGCGGCTGCCTACAATGTCGGCTCGACGCGCCTGCCCGGCGACACTGGGCGGGCCGCAGGCTCGGTGGCCTGCCGCGCGGCGCTGTGCGCGGCGGGCGACGCCGCGCTCGCCCGCAACCCCGCCGGATGCCCCCGCATGACAGACGCCCCTTTGCTGGAAACCTCGATCCGCTCGCTGCCGCTGGTCGGCAGGGGCAAGGTGCGGGACAACTACGCGGTCGGCGACGACCTGCTGCTGATGGTGGCCACCGACCGCATCTCGGCCTTCGACGTGATCATGGACCAGGGCATCCCGGGCAAGGGCCGCACCCTGACCGAGATCTCCCGCTTCTGGTTCGGCCTGCTCGAGGACGTGATCCCCAACCACCTGACCAGCATCGACCCCGAGTCGGTGGTCGCGCCCGCCGAGCGCGAGCAGGTGCGCGGCCGCGCGCTGGTGGTCAGGCGGCTGCGCCCGCTGCCCATCGAGGCGGTGGTGCGGGGTTACCTGGCGGGCTCGGGCTGGAAGGACTACCAGGCCGGCGGCAAGGTGTGCGACATCGAGTTGCCGCAGGGCCTGCAACAGGCCGCGCGGCTGCCGCACCCCATCTTCACCCCGGCGACCAAGGCCGAACTCGGCGAACACGACGAGAACGTCGATTTCGGTCGCATGGTCCGCATGGTCGGCGTGGAGATCGCCGCGCAGATCCGCGACGTCAGCCTGGAGATCTACCGGCGTGCGGCGGCGCACGCGCAGTCGCGGGGGATCATCCTGGCCGACACCAAATTCGAGTTCGGCCTGGACTCCCAGCAGCGGCTGGTCTGGATGGACGAGGCGCTGACTCCCGATTCCTCGCGTTTCTGGCCGGCCGACCAGTGGCGCGAGGGCATTTCGCCGCCGAGCTTCGACAAGCAGTACCTGCGCGACTGGCTGGAGCAGGTGCCGGGCTGGAACAAGCGGCCGCCGCCGCCGCCGCTGCCGGCGCAGATCGTCGAGGCCACCGCGGCGCGCTACCGCGAGGCGCTGCAGCGGCTGGCCGGCTGACGCGGCGCGCGGGCCCGGCGGCGCGCCGCGCCAGCCGGCGCCGCCCCCGGCCTCAGCTGAGCACGGTCATGCTCAGCCGCCGGCGGTAGCTTTCCACCGTCGGGTCGACCGCCGGCGGCTGCCCGTCGGTGGTCTTCGGGGTCGCCGGGGCCATCAGGTCGAGCACCGCGACGTAGGCCTTGCGCGCCGCCTGGTCGTTCCAGTTCTTGTCGCGCATCAGGATTTCCAGCAGCTCGTCCATCGCGGCGGTCCATTGGCGCTGCGCCATGCGGCGGCGCGCCAGCGCGAAGCGGGCGTCGAAGTCGCGGCGGTCGCCGGCGATGCGCTGCAGCAGCGTCTCGTCGGGCAGGGCCTGCGCGCTGGCGTCGATGGCGTCGATCCATTCCTTCAGCGCCGCCGCCCGCAGGTTGATCGCCAGCTTGCCCAGCAGCGGCTCGAGCGCCTGGCGCGCCTCGTCGACCCGCTGCTGCTGCAGCAGCAGGTGCACGAAGTCCACGCGCACCGCCTCGTCGTCCGGGTTCGCCTGCAGCGCCTGGCGCATCTGCTGCAGCGCCGACTGCGGGTCCTGGGGCGCCGGCGCCGCCTCGGGTTCGGCCGGCGTCTCGGCGGCCGGCGGCAGGTTGCGGTCGAGGAACTGGCGGATCTGCGCTTCCGGCAGCGCGCCGACGAAGCCGTCCACCGGCTGCCCGTCCTTGAGCAGCACCACCATCGGGATGCTGCGCACCCCGAACGCGGCCGCCAGGTCCTGCTCGTCCTCGGTGTTGATCTTCACCAGCTTGAAGCGCCCGGCATAGGCGCCCTCGAGCTTTTCCAGGATCGGGCCCAGCGTGCGGCAAGGCCCGCACCACGGAGCCCACAAATCGACCACCACCGGCAGCTCGCGCGAGGCCTCGACGACCTCCGTCTCGAAATTGGCAAGGGTTGCGTCAATCATGGCGAATGGCTCTCCAAAACTCCGATATGGGGTCGATGCGGTGCTTTTCCAGCGCGCGGGCGCGAACCCATCAAGCATACCGGCCCCGGTAGAATCGCGGGTTTTCTGCTGGGGGCGTGCAATGGCCTTGGTCGGCGTCGTGATGGGCTCGAGTTCGGACTGGGAGGTGATGCAGCACGCGGCGCGCATGCTGCAGCAGCTGCAGGTCCCGTTCGAGGCGCGGGTGATCTCGGCGCACCGGATGCCCGACGCCATGTTCGACTACGCCGAGGGCGCGCGCGGCCGCGGGCTGGCGGCGATCATCGCCGGAGCCGGCGGCGCCGCCCACCTGCCGGGGATGCTGGCGGCCAAGACCACGCTGCCGGTGTTGGGCGTGCCGGTGCCCAGCCGGCACCTGCAGGGCCAGGATTCGCTGTTGTCCATCGTGCAGATGCCCAAGGGGGTGCCGGTGGCCACCTTCGCGATCGGCGAAGCCGGGGCGGCCAACGCGGCGCTGTTCGCCGCGGCGCTGCTGGCGGCCGGCGACCCCGGCCTGCTGCAGCGCCTGGAGGCTTTCCGCGAGCAGCAGACGGCGCAGGCCAGCGCGATGCGGGTTGCGCTGTGAGGCGGGGTCGACGATGAGCTTGCCGCGCGGTGGGGCCCCGGAGAAGGCCGTGCCCTTCCTGGCGCCCGGCGCGGTGCTGGGGGTGCTGGGAGGGGGCCAGCTCGGGCGCATGTTCGCCCAGGCCGCGCAACGCGCCGGCTACGAGGTGGTGGTGCTCGAGCCCGATGCCGATACGCCGGCGGCGCAGGTCACGCGACGGCACCTGCGGCATGCCTACGACGATCCGGCCGGGTTGCGCCAGCTGGCGCGGCTGGCGCGGGCGGCGACCATCGAGTTCGAGAACGTGCCGGCGGCCGCGCTGGAGTGGCTGGACGGCCACCTGAGCCTGGCGCCGCACGCGCCGGCGGTCGCGGTGTGCCAGGACCGCGCGCAGGAAAAGGCCCTGTTCGATTCGCTGGCCGTGGGCTGCGCGCCGCATGCGCTGGTGGGCAGCCAGGCCGACTGCCTCGCCGCGGCGCAGCGCGAGCTGTTCCCGGGGATCCTCAAGACCCGCCGCATGGGCTACGACGGCAAGGGCCAGATGGTGGTGCGTGCCGCGCAGGACCTGGCGCAGGCCTGGCGCGCGCTGGGCGAGGTGGAATGCGTGCTCGAGCGCCGGCTGCAGCTGGCCTGCGAGCTGTCGGTGGTGCTGGCGCGCGGCGCCGACGGCGCCATGGTGCATTTCCCGCCGCAGCGCAATGTGCATCGCGACGGAATCCTGTTTTCCAGCACGGCCGCCGCGGGCGTCGTCGCCGAGCCGCTGGCGGCGCGCGCGGTGGCGGCGGCGCGCCGCATCGCCGAGGGGCTGGGGTACGTCGGCGTGCTGTGCGTGGAGTTCTTCGTCACCGAACAGGGCGAACTGGTGGCCAACGAAATGGCGCCGCGCCCGCACAACTCGGGGCACCACACGATCGATTCCTGCGAGCATTCGCAGTTCGACCTGCAATGGCGCTGCCTGGTCGGCGCGCCGCTGCCGCCGCCGCGCCAGCACAGCGCCGCGCTGATGCTCAACCTGCTGGGCGACCTGTGGCTGGATGCCACGGGCGCGCAGCGCGAGCCCGACTGGCGGCCGCTGCTGGCGCTGCCCGGCGCGCACCTGCACCTGTACGGCAAGCACCAGCCGCGGCGCGGCCGCAAGATGGGGCACCTGACGCTGACCGCGCCGAGCCTGGTCGAGGCCGAGCAGGCGGCCCGAGCGGCCTGCGACCTGCTGGGCCTGCCCGGCTTGTGAGCACCATGGCGACGACTCCGCAGCTACGCGCCGACGCGGCGCCCGACGAGGCCGTCGAGCGCGCGGTGCGGCTGCTCGAGGCCGGCGAACTGGTCGGCCTGCCCACCGAGACCGTCTACGGCCTGGCTGCCGATGCCGGCAACGACGCGGCGGTGCGGGCGATCTACGCGGTCAAGGGCCGGCCGGCCGACCATCCGGTGATCGTGCACCTGCACCGCCGCGCCGACCCGCTGCGCTGGGCGGCCGAGCTGCCGCTTGCGGCGCGGCGGCTGGTCGAGGCCTGCTGGCCGGGGCCTCTGACCCTGGTGCTGCCGCGGCGCGACGGCGTGGCCGGGGTCTGCGCCGCGGGCCAGGACACGATCGCGTTGCGCAGCCCCGACCATGCGCTGGCGCAGGCGGTGCTCGAGCGCCTGCACGCGGGCCGGGGCGGGCTGGCCGCGCCGTCGGCCAACCGTTTCGGGCGCATCAGCCCGACCTGTGCCGCCGATGTGCGCGACGAACTGGGCGACGCGGTCGCGATGGTGCTCGACGGCGGCGCCTGCACGGTGGGGATCGAGAGCACCATCGTCGATTGTTCGGGGCCGGGGACGCCGCGCATCCTGCGCCCCGGCGGACTGGCGGCAGGCGTGCTGGCCGAGATCCTGGGGATCGAGCCGGGGCAGCTGCTCGCGGCGCGCGCGGCCGCCGCGCCCCGCGTGCCGGGGCAGGCGGCTTCGCACTACGCGCCGCGGACCCCGCTGCGCTTGCGCGAGCGCGCGGCCATCGACGCCGAGTGGCCGCGCGAGGGCGCGCAGGTCGGGGTCGTGGCGACGCGCCCGGCGCCGTCGCAGGCGCCGGCCGCCTGGCTGCCCCATTGGCTGGCGCTGCCCGCCGATCCCGCCGGCTACGCGCGACGGCTGTACGGCGCGCTGCGCGCGCTCGACGCCGCGGGCTTGCGCCAGATCTGGGTCGAGCCGGTAGCCGACGAGCCGCAGTGGGACGCGCTGCGCGACCGGCTGCGGCGCGCCGCGGCCTGAGCGCGGTCCATCGCCGGCGGCGCCCGCGCGAGCGCGCGGGATAGCGCGCTTGCGATACAGTGCTGCCGCGGCGGCCGCGCAGCGAGGAACTGTATTTTCATACAGCCCTGTGCTACAGTGGCTGCCATCCCATGACGTTCGAACAGGGCACTGCAATGGTGAATGCGGAAAAGGCCAAGGCGTTGGCATCGGCGCTGGCGCAGATCGAAAAGCAGTTCGGCAAGGGTTCGATCATGCGCCTGGGCGAAGGCGAGGTCGCCGAGGACCTGCAGGTCGTGTCCACCGGTTCGCTGGGCCTGGACATCGCGCTGGGAGTCGGCGGGCTGCCGCGCGGCCGGGTGGTCGAGATCTACGGCCCCGAGTCGTCGGGCAAGACCACGCTGACGCTTCAGGTCATCGCCCAGATGCAGAAGTTGGGCGGCGTCTGCGCGTTCATCGACGCCGAACACGCGCTGGACTCCCAGTACGCCCAGAAGCTCGGCGTGGACTTGCAGGACCTGCTGATCTCCCAGCCCGACACCGGGGAGCAGGCGCTGGAAATCGCCGATGCGCTGGTTCGTTCGGGCTCGGTCGACCTGATTGTCATCGACTCGGTCGCGGCGCTGACCCCGAAGGCCGAGATCGAAGGCGAAATGGGCGACTCGCTGCCCGGGCTGCAGGCGCGGCTGATGAGCCAGGCGCTTCGCAAGCTGACCGGGACCATCAAGCGCACCAACTGCCTGGTGATTTTCATCAACCAGATCCGAATGAAGATCGGGGTCATGTTCGGCAACCCGGAAACCACCACCGGGGGCAATGCGCTGAAGTTCTACGCCTCGGTGCGCCTGGACATCCGGCGCATCGGCTCGATCAAGAAGGGCGACGAGGTCATCGGCTCGGAAACCAAGGTCAAGGTGGTGAAGAACAAGGTCGCGCCGCCCTTCAAGCAAGCCGAGTTCGACATCCTGTATGGCGAGGGCATTTCCCGCGAAGGCGAGATCATCGACCTCGGCGTCGCGGCGAAGATCGTCGACAAGTCGGGCGCCTGGTACGCGTACAAGGGCGAGAAGATCGGCCAGGGCAAGGACAACGCCCGGGAATTCCTGAAGGAGAACCCCGACCTGGCGCGGGAAATCGAGAACGCCGTGCGTGCCGAACTCGGCGTGCGCGCGTTGCCTGCGGCCGGCGGCGCCGAGGCCACCGCCGAAGCCGCGGAAGACTAGCGCGGGTCGAGCCGGGGTCTCGGCGATGGCCGGCGACCGCGACGACCCCGAGCCGCCCAGCGCGCAACAACTGCGCGCCAGGGCGCTGCGGCTGCTGGCGCAGCGCGAGCACAGCCGCTGCGAACTCGAACGCAAGCTCGGCGGCGCACGCCCGGGGCAGCAGGCAGCTGCGCCGCAGCTGCTGGCGCAGGTGCTCGACCAGTTGCAGCAGCAGGGCCTGCTCGACGAGGCCCGGTTCGCCCAGGCACTGGCCCGCCGGCTGGTGCGACGCCATGGCCGCCAGCGGGTGCTGCTGGAGCTGCGACAGCACGGCCTGGACCCGCAACTGACCGAGCGGGCGTTGCGCGAGGCGCAGGACGAGGCGCCGTCCGAAGTCGAGCGCGCGCTGCAGCTGCTGCGCCGCCACGGCGCGCGAGCGGGAGCCGGCGCCGCCGAGCGTGCGCGCTGGGGGCGCTTGCTGCAACGCCGGGGATTCGACGCCGATGTCGTGCGCCAGGCGCTGCGCGCCTGCAATGCCGGGTCGCGCGAGGACCGCGCGGAAGACGAGGGCGAATGAGTGTCGTCGCCGCCGCGCATTTTGGCGGTGGGCACCCCGCGCGCTGCTAGACTTGCCTATTGCGCTGCATCAATCCTTCGCGTCGTCGATCGGCCGTTGCGTGGCTCGAGCCTGCCAGGCCCGCCCGCAAGGTACACGACCCCGGCGACGGCGCGCGACCGCCATCGGTCCCCCGGGTCGCGGCACGGCGCGACCATAGCCCATCCTTTGGAGAACAGCCAATGAAAATCCACGAATACCAGGGCAAGCAGATCCTGCGCGAATTCGGCGTGCCGGTGCCGCGCGGCATCGCGGCCTTCACCGTCGACGAGGCGGTGCATGCGGCCGAGCAACTGGGCGGCCCGGTGTGGGTGGTGAAGGCCCAGATCCATGCCGGCGGGCGCGGCAAGGGCGGCGGGGTCAAGCTGGCGCGTTCGATCGACGAGGTGCGCCAGCTGGCCGGGCAGATGCTGGGCATGCAGCTGGTCACCCACCAGACCGGCCCGCAGGGCCAGACGGTGCGCCGCCTGCTGATCGAGGACGGAGCCGACATCCGCAAGGAATACTACGCGGGGCTGGTGATCGACCGCGCGGCGCAGAAGGTGGCGGTGATGGCCTCCAGCGAGGGCGGGATGGACGTGGAGGAAGTCGCCGCCCACACGCCGGAGCGCATCCACAAGGTGTGGGTCGACCCCGGCGCCGGGCTGCTGCCGGCGCAGGCGATGGAACTGTGCGAGAAGATCGGGCTGCCCGAGGCCAGCCGTGCGCAGGGCGCGCAGGCGCTGCAGGCCCTGTATCGGGCGTTCTGGGACAAGGACGCGTCGCTGGCCGAGATCAATCCGCTGGTGCTGCAGGGCGACGGCTCGGTGATCGCGCTGGACGCCAAGTTCAACTTCGACGACAACGCGCTGTTCCGCCACCCCGAGCTGGTCGCGATGCGCGACCTCGACGAGGAGGACCCGGCGGAAATCGAGGCCTCGAACTACGGCCTTTCGTACATCCAGCTCGACGGGAACATCGCCTGCCTGGTCAACGGTGCCGGTCTGGCCATGGCGACCATGGACACCATCAAGCTGTTCGGCGGCGAGCCGGCCAACTTCCTGGACGTAGGGGGCGGTGCCACCGCCGACAAGGTCACCGCGGCTTTCAAGATCATGCTGCACAACCCGCAGGTCAAGGCGATTCTCGTCAACATCTTCGGCGGAATCATGCGGTGCGACGTGATCGCCGAGGGGCTCATCGCGGCCAGTCGCGCGGTGGCGCTGAAGGTGCCTCTGGTGGTGCGCATGAAGGGCACCAACGAGGACCTGGGCAAGCGCATGCTGGCCGAGTCGGGCCTGCCGATCCTCAGCGCCGAGACCCTGGCCGAGGCTGCGCAGAAAGTCGTCTCGGCAGCAGCCTGAAGAGCCCTCCCGACGCGTATCGCTCGCGCGCCCGCAGTGGCGCGGTCCAGTCAAGGAATTCCCATGTCCATCCTGATTGACAAGAACACCAAGGTCATCACCCAAGGCATCACCGGCAAGACCGGCCAGTTCCACACCCGCATGTGCCGCGACTACGCCAACGGCCGCGCCTGCTTCGTCGCCGGGGTCAACCCCAAGAAGGCCGGCGAGGATTTCGAGGGCATTCCCATCCACGCCTCGGTGGCCGACGCGAAGGCGGCCACCGGTGCGACGGTGTCGGTGATCTACGTGCCGCCGGCCGGCGCCGCGGCGGCCATCTGGGAAGCCGTGCAGGCCGACCTCGACCTGGCGATCTGCATCACCGAGGGCATCCCGGTGCGCGACATGATGGACGTGCGCGCGCGCATGCGCGCCAAGGAGGCCGCCGGCGGCAAGAAGACCCTGCTGCTGGGGCCGAACTGCCCGGGGCTGATCACCCCCGACGAAATCAAGATCGGCATCATGCCGGGCCACATCCACCGCAAGGGGCGCATCGGCGTGGTCTCGCGCTCGGGCACGCTGACCTACGAGGCGGTGGCCCAGGTCACCGAACTGGGCATGGGCCAGAGCAGCGCGGTGGGAATCGGCGGCGATCCGATCAACGGCCTCAAGCACATCGACGTGCTCAGGCTGTTCAACGACGATCCCGACACCGAGGGCGTGATCATGATCGGCGAAATCGGCGGCCCCGACGAAGCCGAGGCCGCGCGCTGGGCCAAGGAACACATGAAAAAGCCCATCGTCGGATTCATCGCCGGCGTGACGGCTCCGGCCGGCAAGCGCATGGGGCATGCCGGGGCGCTGATTTCCGGCGGTGCCGACACCGCCGAGGCCAAGCTGCAGGTGATGGAAGCCTGCGGTTTCACGGTCACCCGCAATCCCTCGGAAATGGGGCGTCTGATGCGCAAGGCCCTGGCTTGAGCCCAGGCCCGGCGCGGCGCGCATCCGCAAGCCGCGCGTCGGCACGCTGCGTGGCGGCGCAACATCACCCGGTGTCGGGCGCAAGCCCGAGGCCTGGTTTTTGCGCTGCTGCCTGCGCGCCAGCCGCTATGCTTGACCTGCGCCCGCGCCGCGCCTACGCCGCGACGGATGCGCTGCCGGAGTCCGAACGTGCCCCTGGAACCCGCTGCAACCGCCGCTTTCGTCGGCGCCGCGGCGCAGATTGTGCTGATCGACCTGCTGCTGGGCGGGGACAATGCGGTGGTCATCGCGCTGGCCAGCCGCCGCCTTCCGCTCGCCCAGCGCCGGCGGGCGATTCTCTGGGGCACGCTGGGCGCGGTCGGGCTGCGCATTGTGCTGACCCTGTTCGCGGTGCGGTTGCTGCAACTGCCTTGGCTGAAGCTGCTGGGCGCCGTGCTGCTGGCGTGGATCGGCATGCGGCTGATGCTGCCCGATGAGGCGCATCCCGAGGTGCAGGCCGCCGATCGCCTGTGGGTCGCGGTGCGCCTGGTGATCACCGCCGACCTGGTGATGAGCCTGGACAATGTCGTGGCCATCGCCGGAGCCGCGCGCAATGCGGCCACCGCGCACCAGGGCTTGCTGGTGGCCTTCGGGCTGGCCTTGAGCGTGCCGATCGTCGTCTGGGGCAGTTCGCTGGTGATCCGCCTGATGACCCGCTTTCCGTGGGTGGTCGCGCTGGGCGCGCTGATGCTGGGCTGGATCGCCGGCGGGCTGGCGGCCGGGGATCCGGCGGTCGAGCCCTGGCTGCACCGCCAGCCCTGGGGCGCGGCGGCGCACGAAATCGGCGGTGGCGTCGGCGTGCTGGCGGTGTGGCTGGGCGGGCAGGCGTTGCGGCTTCGCCGCACCGGCGGGGCAGGCGGCTGACAGGACTCGCGATGGATGCTTCGCCAGGAAACCCGCTGCTGCTGCTGGAAATGGCCAGCTGCACCGACCGTGGGCGCCTGCGCGAGCACAACGAGGATGCGCTGGCCTGCGATGCGCTGGCCGGGGTGGCCGTGCTGGCCGACGGCATGGGCGGCTACGCCGCCGGCGAGGTCGCGAGCGGCGCGGCGGCCTCGCAGATCGCGGCCGAACTGGCGCGGCTGAAGGCCGAGTATCCCAGCGTCAGCCCGGCCGACCTGATGCAGGCCATGCACGATGCGATCCGGCGGGTGAACACCCGCATCTACCGCGCGGCCCACAAGGATCCCCGCTACACCGGCATGGGCACGACCCTGGTCGCCGCGGCTTTCACCGGACAGGTGGCGGTGATCGCCCATGCCGGCGACTCGCGCGCCTACCTGCTGCGCGACTCGGTGCTGCGGCGCATGACCAAGGACCACTCGCTGTTGCAGGAACGCATCGATCTGGGGCTGCTGCAGGCCGACGACCCGGCGGGCGATTCGGTGCGCAACCTGATCACCCGCGCGCTCGGCGTCGACCCGCTGCTCGAGCCGGAAATCGGCGTGCACGCGATGCGCGACGGCGACCTCGTGCTGTTGTGCTCCGACGGCCTGAACGACATGCTGAGCGACTCGCGCATCGAGCAGATCCTGCAGGCGCGGTGCGACGAACCCCAGCAGGCGGCGCGCGAACTGGTCGAGCAGGCCAATGCCGCCGGGGGACGCGATAATATTTCAGTGATCCTGATCGGGCTGCGCCTGGGCGAATCGCCTCGGGGCGTTGGCTGATGCCGGCTGGTCCGGCTTACCCATCGACAAGGTAGCGCGCCATGGC
The DNA here is from genome assembly GCA_021845505.1 of Pseudomonadota bacterium. Lineage (GTDB taxonomy): Bacteria > Pseudomonadota > Gammaproteobacteria > Burkholderiales > Burkholderiaceae_C > Thiomonas_A. The sequence continues at coordinate 153,465 of JAJZVU010000002.1, read as the reverse complement.
CAAGCTGGTCATTTTTCTCGACGACAAGGTGCTCAAGGAAGTCGCCCTGAACAAGGACCGGGTGACCCTCGGCCGTCGTCCCCACAACGACGTGGTGATCGACAACCTGGCGGTCAGCGGCGAGCACGCGGTGTTGTTGCGGGAAAGCGACGGCTACGTGGTGCAGGACCTGGGCAGCACCAACGGCTCCTACATCAACGGCAAGCCGATCAAGCGCGCGCCCTTCCGCGAAGGCGACAGCCTGGACATCGGCAAGTACACGTTGAGGCTGCTGTCGGATGCGCGGGCCTCGGCGTTCGCGGGTTCGCGCTTCGCGCCGTCGGCCTACGCCGGCTCGGGCTACGGCCCCACCGGACCGCGTTCGGCGGGCGCCACCGCGACCGCGACCCGCGGGCTGGACAGCGCGTCGCGCGCGGCGGCCGGAGAAGGACAGTCGATGCCCGCGATGAAACTGCGGGTGGTCAACGGAGCGGCCGCGGGGACCGAGCTTGCGCTCGACAAGTCCCGCACCACCTTCGGCCAGCGTGGGGTCATGGTGGTCTCGATCCAGCGCAACCCGCGCGGCTACGAGCTCTCCCAGCTCGAGGGCGAGGAGCGGGTGCGGGTCAACGGCAGCGCCCTCGGCCTCGTGCCGCTGGTGCTGGGACCCGGCGACGTGATCGAAATGGCCGGCGGTACCCGGCTGCAGCTGCTGACGGCCTGAGCCTGACGGCCTGAACCCCGGCCTTCAGCAGGCCACCCGCATCAGCTTGAGCATGTTGGTGCCGCCCGGCGCGCCGATCGGCTCGCCGCAGGTGATCGCGTAGTAGTCGCCGCATTCCAGTGCGCCGATGTCGCGCAACCTGCGCTCGGCCTGTCGCAGCGCCTCGTCGCGTTCGCTGGAAAAATCCATGTGTAGCGCGTGGACGTTGCGGTACAGCGCCATGCGGCGCACCGAGGACTGGCGGGGTGACAACGCGTAGATGGGCATGCGCACGCGGTGCCGGCTCATCCACAGCGCGGTCGATCCGGATTCGGTCAGCGCGGCGATGGCCTTGCACCCCAGGTGGTGGGCGGTGAACAGCGCGGCCATCGCGACCGACTGGTCGATTCGCGTGAAGGTCTTGTCGATGAAATCGGCCTCGAGCTTGAGTTCCTCGAAGCTCTCGGTTTCCACGCAGATACTGGCCATGGCCTCGACGGTTTCCACCGGATAGCGCCCGGCCGCGGTCTCGGCCGACAGCATCACCGCGTCGCTGCCGTCGAGCACCGCGTTGGCGACGTCCGAGACCTCGGCGCGGGTGGGCACGGCATTGGAGATCATCGACTCCATCATCTGGGTCGCGGTGATCACCAGGCGGTCGAGGTCGCGAGCGCGGCGGATCATGCGCTTTTGCAGCGCCGGTACCGCCGCATTGCCAACTTCCACAGCGAGATCGCCTCGCGCGACCATGATGCCGTCTGAGGCCAGCAGGATTTCATCCAGCCGGGGTATCGCCTCGGCGCGTTCGATCTTGGCGATCAGCCCCGGCTTGTGCCCCCACGGCTCGCCGGCCATGTTGGCGAGTTGGCGCGCCATCTCCATGTCGGTGGCGTTCTTCGGGAACGACACCGCCAGGTAGTCGGCCTGGAAGGACATCGCGGTGCGGATGTCGTCCATGTCCTTGGCGGTCAGCGCGGGCGCCGACAGCCCCCCGCCCTGGCGGTTGATCCCCTTGTTGTTGGACAACTCGCCGCCGATCACCACGGTGGTCAGGATGCGCGCGCCCTGCACCTCGTCGACGCCGAGCACGATCAGGCCGTCGTTGAGCAGCAGGCGGTCGCCGGGGTGCACGTCCTGCGGCAGGCTCTTGTAGTCCAGCCCGACGCACTGCTGGTTGCCGATCTCACAGCCCGCGTCGAGGGTGAAGCGCTGGCCCGGCTCGAGGACGACCTTGCCCTGCTCGAATCGGCCGACGCGGATCTTCGGCCCCTGCAGGTCGGCCATGATCGCCACCTCGCGCCCGCAGCGCGACGCGACCTCGCGCACCAGGGTCGCGCGGTCGATGTGGTCCTGCGCCTTGCCGTGGGAAAAGTTCAGGCGCACCACGTCGACCCCGGCGCGGATCATGCGCTCGAGGACTTCGGGGCTGGAACTCGCGGGGCCGATGGTCGCGACGATCTTGGTGGCTGGGGGCATGGCGGGCGCTCGGGAGGTGGGGGGAGGGGCAGCGCGAGTCTAGCGCCGCGGCACCTCGATGCGGCGCAGTACCGGCGCGGCCTTGAGGATCGACACGATGCGCGCCACGTCGGGGTCCGCGCCCAGTCCGGCGGCGGTGGCCAGCGCGCCGAAGCTGCGCAGGGTCTGCGGCGCGTAGGTCCAGAAGGCATGCGCGGTGTAGTGCGCCAGGTCCAGCGCCTGCTGGCGCCGGCCCAGGCGCAGCAGCACGATCATGCGCCGCGACAACAGCCCCGGATCGCCCCATGCATGCGACGAGCGCTCGAGCAGCGCCAGGTCGCGCTCCAGGCTGGCGCGGTCGGCTCCCGGCCCCGGCAGCACCGAGGCGGCCTCGGGGAACTGCGCCAGCGGCAGGAAGAACCAGTCGTGCCGCATCGCGTAGCGCCGCAGCAGCGCGCCGCGCGCGCTGTCGCTGGCGTAGATCATCGAGGTGCGGGTGTAGTCGAGTTGCGCCTTGGCGGTCAGCAGCAGCGCGGCGCCGGCGCAGGCCAGCGCGGCGCGGCGCGGCCAGCGCGAGGGCGCCGCGGCCGGCTGCGCGGGAACCGCTGCGGCTTCGGCCCAGCCCAGCAGGAAGGCGAAATCGAACAGGAAGTAGGCGTACCACAACGGGTACTCGACCAGGCTGTGGAAGGCGATGAAGCCGCAGCCGAGCAGTGCGGGCAGCAGCGCGCGGCGGGTCGGCGCGGCCGCCGCGCCGCCGCCCCAGGGGCTGAACACCCGCCACAGCCAGCCCAGCGTGGGCAGCAGAGGCAGCAGCGTGCCCAGCAGGCCGGTCTCGGCCAGCAGTTGCAGCACGATGTCGTGCGCGTTGTCGATGTTTTCCAGCGGCAGCGGATGCAGCCGCCCGGCCAGCGTGGCCTGCTCCAGCCCCCAGCCGATCTGCCCCCAGCCCCAGCCCCGCCACGGCCGCATCGAGAACACCTGCCAGGCGTCGCGCCAGATCAACGCGCGGGCGTCGACCGGCTGGTCGAGCTGGCGCGACAGCGCGTCCAGGTAGCTGATCCAGCCCAGGTGGTCGGCCAGGTGCAGCGCCAGCCACCAGCCCAGGTAGAGCAACGGCGCGGCCAGCAGCGCGCCCATGCGGGGGTCGCGCCACGGCCGCCGGCAGGCCAGCAGCACGAGCAGCGCCACCAGCACGATATGCACCGTGCCGGTGCGCGAGCCGCTGACCACCAGCGCCCAGCTGAGCAGCGCGCTGAGCGTCCACGCGCGCCACGCCGGCCAGCGCGGCGCCAGCAACGCCAGCCCGGCGTAGCCCAGCGCCACCGCGGTGGCGTAGTGGTTGGGCTGTCGCAGGTTGCCGAACACCCTGCCGGTCCCCGGGTAGCTGATCAGCTGGTAGATCCACGCCGCATGGGAGGAAAGCCAGGTGCTGGCAGCGGGCGACTGCCACATCGCGAACTGCGCCAGCCCGATCAGCACCTGCAGCAGCGCCTGCAGCAGCAGCGCCCAGGCCGCGAGCTCGGCCCAGGCCGGCCGGCTGCCCAGCTCGCGCCCGAGGCCCGCGGCCAGCGCGGCGCCCAGCAGCAGCGCCACGGCCAGCCAGCCCTGGCCCGGGTAGGCCAGCTGGCCGCTGACACATTGCAGCGCGATCACCGCAGCCAGCAGCAGGAACATCCAGGACGACCAGGTCGCGCGCGGCCGCAACCCCACCCAGGCCGTGGTCGCCAGCAGCAGCGTCCAGCTCCAGGCGGCGACGAACATCGACCCGGTCTTCGCCCCCGGGCCCGGGTCCCATGGCCAGACGAGGCCCAGGCCCAGCGCCAGCAGCAGCAGCGCGCCGGCCCCCCAGCGCGACATGCCCTGCGGTCGCCCAACCGCCGGGTCCACCGCCGGGTCCTGCGCCGTCCCCGCCAACTGGTCGCTCGCTCGCATCACGGCAGCATCTTGTCCAGTACCTTGTCCTGCTGCACGCGTCGTTGCAGAGCGTGCAGCCGCGAATCGATGATCGAGGCCTCGAAGTAGTCGGCTCCCGGAGTGCGCTGGGCGATGTGCAACTGCACCAGCGCACCCTCCAGGTTGCCCTGCAGCGCATAGGCCTCGGCGGTGGCCCGATGCTGCGCCGCGGCCTCGCCGCAGGCAGCGTAGGCCTGCGCCAGCCAGGTCCAGAGCTGCTCGTCGTCGGGGTGCAGCACCGTCTCCCGGCGCAGGAAGTCGCGCGCCGCGGTCTTCGACTGCGGTTGCGCCAGCAGCGCGCGTGCCTGCAGATGCAGCACGGCCCGCGAAGCGGGTGCCAGTTGCTGCAGGCTCTGCGCCCATTGCAGCGCCTGCTGCGGCTGCCCGCCGGCGAGCAGCCAGTCGCCGCGCAGCAGTTGCAGCGGCAGGCGCTGCAGCGCGTCGAAGCCGGCGGCCAGCTGGGTCGCCTGCTGCCACGCGCGCTCGCTGCGCTGGCTTTCGCCGGCGCGCAGCCAGGCCAGCGCCTCGCAGTAGGCCCAGGCGCAGCGCTGCGCCGGGTACCTGTCGGGTCGGCCGGGTTGCGGCTCGCGCATGCTCAGCGCCAGCTCGCGCAGGCTGGCGTGGTGGGTGGGCTGCAGCGCCCGCGCGCGCGCGTTCATCAGCCAGAAGCGCAGCGTGGTGTCGGGCGGCAGCGGCTGGTTTCCGCCGCGCGCCTCGGCGTCGGCGATGCGCTCGCTGGTCAGCGGGTGGTCCTGCAGGAAGGCGAAGACGTCCGGGTCGTCCAGCCGCGACAGGTATTGCAGCCGCTTGAGCATGCTGGCCATCGCCTGCGGCGGATAGCCGCTGGCGCGCAGGACCTGGATCCCGGTGCGGTCGGCATCGGCTTCGTTGCTGCGCGAAAAGCGCAGCTCGCGATCGGCCGCGGCGGCCTGGCCGCCGAGTGCCAGGCCCTCGGCCGCCTGGCCGCTGCCGGCCACCCCGGCCAGGATGGCCAGCGCCAGCGAGCCCAGCGACAGCATCGCGTTGGAGCCGGCTCGCGCCAGTCGCTGTTCGATGTGCCGCTGGGTGATATGGGACATTTCATGCGAGAACACCGCGGCCAGTTGCGCTTCGGCCTCGGCGTCGACCACCAGGCCGGTGTGCACCCCGATGTGGCCACCGGGCAGCGAGAAGGCGTTGAAGGTGTGGTCGCGCAGCAGGAACACCCGGAAATTCCGGGGCGCGTCGGGCTCGGCGGTGGCCAGCGCTGCCTTGCGCAGCCGATCGACGATGCTCTGCAGGTATTCGCGCAGCAGCGAATCCTGCAGGTAGCGGGGGTCCTGGCGCAGGCGGGACATCAGCAGCGAACCCAGGCGGTGCTCCAGCTGGGGCGTCAGCACCCCCTGCCCGGCATCGCCCAGCGCCGGCAGCTGGGTGATCGACTCCTGCGGCCGCGCGGCCAGCGCCGCCAGCGGACTTGCCCCGGCCGCGACGCAGGCCAGGCAGCGCAGCAGCAGGCGGCGACCCCGGCGGCCGGCCTCGGTGGCGTGCGGAAGCTGCGCTGCGGACATGCCGGCGGGCCTGGCGTGGATGCGATCAGCCCGCCAGCGCCGCCAGCGCGCGCGCCTGCGGCTGCGGCTCGAATTCGGCCAGCACGGCCTGCGCCAGCGGCGCGAGCCTGGCGCAGTCGGCGCGCAGCACTTCCTGCTTGACGCTGAGCAACTGGGCCGGGTGCATCGAAAAGCTGCGCAGCCCCAGCCCGAGCAGCAGCCGGGTCAACTGCGGGTCGCCGGCCATTTCCCCGCACACGCTGACGTGCACCGCGCGGCCCTTCCATTGCCGCGCCGCGTGGCACTGGGCGATGGTCTGCGAAAGCAGTTGCAGTACCGCCGGGTGCAGCGGGTCGTACAGGTCGGCGACGCTCTCGTCGGCGCGGTCGATGGCCAGCGTGTACTGGACCAGGTCGTTGGTGCCGATCGAGATGAAGTCGAAATAACGCAGGAACAACGGCAGCATCAGCACCGCGCCGGGCACCTCGATCATCGCCCCGACCTCGACGGGCCCCACCTCGGTGCCGGCCGCGCGCAGCTCGGCGCGCGCCAGCTCGAGTTGCTCGAAGGTCTGGTGCAGCTCTCGGCTGTGCGCGAGCATCGGCACCAGGATGCGCAGCGGGCCGAAGGCCGCGGCGCGCAACAGCGCCCGCAGCTGGACGCGGAACATCGCCGGGTCCGACAGGCTGTAGCGGATGGCCCGCAGGCCGAGCGCGGGGTTGAGATGGGTGATCTCGCCGTCGCGGCCGTCGCCTTCGCCGTCGAAGGGCTTGTCGGCGCCGATGTCGATGGTGCGGATGGTCACCGGTCGGCCGCCCATCGCCTGCACGACACCTCGATAGGCATCGAACTGTTCCTGCTCGTCGGGCAGGTCGCGGGCGCGCTTCATGAACAGGAATTCGGTGCGGAACAGGCCGATGCCGGCCGCGCCGGAGCCCAGCGCGGCGCGGCAGTCCTCGGGCAGCTCGATGTTGGCCAGCAGCTCGACCTGCTGCCCGTCGAGGGTGCGCGCCGGGGTGTCGCGCAGCTGCTGCAGCCGCTGGCGCGATTGCTCGGAGTCGTGCTTGCGGCGCAGGTAGTCCTCGACGATCGCCGGCGACGGATCGACGATGACCAGCCCGTGGTCGCCGTCGATGATCACCCGGTCGTCGTGCCGCACCAGTCGGCTGGCCTCGCGCACCCCGACCACCGCCGGGATGTCCAGGCTGCGCGCGACGATCGCGGTGTGCGAGGTCTTGCCCCCGATGTCGGTGACAAAGCCGCGGAACACGCCCTGCTTGAACTGCATCATGTCGGCCGGCGCGATGTCGTGGGCCACCAGCACCAGGTCCTCGCCGTTCTGCGTGCCGCCGGGAAGTCCCTGGGTGCCGCGCAACGCGCGCAGCAGGCGCTCGACCACCTGTTCGACGTCGGCCTTGCGCTCGCGCAGGTAGGCGTCGTCCATTTCGTCGAAGCTGCGGGCGATCACGTCGAGCTGGGCGGTCAGCGCCCACTCGGCGTTGTAGCGCCGACGCCGTACCCAGTTCGCCGTCTCGCGGGCGATCTGCGGGTCGTCGAGCAGCATCTTGTGGACGTCGATGAAGGCGGCCATCTCGGCCGGGGCGTCGGCCGGCAGTTCGGCCTGCAGCGCCTGCAGTTCGGAGCGCACCGCGGCGCGCGCGGCGCGCAGGCGATCGACCTCGGCCTCCTCGCGGCCGCGCTCCACGAAGTAGTGCGCCACGTCCAGGCGGGCCGAGGACATCAGCACCGCGCGGCCGATCGCCACGCCGCGCGAAACGGGGATTCCGAACATCTGCAGGGCCATGGCCCCAATGGTACGTGCCGGCGGGCTTCAATTCGCGCCTGGGGTCAGCTCCGCCAGTTCGAGCACAAAGCACGCACCGCCCCCGGGATTGGGCTGGTAGCGCGCGTCGCCGCCGTGCAATCGGGCGATGCGCCGCACCAGCGCCAGGCCCAGCCCGCTGCCCTCGGAACTTGCGCCCAGGCGCACGAAAGGCTCGAAAATGCGCTCGGCCTGCGCCAGCGGCACTCCGGGGCCGTGGTCGCTGACCAGGATGCGCACGCCGCGCGGGGTCCGCTGCACCTGCAGTTGCGCGCCGTCGCCTGCGGCATGCTTGCGGGCATTGCTCAGCAGGTTGCGGATGCTGTGGCGCAGCAGGCGTTCGTCGGCGCGCATCCGCACCCAGTCGCCGTGCGCTTCGATGTCCTCGCGCGCGGCCTCCTCGGCGGCCACCGCCAGCACGTCGACCTCTTGCGACTGCAGGGCGTGGGCGGGCGCTGCGTCGAGCCGGCTGAACAACAGGATCGAGCCGATCAGGCGGTCGAGCTCGGCGAGGTCGCGGCGCGCCTCGTCCAGAGCACGGGCGCGCGAAGCGGGTTCGCCGGCGGCGGCGTGTTCGTGCTCCAGGCTTTCCACGGTCATGCGCAGGCGCGCGAGCGGGGTGCGCAATTCATGCGAGGTGTAGGCCAGCAGCGACTTGTGGCTGCGCACCAGCGCCTCGATGCGCTCGGCGGCGTGGTTGAAGGCCATCGCCAGCGCGGCCACCTCGTCGGCCCCCTCGACCGCGACGCGCGCGCCGAGGTCGAGGTCGCCCAGCGCCTGCACCCCGCGCTGCAGCCGCTGCAGCCGGCGCGTCAGCCGGTGCATCAACGGCAGGGTCACCGCGCCGACGACCACCGCGCTGAGCAGCGTGGTGCCCAGCGGCGACAGCAGCAGGTGGCGCCACGGCGACGCCTTGAGTCCGTAGAGGTGGAAGAACACCTGCAGCAACTGCCTGCGCAGCTCCACCTGCCGCGGGTCGGAGAAGAACACCAGGTGCAACACCAGCGCCGAGACCAGGGCCTGCGCCAGCAGCGCGGCCACCAGCGCCAGCGCGATGCTCGCTCCCAGGCGCAGCCTGGGCACGCCCCCCGCGGCGCGAGCCGGCGGCGCCGCCGCGGGCGCGGCGGCCGTCGCGGTCTGCGCAGGAGCCGGAGCGCTCGGTGCGGCCATCGCCTCAGGCGCCGTCCTGGCTGCGGGCGAACACGTAGCCGGCGCCGCGCAGCGTGAGGATGCGTCGCGGATGCCGGGGGTCGTCCTCGATCACCGCGCGGATGCGGCTGATGTGGACGTCGATCGAACGGTCGTAGACCTCCTGCGCGCCGGTGCTCTTGACGGCATCGAGCAGGAACTCGCGCGACAGCACCCGGCCGGGGTGGCGGGCCAGCGCCAGCAGCAGGTCGAACTGGTAGCCGGTGAGCATGCGCACTTCGCCGTCGACCCGTGCCTGGCGCGATTGCGGGTCGATTTCCAGGCGTCCGAAGCGCAGCGACGGCGCGGCGCCGGGCACTCCCTGGCGGCGGCGCACGATCGCTCGCAGCCTGGCCAGCAGTTCGCGCGGCTCGAAGGGCTTGGGCAGGTAATCGTCGGCGCCGAGTTCGAGTCCGATCACCCGGTCCAGCGGATCGCCCCGCGCGCTGAGCACCAGCACCGGCAGGTCGTCGCCGCCGCCGCGCAGCCGCCGGCACAGGTCGAGCCCGTCGCCGTCGGGCAGCATCAGGTCGAGGATCGCCGCGTCGAAGCCGGCGCCGCCGCGGCCGGCCTCGAGTTCGACCAGCGACTGCGCCAGCGTGGTCGCGCGGCGAACGCTCCAGCCGGCATCGGACAGGTAGTCCTCGACCATCTGCCCCAGGCGGATGTCGTCCTCGATCAGCAGCACCCGCGGGCGCTGGCCGGGCGTGGCCTGGCCGGACTCGGAGCTGGGGGCGGGATGGGACATGACGATGGACTCGAGTCGAACCGGCGGTGGCGCCGATCATGCTCCGGCAGAGTTTCCCGCATATTGGTGCATGTGTCGAAACATTGCAGGTCCGGCCGGCAGCAGCGCGAACCGCAAGCCGGAACCCGCGCTCGGCGGCAGCCGTCGCGGCGGCTATTCGCCTTCGCCGAACTTGTCCTGCACCAGCGCTTCGATGGCCGCCAGCGCCTGCGCGGCATCCGCGCCGTCGGCCTCCAGCAGCAGGCGCGAGCCCTGGCCGGCGGCCAGCATCATCACCCCCATGATGCTCTTGGCGTTGACCCGGCGCGTTCCCTTGCTCAGCCAGATATCCGATTCGTAGTCCGACGCCAGCTTGGTCAGCTTGGCCGACGCGCGGGCATGCAGCCCGAGCTTGTTGGAAATCAGCAACTCGAGCCTGGGCATCGCGAGGCGGCGCCGGGTCCGGCGCAGGCAGTCTGGAGCGCCGGCGCGGGCTGCGCGGGCAGGGCACCCGGCGCGCCGGGGTCGATCTCGGCGATGGCGCGGCGCCCGCCCTCGATGGCCCGCGACACCAGTTGATCCAGCGTCTCGTGCTGATAGCACAGCGCGCGCAGCAGCATCGGCAGGTTGACTCCTCCGAGCAGGCGCACGCGCGCGGCGCCGGCCGCCGCGGGCAGCAGCCGGCAGGCGGTGTTGCACGGGGTCGCGCCGGCCGCGTCGGCCAGCACCAGCACCTCGCCGTCGGCGGCGGCCAGCCGGGACATCGCGGCGCTGGCCTGTTGCAGCACCGACTGCACGTCCGCCTCGCCGGGGACGTCGAGGCCTTCCAGGCGCTGCGGCGGCGCGCCGAACACGTGCGCCGCGCAGGCGCACAAGGCGCCTGCCAACGGGGCATGGGCGATGATCAGGATTCCAGGCACGGGCAGATCCGCAGGGAAGCGGAACTCCCGATGGTAGCCCCATTGCGGGGTCGATGCCCCGTTGCGGCATCAACGGCCATGCGCGGACAGTTGCACCGAAGCCGCGAAGGTGCGCGCGGCATCGCGCCGGTAGTCCTTCCGGCGCGCCAGCACGGTGGCCTGGAACACCTGGTTGCCCTGGGCGAACAGCAGCAGGTGCTCGCGCATCTCGATACCCCCATGAGCATTTCCGGCGAGTTCGAGTTCGACCGCGTCGGGCAGCCCCGGATCGGCATGGGCGACCGCCGCCGGTCGCGTGGCCAGCACCCGCGCCGACAGGTTGGCCAGCGCCGCCCGCCGCAGGCCGGCCAGCACCGGCTCGACGTCGGCGGCCCGGCCGGTGTCCACGTGCGCCAGCGCAAAGGTCATGCCCGCGGCCACGCAACCGGTCATGCTCATCGACAACCGGCGCCCGGCGAGTTGCACCGGCTGGGTCAGGGTCTGCGGCCGGCAGGGAAACGACAGCAGGATGTCGACGCCGGGCGGTCCCGCCTGGCGCCAGTTCAGCGCCGGCGAGCAGCCGCCGAGCAACAGGCCGAGCAGCACGGCCGCCAGCGCCGGCAGGCCGCGCACGCCGGCGGCCATGCGGGTTGATCGCGCGCAAGTTCGTCGGGCAGCGGGTGCACTTAGCATGAAACGCATTATCCCAGCCCGCGTGGCGCGCGCCGCGTGCGCGGCGCGGGCGAGCGTCGGGCAGGCCGCGCGGCCCGCGCCGCAGGCTTCGAGGTGGCGGCGATGGCAGCGACCGACCGTGCGGATGAGCAACAGCGTTGCACCGGGCGCCATGCGCGCGATGTTTTTTGCTCCTATACTATGTGGAGTATATGGAAGCGCAGGCGCGACGCCTGCCGCCTGGGCGCCACGGGGGTCGAGACATGAGGGTTTGCGCGGTACGAGGAATGGCGGGCGTGGCGCTGGCGCTGGCCGCCGCCTGGCCGGCCTGGAGCCAGCCGGTGCGCACCCTGGATTTCGCGCAGGCGGTGGAGGTGGCGCTGCACCAGAACCCGGACCTGCGCGCGGTGCAGGCGCAGGTGGACCAGGCGCGCGCCGGGGTCGAGCAGGCGCGCGGCGCGCGCTGGCCGCGGATCAGCGCCGGCGTCGGGGCCACGCGCACCAACGATGCCCTCAACGCCTTCGGCCTGAAGCTCGCGCAGCGCGGCGCGACTTTCAACGATTTCGGCGCAGGACAGTTCAACCCGGCCTTGCCCGGGGTGCTCGGGGTGGCGCCGACCAACCTGAACGAACCTGCGCCGGTCAACGACTTCAGTTCCCACCTGCAGGCGCAACTGCCCTTGTACACCGCGGGCAAGCTGCAGGGCTACCTTCGCCAGGCGCATGCCATGCTGCTGGCGGCGCAGGCCGGCGACCGCGCTGCGCGCCAGAGCATCATCGACCATGTGCTGCAGGCCTACGACGGGGTCTACACCGCGCGCGCGTACCGGGACGTGGCCGCCAAGGCGCTGCAGGCTGCGCAAAGCCAGCTGCGCATGGTCGACAACCTGTATCGCCAGGGCGTGGTGCTCAAGAGCGACCTGCTGGCGGCGCGTGTCAACCTGGAGAACGTCCAGGTGCAGCAGCAGCAGGCGGCCGACCTGGAGGAGCAGGCGATGGACGGCCTGCACGTGGTGCTGGGAATGCCCCTGGATACCCCGCTGCGGCTGGGGCCGCCGGTCGACGTGGGCATGCCGGTCGGCACTCCCGACGGCTGGATCGCCGGCGCGCAGCAGCACAACCCCCGCATCGAGGCCTTGCGCGAGCAGGTCGCGGCGGCCGGCGGCAAGGTCGAGGTGGCTCGCTCGCAGCTGTACCCGCAGGTCGGCGCGATGGCGCGCTACGAGACCCATGATCCCAACCTGGGCTTCGCCGCCCACAGCTATACCGTCGGCGTGCAGCTGAGCTGGGACCTTTTCGACGGCGGCGTCACGCGCCGGGCCATCGACGAGGCCGCGGCGGCGCGCGATGCCATGCAGCTCAAGCTGCAGTCGGCGCGCGACCAGCTGGCCATGCAGATCCAGGATGCCTACCGCAAGGCGCGGCTGGCCACCCGCCAGCTCGCCGGGCGCGAGCTGGCGGTGCAACAGGCCGCGGAGGCCGAGCGCATCGTCGCCCGGCGCTACGCCAACGGCGTGGGCACGCTGCTCGAGCTGCAAGGTGCCCAGGCCATGCTCGACAAGGCGCGCGCCGACCTCGTGCTGGCGCGCAGCCAGGCCACGACGCAGCGCGCCGCACTGCGCCTGGCGCTGGGCCGCCTGGACCTGCGCAGCGTGCAGGCGCGCTGAGCGAGCGGCCGTTGCCGTGCGTCGCCGCGTACCCGATTGCCCGTAGCCCCCTACCGATCGCCGAGGCCATCATGACCCACCCCACCCTGCCGGCCCTTGCGCGGCCGCTCGCCTTCGCCGCTGCGGTGGCGCTGCTCGGCGGTTGCGGCCGCCAGGCCAGCCCGCCGCAGGCCGCCGCGCCGCGCGTGGTCGACGCGACGACCCTGCAGCTGGCGGCGCGCGACGCCACCAGCCGCACGCTGCTCAGCGGAGTCGTGGTTTCCAGCCACCAGGTGCAAGTGGCCTCGCGCTTGATGGGCTACATCCGCGAGGTCGACGTCCACGAGGGCCAGGCCGTGAAGGCCGGGCAGTTGCTGCTGCAGGTCGATCCGACCGATATCGAGGGCGAGGTGGCGCAGGCGCGCGCCGGGCTGGCGCAGGCGCAGGCCAATCTGGTCGACGCCCAGGCCGACTACCGGCGCTTCGGCAACCTGTATCGCGCCGAGGCGGTCACCCGCCAGCAATGGCAGGGAATCGAGCTGCGCTACAAGGTGGCGCAGCAACAGGTGGCGGCCGCGCGCGCCGGATACGACACCGCCGCGGCGCAGATGCGCTACGCCCGCGTGACCTCGCCGATCGACGGCGTGGTGGTGCAGAAGATGGCCAGCGCCGGCGACCTCGCCGCGCCCGGGCGCCCGCTGCTCGTGGTCGAGGGCCAGGGGCGGCTGCAGGTGCAGGTGCAGGTGCCCGCCGAGGTGTGGAGCCGCGTGCGCCTGGGCGAGCAGGTGCCGGTGTACGCAGGCGCGCGCGAGGTCGTCGGCCGCATCGCCGAAGCGGTTCCGGTGGCCGACCCGATGAGTCATACCCACGCGGTGAAGATCGACCTGCCGGCCGACTCCGGGCTGACCAGCGGCAGCTTCGTGCAGGCGGGCTTCGCGCTGGGCCGCCAGGCGCAGTTGCGCCTGCCCGCGGCGGCCCTGGTCGAGCGCGCGGGAATGCGCGGGGTGTTCGTCGTCGACGCGTCCGGAATCGCCCATTTCAGGCTGGTGCGCACCGGCGCCAGCGCAGGCGGGCTGGTGCAGGTGCAGGCCGGGCTGAACCCGGGGGACACCGTGGTCACGAGCCATCTCGACCAGGTGAGCAACGGCGTGAAGGTCGCTGGAGGCCATCGTGGCTGAGCACTCCGCCCTCAACAGCGCCGGCCGCCTGGCTCGCGCCTTCATCAGCTCGAAGATCACCGCGCTGGTGATGCTGGCGCTGAGCCTGGCTGGCGTGCTGGCGCTGCTGGTCACGCCGCGCGAGTACAACCCGCAGATCGTCGTCCCGGCCGCCAACATCATCGTCGCCAAGCCGGGCGCCGGGCCGGCCGAGATCCACGACCTGGTCGTCAAGCCGCTGGAGGCGATCATGGCGTCCATGTCGGGCGTCGACCATACGTACGGCTACGCGACCAACGACTTCGGCGTGGTCACGGTGCAGTTCAAGGTGGGCGAGGACCAGGAAAAGAGCCTGGTCAAGATGTACAACCAGGTGATGCAGAACCTGGACCGCATTCCGCCAGGCGCGATGCAGCCGGTGATCAAGCCCATCGACGTCGACGACGTGCCGATCCTCACGCTGACCCTGACCTCGCGCGGCATGGGCCAGGCGGCGCTGCGCGGCGTGGCCACCAAGATCCTCGCCCACCTGCGCAACGTTCCGGGCGTGTCGTTCAGCGAAGTCGTCGGCGGCGCGCCGCGCGCGGTCAACGTCTGGATCTCCCCGGCCAGGCTGGCCGCTGCGGGGATCTCCCTCGAACAGGTCGACCGCATCCTGCGCGGCAGCAACGCCGCCGCGCCGCTGGGCAACGTGGTCGACGCCAACCATGTCACCCCGGTGCGGGTCGACAGCTTTCTCGGCGGCGCCCGCCAGGTCGGCGACATCCTGATCGGCGCCCCCAACGGCAAGCCGGTCTACCTGAAGGACGTCGCGCGCGTCGAGGACGGTCCGCAGGAGATCGACCAGCTGTCCCACTTCGCCTGGGGCCTGGCCGCCAAGGGCCACGCGCGCGGCCACGAAATGAACGCGGTGACTCTGGCGATCGCCAAGAAATCGGGAACCAACGCGGTGGTGGTGGTCGATGCGGTGCTGCGCAAGCTGCACGCCATCGAGTCGTGGGCGCTGCCGCAGGGCGTGCACGTGGCGGTCACCCGCAACGACGGCGCCAAGGCGAACGACGCGGTCAACACCCTGGTCGAGCACCTGGGGGTGTCGATCCTCAGCGTGTCGCTGCTGCTGTGGCTGTTCCTGGGGTGGCGCGAGGCCGGCATCGTCACGCTGACGGTGCCGCTGACCCTGTTCGCGGTGCTCACCGTGGACCTGATCGTCGGCGAGACCATCAACCGCATCACCCTGTTCGCGCTGATCCTGTCGCTGGGCCTGCTGGTCGACGGCGCGATCGTGGTGATCGAGAACATCCACCGCCACCTGCACCACGGCCCGGTGACCGACTTCGTGCGCACCGTCGTCCATGCGACCAACGAAATCGGCAATCCGACCAACATGGCCACGCTGGCGGTGATCCTGGCCTTCGTGCCGATGGCCTTCGTCACCGGCATGATGGGGCCGTTCATGCGCCCGATCCCGGTCAACGTGCCGGTGGCGATGATCGCCTCGCTGCTGCTGGCCTACACCGTGGTGCCGTGGGCGGCGCGCGTCTGGCTGGGCAAGCGGGTCGCGCGCGCCGCCCTCGAGCGCAGCGAGCCGCTGGAAGAGGAGGAGGGCGAGAGGCGGGCGCACCAGCCCGACCTGCTGCACCGCAGCTACCTGCGGTTGTTCCAGCCGCTGCTGCGCAGGCGCGGCCTGCGCAACGCGCTGCTGCTTGCGGTGGTCGCGCTGCTGCTGGCGGCGATGCTGATGCCGGCATGGCAGTTCATCCGGCCGTCGGGAATGAACGGACCGCTGTCGCCGCTGGGGGTGGAGCTGAAGATGCTGCCCAACGACAACACCAACAGCTTCCTGGTCGAGGTCGACACCCCGGCAGGATCCTCGCTGGAGTACACGGACGAGGTCGCGCGCGCCGTCGGCGACGTGCTGGCGACCAATCCGGACATCGTCGACTACCAGACCTTCGTCGGCATGCCGGCGCCGATCGACTTCGCCGCGCTGGTGCGCGGCGACATGCTCAAGCGCGGCGACAACTTCGCGCAGATCCGCGTCAACCTGCTGCCCAAGGACGAGCGCGCCACGCCATCGCATGCCCTGGTGCAGCAGCTGTACGCCCGGCTGGCGCCGGTGCGCGCAAGGTTCCCGGCGACGTTCATCAAGCTCTACGAGACTCCGCCGGGGCCGCCGGTGCGCTCGCAGGTGATGGCCGAGCTGTACGGCCCGTCGTATGCCAGGCTGCGGGTCATCGCCAAGGAGGTGCTGGGGGACTTCGACCGCACCTACGGCATGATGAACCAGGACGACTCGGTCACCGCGACCACCGACGAATACCGCATTGTCATCGACCGCAGCAAGGCGGCGCAGTCGGGAATCGTCCCCGGGCAAGTGATCCAGTTGCTGCACGACTACGTCTCCGGCATGCAGGTCGGCGCGGTGCACTCCAAGGGCGCCGACGAGCCGGTGAGCATCGTCGTGCGCGTGGCTCGGGCCGATCGCCAGTCGCCGCAGCAACTGCTGGACATGCCCATCCGCGCTGCCGGTGGGCGCATCGTGCCGCTGGCGGCGATCGCCAGCATCGAACGCACCGACCTGGCCAAGCCCATCTACACCCGCGACCAGCATCCGGTGGTGTACGTGGGCGGCGAGATGGTGCGCTCCAGCCCGGTGTACGCGACCCTGGGGCTGAACGGCCAGCTGGACGGCCACCGCCTGGCCGACGGAACGACGCTGAGCACCGGCAACCTGGGATTCACCGCGACGGCGCCCTCCGATCTCAAGGGCTACCAGTTGCTGTGGGGCGGCGAAATGCGCCTGACGCTGGACGTGTTCCGCGACCTCGGTTCGGCCTTCCTGGTCGCGCTGGTGTTCATCTACCTGCTGCTCGTCGCCTACTACAAGTCCTTCATGCTGCCGCTGATCGTGATGGGCGCCATCCCCTTGACGCTGATCGGGGTCTTCCCGGGCCACTGGCTGACCCAGCAGGCCTTCACCGCCACTTCGATGATCGGAGTCATCGCGCTGGCCGGCATCGTGGTGCGCAACTCGCTGCTGCTGATCGACTTCATCCTCGACTACCGAGCGCGCGGCTACAGCCTGGAGGAGTCGGTGGCGCAGGCCGGCGCGGTGCGGTTGCGCCCGATCCTGCTGACCGCGCTGGCCATCATCTTCGGCTCGGCGATCATGGTCACCGACCCGGTGTTCGGCGGGCTGGCGGTGTCGCTGATCTTCGGCACCCTGCTGTCGACCCTGCTGACGCTCATGGTCATCCCCCTGCTGTACTACATCTGGCAGATCCGCCTTGTCATCCCGCGCGCTGCGCGCAAACCCTGAGCCCCTGGAGCCCATCATGACCATCGAACGCTACATCCGCATCTTCGCCGGCAGTTTCATCCTGCTCTCGCTGCTGGTGGGCGCCCCGGCCAGTCCGCTGTACGTGTCGAGCTGGTTCCTCTGGGTCACCGCCTTCGTCGGCGCCAACCTGCTGCAGTTCGGTTTCAGCAACTTCTGCCCGATGGGGCTGATCCTGCGCCGCCTGGGGGTGCCCGAGGGCGCGAGCTGCGGCCGCTGACGCGATGGCCGGGCGTTCGGGGGTGCACCCGCATACGCAGCGCAGCCGCAGTGGGTATCATCGAAAATGCAGCGACGGCGCGTACGGCGCGGCTGCCGACGTACCCACTTGCGGAGACCCTGCGATGTCCGTTCTGACCAATGCCGCGTCGCGCACCGACATCTTGAATCGGCTCAAGCGCGCTGAGGGGCAGTTGCGCGGCGTGCAGCGCATGATCGACGAGGGCGAGCCGTGCCTGAAGGTCGCGCAGCAGCTGTCGGCGGTGCGCAAGGCGCTGGACAGCACCTTCGTGCGCATGACCGTGTGTTTCATCGAGCAGGAGCTCGACGCCAGGCTGGAGGGCAGCAACGCCGAGAAGGCCCGCCTGGACTCGATGATGGAGGAAATGGAAACCCTGCTCGGCCGCATGGCCTGAGTCGGGCGGGCGCGTTCAGCAGCCGGCGTCGGCGAGGGCGCCGGGCGCGCTTTGCGCCGGGTGCGGGTCGTCCGCGAAGTCGATGATTCCGCCCCCCAGGCAGACCTCGCCGTCGTACAACACCACCGACTGGCCGGGCGTGACCGCCCACTGCGCCTGCTCGAAGGCCAAGCGCAGCTCGCAGGCGTCGGCGGCGAGCACCGTGCAGCCGGCGTCGCGCTGGCGATAGCGTGTCTTGGCGCCCAGCCGCGCGCCGGCCGCCACCGCGTTGCCGCCGATCCACGACACCCGGGTCGCGCGCAGGCGGGTGCTGTGCAGCCAGCGATGGTCGTGGCCCTGCACCACGTACAGCGTGTTGCTCGCCAGGTCCTTGCGGGCGACGAACCAGGGCTGGCCGTTGCCTTCGCGGCTGCCGCCCAGCCCGATGCCCTTGCGCTGGCCCAGGGTGTAGAAGGCCAGCCCGATGTGCTGCCCCAGCAGCTCGCCCTGCGCGCTCATCATCGGGCCCGGGCGGGTCGGCAGGTAACGGGCGAGGAATTCGCGGAACGGACGCTCGCCTATGAAGCAGATGCCGGTGGAGTCCTTCTTGCGCGCATTGGGCAGCCCGATGTCGCCGGCGATGCGCCGCACCTGCGACTTGGGCAGTTCGCCGACCGGGAACATCACCCGTTCGAGCTGATGCTGCTGCAGTCGATGCAGGAAGTAGCTCTGGTCCTTGCCGGGATCGAGGCCGCGCAGCAGCTGCACGCCGCCGGCGCCGCGGCGCACGCGGGCGTAGTGCCCGGTCGCGATGCGCTCGGCGCCCAGCGCGAGCGCGTGGTCGACGAAGGCCTTGAACTTGATCTCGGAGTTGCAGAGCACGTCGGGGTTGGGCGTGCGCCCGGCCTGGTATTCGCGCAGGAACTCGGCGAACACCCGCTCCTTGTACTCGGCCGAGAAGTTGACGGCCTCGATGTCGATGCCGATCAGGTCGGCCACGCTGACCGCGTCCAGCCAGTCCTCGCGCGACGAGCAGTACTCGTCGTCGTCGTCGTCTTCCCAGTTCTTCATGAACAGCCCGACGACCTCGAAACCCTGCTGCTTGAGCAGCCAGGCGGCCACCGAGGAATCCACGCCCCCGGACATGCCGACGACAACCCGAGGACCCTGCGTAGCCATCTCGCGATTGTAGTGTGCGGCCCCGTTTTCAACCGGGGTCGCGCAGCTCCGCGTCGGCGCGCAGCAGCTGCAGCGGCCAGCGCCGGCCGCTGGCATGGTCGAGCGCGCATTGCAGCACCGAGGGGCTGCGGTGACGCGCAGCGCTGGCCCGCAGTTCCTCCAGGCTCATCCACAGCACCCGCTCGATGCCCTGGTCGAGCGCCTGATCGGCCGGCGCCTGCCCGAGCTCGCCGGTGAAGGCGAAGCGCACGTAGTGCACCAGGCGTCCGTTGCGCTCGCCGTGGCTCTGGTAGACGCCGAGCAGCGCGGTCGGCCGGAAGGCGTGGGCGGTTTCCTCCAGGGTTTCGCGGACCACCGCCTGCAACAGGTCCTCGCCGGGCTCCAGGTGGCCCGCCGGGTTGTTCAGGCGCAGCCCCTGCGAGGTCCGTTCCTCGACCAGCAGGAAGCGGCCGGCGCGCTCGACGATCGCGGCGACCGTGACATGGGGCAGATCGGGGGCGGTCATGGTGGTTGACAATACGCGGGAGTTGCGGGCCTGCTATTGTGCGGCGGCTTGTCGGCCTGCCGGGGACCCGGCTCGGCCGGCGGATTGCGGCTTTCATTGATAATCGCTGCTATCGATACATGGGGGAGATATCCATGCGCATAAGCGTTGCGGCGGAGAGCGTGGCCGGCGAGGCGCGCGTTGCCGCCACCGCGGAGACGGTGAAAAAGCTGGTGGCGCAGCAGCACCAGGTGCTGGTGCAACGCGGCGCTGGCGAGCGCGCCGGGGTGCTCGACGGCGACTACCAGGCGGCCGGTGCCACGCTGGTCGACGCGGGCGAGGCTCTGGGCGCCGAACTGGTGCTCAAGGTGCGGCGCCCGCAGGCGCAGGAGCTGGCGCAGATGCGCCAGGGGGCCGCGTTGGTGGGCATGCTCGAGCCCTTCGACAACGAGGGGCTGCAGGCGATGGCCGCGGCCGGGCTCAGTGCCTTCGCGCTGGAGGCCGCGCCGCGGACCAGCCGCGCGCAAAGCATGGACGTGCTGTCCAGCCAGGCCAACATCGCCGGCTACAAGGCGGTGCTGCTGGCCGCCGACATCTACCCGCGTTTCATGCCGATGCTGATGACCGCGGCCGGCACCGTGAAGGCCGCGCGCCTGGTGGTGCTGGGCGCCGGGGTCGCCGGCCTGCAGGCCATCGCCACCGCCAAGCGCCTGGGCGCGGTGGTCGAGGCCTCCGACGTCAGGCCGGCGGCGCGCGAGCAGGTCGAGTCGCTGGGCGCGAAGTTCATCGACGTGCCTTTCGAGACCGACGAGGAGCGAGAGATCGCCAAGGGCGTCGGCGGCTACGCGCGGCCGATGCCCGCGTCGTGGCTCAAGCGCCAGGGCGAACTGGTGGCCGCGAGGGTGCGCCAGGCCGACGTCGTGATCACCACCGCGCTGATCCCCGGGCGCCGCGCGCCGGTGCTGGTCAGCGAGGACATGGTGCGTTCGATGCGCCCCGGTTCGGTGATTGTCGACCTCGCCGCCGCGCAGGGTGGCAATTGCCCGCTGACCGAGGCCGACCGCGTGGTCTGCAAGCATGGCGTCACGCTGGTCGGGCATACCAACCTGCCGGCGATGATGGCGGCCGATGCCTCGAGCCTGTACGCGCGCAATGTGCTCGATTTTCTGAAACTGGTCGTCGATCGCGACAAGGGGCTGGTGCTGGATCTGCAGGACGACATCGTCGATGCCTGCCTGGTGACCCATGCCGGCGAAATTCGCCGGCGCAACGGCTGAAGCGCCCGAGGAGAAGCGACATGCACGAGATTTCCCCGCTGGTCATCAACCTGAGCATTTTCGTCCTGGCGATTTACGTCGGTTATCACGTGGTCTGGAACGTGACGCCGGCGTTGCATACGCCGCTGATGTCGGTGACGAATGCGATTTCCGCGATCATCATCGTCGGCGCGATGCTCGCCGCGGCGTTGACCGTCACGCCCCTGGGGCGGGTGATGGGAATGCTCGCGGTGGCGATGGCCTCGGTCAACGTGTTCGGTGGTTTCCTGGTGACCCGGCGCATGCTGGCGATGTTCAAGAAGAAGGAGCGGCCGACTCCGGCGGATCACGCCTGAGCGCCGGCGGCGCCTGAAGCCGCTCGCGTCGGCGCGCCCGACGCCGGCTGCAGGTGCCCGCATCACAAGCTAGCCAAGGATTTGCCATGACCCTCAGCATGAATCTGGTCGCATTGTTGTATCTCGTCGCCTCGGTGTTCTTCATCCAGGCCTTGAAGGGCCTTTCGCACCCGGCGAGCAGCCGCCGCGGCAACCTGTTCGGCATGGTCGGCATGGCGCTGGCCGTGCTGACCACGGTCGCGCTGATTGTCAAGATCGGCGGGCAGGCCGGGGCTGCCGGGCTGCTGTACGTACTGATCGCGCTGGTCGTCGGCGGGGCCATCGGCGCGGTGATGGCGCAGCGCGTGCAGATGACCAAGATGCCCGAGCTCGTCGCCTTCATGCACAGCATGATCGGCCTGTCGGCGGTGTGCATCGCGGTCGCCGAGGTGGCCGAGCCGCATGCCTTCGGCATCGTCCCGGCGGCCGGCATGGCCTTGCCCCATGGCAACCGGGTGGAATTGTTCATCGGCACCATCGTCGGCGCCATCACGTTCAGCGGCTCGGTGATCGCCTTCGGCAAGCTGTCGGGCAAATACAAGTTCCGGCTGTTCCAGGGCGCGCCGGTTCGTTTCGCGGGGCAGCACCAGCTCAACCTGGTGCTGGCGCTGGCGACCCTTGCGCTGGGGGTGGCATTCTGGTTCAGCGCCGCCTGGCTGCCGTTCCTGCTGATGCTGGCGCTGGCCTTCGTGCTCGGCGTGCTGATCATCATCCCGATCGGCGGAGCCGACATGCCGGTGGTGGTGTCGATGCTCAACAGTTATTCCGGATGGGCCGCCGCGGGCATCGGTTTCTCGCTGGAGAACAGCATGCTGATCATCGCCGGCAGCCTGGTGGGTTCGTCCGGGGCGATTCTGTCCTACATCATGTGCAAGGCGATGAACCGCTCGTTCTTCAACGTCATTCTCGGCGGCTTCGGCGGCGAGTCGGCGGTGGCCGGCGAGTCGGCGCAGCAGCGCAGCGTGCGTTCGGGCAGCGCCGACGACGCGGCGTTCATCCTGGCCAATGCGGAAAGCGTGATCATCGTTCCCGGCTACGGGCTCGCGGTGGCGCGCGCACAGCATGCGCTGAAGGAACTCGCGCAAAAGCTCACCGAGCATGGCGTGAGCGTCAAGTACGCGATCCATCCGGTGGCCGGGCGCATGCCCGGGCACATGAATGTGCTGCTGGCCGAGGCCGAGGTGCCGTACGACCAGGTTTTCGAGATGGACGACATCAACCCGGAGTTTGCGCAGGCCGATGTCGCGGTGGTGCTGGGGGCCAATGACGTGGTCAACCCGGCGGCGCGCAACGATCCGAAGTCGCCGATTGCCGGTATGCCGATTCTCGATGCGTACAAGGCCAAGACGGTGATCGTGAACAAACGATCGATGGCCACCGGCTACGCCGGGCTGGATAATGAACTGTTCTACCTCGATAAAACCATGATGGTGTTCGGGGATGCAAAAAAGGTGATCGAGGACATCGCCAAGGCTGTCGAATAAGCCCGGCGGGCCGCGCGGCGCGCGCCGCGCGGCGGACCGGGAAAAGGCCGCGCCGGGCGCGGCCTTTTTCATTCCGCGATTCTTGGCTTACCATGCGCCTATTTGGACCGGGAGCTGCCGCGCAGCACCGCGCTGCACCACCCGGTTCCTGGTCCCGTGTCCGCTCACTGGAGGTTTCGATGTCCTCGTACAAGGAATTGTTGTCGCAGATTGAAGTGCTCAAGCAGCAGGCCGAATCCCAGCGCAAGACCGAGATCGCAAGCGTCATTGCGGATATTCGGGCGAAAATGCACGAATACGGCATCAGCATCGGCGACCTGGGTGCCGCCGGGCGCGGTTCGCGCAGCAAGGGCATGACGGTGGCGGCCAAATACCGCCATCCCCGCACCGGAGAAACCTGGACCGGGCGCGGCAAGATGCCCAAGTGGCTGCAGGCCGAGGTCAACACCGGCAAGCGCAAGGAAGACTTCCTGATCGCCTGAGCGGGCGCATCGGCGGGCCGGCACCCGTCCGGTTCGCGCGCAGCGACCGCGGGCACTGCCGATACGCGGCGCCGCCTCCCGGCAAGGGAGCGGCGCCGCTTGCTTTTTGTTGGTTGGATGCCACGCGCGGCGGAGCCGCTCCCATCGCGCCTTCCGGCGCGCGCACGGCCCGGCCGCGCAAGCGCTTGCAAGGTGCAACAATCGTCAGCAAGTCCCCGGCAGGGGTCCCCCGGAAAATTTTGATATAGGTCCTTACACGCTGTAACACTGTTTGCGCACCTTCTTGTCGCATATTCCTCGAAGAATTGCACAAGAAGCCCCATGAAAGCCAAAGACCTTCTCAATCTGCCCAGGTGCTGCCCGTGGCTCTCCGGGCTCGATGAAACCGAGTCGCAACGCGTGCAGCGTGATCTCCAGGTACGCAGCTTCGGCGCCGGCAGCCTGGTCTGCCGCAGGGGCGAGCCGAGCGCGTACTGGGTCGGGGTGTTCAGCGGCTTGTTGCTGGTGATGCGCGACGACGAGCGTTCGTTGCCCGGATTGCCGGCGATCGCACCCGGCGGCTGGCTGGGCGACGACAGCCTGGTGGATGGCGAACGCTGCGCGGAGGACGTGGTCGCGCTGCGCAACAGCCATCTGGCGCTGCTGCCCGCCGATACCTACCTGTGGCTGCGCGAGCGCAGCCTGGGTTTCAACCAGATGCTGCTGTCGCGCCTGGAGCAGCGCATGCGCCAATGCCTGCAACAGGCGCAACTGGGGCGCCCCGCGGGCGCCGACGAACGGGTCGCGCAGACTCTGCTCGGGCTGTTCGACCCGGTGCTGCATCCGGCGGTCGGCCAGACGCTGCGCATCACCCAGGAGGAACTCGCCGAGATCTGCAGCTTGTCGCGCCAGCGTGTCAACCAGGCGTTACAGCGCCTGGCCGCGCTCGGGCTGCTGCGGCTGCGC
The DNA here is from genome assembly GCA_021845505.1 of Pseudomonadota bacterium. GTDB lineage: Bacteria > Pseudomonadota > Gammaproteobacteria > Burkholderiales > Burkholderiaceae_C > Thiomonas_A. Next base: position 129,556 of record JAJZVU010000002.1, on the reverse strand, counting down.
TACGGCGGCATCGAGCTGGCGCAGTTGCAGGCGCTGCGCCAGTTCATCGGCCGCGCCGAACCGGCAGCCAGGGGTGTGCCTCGCGCACTGGCCGGCGCCATGCCTGCCGACGGTGCCTCGCCGCCCGCTGCCGCCGACAGCCCGCACTGGGCCTGAGCGCGGCGGCAGCCGCCTGCGCCTGGCGCCAGCCGACGCAGGCCGCCCGCATCCCCCCTAGAATGCAAAGTCTTTTTGCCGGGCGCGCGTGACCACTCGCGGCATGCGCGTCGAACCGCGGCGCCGCGCCGGCGGCAGCGCACCTTTGCCTTGCATGGATCCGACCCCTGCCCAGCCGTTGATCGAGTTCGACCGCGTCGATTTCGCCTACGACGCGCGCCAGGTGCTGGGTGGCATCACGCTGCAGGTGCGGGCCGGCGAGGTGGTGGCGATCATGGGCGCTTCCGGCGGCGGCAAGACGACCATGCTGCGCCTGATCGGCGGCCAGCTGCGGCCCACCGCGGGACAGGTGCGCTTCGACGGCGAATCGGTGTCGGACATGTCGCACACCAGGTTGTACGCCGCGCGCCGCCGCATGGGCATGCTGTTCCAGATGGGGGCGCTGTTCACCGACCAGACGGTGTTCGAGAACGTGGCCTTCGCGCTGCGCGAGCACACCCGGCTGCCCGAGGCGATGATCCGCGACCTGGTGCTGATGAAACTGCATGCGGTGGGGCTGCGCGGTGCTCGCGACCTGTACCCGGCGCAACTGTCGGGCGGCATGGCGCGCCGGGTCGCGATGGCCCGCGCGGTCGCACTGGACCCTGCGCTGGTGATGTACGACGAACCCTTCGCCGGGCTGGATCCGATCTCCCTGGGCATTTCGGCGCGCCTGATCCGCACCCTGAACGACGCGCTCGGGCTGACCAGCCTGGTCGTGTCGCACGACGTCGACGAGACCTTCGCGATCGCCGACCGGGTGTTCATCCTGGGCAACGGCCGCCTGCTGGCCCAGGGCACCCCCGAGCAATTGCGCGCCAGCAGCGACCCGCTGGTGCACCAGTTCGTGCGTGGCGAGCCCGACGGCCCGGTGCGCTTCCACTATCCCGCTCCGGACCTGCGGGAGGATTTCCTCGGGCGCGCGGGCGGCCCGGGCGGGGCGCGGTGATGGGCCGCCTGCTCGGCGCCGTCGCCGCACTGGGCGCAGCCACCCGGCGGGTGCTGCAGGACCTGGGGTGGGGCCTGCGGCTGTTCCTGCGCCTGCTGGTGCTGCTGCCGGCCGCGCTCAGGCGCCCGCGGCTGGTCGCCCAGCAGGTGTATTTCCTGGGCAACGACTCGCTGCTGATCATCGCGGTGTCGGGGCTGTTCGTCGGCTTCGTGCTGGGGCTGCAGGGCTACTACACCTTGTCGCGCTACGGCGCGTCGAGTTCGCTGGGCATCGTGGTCGCGCTGTCGCTGGTGCGCGAACTCGGCCCCGTGGTCACCGCGCTGCTGTTCGCCGGGCGCGCCGGAACCTCGCTGACCGCCGAAATCGGCCTCATGAAGGCCGGCGAGCAGATCGCCGCGATGGAAATGATGGCGGTCGACCCGCTGGCGCGGGTGTTGGCGCCGCGTTATCTGGGCGGCATGATCGCGATGCCGCTGCTGGCAGCGGTGTTCAGCGCGGTCGGCATTCTCGGAGGCTATGTCGTCGGGGTCCTGCTGATCGGGGTCGACCCCGGGGAGTTCTGGGGGCAGATGCAATCGGGCGTCGATGTGTTCAAGGATGTCGGCAACGGAGTCATCAAGAGCCTGGTGTTCGGCGTGGCGGTCACGTTCGTCGCGCTGTATCAGGGCTGGCGCGCGCAGCCGACCCCGGAAGGGGTGTCGCGGGCCACGACCCGCACGGTGGTCGTCGCTTCGCTGGCGGTACTGGGGCTGGATTTCATGCTGACCGCCCTGATGTTCAGCACCTGAACCCCGGGCGGCAAAGGAAACCTGATGGAAAAACGCTCGATTGACGTCTGGGTCGGACTGTTCGTGGTCATCGGCGCCGCCGCGTTGCTGTTCCTGGCGTTGAAGGCGGGCAACCTGCTGAGCCTGAATTTCGCGCCCACCTATGACGTGACGGCGCGCTTCGACAACATCGGCGGGCTCAAGGCCGACGCACCGGTGAAAAGCGCCGGGGTCGTCGTCGGCCGCGTCGCGGCGATCCGCTTCGACAACCAGACCTTCCAGGCCGACGTCGTGCTGGCGCTGGACACGCGCTACGGTTTCCCGACCGACACCTCGGCGCAGATCCTCACCTCGGGGCTGCTCGGCGACCAGTACGTCGGCCTGGTGCCCGGAGCCTCGGCAAAGAATCTTCGCAATGGCGACGTGATTCAAAATACCCAATCGGCGATCGTGCTGGAAAATCTGATCGGACGCATCCTGTACAACAAGGCGGCCAGCGGGGGGAAATGACCGCGTTGCGCGCCGGCCATCGGGAGAACCTTCCTTGACATTCCACTTCAAGCCCGCAGGACGGGCCGCGACGCGGTGTTGTGCCATGCTGGCGGCCGCCGCGGCGCTGGGCGGGTGTGCCACCCACAATCCGCGCGATCCGCTGGAGCCCTACAACCGGGCGATGTTCCGTTTCAACAGCAACCTCGACAAGGTCGTGCTCAAGCCGGTCGCAACCGGTTATCGAAACGTCACTCCGCGGCTCATGCGGCGCGGAGTGAGCAATTTCTTCGGCAATCTGGGCGATGTCTGGTCGACCGGCAACGAATTCCTCCAGGGCCACGTCGCGCTGGGTTTCGACGGCGTCATGCGGGTCGGGGTCAATACGGTGTTCGGCCTGTTCGGGCTGCTCGACATCGCCACGCCGCTGGGCCTGTACCGCCATCCGGACGACTTCGGGCTCACGCTGGCGCGTTGGGGAGTCGGGTCGGGGCCGTACTTCGTGCTGCCCTTCTTCGGGCCGTCGACGTTGCGCGACGCCACCGGCACGGTGGTTGGCGCGTACTATTCTCCGACGCGAAGCGCGATCCACGGCTCGCAGACCCGCAACCTCGCCACCGGACTGGACATCGTCAACCAACGCGCGCAATTGCTCAGCACCACCGATCTGCTGGAGCAGATCGCCATCGACCCGTATGTGTTCACCCGCGACGCCTACCTGCAACGGCGTCGCGCGCAGGTGACGCAGACGCGCGACACCGGGGTGCTGGCCACCGAGCCCGGCGAGGGCAGTCCCGATGGAGCCGGCGCGCCGAGCGCCAGCGCGCCGACGCCGGCAGCCAGCGCGCCGGGTCGTTGAACCCGTCCGTGTGCAACCCGCCCCCGCGTCGCCTGCGGGGGCACCGTTCGGAGTACACCATGCTTTCCAAGATTCGAAGCCTGTCGCTGCCGCTGATGCTGGGCCTGGCGCTCGGCGCTCCAGCGGCCTGGGCCCAGCCCGCCACCACACAGGCGCCGGGCCCGCAGTTGCCTGCCCCGGTGGCGCTGGTGCAGCACCTGACCGAGTCGGTGATGAACGCGGTGCGTTCGGATCCCCAGCTCAAGGCCGGCAACGAAGCCCGGATCGACGACCTGGTGCAGACCAAGGTCCTGCCCTACCTGGACTTCCAGCAGATGACCGCGTCGGCGGTCGGCCCCTACTGGAGGCGCGCGACGCCGCAGCAGCGCGAGCAGTTGCAGCAGCAATTCAAGGAATTGCTGGTCCACACCTACTCGGGTGCGATCAAGGAGATCCGCAACCAGCAGGTGCAGTACCTGCCGCTGCGCGCGGCCCCGGGAGCCACCAGCGTGGTGGTGCACACCCGGGTGATCAACAACGGCGACCTGATCCAGCTCGATTACCGGGTGGTCAAGCTCGGCCAGGACTGGAAGATTTCCGATGTCAACGTGATGGGCGTCTGGCTGGTCGACAACTATCGCGGGGTGTTCGCCCAGGAGATCAACAGCAAGGGGATCGACGGCCTGATCCAGGTGCTGCAACAGCGCAACAAGGAGCTGGCGCAAGCGCACCAGGGCGGGCAATGAGTTGCGGGATGCGCCTTCGCCCGGCCGCGGCGGGCGACTCGCCGCGGGGGCTCGGCTGATGGATCGACAGCTCGCCCGGGGCGAGTTCAGCCTGCCGCAGACGCTGACCGTGGCGCAGGCGGCCGACGTGCTCGCGCAGGCGCTGCGCAGCCTGGCGGGCAAGCCGGCGCCGTGGCGCATCCAGGCCGGCGAATTGCTGCAGTTCGACTCGTCCTGCCTGGCCGTGCTGATGGAACTGCGTCGCCGCGCCGGCGATGCCGGGGTCGAGTTGCTGGGCGTGCCGCACCGGCTGCGCAACCTGGCCGACGCCTATGGAGTGGCCTTTGTCGTCGACCCCGGCGCGGCCTCGCCCGACCCGCTGCAAGCCGCGAGCGGAGACAGCGGGCGATGACGGGGCAGGTGCACACGGCCCCCGCGGTGCGACTGCAGGGGGTGGTCAAGCGCTATGGCGCGCGCAAGGTGGTCGACGACGTCAGCCTGGAGATCGCCCAGGGCGAATTCTTCGCGCTGCTGGGCGCCAATGGAGCCGGCAAGACCACCTTGATCAGCATGCTGGCCGGGCTCGCCCGGCCCAGCGCAGGCTCGGTGCAGGTGCTGGGGCACGAGGTCAGCCGCGAGCCGTACCTGACCCGACGCCTGCTCGGCGTCGTGCCGCAGGAACTGGTGTTCGACCCCTTCTTCACGGTGCGCGAGACCCTGCGCCTGCAGTCGGGCTATTTCGGACTGCGGCGCAACGACGCCTGGATCGACGAACTGCTGCACCACCTCGGGCTGGCCGCGCAGGCCGAGCAGAACATGCGCGCGCTGTCGGGCGGCATGAAGCGCCGGGTCATGGTGGCGCAGGCGCTGGTGCACAAGCCGCCGGTGATCGTGCTCGACGAGCCGACCGCGGGGGTCGACGTGGAGCTGCGCCAGAGCCTGTGGCAGTTCATCACCGACCTCAACCGCCAGGGTCACACCGTCTTGCTGACCACCCACTATCTGGAGGAGGCCGAGTCGCTGTGCAGCCGCATCGGCATGCTCAAGCTCGGCCGCCTGGTCGCGCTCGACGGCACCCACGCGCTGCTCGCGCGCTTCGCCTCCACGCAATTGCTGCTGCGCAGCCGCGGCCAGCCCGTGCCGCCGGCGCTGCTGGCCGGCAGCCGGCCGATCGGCGCCCGCCGCGCGTGGACGGTGCGCGACTCCGCCGAGCTCGAGCGCATCCTGGCCGAACTGCGTGCAGCCGGCTGCGAGGTCGACGAACTCGAGGTGCGTCGCGCCGACCTGGAGGACGCCTTCCTGCAGATCATGGGCTCGGACTCGCAGCCGCCGCGGGAGCAGGCCGCATGAACTCGCTGCTCACCCTGTTCGGCAAGGAAGTGCTGCGCTTCTGGAAGGTCGGCCTGCAGACCCTGGCTGCGCCGGTGATCACCAGCCTGCTCTACCTGCTGATCTTCTCCCATGCGCTGGCCTCGCACATCGAGGTGTATGGCAGCGTTCCCTACACCAGCTTCCTGGTGCCCGGGCTGGCGATGATGACCGTGCTGCAGAACGCCTTCGCCAACAGTTCCTCGTCGCTGATCCAGTCCAAGATCACCGGCAACCTGGTGTTCGTGCTGCTCTCGCCGCTGGAGCCCTGGCAGCTGTTCCTGGGCTACGTGGGCGCCTCGGTGGTGCGGGGCCTGTTCGTCGGCGGCGGCCTGCTGCTCGTGACCGCCTGGTTCGTTCCGCTGCAATGGCGCGAGCCGCTGTGGTCGCTGTGGTTCGCTGTGCTCGGCGCCTCGATGCTGGGTTCGCTGGGGATCGTGGCGGGGATCTGGGCCGAGAAGTTCGACCAGATGGCGGCTTTCCAGAATTTCATCATTGTCCCGGCGACCTTCCTGTCGGGCGTGTTCTACTCGGTCTACACCCTGCCCCCGTTCTGGGTCGCCGTGTCGCGGCTCAACCCCTTCTTCTATCTGGTCGACGGGTTGCGCTATGGTTTCTTCGGGGTTTCCGATGTGTCGCCCTGGACCTGCCTGGGCGCTGCGCTGCTGGGCAACCTGGCTTGCGGCGCGGTGGCCTGGAACTGGCTGCGGCGCGGCTACAAGCTGCGCAATTGACCGTCGGGCCCCGGATTTCATCGAGGTGGATCGCCGATGTCCCTGCCTACCCCCGAAGAGCTGCACGCCCTGATCGCCGCCGGCCTGCCCTGCACCCGGCTGGAGGTGCAGGGAGACGGCCAGCACTTTTTCGCCACCATCGTCAGCCCGCGTTTCGCCGGGCTGACCCGGCTGCAGCGCCATCGCCTGGTCTACGAGGTGCTGGGCGAGCGCATGCGCGAGCAGGTGCACGCGCTGTCGATGCGCACCGTGGCCCCCGACGAGGCGATTCCGCAGTGAGCGAAGGCCGGGGCGGTCGCCGCTAGAATGTCCGGTTCGTCGCGCGCCGCGACCCGTCCGTGCAACACCGCGGCCCGGCAGCGCGGCCCGGCAGCGCGGGCCGGCAAGCCGACCGACACGGCAGCGCGAACCACGCCCCCATCTCCCCGATCCAGCGCCTTCATGGACAAACTGCGCATACACGGCGGGCCAGCGCTGCACGGTGAAGTGCTCGCCAGCGGCGCGAAGAACGCCGCGCTGCCGCTGATGGCGGCCAGCCTGCTGACCGAGCAGCCGGTACGGCTGGAGCGCGCGCCCCGGCTGGTGGACGTGCATACCCTGGGCGAGTTGCTGCGCTCGATGGGCGTGCAGCTGGAGCGCGAAGACACCCGGCTGGTGCTGCAGGCCGACCGCGTCACCCTGTGCGAGGCTCCCTACGAACGGGTGAAGACCATGCGCGCTTCGGTGCTCGTGCTGGGGCCGCTGCTGGCGCGCTTCGGCCACGCGCGGGTCAGCCTGCCCGGCGGTTGCGCGATCGGCGCGCGCCCGGTGGACCAGCATATCCGCGGCCTGCGGCAACTGGGCGCGAAGGTCGAGGTCGAGCACGGCTACATCGTCGCCAGCGTTCCCGGCGGGCGCCTGCGCGGCGCGCGCATCACCACCGACATGATCACCGTCACCGGGACCGAGAACCTGCTGATGGCCGCCTGCCTGGCCGACGGCGAGACGGTGATCGAGAACGCCGCGCAGGAACCCGAGGTGGTCGACCTGGCGAACATGCTGATCGCGATGGGGGCCGATATCCAGGGCGCCGGAAGCTCGTGCCTGCGCGTGCGCGGGGTGTCGCGATTGCAGGGGGCCAGCCACGGCATCGTGGCCGATCGCATCGAAGCCGGGACGTTCCTGTGCGCCGCCGCCGCCACCGGCGGCGACGTGACGGTGCGCGGCTGCGTGCCCGGCCACCTGGACGCGCTGCTCGACAAGCTGCGCGAGGCCGGCGCGCAGATCGACTGCGGCGCCGACTGGATCCGCCTGCGCGCCGAATCGATGCCCGGCGGCCGTCCGCGCGCGGTGTCGGTGCGTACCAGTGAATACCCGGGTTTCCCGACCGACATGCAGGCCCAGTTCATGGCGCTGAACTGCATCGCCTCCGGCACCGCGACGGTCACCGAGACGATTTTCGAGAACCGATTCATGCACGTGCAGGAGCTGGTGCGCCTGGGCGCGCGCATCGCCATCGAGGGCAACACCTGCGTCGTGCAGGGCTGCGACAGCCTGTCGGGGGCCACGGTGATGGCCACCGACCTGCGCGCCTCGGCAGGGCTGGTGATCGCCGCGCTGGTCGCGCAGGGCAGCACCTGCATCGAGCGCATCTACCATCTCGATCGCGGCTACGAGGCGATGGAGCGCAAGCTCGCGTCGCTGGGAGCGCGCATCGAGCGGCTGCGCTGACCCCGGCCGCCAACCCCCTGCCGCATCCGCCATGCTGACACTCGCGCTGTCCAAGGGACGCATCTTCGACGACACCCTGCCGCTGCTGGGGCGTGCCGGAATCGAGGTCGCCGAGGATCCGCAGTCCACCCGCAAGCTGATCCTGGCCACCAATCGCGAGGACCTGCGGGTGGTGCTGGTGCGGGCCAGCGACGTGCCGACCTACGTGCGCTACGGCGGCGCCGACTTCGGCGTGGCCGGGCTGGACGTGCTGCTCGAATCCGACGCCGGCGGCAGCGGCGACGGCCTGTACCGCCCGGTCGACCTGGGGATCGCCCGCTGCCGCCTGAGCGTGGCCGCGCCGCAGGGGTGGGACTACCCGGCCGCGGTGCGCCAGGGAGCGCGCTTGCGCGTGGCCACCAAGTACCTGAATCTGGCGCGCGAGCACTTCGCCGCCAAGGGGGTGCATGTCGACCTGGTCAAGCTGTACGGCTCGATGGAACTCGCGCCACTGACCGGAATGGCCGACGCGATCGTCGACCTGGTGTCCACCGGAGGCACGCTGCGCGCCAACGGCCTGGTCGAGGTCGAGCGCATCCTGGACATCTCCGCGCGGCTGATTGTCAACCAGGCCGCCTTCAAGACCCGTGCTGCCTCGCTCGGTCCGCTGGTCGCGGCGCTGCGCGAGGCAGCCGCGGCCCGATCCCCAGCAGCCACGTCCTGATCATGCCCGATCCCGGCCTGAGCCTGCGCCGCCTCGACACCTCGGCGCCCGATTTCGAACAGCGCTACACCGAACTGTTCCGGCAGATCTCGGAGCAGAACTCCGCGATCGATACGCGGGTGGCCGAGATCCTGGAGCGGGTGCAGCGCGAGGGCGACCCGGCGGTGCTGGACTACACCCGGCGCCTGGACAGGGTGTCTTGCGGCAGCATCGCCGAGCTGGAGATCTCCCAGCAGGAACTCCAGGCTGCGCTGGCCGCGATCCCGGCCGAGCAGCGCGACGCGCTGCAGGCGGCGGCGCAGCGCATCCGCTCCTACCACCAGCGCCAGTTGCAGCAGATGGGAGGCAGCTGGGAATACCACGACGCCGACGGCACGCTGCTGGGGCAGAAGCTCACCCCGCTGGATCGGGTGGGAATCTACGTTCCCGGAGGCAAGGCAGCCTACCCGTCGTCGGTGCTGATGAACGCGATCCCGGCGCATGTCGCGGGGGTGGGCGAGATCGTCATGGTCGTTCCCACTCCCGAAGGCGAGCGCAATCCGCTGGTGCTGGCCGCCGCGGCGGTCGCCGGGGTCGACCGCGCGTTCGCGCTCGGCGGGGCGCAGGCGGTGGGTGCGCTGGCCTTCGGCACCGCGACCATCCCCAAGGTGGACAAGATCACCGGCCCGGGCAATGCCTACGTCGCCGCGGCCAAGCGCCGGGTGTTCGGGGTCTGCGGCATCGACATGATCGCCGGGCCCTCGGAAATCCTGGTCATCGCCGATGGCAGCACCCCTGCCGACTGGGTCGCGATGGACCTGTTCAGCCAGGCCGAGCACGACGAACTCGCGCAAAGCATCCTGCTGTGCCCCGACCCCGGCTACATCGAGCAGGTCGAGCAGGCGATGCAGCGGCTGCTGCCCGGCATGTCGCGGCGCGCGATCATCGAGGCCTCGCTGCGCGGCCGCGGGGCGTTGATCCGGGTGCGCGACCTCGAGCAGGCCTGCGCACTGGCCGATCGCATCGCCCCCGAGCACCTGGAACTGGCCACGCGCGACGCCCGCGTCTGGGCCGACCGCCTGCGTCATGCGGGGGCGATCTTCCTCGGGGCGTATACCTCGGAATCCCTGGGCGACTACTGCGCAGGGCCGAACCATGTGCTGCCGACCTCAGGTACTGCACGCTTTTCGTCGGCTCTTGGCGTGTATGACTTTGTCAAGCGAACGAGCCTGATCGAGGTCAGCCGGCGCGGCGCCGACAGCCTCGGGCGCATCGCGTCGGTGCTGGGCGAGGGCGAGCGCCTGCAGGCCCACGCCAACGCGGCGCAGATGCGCCTGCAGCGCGGCGACGAGCAGGCGCGTTGACATGAGCCGCTACTGGAGCGAGTCGGTGCAGGGGCTGCAGCCCTACGTGCCCGGCGAGCAGCCGCGCATCGGCGGGCTGATCAAGCTCAACACCAACGAATGCCCGTACGCGCCCAGCCTGCGGGTGCTGCAGGCCATCCGCGAGGCCGCCGGCGAGGACTTGCGGTTGTATCCCGACCCCGACTGCAGCCAGCTCAGGCAGGTCATCGCCCAGCACCACCGGCTGCAGCCCGAGCAGGTGTTCGTCGGCAACGGCTCCGACGAGGTGCTGGCGCATGTGTTCATGGCGCTGTTGCGCCACCCCCGCGAGTTGCTGCTGCCCGACATCAGCTACAGCTTCTATCCGGTGTACGCCGCGCTGTACGGCATCGCCACCCGCATGCTGCCGCTGGACGGCGAATTCCGGCTGCGGGTGCAGGATTACCTGGATGCCGGTCCGAATGCCGGCATCGTGTTCGCCAACCCGAACGCCCCGACGGGCATCGCGCTGCCGCTGCACGACATCGAGCGGCTGCTGCAGGGCAACCGCGAATCGGTGGTGGTGGTCGACGAGGCCTATGTGGATTTCGGCGCGCAAAGCGCGGTCACGCTGATCGACCGCCATCCGCAGCTGCTGGTGGTGCGCACCCTGTCGAAGGCGCGCGCGCTGGCCGGGCTGCGGGTCGGCTACGCGCTCGGCCAGGCCGATCTGATCGAGGGCCTGAACCGGGTCAAGAACAGCTTCAATTCCTACCCGCTGGACCGGCTGGCGCTGGCCGGCGCGACCGCCGCGCTGCAGGACGACACCTGGCTGGCGCACACCCTGTCGCGCATTGTCGGCAGCCGCGAACAACTCTGCGCCCAGTTGCTCGAACTCGGTTTCGAGGTGCTGCCGTCGGCGGCCAATTTCGTGTTCGCCCGCCATCCCGGGCGCGACGCGCAGGCGCTGGCGGCGGCGTTGCGCGAGCGGCGCATCCTGGTGCGGCACTTCCAGCGTCCGCAGCGAATCGCCGAATTCCTGCGCATCACCATCGGCACCGAGGCGCAGTGCGCCGCACTGGTGGAAGCGCTGCGGCAGATCCTGCAGGCCGGGCTTGGTGAATAATCGGGCCATCATGCGTACCGCCAGCGTCCTGCGCCAGACAGCCGAAACCCGCATCGAGGTCGAAATCGACCTCGACGGCAGCGGCCGCTCCGAACTGCATACCGGCATCGGCTTCTTCGACCACATGCTCGATCAGATCGCCCGGCATGGCGCGTTCGACCTGAAGGTGCGGGCAGCCGGCGACCTGCATATCGACGGCCACCACACCGTCGAGGACGTGGGGATCACCCTCGGCCAGGCGCTGGCCAAGGCGCTGGGCGACAAGATGGGCCTGCGGCGCTACGGGCATGCCTACGTGCCGCTGGACGAGGCCTTGTCGCGGGTGGTCGTCGACCTGTCGGGGCGTCCGGGGCTGCTGTGGCGGGTGGAGTTCACCCGCTCGAGCATCGGCAGCTTCGACGTCGAGCTGGCGCACGAGTTCTTCCAGGGCCTGGTCAACCACTCGCTGATCACCGTCCACGTGGACAATCTGCGGGGCGACAACTCCCATCATCAGTGCGAGACGGTGTTCAAGGCCTTCGGCCGGGCGCTGCGCCAGGCCGTCGAGCCCGACCCGCGCCTGGCGCGGCAGATCCCCTCGACCAAGGGCAGCCTTTGACGCCGCCGCCAGGCGACGGCTCGCGCGCCATCGCACCCCTCCAGTCCGCAGCCGCATGAAAAGCGTCGCGATCGTCGATTACGGCATGGGCAACCTGCGCTCGGTTTCCCAGGCGCTGGAACACGTGGCCAAGGGATTGCCGTGGCAGGTGGTGGTCAGCTCCGACCCGCAGCAGGTGGCGCAGGCCGATCGCCTGGTGTTGCCCGGGCAGGGGGCGATGCCCGACTGCATGCGCGAGTTGCGTCGGTCGGGGCTGCAGCAGGCGGTGCTGGGGGCCGTGGCCGCGGCCAAGCCCCTGTTCGGCGTGTGTGTGGGAATGCAGATGCTGCTCGAGCGCAGCGACGAGGGCCCGACCGACGGCCTCGGGCTGATCCCCGGCAGCGTGCGGCGCTTCGAGCTGCAGGGCCGGCGCCAGAGCGACGGCAGCCGCTACAAGGTGCCCCACATGGGGTGGAACACGGTGCGGCAGATTGCGCACGACGGCGGCGTGCATCCGATGTGGCGGGGAATCGCCGACCGTGCGGCGTTCTATTTCGTGCACAGTTTCTACGCGGATCCGTCGGACGCACGCAACATTGCCGGGCAGACCGAATATGGCGTGACATTTGCAAGCGCAATCTGCCACGCTACCATTTTCGCGACGCAATTCCACCCGGAAAAGAGTGCCTCGGCGGGACTCGAGCTGTATCGGAATTTTCTGGCCTGGAAACCTTGAGGGCGCCCTTGCAGGCACGCCGGCGGGCCCCATCTTTCGTCCATCCTCCCCGCGTTCCCCAGCCCATGCTGCTGATCCCAGCGATCGATCTGAAAAACGGCCAGTGCGTCCGCCTCGAGCAGGGGGAGATGCAGGCCGCGACCGTGTTCTCCTCCGACCCGGCGGCGATGGCCAGGCATTGGGTCGAGCAGGGCGCGCGCCGCCTGCATCTGGTCGACCTCAACGGCGCCTTCGCCGGCAGGCCGGAGAACGAGCCGGCGATCCGCTCCATCCTGCGCGCGGTGGGTGACGACATTCCCGTGCAACTGGGCGGGGGCATTCGCGACCTCGAGACCATCGAGCGCTATCTGGACGACGGGCTGAGCTATGTGATCATCGGCACCGCCGCGGTGAAGAACCCGGGCTTCCTGAAAGAGGCGTGCAGCGCGTTCGGCGGCCACATCATCGTCGGCCTGGACGCCCGCGACGGCAAGGTGGCCACCGACGGCTGGAGCAAGCTCACGGGCCACGAGGTCATCGGGCTGGCGCGCAAGTTCGAGGACTATGGCGTGGAGGCGGTGATCTATACCGACATCGGGCGCGACGGCATGCTCAGCGGCCTGAACATCGACGCCACGCTGCGGCTGGCCGAGGCGCTGAGCGTGCCGGTGATCGCCTCCGGCGGGCTGGCCTCGATGGCCGACATCGAACGCCTGCTGGACATCGAGGCCAGCGGGGTCGAAGGGGTGATCTGCGGCCGGGCCATCTACACCGGCGCGCTGGATTTCGCCTCCGCGCTGCAGCGCGTCGACGCCGTCGAGCGCAGCTGAGGGCCGCTGGCGACCGCCATGTTGTTCAAACGGGTCATTCCCTGCCTGGACGTCACCGGTGGACGGGTCGTCAAGGGGGTGCATTTCGTCGACCTGCGCGATGCCGGCGATCCGGTGGACGTCGCCGCGCGCTACGACCAGCAGGGGGCCGACGAACTCACCTTCCTCGACATCACCGCCACCAGCGACGGCCGCGACCTGCTGCTGCACATGGTCGAGGCGGTGGCCTCGCAGGTGTTCATCCCGTTGACCGTCGGCGGCGGGGTGCGCAGCGTCGACGACGTGCGGCGGCTGCTCAACGCGGGCGCCGACAAGGTGAGTTTCAACTCCGCCGCGGTGGCCGACCCGGACCTGATCGCGCGGGCGTCGGCGCGCTACGGCGCGCAGTGCATCGTCGTCGCGATCGACGCCCGCCGCAGCGACGGCGGCGGCGAGCCGCGCTGGGAGGTGCACACCCACGGCGGCCGGCGCGCCACCGGGCTGGATGCGGTGCAGTGGGCGCAGCGCATGACCCAGGCCGGCGCCGGGGAGATCCTGCTCACCAGCATGGACCGCGACGGTACCCAGGCCGGCTTCGACCTCGAACTCACCCGCGCGGTGGCCGATGCCGTCAGCGTGCCGGTGATCGCCTCGGGCGGGGTCGGCGGACTGCAGCACCTGGCCGACGGCATCCTGCTCGGGCATGCCGACGCGGTGCTCGCGGCCAGCATCTTCCACTACGGCCGGCATACGGTGGCGCAGGCCAAGCAGTACATGGCGAGCCAGGGCATCCCGATGCGCCTGACCGATTGACGGCGTGCCGCGCCGCCGCGCTGGCTACACTGGGAACATGAGCGAAGACGACTGGCTGGACGCCGTGCGCTGGGATGCGCAGGGTCTGGTGACCGCCGTGGTGCAGGAAGCCGGCAGCGGCGACGTGCTGATGGTCGCGTGGATGAACCGCGATGCGCTGGCGCGCACCCGCGAGCTCGGCGAGGCGGTGTACTGGTCGCGATCGCGCCAGCGGCTGTGGCACAAGGGCGAGGAATCCGGGCACGTGCAGAAGGTGCAGTCCATCCGCCTGGACTGCGACGGCGACGTGGTGCTGCTGAAGGTGCGCCAGCTTGGCCACGAGCCGTCGATCGCCTGCCATACCGGCAGGCATGCCTGCTTCTACCGGGAACTGCAACCCGACGGTTGGCACAGCGTCGACCCGGTGCTGAAGGACCCGCGGGAGATCTACCGATGACCCCGGAACAACCCGCCCCGGCAGGCTCCGACGAGGTGCTGGAGCGCCTGGCCGAGGTCATCGAATCGCGCCGCGGCGCCGATCCGGACAAGTCCTACGTCGCCCGGCTGTACTCGCGCGGCGAGGACGCGGTGCTGAAGAAGGTCGGCGAGGAGGCCACCGAGTTCGTGCTGGCGGCCAAGGGGGGGCAGCGCGGCCAGCTGGTGTACGAGGCGGCCGACCTGTGGTTTCATACCCTGGTGGCGCTGGTCGCGCATGGCATCTCCCCGCGCGAGGTGCTGGCCGAACTCGCGCGCAGGCAGGGACTGTCCGGCCTGGAGGAATTCGCGTCGCGGGGCGGCCCCGCGCCTGCGGCTCCGCCCTGACCGGTAAAATGAGGGTTTTCGATGCGCGGCTGGCGGCGCAGCCGGGTCGGGGCGGCGGTTCGGCACCGCGTCCCCGCGACGGCATCACTGCGGGCAGGAGGTCCTTGCGCCTGCATTTCCACGTTCTGGGCGGTTTCGCCCGCGCAAGCGCGATCTCGACTGGAGGCGCGCAGGAGGTTCGACCATGGGTTCATTGAGCATCTGGCATTGGCTGATCGTGCTGGTCATCGTCATGATGGTCTTCGGCACGAAGAAGCTGAAGAACATCGGCAGCGACCTCGGCTCGGCGGTCAAGGGTTTCAAGGAAGGCATGCGCGAGGGCGACAACCCGCAGGCGCCTGCGGCGCCCGACAAGCAGCTCGCCGCGCAGGCGCCCGAGGCCGCTGCGCACAAGGACGCGATCGACGTCGAGGCAAAGGAAAAGTCCTGAACTCCCTGCCTGCCGGCGGTGTCGCGCGCGCCGGGCGCGCCCGCCGGTCCTGAGCCATGTTCGACATCGGTATTTCCGAACTCGGAGTCATCGGGGTGGTCGCGCTGATCGTGCTCGGCCCCGAGAAGCTGCCGCGGGTCGCGCGCACCGTGGGCAACCTGATGGGGCGTGCCCAGCGCTACATGGCCGACGTCAAGGCCGAGGTCAACCGCCAGATCGAACTCGACGACCTGCGCGGCGTCAAGTCCAGCGTCGAGTCCTCGTTGCAGGACATCCGCAGCACGGTGTCGAAGAACCTCAGCGAGGTGCGCCAGGATTTCGACAGCGCCTGGAAGGAAGCCACCTCCGGCCTGCCGGGAATGGCCGCCGCCGGCGACGCCACCGATGCGCAGGCGGCGCCCGACGATGCGCAGGCGGGGCCGTACCTGGCCGCGCCGGGTCGACCCAAGCGGCTCAAGCGCATCGGCTCGAATTCGGTTCCGTTGTGGTATCGCCGGCATTCCCGCCTGCGCGGCCATGCGCTGTCGGGCGCGGCGCGCATGGCCCGCTTTCGCGAGCGTTCGCGCAATTGAGCGGCATGGGCGCGATGCCTGTGCAGCCCGACGGGCCCGGCGCGCCAAGCGCGCGGGCCGCATCCCCCCTACGCCCTGAGCCCGTGCAGTGAGCGAAACACCGACCACCGAGCCCGATCCGCTGGGCGAGCAGCCTTTCGTTTCCCACCTCATCGAGTTGCGCAATCGCCTGATCCGCGCCTTGATCGCGGTGGGGGTGGTGTTCGCGGTGCTGGTGGTCTACCCCGGGCCGTCGGGATTGTTCGACCTGCTGGCGCGACCGCTGATCTCCCACCTGCCTCATGGCTCGAGCATGATCGCCATCGGGGTCATCACGCCGTTCCTGGTCCCGCTGAAGCTGACCATGCTGGCCGCGCTGCTGGTGGCGCTGCCGGCGGTGCTCTACCAGGTCTGGGCCTTTGTCGCTCCCGGCCTGTATTCCCACGAAAAGCGCCTGGTGCTGCCGCTGGTCGTGCTGAGCACCATCCTGTTCTACCTCGGCGTGGCCTTCGCCTATTTCATCGTTCTCGGCCGGTTGTTCACCTTCATCCAGGCGGTGGCTCCGAAGGTCATCACCGCGGCTCCGGACATCGAGTCCTACCTGAGCTTCGTGCTGACCCTGTTCCTGGCTTTCGGCACCGCCTTCGAGGTCCCGGTGGTGCTGATGCTGCTGGTGCGGTTCGACGTGCTGAGCATCGCCCAGCTGAAGGCGTGGCGCTCCTATTTCATCGTCGCCGCGTTTGCCATCGCGGCCGTGATCACCCCTCCCGACGTGTTCTCCCAGACCTCGCTGGCCGTGTCGATGATCCTGCTCTACGAGGTGGGGATCATCGGCGCGCGCATCCTCGGCACCTATTCGGCGCCGCCCGACGAGGCCGACCAGCGCAAGGCCGAGGCGGACAAGGCGGTGGTCCGCTCGGGCGACGGCGCAGGCGCGGCGGGCGACCCCGACTGAGTCCCCAGGCCATGCCGACGCTGTCGCGCGACGAACTCGAGCGCTACCTGCAGCAGTTGCTGCAGGCCGACGCGTTCGACGACCATGCCCCCAACGGCCTGCAGGTGCAGGGTCGCCCGACCATCCGCCGGCTGGTCAGCGGGGTCACCGCCAGCCTGGAGCTGGTGCAGCGCGCGGCCCAGCTCGACGCCTGCGCGATCCTGGTGCATCACGGCTGGTTCTGGCGGGGCGAGGACCCGCGAGTCGTGGGCCAGCGCCACAAGCGCCTGCATGCGCTGCTGCAGGCCGGGATCAACCTGTACGCCTACCACCTGCCGCTCGATGCCCACGCCGAGCTCGGCAACAACGCGCAGCTTGCCGCGCGGCTGGGCTGGCAGGCGCAGTCGCGCTTCGGCAGGCAGCAGCTCGGAGTGCTCGGGCGTGCCCCGCAGGCCACGCGAGCCGAACTCGCCGAGGCGCTCGAGCGCCTGCTCGGCCGCGCGCCCGTGCTCATCGGCGATGCCGGGGCGCCGGTCGGGCGCCTGGCCTGGTGCACCGGCGCCGCGCAGGGCTGGATCGAACAGGCCCAGCAGGCCGGAGCGGACACCTACGTCAGCGGGGAGATTTCCGAGCCCACCGCGCATTTCGCGCGGGAGATGGGAATCGCCTACCTGGCCTGCGGCCACCACGCCACCGAGCGCTACGGCGTGCAGGCGCTGGGAGCGCACCTGGCCGAGCGGTTCGGGCTGGAGCATCGGTTCATCGACCTGGACAACCCGGCATGAACGACCTCGCCGAGCCACCGCTGCTGGCCCTCACGCTGGGGGACATCGCCGGAATCGGCCCGGAAATCGTGGTCAAGGCCTGCCTGGCCGGCCAGGCGCGAGCCTGCGTGGTCTACGGCTGCCCCGAGGCCGTGGCGCGCGCCGCGCAGCAACTGGCCGGTCCGTGCGGACACCCGGTGGTGGCCGAGGTCGACGCGCCGGCGGCGTGGCGCGAGCTGCCCGCGGGCGTGATCCCGGTGGTGCGCCCGGCCGGTGTGGACAGCGCCAGCCTGCGCGACATCGTCCCCGGACGGGTCGATGCGCGCGCCGGCGCAGCGGCCCATCGCAGCATAGTCGCCGCCGCGCAGGCGGCGTTGCGCGGCGAGGTCGCCGGGCTGGTCACCGCGCCGATCCACAAGGAGGCGCTGCATGCGGCGGGGGTGGATTTCCCCGGGCACACCGAAATCCTGCAGCACCTGTGCGGCGGGGTCGACGTGCGCATGATGCTGGCCAACCAGGAATTGCGCACCGTGCTGGTGACCATCCACCTGAGCGTGCGGCGCGCGCTGCAGGCCGTCACCGAGCAGGCCGTGTTGCAGACCCTGCGCATCACCGATGCTGCGGGGCGCGCGTGGGGGCAGCAGCGGCCGCGCATCGCGGTGGCCGGCTTGAATCCCCATGCCGGCGAAGGCGGCTTGTTCGGCGACGAGGAACTGCGCATCATCGCCCCGGCGATCGAGCAGGCACGCGCCGAGGGAATCGACGCCAGCGGCCCGTACCCGCCGGACACCGTGTTCATGCGGGCGCGCGGCGGCGCCTTCGACGTGGTGGTCGCGATGCTGCACGACCACGCGCTGATCCCGGTGAAATACCTCGGCCTCGAGCAGGGAGTGAACATCACCCTCGGGCTGCCGTTCGTGCGAACCAGCCCCGACCACGGGACGGCATTCGACATCGCCGGCCGCGGGCTCGCCGACCCGGCGAGCCTGTGCTCGGCGATCGCCATGGCGAGGCGACTGGCCGGCGCCAGCGCCTGACCGGCTCGCGGCGGCCGGCCGGCGCCAGCGCGCAGCGGCTCAGCCCTTGCCGAGCAGGTCGCGGATCTCCCGCAGCAACTGCACGTCCTCGGGCACCGGCGGCGGAGCCGGCGGCGTTTCGGGCGGCGCGTGCTTGAGCTTGGAGATGACCCGGACCATGAGGAAGATCACAAAGGCCAGGATCAGGAAGTTCAGCGCGATGGTGATGAAGTCCCCGTAGGCGAGGACCGGCACGTTGGCCTTCTTCAGCGCCTCCAGGGTGCGCGCGGTGCCCGGCGGCGCGCTGCCCAGCACGATGAACAGGTTGGTGAAGTCGATCTTGCCCACCACCACGCCGGCCAGCGGCATGATGATGTCGGCGACCAGCGCCGAGACGATCTTGCCGAAGGCGCCGCCGATGATCACCGCCACTGCCAGGTCGATCACGTTGCCCTTGACCGCGAAGTCCTTGAAATCCTTCAACAGGCTCATCGAGTTGCTCTCCGTCGTTGGAAGATTTGTTGTTTGCCGATTGTTGCATGGTTAAGCCTCCATGAGTCGGAGGCAGGGCCTCAGCTTGTGCGGGACGCGCGGGCGACGGGTTCCCGCGCCGGGCCGCCGCCCGGGCCGCCCCTTGCCAGGACGAGGTATCATTCGCAAGTTGCCGATCCTGTGGCCTGCGCGGCCGCGGCGAGCAAGCGAACGGCGTCCGCGGGGGTGAGCCAACTCACTCCCTTTGCTTTTTCAGGAGTCGCATCCCATGATGGTCCTTTATTCCGGCACGACCTGCCCGTTTTCCCAGCGCTGCCGCTTCGTGCTGTTCGAAAAGGGCATGGACTTCGAGATCCGCGACGTGGATCTCTTCAACAAGCCGGAGGACGTGAATGTGATGAACCCCTACGGCCAGGTCCCGATCCTGGTCGAGAGGGATCTGATCCTGTACGAGTCGAATATCATCAACGAGTACATCGACGAGCGCTTCCCCCACCCCCAGCTGATGCCCGGCGATCCGGTGGCGCGGGCGCGCGTGCGCCTGTTCCTGTTCAATTTCGAGAAGGAACTGTTCGTCCACGTCGGCGTGCTGGAATCGCGCACCACCAAGGCCAACGAAAAGGCGATGGAAAAGGCGCGCGCGGCGATCCGCGACCGCCTGACCCAGCTGGCGCCGGTATTCACCAAGAACCGCTACATGCTGGGCGACGACTTCTCGATGCTCGACGTGTCGATCGCTCCGCTGCTGTGGCGCCTGGACCATTACGGAATCGACCTTCCGAAATCGGCGGCGCCGCTGGCCAAGTACGCCGAACGCATCTTCCAGCGGCCGGCCTACATCGAAGCGCTGACGCCTTCGGAAAAGGTGATGCGCAAGTAAGGCGCGCGATGAGCGATTCCGCCCCGCAACCGACCTCGACCAAGCCCTACCTGCTGCGCGCCCTCTACGAGTGGTGCTGCGACAACGGCTACACGCCGTACCTGGCGGTGCGGGTCGACTCCAGCGTGCGCGTGCCGCGCGAACATGTGCGCAACGGCGAGATCGTGCTGAACATCAGCTTCGGCGCGACCAGCGGGCTCAACCTGGGCAACGACGACATCCAGTTCAAGGCGCGCTTCGGCGGCGTGGCGCGGGAGATCGTCGTGCCGGTCAGCCACGTGACCGCGATCTACGCGCGGGAGAACGGCCAGGGCATGGCCTTCCCGCCGCCGCAGATCGACACCGACGCCGAGGGCGGCGCGGGCGACGCGGCGCAGCCGCCGGCGGCCCCGCCGCGACTGCACGCGGTGCCGCAGCCCGGCGAGACGCCCGCCGGGGACGGCGGCGACGAGCCGCCGCCGCGCCCGCCGGCCGGAAGCCACCTCAAGCGGGTCAAGTAGGCGCCGCGGCGCCCGGGCCGGCTGCGGTCCCTATAATCCGCCGGCTTGCTGAAACGATGCCGGGTTAGCTCAGCTGGTAGAGCAACCGCCTTGATGTGAACGAGTGCCCTGCCGGAAACGGCGGGTGCAGAACCCCTCAAACTCGGGGAACGCTAAAGCCGCGACGGCCATGCCAATCCCGAGCCAAGCCCACGCGGTGGGAAGGTGTAGAGACTAGACGGGGGGGGCCTAACGCGTCGATCGCCATGGCCAAGGGATAGTCCAGACCACGAACCCAGAGGCGGCGAAAGCCGAAGTGGTACGGTAAGCGGTAGGTCGTCCGTTCGAGTCGGACACTCGGCACCAGCAGACCCGGCTGCGCTGCGCCCGCAGCGCCCGCAGCGCTTCGCGCACGCGAGCCTTGCCGACCTGGTGGATCGTGCCGGCGCCGCGCTGGCCGGCGGTGCCACGAGTCGACGGGTGCGCAGCCGGGCATCGTCGATCCGCGCGTGCGTCCCGAATGTTCCCCGAATGTTCCCCGAATGGGCCCGGATGTACTATTCATGGTACATCTGGTACGGTGTCGATCCTGGACCGGGCAGGCAAGGGGCGGGGATGAGCGAGGGCACGCTGTTCGACACCATCTGGGAGCGGCACCTGGTCGACGTGCTGCCCGACGGCGATTCGCTGCTGCACGTCGACCGGCATTTCCTCCACGACCTGGAGGCGTCGCCGCGCATGCGGCGGCTGCGCCAGCGCGGGCTTGCGGTGCGGCGGCCCGACCTGAGCTTCGCCACTCCGGACCATGCGGTGTCCACGCTGCCCGGGCGCGACGCCGACACCAGCGAGGTCGGCGCCAGGCTGCTGCACGACATGCGCCGGCTCGTCGCCGAGCAGGGCATCCGGCTGTTCGACCTCGACCGCAGCGGCAGCGGGATCGTGCATGTGATCGGCCCCGAACTCGGGCTGAGCCTGCCGGGCACGCTGATCGTCTGCGGCGACAGCCACACCTGCACCCACGGCGGGCTGGGCGCGCTGGCCTTCGGGATCGGCTCGAGCGAGGTCGAGCATGTGCTGGCCACGCAGACCATCCGCCAGCGCAAGCCGCGGGTGATGCAACTGGCCTTCGACGGCCCGCTGGCGCCCGGGGCCTGCGCCAAGGACATGATCCTGCACGCCATCGGGCGCTTGGGCACCGCGGCGGCGCAGGGCTTCGCGATCGAGTACTGCGGGCAGGCGGTGGCGGCGCTGGACATCGAGCAGCGGCTGACCCTGTGCAACCTGTCGATCGAAATGGGGGCCAAGTTCGGCATGGTCGCGCCCGACGAGCGTACCTTCGCGTGGATCGAGGGCAGGCGTTTCGCGCCGCGCGGCCAGGACTGGAGCCGGGCGCTGGCCGACTGGCGGGGCCTGCGCTCGTCGGCGCGCGCGCTGTTCGACCGCCAGCTGCGCATCGACTGCCGGGACATCGGCCCGCAGGTCACCTGGGGCACCAGCCCGGAGCAGGTGATCGACATCGACGGCCGCCTTCCCGATCCCGCCGCGGCGGCGACGCCGCAGCGCCGCCAGGCGATCGAGGACGCGCTGGCCTACATGGGGCTGCGCGCCGGGCAGCCGATCCGCGGCACCCGCATCGACCGGGTGTTCATCGGCTCCTGCGCCAACGGCCGGCTGTCCGACCTGCGCGCGGCGGCGGCGGTGGTTGCCGGCCGGCGCGTCGCCCCGCATGTGCGGGCGTGGGTCGTCGCCGGCTCGCACGACACCCGCTTGCGGGCCGAGGCCGAGGGCCTCGACCAGGTGTTCCGCGATGCCGGCTTCGACTGGCGCATGCCCGGTTGCTCCATGTGCCTGGCGGCCAACGGCGAGACCGTCGAGCCCGGGGCACGCTGCGTGTCGACTTCCAACCGCAATTTCGTCGGTCGCCAGGGGCCGGGTGCGCGCACCCACCTGGCCAGCCCCGCGCTGGCCGCCGCCTCGGCGATCGCCGGCGCGATCGAGGCTCCGCCCCGCCGATGAAACCCTTCACCACCCTGGATGCCTTGGCCGCGCCGCTGCTCAAGGACAACATCGATACCGACGTCATCATCCCGATCGACAGGCTGATCGCCTACGCGCCGGACGAACTCGGGCCGTTCTGCTTCGAGCCCTGGCGGCGCGACCCCAGCGGCGGCATCGACCCGGGCTTCGTGCTGCACCAACCCCGCTACCAGGGCGCCGGGATCCTGGTCACCGGGCGCAACTTCGGCTGCGGCAGCTCGCGCGAGCACGCGGTGTGGGCGCTGCTGGCCGCGGGAATCCGCTGCGTCATCGCGCCGAGCTTCGGCGACATCTTCCGCTCCAACTGCTACCAGAACGGCCTGCTGCCGCTGCAGCTCGCCGGCGACGCCTACGAGGCCGTCTGCCGGCATGTGTGCGACAGCGCCGAGCCGCGGCTGCGGGTGGACCTCGGGGAGCGCACCGTGCAGGCCGAAGGCCTGGGCACGCTGGGCTTCGACATCGACCCGTTGCACCAGCAGGCGCTGCTGCGCGGACGCGACCGCATTGCCATGACACTCGAGCACCTCGCGATGATCCAGACCTTCGAGAAGCAAAGCCAGGCCCGGCAGCCCTGGTTGCTGCCGGCCGACGCCCAGGCGCCGCGCAAGCTGCTGATGCTGCCGGGGGACGGGATCGGCCCGGAGATCATGCCCCAGGTGCGGCGGGTGGTCGAGTGGTTCGCCAGCCGGCGCGACGTGCCGCTGCAACTCGACGAGGAGCCGTACGGAATCGCCGCGTGGAAGGCCCATGGCAGCCTGATGCCCGACCATCTGTGGCGCAAGATCCTCGACGCCGACGCCATCCTGTTCGGCGCCACCGGTTCGCCCGAATACGCCGACATTCCCTACGAGGCGCGCAAGCACGACCAGTTGATCCGCATGCGCAAGGAGCTCGACCTGTTCACCAACCTGCGTCCGGTCAAGTCGCTGGCCGCTCTGCGCGACGCCTCCACGCTGCGCCCCGAGGTGCTCGAGGGTTGCGACATGGTGCTCGTGCGGGAGCTGACCGGGGGCATCTACTTCGGCGAGCCGCGGGGCATCTTCGATCTGCCCGACGGTCAGCGCAGGGGGGTCAACACCTGCAGCTACACGACCTCGGAAATCCAGCGCATCGCCCGCGCCGCCTTCGAGCTGGCGCGGCAGCGGCGCGGCAGGGTCTGCTCGGTGGACAAGAGCAACGTGCTGGAAGGCGGGCTGCTGTGGCGCGAGACGGTCATCGAGCTGCAGCAGCGCGAGTACCCCGACATCGAGCTGTCGCACCTGTACGTGGACAACTGCGCGATGCAACTGGTGCGCCGACCTTCGCAATTCGATGTGCTGCTGACCGAGAACCTGTTCGGCGACATCCTGTCGGACTGCGCCGCGATGGTCGCCGGCTCGCTCGGCCTGCTGCCGTCGGCGTCGCTGAGCGCACCCGATTCCCTGGGCCGGCGCAAGGCGCTGTACGAGCCCATCCACGGCAGCGCCCCCGACATCGCCGGGCGCGGCATCGCCAACCCGCTGGGGGCCATCCTGAGCTTCGCGATGTGCCTGCGCTTCACCTTCGGCAGCGAGCCCGACGCGCTGCTGCTCGAGCAGGCGGTCGAGCGGGTGCTCGAGCAGGGCCTGCGCACCGCCGACATCGCGGCGCCGGGCGGCCCCAGCGTGGGCACCGTGCGGATGGGCGATGCGGTGATCGCCCAGCTCGAGCGGCAGGCGCAAGGCGCCTGAAGCCCCGGCGCGTCGCGTCAGCCCCGCGCGTCGGGCCAGCGCACCGGCTGCTGCAGCGGCGCGGTCGCGCCGTCCCACCAGGCCAATGCCTCGTCCGCGCCGAGGTGGACGCCGGCGCAGCCGAGGAACTTGTCGCGCAGCGCGGCGTCGTCCAGCGGGCGGCTGGCATGGCCGAGCGGGCGTCGCACCGCCGCGCACAGCGGCGGCGAGCCGTCGGCCAGCCGCACCCGCACCCGGTCCTCGGGGGAGAACAGCGGCTCCAGCGGGTCGCGCGCGGCCAGCGTCACCACCCGCACCTTGCCGAGCAGTTGCTGCACGTCGGCCTGCCGCACGGACTGCTCGTGCAGGTCCGGCAGATCGACATGGCCGCGCGCCAGCGCGCAGGCCACCGCGTATTGCGCGCTGAAGCGGGCATCCAGCGAGTGGGTCGGCCGCGCGCAGCGCAGCATCGCCGCCTGCAGTTCGCCGATTTCCACCACCACCTCCTCGATGTCCTGCGCGGCGCAGCGCAGCCGCGGCCGCAGCGACAGCGCGGCATCGATGATGCGGTGGGTCGCGTAGCAGGTGGGGTAGCGCTTGATGTTCGGCGGCTGGCGCAGGATCTGCCAGTCGCGCCCGACCCGGCAATCGTCGTCCAGCCGCACCCGGCCCGCGGGCGACAGCGCGGCCAGCAGGCCGCGCGGGCTTTCCAGCGCATCGCCGGCGGCGTCCACGCCGCGCTCGGCCAGCGTGGCGGCGAGCATCGCATTGCGCGCGGCCAGCCCGAGTTGCAGCGGCTTGGTCATGCTGCCGAAATTGGCCACCAGGCCCGCGGCCATCGACGCCGCGATGCCCAGCGCGTGGGCGGTCGCCGCGGCGGGCAGCCCGCGCAGCCGGGCCGCGGCGGCGGCGCCGCCGACGACTCCGAACACCGCCGACGGGTGCCAGCCCTTGGCGTGGTGCTTGTCGAGATCGCGCGCGACGAGCTCGGCCCAGGTCTCGTAGCCGGCGACATAGCCGACCACGGCGTCGCGCCAGCACAGCCCCAAGGCTTGCGCCTGCGCCAGCACCACCGGCGCGAGCACCGCGCTGGGGTGGCCGTCCAGGCCGGTGTCGTCGAAGTCCAGCGCATGCGCCGCGGTGGCGTTGAGCAGTGCGGCCTCGGCGGGCGCCGCGTGCAGAGGGTGCGTCCAGATGCGCGACGGCGCGTCCGCCGCGGGCGTGGCCAGCAGCGCCAGCGCATGCCCGACCACCGGCTCGCGGGCGCCGGCCAGGGCCACGCCGACGGCATCGGCGATGCCCCTGCGCACGCTGGCCAGGCATGCGTGCGGCAGCGCGCCGGCGTCGATGCCGGCGACGAACTCCGCGAGTTGCCGGGTCAGCCCCATCGCCGCGCCTTCAGTACGAGCGGGGCAGCCCGAGCACGTGCTCGGCGATATAGGACAGGATCAGGTTGGTCGAGATCGGCGCGGTGCGCTGCACCCGCGCCTCGCGCCACTTGCGCTCGATGTCGTATTCGCAGGCGTAGGCGAAGCCGCCGTGGGTCTGCATGCACGCCTCGGCGGCCTCCCACGCGGCTTCGGCGGTCAGCAGCTTGGACAGGTTGGCCTGCTCGCCGCAGGGTTGCGCCGCGTCGAACAGCGCGGCCGCCTTGCGCAGCATCAGCTCGGCGGCCTGGGTCTGCGCGTAGGCACGCGCCAGCGGGAACTGGATGCCCTGGTTCTTGCCGATCGGGCGGTCGAACACCACGCGTTCGTTGGCATAGCGCACCGCGGTCCGGATGAACCACCTGGCGTCGCCCAGCGACTCGTGGGAGATCAGGATGCGCTCGGCGTTCATGCCGTCCAGGATGCAGCGCAGGCCGGCGCCCTCGGCGCCGATCAGGTTGGCCGCCGGGACGCGCAGGTTGTCGAAGAACACCTCGGTGGTGTTGTGGTTGACCATCGCCTTGATCGGGCGGATGGTCATGCCGCGCCCCACCGCTTCGCGCATGTCGACCAGCAGCACCGACAGCCCCTCGGTACGCCTGGCCACCTGCTCCAGCGGGGTGGTGCGCACCAGCAGCAGCATGAGGTCCGAATACAGCGCGCGCGAGGTCCAGATCTTCTGCCCGTTGACCACGTAACTGTCGCCTTCGCGCACGGCGCGGGTGCGCAGCCGGGTGGTGTCGGTGCCCGATACCGGCTCGGTGACCCCGAAGGCCTGCAGGCGCAGCTGCCCGCTGGCGATGGCCGGCAGGTAGTCGCGCTTCTGCTCGGCGCTGCCGTGGCGCAGCAGCGTGCCCATGGTGTACATCTGCGCATGCGCGGCCGCGGCGTTGCCCCCCGAGGCGTGGATCTCCTCGAGCACCACGCCGGCCGCGCGCAGCGGCAGTCCGCTGCCGCCGTATTCCTCGGGGATCAGCGCCGACAGGAAGCCGGCCGCGGTCAGCGCCTGCACGAACTCGCTGGGGTAGCCGCGGCGCTCGTCGAGTTCGCGCCAGTAGGCGCCCGGGAAGTCGGCGCAGATGCGCCGCACGCTGTCGCGGATCTCGGGATAGTCTTCGCCCAGCGCCAGGCTGGGGTTTGCGGGGTGGTCGTTCATCGGCGAAGCGTTTCAGTGGGGGCGGGCGCCGTCGCCGGCGCCCCGGTAGTGGCGCGGCAGGCCGGCGCTGGCCAGCGCGCCGTGCATCTGGTCGGCGCCCAGGTGCCGCGCCGCCAGCTCGCGCACGGCCAGCAGGCGCTCGAGGTCGACCCCGGTGCGCAGTCCCATGGACTCGAGCATGAACACCAGGTCCTCCATGACGATGTTGCCGCTGGCTCCGGGGGCGAAGGGGCAGCCGCCGAGCCCGCCCAGGCTGGCGTCGAAACGGCTGATCCCGCAGTCCAGCGCGGCCAGCACATTGGCCAGGCCGAGGCCGCGGGTGTCGTGGAAATGCGCGGCCACCGGGATGCCGGCGACCTCGGCGAGCACGCCGCGCAGGACTTCGCGAACCTGCCGGGGGTCGCCGTAGCCCACGGTGTCGGCGACCAGGATCTCCTGCGCCCCCGCCTCGGCCAGGAAGGCCGCGCAGCGGCGCACCTCGTCGACCGCGATGCGGCCCTCGTAGCTGCAGCCCAGCGCGGTCGACAGGCCGGCCGCCAGCGTGGTGGTGTGATGGCGTCCGGCGGCGTCGCGCGCCTGGACGATGCGCCGGAAGTCCTCCAGCGAGGCCTCGCGCTCGCGGCGCACGTTCCTCAGGTTGTGGGTCCGGCTGACCGACACCACGTAGTCCAGCTTGGGCACTCCCAGCGCCAGCGCGCGCTCGGCGCCGCGCAGGTTGGGAACCAGCGCGACGACCTGCAGGCCGCCGAGCCGCAGCGCCTGCGCGACCACCTCCTCGGCGTCGGCGAACTGCGGCAGCAGCCTGGCCGGAACGAAGGACGTGACCTCGATCTCCCGCACTCCGGCCTCGGCCTCGGCGCGGATCCACGCCAGCTTGGCCGACGTGGCCAGCGGCGCGGCCACCGCCTGCAGGCCGTCGCGCAGCCCGACCTCGCGCACCTGCACGTCGAGCGCGGGCTGCATGTTCAGCGGCCCTCGAACCGGGGAGGGCGCTTTTCGTTGAACGCGCGGACCCCCTCGTGGCGGTCCGCGGAGCCGACCAGCCGGTTGTAGGCCTCGATCTCCAGCCGCAAGCCGGTGCGCAGGTCGGACTGCAGCCCGAAGTGGATGGACTTTTTCGCCTGCCGCACCGCCAGCGGCCCGTTGGCGGCGATGTCCGCCGCGCTGGCCAGCGCGTCGTCGAGCACGCGGCCGGGCTCGCTGACGTGGTTCACCAGCCCCCAGCGCAGCGCCTGCTCGGCGTCGAAGGCCTGGGCGCGCAGGATCAGCTCCTTGGCGCGCCGCTCGCCCACCGCGCGCGCCAGGGTCTGCGTACCGCCGCTGCCCGGCATGATGCCCAGCCGTACCTCGGAAAGGGCGAAGCGGGCGTTGCGCGACGCGTAGACGAAGTCGCAGGCCAGCGCCGTCTCCAGGCCACCGCCGTAGGCGTGGCCGTTGACCGCCGCGATCACCGGCAGCGGCAGGTCGAGCAGCGCGGAAAAGGCCCGCTCGAAGATTTCGTGCTGGCGTCGCCAGGCCTCGTCGGTCATGCCGTGGCGTTCCTTGAGGTCGCCACCGGCGCAGAACGCGCGCTCGCCGGCGCCGGTGAGCACCACGCAACGCAGATCGGCCGCCTCGTCGGCCAGCCGGGTCCACAAGTCGAGCAGCTCGCGGCCCATGCGGGTGTCGATGGCGTTGAGCACCTGAGGCCGATGCAGCGTGACCACCAGCAGGTGGGGTTGCGCGGGAGCGAGTCGCAGGGTCTGGTAGTCGGGCAGGTTCATGGCAGCTGCGGGTTCATGTCTCCCAGCGCGGGCGAGGCGCCGCGCGGCGCCGGGCGCGCGCCGTCGAGTCGCAGCGGCAGTCCGACCAGCGCGAGGGTGCCGCCCGCGGGTCGCTGCAGCAGGCCGAGCGCCGCGGTCTGCGGGTGCTCGAGCATGCCGCGCACGTCCTGCACCGGCGCGCAGGGAATTCCGGCGGCGTCGAGCAGTTCGATCCATTGCGCGTTGCCGCGACTCGCGAAGTGCTGCTCGAGCATCGCGTAGAGGGCGTCGGCATGGTCCACCCGCGCCGGGTTGTCGGCGAAACGCGGGTCGCGCAGCCATTCGTCGCGGCCGAGCAGCCGGCACAGGCGAGCGAACAGCTCGTTGTTGCCGGCGGCGACGACCAGGTCGCCGTCGGCTGTACGGTAGGCGCGGTAGGGCACGATTCCGGCCTGGCCCGAACCGTTCTTGCCGGGCACCGTGCCGGCCGCCTGGTACTGGGCCGCGTAGATGCTCATCCAGGCGGCTGCGGTTTCGAACAGCGAGACGTCGACCACCCCGCCGACTCCGCTGGCGCGCCTGCGCAGCAGCAGGCAGACGATCCCCAGCGCCGCCCACATGCCCGAGCCCATGTCGACGATCGACGGCCCGACGCGCACCGGGGCGCCGCCGGGTTCGCCGACCACGCTCATGATCCCGCTGAAGGCCTGCATCAGCGGGTCGTAGCCCGGGCGATCGGCCAGCGGGCCGGGCGCGCCGAAGGCGCCGAGGTTGCAATACACCAGTTGCGGCTTGCGCGCGCGCAAGGTGGCGCAGTCCAGGCGCAGGCGCTCGACTTGGCCCGGCCGCATGTTCTGCAGCACCACGTCGGCGCGCTCATCGATCAGGCGATTCAGCGCGAGCAGGTCCTCGGGCTTGCGCAGATCCAGCACCAGCGAGCGCTTGCCGCGGTTGAGGCTCTGGAAGGTCGCCGAGGCGCCGTCGACAAAAGGCGGCCCCCAGTGGCGGGCATCGTCGCCGGCAGGCTTTTCCACCTTGATCACCTCGGCGCCCAGGTCGGCGAGGATCTGCCCGGCGTACGGCGCGGCCACGCTGTGGCCCAGCTCGACCACCAGGTGGCCGGCCAGGGGCAGCGAATCGGGTACCGCGCTGGTCAAGACCTGCTTCCTTGCTGGGATCGGTGGGTCCAACATCGGGACAACCGGATGTTAAACGCCGCGGCCCGCGGCCGCCAGCAGAGCGGGACGATATCATCGGCGCAGCCGACCGCCCCGGCGTGCGCTGGCCGCCGGCCGGTGCCGCCGCTCCCGCGAATGTCCCTGCCCGGAGCCCCGAGTTGAAATCCCTGGTCGAACACCGCCCGGCAAGGCAGCGTGGCGCGCCGCTGTATTTCCAGGTGTACACGGTGATCCGCCAATGGATCGTCTCGGGCAAGTGCACGCCCGGCGAGCCGCTGCCCGGCGAACAGGAGCTTGCGCAAAGCTTCGGGGTCGCCCGCGTGACCGTGCGCACCGCGATGGCCAACCTGCAGCGCGAGGGCCTGGTCGAAAAGCGTCGCGGCCTGGGCACCTATGTCGCCCAGGCACAGCCCGCGCACACCACCGTGCGGGCTTCGATGGCCGACGTGCTGCGGCATGTGCGGGAAATCGGCCGCGGAACCACGGTGCGGCTGCTGGGTGTCGAGGACGTGGGCGTGCCGCCGGGCTTGCGCGATGTGTTCGGCGGCGAATCGAGCCTGCAGCGCATCGTGCGGGTTCGCTCGGTCGGCGGCGAGCCGCTGCTGCATGTGGTCACCTACCTGCCGCGCGCGGTGGCCGACAGGCTGGACGCCTCGGCGCTGCGCAGCCGTCCGCTGCTCGAACTGTTCGAGCAGGCGGGAATCGAACTGCGCTCGGGCAGGCAGACCGTCGGCGCGAGCGTGGCCGATCCCACGGTGGCGCGCGCGCTGCACGTGGAGGTCGGCGAGCCGCTGCTGTTGATCCGCCGGTTGCATTGCGATGCCCGACTGCGGCCGGTGGAATACCTGGAGGTGCTCGCGCCGGCGCGGCGTTTCGAACTCCACATGGAGCTCGACGCCAACCACCTCGGGTCCATCGAGCCGCACCGCGCCGACTGAGCACCGATGAAGGCCGAGCCAGCCGCCGCCGTCGCGCCGGACCCGAGCGCTGCGTTGAGCCAGCCGCAGGCCTTCGCGGCGATCGCGTTCTCGGCGCTGGGCTGGGCCTTCGACCTGTTCGATCTGTTCATCCTGCTGTACGTCGCTCCGATCCTGGCGCGGGTGTTCTTTCCCTCGCGGCACCAGATGCTGTCGCTGGCCGGGGTGTACGCGGCCTTCACCGCCACGCTGGTGATGCGGCCGGTCGGCGGCTACGCGTTCGGGCGCTACGCCGACCGCAACGGCCGCCGAGGCGCGATGGTCGCCGCGGCCACCGGGGTCGGGGTCGCGACCGCGCTGATGGGTTGCCTGCCCGGAGTGGAGTCGATCGGCGCCGCGGCCACCGTGCTGTTTGTCGCGCTGCGCCTGCTGCAGGGGGTGTTCATGGGGGGCATGGTGGCTTCCACCCACACGCTGGGCACCGAGTCCGTCGATCGCCGGCACCGCGGGCTGGCCTCGGGAATCATCTCGGGGGGCGGCTCCGGGGTGGGCAAGTTGCTGGCCTCGCTGGTGTTCCTCGTCGTGACCTCGATCTGCAGCCCGCAGCAGTTCCGCCAGTGGGGATGGCGGCTGATGTTTTTCAGCGGGCTGCTGAGCTCGCTGCTCGGGCTGCTGGTGTTCACCCGGCTGCACGAATCGCCTCTGTGGGAGAACGCGCGGCGCGCCGGCCGGGAGCAGCCCGCCGGCGACGCGCCGGCGCCGCAGCGACTGGCCGGGCTGGGCCCGGCGGTCGTCGCCTGCGTGCTGCTGACCACCGCCGGCGGCGGGCTGTCCTACCTGAGCTCGGGCTACCTGCCCAGCCTGCTCAAGCTGCTCAAGCACCTGCCGCCGGCCGCGCTGGGCCGCACGCTGAGCCTGTCGGCGCTGGCGGTCATCGGGTGTTCGGTGCTGGCGGGCCAGCTCAGCGACATGCTCGGGCGGCGCCGGGCGATGCTGCTGTACGGCGCCGCCGCGCTGGGACTGCTGCCGCTGCTGTACCACGCGCTGGTGCGGGCCGGATCGCCGGCGGCGATCACCCTGGATGCGGCGCTGCTCAGCGGGGTCGGCACCTTGTGCTACGCGCCGCTGCTGATCGTGCTCAACGAGCGGTTTCCCACCTCGCTGCGCTCCAGCGGCACCGCGCTGTCGTGGAACACCGGCTTCGCGCTCGGCGGCTCGATGCCGGTGGTCGTGTCGCTGCTGTCGAGGTTTTCGCGCGACCTGCCGCTGGTGCTGGCGCTGGCCAGCGCGGCGCTGGCGCTGCTGTACCTGGGCGTGGCCTGGCTCGCCCCGCTGCGGGTCAATCGCATGGAGTGAGGCGGTCCGGGCGCAGCCCGGGCCTGGGGGCGCTCACCCAAGGAAACGCAGGGCCGCCCCAAGTTTCCTTGGCCCCCGCGGGGGGCGGTCCGGGCGCAGCCCGGGCCTGGGGGCACTCACCCAAGGAAACGCAGGGCCGCCCCAAGTTTCCTTGGCCCCCGCGGGGGGCGGTCCGGGCGCAGCCCGGGCCTGGGGGCACTCACACTCACAACCTGTGGCGCACCAGCCGGAAGTCCGGGTCCTCGGGGAAGGGCTCGACACTGAAGCCCAGGTGACGCATCAACTTGAGCATCGTGGGGTTGTTGCTCAGCACCAGGCCCTCGATGAACTTCAGGCCGCGCTCGCGAGCCACGTCCATGATGCCCTGCATCAGGCGCGAGCCGATTCCCTTGCCGCTCCACTCGTCGGCGACGACCAGCGAGAACTCGCAGGTGGTCTGGTCGGGGTTGGTGATGTAGCGCGACACCCCGATGATGCGCTCGCGCTGCGCGCCTTCGGGGCCGGCCGGGTCGTCTTCGCGCAGCACCGCGACCAGCGCCATCTCGCGGTCGTAGTCGATGAGGGTGAATCGCGCCAGCATGGTCGGAGGCAGCTCGGCCCGAGACGACACGAAGCGGAAGTACCGGCTTTGCGCAGACAGGCCCTGCACGAGCTTCTGCAGCATCGCCCCGTCGCTGGGGCGGATCGGACGCAGCAGGTATTCGCCGCCGCCCGGCAGCGGCAGCATCTGCTCGAAACGCGCCGGGTACGGCAGGATCGCCAGGTGGCGGTAGCGGTCGTTGCTGCCGGACATCGCGACCTGGCCGTTGCCGACGACGATGCGCGCGTCGACGGCTACCGCGCCGTGCTCGTCGACGATCACCGGGTTGAGGTCCATTTCCCGCAGCTGGGGGAGCTCGCAGACCATTTCCGACACCCGCAGCAGCAAGCGCTCCAGCGCCGGCACGTCGGCCGGCGCCGCGCCGCGCCAGGAGCCCAGGGTCTCGGCGACCCGCGCGCGCTCGATCAGCCGCCGCGCCAGGAACTGGTTCAGCGGGGGCAGTTCCATCGCCCGGTCGCGCACCAGCTCGACCATCACCCCGCCGGCGCCGAACACGATCACCGGGCCGAAGGGGTCGTCGGTGACCAGCCCGATGAACACCTCGCGGCCGCGGCGCGCGCTGGCCATCTTCTGCACGGTCACGCCGTGGATTCGCGCCTGCGGCTGCAGCCTGGCGACGTTGCGCATCAGCTCGTCGAAGGTGTCGCGGACCTGCGCGCCGCTTTGCAGGTTCAGCGCCACGCCGTCGACGTCGGACTTGTGGCTGATGTCCGGCGAGTCGATTTTCAGCGCCACCGGAAAACCCATCTGGCTGGCGAGGAGCATGGCCTCGGTGCCGTTGCGCGCCAGCGCGGCATGGGTGACCGGGATGTGGAACGCCGACAGCAGCGCCTTCGATTCCATTTCGCTCAGCACCTGGCGCCGCTCGGCCAGCACGCTCTCGATGACCAGCCGCGCGCATTCCACGTCGGGTGCGCCCAGGTCGCTCAGCGGCGGGGGGGTCTGCTGCAGCAGCTGCTGGTTCTGGTAGAAGGTGGCGATGTTGCCGAACGCGCCGACCGCCGCCTCGGGGGTGCGAAAGCTCGGGATGTCGGCTGCGCGCAGCGCGGCGCGGCCTGCCTCCACGGTGGAGTCGCCCATCCAGCAGGCCAGCAGCGGCTTGCCGAAGCCGTGCTGCAGCGACGCCACCGCCTCGGCCGCCGCGGTGGAGTCGCTGCCGGCCTTCGGCGAGTGGATCGCCAGCACCCCGTCGACCGTCCGGTCGTGGGCGGCCGCCTGCAGCGCGCTGCGGTAGTGCTCGGCGGTGGCGTCCTCCGACAGGTCGAGCAGGTCGTCCAGCGTGGCCCGCGGCGGCAGCAGCGGGCGCAGCGCGCCGGCCGCGTCGGGGCTCAGCTGCGCCAGCTCGAGGCCGATTTCGTTCAGCCAGTCGGCCGCCAGCACGCCGGGGCCGCCGCCGTTGCTGACCACGGCCAGGCGCTTGCCCACCGGGCGGTAGCGCGAGGCCAGGCACTTGGCCGCGGAGAACAGCTCGACGAAGGACGCCACGCGGACCGCGCCGGCGCGTCGCAGCGCCGAATCGAACACCTCGTCGCTGCCGACGCTGGAGGCGCTGTGGGTCTGCGCCGCGCGGCCGCCCGCGGGCCGGCGGCCGGCCTTGAGCACGATCACCGGCTTGGCGTTGGCGGCCGTGCGCAGCGAGCTCATGAATCGGCGCGCGTTGGTGATCCCTTCCAGGTACAGGATGATGCTGTGGGTCTGCGGGTCGTGGGCGAGGAAATCCAGCGCCTCGGAGATACCCACCCCGGTGTAGGGGCCGACCGAAATGACCGAGGAAAAGCCCACCCGGTTCTTCTGCGCCCAGTCCAGCATCGACGCCGACAGCGCCCCCGACTGGGAGATCAGCCCGAGCGGCCCGGCGGCGGCCAACGGCCCGCAGGCGCTGGCGTTCAGACCCGAGGCCGGGCGCTGGAAGCCCAGGCTGTTGGGGCCCAGCAGTTGCACGCCGTCGCGATCGGCGATTTCGCGCAACGCGCGCGCGCGCTCGGCGTCGATGCCGTGCGACACCAGCAGCGCGGTGCGGCAACCCATGCGGGCCGCGACTTCCAGCGCTTCGCCTGCCTGCTCGTCGGGAAGCGCGATCACCGCCAGGTCCGAGCTGGCGTGGGACAGGTCTTCCAGCGTGCCGCTGGTGTGCAGGTCGACGAATTGCAGCCGGCCCTTGAATTCGCCGGCGCGCAGCGCCCGTTGCACCGCGAGCACCACGCTGCCGGCCTGCGCGTCGTCGGGGCAGGCAAAAACCACGATAGACGAAGGGGTGAACAGCGGCGTCAGGTAGTGCTTGTCCATGATGGGGATTGTGCGCCCGCCGTACCGTGGCCGGCCAGTCGCATAATGCGGTTGTCGACGTTTTTCCGCCATGACCCAAGTCACTCCGCAACCCACCGAACTGACCGTGCACCGCGGCTCGCGCGTGCTGGAAATCGGCTTCGACGACGGCGCCCGTTTCCGCATTGCCTTTGAGTTGCTCAGGGTCTATTCGCCGTCCGCCGAAGTGCGCGGCCATGGCCCGGGCCAGGAGGTGCTGCAGACCGGCAAGCGCGACGTGCTGATCGACTCCCTCGAGCCGGTGGGCCGCTACGCGGTGCAGCCGGTGTTTTCCGACGGCCACGACAGCGGCATCTACACCTGGGAATACCTGTATTTCCTCGGCCAGGAGCGCGAGCGGCTGTGGCAGCAATACCTGCAGCGGCTGCAGCAGGCCGGTGTCGAGCGCGATGCGCCGATGCCGGCCGCGCCGGCCGCGGGAGGGTGCTCGACGGCGCAGGGGGGGCGGCATGCCCACTGAACCGACGACGGATTTCGGCTTCCAGACGGTGGCCGAAAGCGACAAGGCGCGACGCGTGGCCCAGGTGTTCGAGTCGGTCGCCCCTCGCTACGACCTGATGAACGACCTGATGAGCGCCGGGCTGCACAGGCTGTGGAAGGCCTTCACGGTCGAGCTGGCCGGCTTGCGGCCCGGGCAGCGGGTGCTCGATGTCGCGTCGGGAACCGGTGACCTGGCGCGGGCGTTTGCCCAGCGCGTCGGGCCGAGCGGGCTGGTGGTGGCTGCCGACATCAACGGCGCGATGCTCGACGAGGGGCGGCGGCGGCTGCAGGACGCCGGGGTGTGCGTTCCCGCGGTGCAGTGCGACGCCGAGCAGCTGCCCTTCGCCGACTCGAGTTTCGATTGCCTCAGCGTGGCCTTCGGCTTGCGCAACATGACCCACAAGGAGCGCGCGCTGGCCGAGTTCAGGCGGGTGCTGCGACCCGGCGGCAAGGTGCTGGTGCTGGAATTCTCGCGCCCCTGGGAGGCGCTGCGCCCGGCCTACGACTGGTATTCCTTCCAGGTGCTGCCGCGGCTGGGCAGGCTGGTCGCCGGCGACGCCGACAGCTACCGCTACCTGGCCGAGTCGATCCGCCGCCACCCCGACCAGGCGACGCTGAAGACCCTGATGGAGCAATCGGGCTTCACCGCGGTGCGCTGGCACAACCTCAGCGCCGGGGTGGTCGCGCTGCATGTGGGTCTGCGCGTCTGAGCGCCCGGCGTGAACGCCCGCAGCATGCCCGCGACTTGGCCCCCAGCCCAGCCCGATGGTGGCGGCGCGGCGTCGGGCGCCGGCTCCCGCCTGGCCGGCGTCGCCGAGCGGGCGCTGGGGCTGCTGGCCGCGCTGCTCGACCACCTGCTGGGCCAGCAGCCGCAGGGGCGCCAGCGGCTGCGCGCGCATGCCGGCAAGGCCGTGCAATGGCGAGCCGCCGGTGCCTGCCTGCAGTTCGAGGTGGGCGCCGACGGCAACCTGCGCAGCGTGCCGGCGAGCGCAGCGCCGGCGTTGCGGGTGGACGTGGACCTGCAGCAGTGGCTGGCCGCGCAGGCGCGTGGCGGCCCGCAGGCCGCGCTGGGGGGCGTGCGCATTTCCGGCGACGCCGAGTTCGCCCAGGTGGTGTCGGCGCTGCTCGGGCAGGCCGGCTGGGATGCCGAGGCCGATCTGGCCCGGCTGGTCGGCGACGTGGTGGCGCACCGCGCGGTGCGCGCAGCGCGCACCGCGCGTGAGCGGGCGCGCGAACTGGCCTCGCGCATCGAACACGACACCCGCGACTGGCTGCGCGAGGACGCCCGCGGCCTGGTCGGCCGCCAGGAATTCGAGGCCTTCGCCGCCGACGTGGCGCGCCTGCGCGATGCCGCTGCGCGCCTGGACAAGCGACTGGCCGTGTTGCGCGGCCGCCTGCGCGATCCCGACTGAGCCCGATGCGCCGTCTGCTGCGTCTGTTGCGCATCCTGCTGGTCGTGCACCGCTACGGCCTCGATCAGCTCGCGCTGGGGGGCTTTCGGCATCGCTGGGTGCGCCTGCTGGCGCGCTGGCTGGCCGTAGGGCGCGATCTCAGCGCGCCGCGCGGCGTGCGCCTGCGGCTGGCCTTGCAGAGCCTGGGGCCGATTTTCGTCAAGTTCGGGCAGATGCTGTCCACCCGCCGCGACCTGCTGCCGCTGGACATCGCCGACGAGCTCGCGCTGCTGCAGGACCGCGTGCCGCCCTTCGATTCCGACGTCGCGGTCGCGTCGATCGAGAAGGCGCTGGGCCGCCCGCTGCAGCAGCTCTTCGCCGAGTTCGAGCGCACGCCGGTGGCCAGCGCGTCGATCGCCCAGGTGCATTTCGCCGTGCTGCCGCAGCATCAGGGCTCGCGCCAGGTGGCGGTCAAGGTGCTGCGACCGGGGATGCTGCAGGTCATCGACCAGGACCTGGCGCTGATGCGCCTGCTGGCGAGCTGGGTGCAGCGCGCATGGGCCGACGGCAAGCGCCTCAAGCCCAGGGAAGTGGTCGGGGAATTCGACAAATACCTGCACGACGAACTCGACCTGGTGCGCGAGGCCGCCAACGCGGCGCAGCTGCGGCGAAACATGGATGGCCTGGGGCTGGTGCTGATCCCCGAGATGGTGTGGGACCTGTGCCGGGCCAATGTCATCGTGATGGAGCGCATGCGCGGGGTGCCGATCAGCCAGGTCGATCGCCTGCGCGAAGCGGGGGTGGACATCCGCAAGCTCGCCCAAAGCGGGGTGGAGATCTTTTTCACCCAGGTCTTTCGCGATGGCTTCTTCCACGCCGACATGCACCCCGGCAACATCATGGTCAGCGTCGAGCCCGAGACCTTCGGCTGGTACATCGCGCTGGATTTCGGGATCATCGGCACGCTGTCGGCCTTCGACAAGGACTACCTGGCGCAGAACTTCATCGCCTTCTTCCAGCGCGACTACCGGCGCGTCGCCGAGCTGCACCTGGAGTCGGGCTGGGTGCCGGCCGACGTGCGGGTGGAGGAACTCGAGGCGGCGGTGCGCACGGTGTGCGAGCCCCAGTTCGAGCGTCCGCTGAAGGACATCTCCCTCGGGCAGATCCTGATGCGGCTGTTCCAGGTCTCCCGGCGTTTCAAGGTGGAGATCCAGCCGCAGCTGGTGTTGCTGCAGAAGACCCTGCTCAACGTCGAGGGCCTGGGGCGCCAGCTCGACCCCGAGCTCGACCTGTGGAGCACCGCGCAACCCTTCCTGCGGCGCTGGATGCGCTCGCAGGTCGGCTGGCCGGCGCTGCGCGAGCAACTGCGGCGCGAGGCCCCGCGCTACGCCCGCTACCTGCCGGCGCTGCCGCGGCTGGTGCACCAGGTGCTCGAGCAGCAGGTGCAGGCGCGCGAGCGCGACCTGCAGCGCAGGCTGCTGGACGAGCAGCGCCGCACCAATTCGCTGCTGCAGGGCCTGGTGGCCTTCGGGCTGGGTCTGCTGGCGGCGCTGCTGCTGCTCAGCGTCTCGGGGCTGCATCGCTGGTGAGCGCCGGGCCCGCCGGCCTGCGCCCGGGCCGCGCGAGCACGGGGTCTGCTATGGTTGCGTGCCTGTGCGACCGCCCGCTGCGATGGACCTGCTGCTGCTCGACCTCGGCAACACCCGCCTGAAGTGGGGGGTGTGCGGCCGCGCGCAGGCCGGACCGGCGCTGCGGGCGCACGGCGCGATGCCCCTGGAGGCCATCGAGACCCTGGCCGATGCGGTGCGCGCGCAGGCCGGGGGGACGCCGCAGGGAGCCATCGGCTGCGCGGTGGCCGGTACCGTGGCCAGCCTGAGGGTGCAGGCGCAACTGGACGAACTGGGGTTGCGCTGCCACTGGATCCATTCGCTGCCGCAGCAGTGCGGGGTGCGCAACGGCTACACCCTGCCCGGGACCCTGGGAGCCGACCGCTGGGCGGCGCTGATCGGTGCGCGCCGGCGCCATCCGCGCGAGGCCGTGCTGATCATCAGCGTGGGCACCGCGGTGACCATCGACTGCCTGGCCGCCGACGGGCGTTTCCTCGGCGGGGTCATCCTGCCCGGCTTCGGGCTGATGCTCCGGGCGCTGGAAATGGGCACCGCGGGGCTGAAGGTTCCCGAGGGCGAGCTGCGGGAATTTCCCAACAGCACCAGCGATGGCCTGATGACCGGCGGCGCGTTGGCCATCGCGGGCGCGGCGCGCCAGATGCACGAGCGGCTCAATCGGCTGCAGCAGCACCCGCCGCGGGTGCTGCTGACCGGGGGCGCCGCGCCCAAGCTGGAGCTGGCGCTGGGGCTGCCCCACAGCAGCGTCGAGCACCTGGTGTTCGAGGGGTTGCTGGCGATCGCGTCCGAACCCGGGCTGGCCGCGGCCGCGCCGGCCGGCGCCGGCCGAGGCTACAGCACGTAGCGCGACAGGTCCTGGTCGCGGGCGATTTCCCCCAGCTGCGACTCGACGAACGCCGCGTCGATGCGCAGCGTCTGGCCGCGGCTGCCGTCGGCCTGGAAGGACACTTCCTCGAGCAGGCGCTCGAGCACGGTGTGCAGGCGGCGCGCACCGATGTTCTCGGTGCGCTCGTTGACCGCGTGCGCGATCTCGGCCAGGCGGGCGATGCCGTCGGGGGCGAATTCCAGCTGCACGCCGTCGGTGGCCAGCAGCGCCTGGTATTGCTTGACCAGGCTGGCGTCGGTGCTGGTGAGGATCGCGACGAAGTCCTCCACCGACAGGCTGTCGAGCTCGACGCGGATCGGAAAGCGCCCTTGCAGCTCGGGGATCAGGTCCGAGGGCTTGGACAGATGGAAGGCACCGCTTGCGATGAACAGCACGTGGTCGGTGCGTACCATGCCGTAGCGGGTGCTCACCGTCGTGCCCTCGACCAGCGGCAGCAGGTCGCGCTGCACGCCCTGGCGCGACACGTCGGCTCCCTGCACCTGGCCTGGCGCGGCGATCTTGTCG
Organism: Pseudomonadota bacterium; assembly: GCA_021845505.1. Classification (GTDB taxonomy): domain Bacteria; phylum Pseudomonadota; class Gammaproteobacteria; order Burkholderiales; family Burkholderiaceae_C; genus Thiomonas_A. The sequence continues at coordinate 90,077 of JAJZVU010000002.1, read as the reverse complement.
ACCTCGTCCAGGAACACGATGCCGTGCTGCTCGGCCAGCTGCACCGCGCGGGTCTTGATCTGCTCCTCGTCGAGCAGCTTGGCGGCCTCCTCCTGCTGCAGCGCGCGCAACGCCTCGCGCACCTTCATGCTGCGGCGGGCGGCGCGGGCGGCCGACTGGCCGAGTCCGGCGAACAGGCCCTTGAGCTGCTCGGCCATCTCCTCCATCCCGGGCGGGGTCATGATGTCGACGCTGGGTTGCGCGCCGCGGATCTCGATCTCGATCTCCCGCTCGTCGAGCTGGCCCTCGCGCAGGCGCTTGCGCATCACCTGGCGCGTGGACGAGTCGCCGGCCACGCCGGGCAGCAGAGCGTCGAGGATGCGCTCCTCGGCGGCGTCCTCGGCCTGCGCGCGGTGCGCCTGCATCGCCTGTTCGCGCACCAGCTTCACGGCCACCTCGACGAGGTCGCGCACGATGGTGTCGACGTCGCGGCCGACATAGCCGACTTCGGTGAACTTGGTGGCCTCGATCTTGATGAAGGGCGCGTGCGCCAGGCGCGCCAGGCGACGGGCGATCTCCGTCTTGCCCACGCCGGTCGGTCCGATCATCAGGATGTTCTTCGGGGTGATCTCGTGGCGCAGCGGCTCGGCCACCTGCTGGCGCCGCCAGCGGTTGCGCAGCGCCACCGCGACCGCGCGCTTGGCCTGCGCCTGCCCGACGACAAAGCGGTCGAGCTCGGAAACGATCTCTCGGGGGGTCATGTCCATGGTGATCGGCGCTGCGCGGTTACTCGCCCAGGGTCTCGATGCGCAGTTCGTGGTTGGTGTAGATGCACAGGTCGGCCGCGATGTGCAGCGAGCGCTCGACCACCTGGCGCGGGTCGAGCTCGGTGTGTTCCAGCAGCGCGCGCGCAGCCGCCTGCGCGTAGGCGCCTCCCGAGCCGATCGCCAGGATGCCCTGCTCGGGCTCGAGCACGTCGCCGTTGCCGGTGATGATCAGCGAGGCGCTGGCGTCGGCCACCGCCAGCATGGCCTCCAGCCTGCGCAGCGCGCGGTCGCTGCGCCAGTCCTTGGCCATCTCGACGGCCGCGCGCACCAGCTGGCCGTGGTGCTCCTGCAGCTTGGCCTCGAAGCGCTCGAACAGCGTGAAGGCGTCGGCCGTGCCGCCGGCGAAACCGGCCAGCACCCGCTGGTCGTGCAGCTTGCGCACCTTGCGCGCGGTGGACTTGACCACGACGTTGCCGAGGGTGACCTGGCCGTCGCCGCCGAGGGCCACGCGCTCGCCTCGCCGCACGCTGAGGATCGTGGTGCCGTGATATTGGTCCATGGAAGGGTCGGGGTGGAGGAGGTGGCCGGCAGGAGTACGGGCAGGAAGACCGCGCCGGGCGACGGCGGCGTGCGCCCGCCCGCGGCCCGGAACGGCCTCAGCCCTTGCGCAATTCGACCTGCGCCACCGAGCTGATGCCCAGGATCGCGAACAGCCCGGCGATCAGCCGGTGCGTGCCCTCGAAGCGTACCGAGAGTCCGGCGTTGCTTTGCGCCATCACCCAGTTGAGGACGATTCCCGCGCTGGAGAAGTCGAGCCTGCGCAAACCGGCCAGGTCGACCACCATCGCCGAATGCCCGCGGGCCGCGTGGTCCAGCGGCTTGAGGAAATCCTCGCTGCCGCCGCGGATCTCGCCGTCCAGGCGGGCGCGCGCGACGCCATCGCTCTCGGTGTTGGAAAACCGGCTGTTCTGGCGGCTGGCGGGAGATCCCGGAAGCAGCGAGGCGCCCTCCAGCCCCTGCGAGTCGCCCGACTGCGACAGGCGCACGCGCGCGCGGCTGGGTTCCCACGACGGCGGGGAGATTTCGTAGGTCACGCAATAGTCCAGCGCGGTCGACTCGAAGGCCTCCTGCGCCGCGGCCAGGCGCAGCGCCTCCAGCCGCGCGCCCCACCAGGCGGAATCGGCCTGGCTGTGCATGGCCGGCGAATGCACCGCGCAGGACTCGAGCAGGTGGTCCAGCCCGGAGACCTCGACCACGCAGCCGGCGGCGGCGTTGATGACCTTGAGGGCTTCGTGCAGGGGCTGTTGCGCGCCTTCGGCGAAACCGGTGAGGGCGTTGAAATCCAGGCTGAGCTGACCTGCGCCGCTGCGCGCCAGCTGCAGCAGCGCGCGCGCCTGCGTGGCGTCGCATTCGCCGAGCGCGGTGAACGAGCCGGGGGCCTGCGCGGCGGCTTGCGGCGCAGGCGGACGCGGCATGCCGGCGCCGCCCCAGGAGGGCGCGGAGGACTGGAAGCGCTCGACGTAGTCGGACACCAGCGCCTCGAAGCGCTGCACGTCGCCGCCGGCGCGGTACAGGTCGAACAGCGCCAGCCAGAATTCGTTTTCCAGCTTGCGTTCGGGTGACCCGGAGATCGCCTCCAGCAGCGCCTTCTCGGCCGCCTTGTCGTGGCCGTTGGCGAAATCCATGCAGGCCTGGTCGAACAGCGGGCTCGACGACACCCCCTCCTGCACGTCGACCGCCATCGATTGGGACGAATCCCCGGCGCCGGTGCTGGCTGACCAGCCCAGCCCGGCGCTGTGGGAGTAGGGCGCGGGGGCCACCTCGTCGGCCCCGATGCGCGTGGGCGCCAGCTGCGTGGCCGCCAGCTGGGTCGGCGCGGGAACCGTCGGCTGCAGCGCGCCCGGCAGCGAGGTCGCCCCGGCCTGGCGGCTCAGCGCGTCGGTCAGCGGAAAGCTCAGCGGCTGGGTGCTGTGCACCGGGGGGCCGGGCGGCGGCGCTCCCGCGGACTGCGTGCCGCTGGCCGACACGCGGGGGCGCGGGTCGGCGGTCGAGTCCTGCACCATCGCGCGCTCGATCTCATTGATCTTGCGCAGCGTGGCCTCGCGCTGCGGCGCCTGCGGCACCCCGGCCCCGGTATCGGGCAGGTCCGACAGCACCAGGTCGGGCGCCTCGCCGCTGGCCTGCTGCTTGCGCAGCCGGCGCAGCGCCGCCAGTTCGCGCTTGCGGATGAAGGAATCGAGCTTGCGTTGCTCCTCGCGAGCGCGCAGGTGTTCCTGCTCCTGCAGGTCGCGCAGCGCGTTCTCGTGCCGGGTCAGCGCCCAGTCCTGGGTCGGGTTCTTGATGAATTCGCCAACCCTGCCCCAGAAGCTGCGCGGCTTGACGGGTTCTTGGGGCATCGGTTGTGCAAGGGTGCTGGTTCGGCCAGGCGCTGCGGCGTCAGTCGCCGAACATCTTCTGCTTCATTTCGCGCCGCTGCTGGGCTTCCAGCGACAGCGTCGCGGTCGGACGCGCCAGCAGCCGGCCGATGCCGATCGGCTCGCCGGTTTCCTCGCACCAGCCGTAGTCCCCGCTGTCGATGCGAGCCAGCGCCTGTTCGACCTTCTTCAGCAGCTTGCGCTCGCGGTCGCGGGCGCGCAACTCCAGCGCATGTTCCTCTTCGATGGTCGCGCGGTCGGCCGGGTCGGGAACCAGCAGGGTGTCCTCGCGCAAATGCTCGGTGGTCTCGCCGGCGCTGCGCAGCAGCTCGCCGCGCAGCGAGCTCAGCCGGTGCCGGAAGAACTCGAGCTGCGCCGCGTTCATGTATTGGTCCTCGGGCATCGCCAGCACTTCGGCGTCGGTCAGTTCCTGGGGCGGCTTGGATTTCCAGGCCTGGGCCAGCTTGGGATCGGCCGGGGACGCTGCTGTGGAGGAGGCGACGGTGCTCATGGCTTGGGCTGCGTTGGAGGATGCGGAAAGGCGGCCTGCGCTGGGCCAGCCGACTGGCGCGGCCGGCAGTGTAACGGCAGCCGATGACCTTCGGACAGCCCTCGTTCGTGCCGGCCGCCGCGCTGGCGCGTCGCCGGCTCGGCCGATGCTGCGAGTGTGCTGCTGACCACGATGGCTCCCCCTTTGCTCTTTTGTAGCACCTGCGGGCCTTCAGTCCGACATTCTCGCGTTGCAGGGACGCAACGCAAACCGTGAGTCGGGCATCCATCGCGGGCGCCGCCGCAGCCGAAACCACCGCGGCGCAGCCACGATCACCCCGGGACGCAGCCCCAGCCGCCGGCCAGGCCGCGATCGCCCGCAGGCGCGACCGCGCGCAGGACAAGGCGCGCCTCTGCGGCCGACCCTCTGTGGCCAACCACCCGCGGCCGACCACCGCTGCCGACCACCGCGGCCGACCACCCGTGCGGCCAAAACCGCCCGATTATAGTCCCGCCGCGCGAACGGCTTCCGGCGCTCAGCCGACCAGCGCCTGGCGCAGCCCCTGTTCGATGATGTCCCTCGGCAGGTCGATGCCGATGAACACCATGCGGCTCTCGCGCTGCTCGGCGGGTCCCCAGGCGGCCGCGAGGTCGCTGCCCATCAACTGGTGGACTCCCTGGAAGACGACCTTGCGATCGATTCCCTTCAGGCTCAGCACGCCCTTGTAGCGCAGCATGCGCGGGCCGTAGATCTGCACGATCGAGCCCAGGAACTCCTCCAGCCGCGCAGGGTCGAAGGGCTGGCTGGAGCGGAACACGAAGGACTTGACGTCGTCGTCGTGGTGGTGATGGTGGGCGCAGTGCGGGCCGTGCTCGTGGTCGTGCCCGCAGTCGGGGCCGTGCTCGTGGCCGTGCTCGTGGCCGTGCTCGTGGCCGTGCTCGTGGTCGTGCTCGTGGCCATGCGCGTGCTCGTGCTCCTGTTCGCGGAGGAACTCGGGGTCGATCTCCAGGCGGGCGTTCAGGTTGAAGCCGCGCAGGTCGAGCACCTGTTGCAGCGGCACCTGGCCGAAGTGCACCAGTTGCTGGGGCGCGCGCGGGTTCATGCGGCGCAGCCGCTGTTGCAGCTCGGACACCGCCGCCGGGTCGGCCAGGTCGGACTTGGAAATGAAGATGCGGTCGGCGAACCCGACCTGGCGCTGCGCTTCCAGGCGGGTGTCGAGCTGCTGCGGGGCGTGCACCGCGTCGACCAGCGTGACGATCGAGTCCAGCAGGTACTGGCTGGCGACGTCGTCGTCCATGAAGAAGGTCTGGGCCACCGGGCCGGGGTCGGCCACGCCGGTGGTCTCGATGATCACCCGGTCGAACAGCAACTCGCCGCGCCGGCGGCGCGCCGCCAGGTCGCTCAGCGTGGCCCGCAGGTCGTCGCGGATGGTGCAGCAGATGCAGCCGTTGGACATCTGCACGATCTGCTCGTTGCGGTCCTCGACCAGGATGTCGTTGTCGATGTTCTCCTCGCCGAACTCGTTCTCGATCACCGCGATGCGCGAGCCGTGCGCCTCGCCGAGCACCCGCTTGAGCAGCGTCGTCTTGCCGCTGCCGAGAAAGCCGGTGAGGATGGTGGCGGGGATGAGGACCGAGGACATGGCGATGGGGGCTCGCGACGGCTGGGGATCCCGAAAGTGTAAGCCCGCTGTCCGTTCAGCGCGCGCGCAGCAGCAGGCCCTTCAGATAGTCGCTCTCCGGGAAGCTCAGCAGCAGCGGGTGGTCGGGGGCGGCGCCCACCCGCTGCACGATCTCGGCGTCGCGTCCGGCGTCCACCGCGGCGCCGGCGACCACGCTCTGGAACAGTGCGGAGTCGATGCCCCCGGAGCAGGAAAAGGTGAACAGCCAGCCCCCCGGGCGCAGCAGCCCCAGCGCCAGGCGGTTGATGTCCTTGTAGGCGCGGGTCGCCCGCGGCGCCTGCGCCAGCGTGGGGGCGAGCTTGGGCGGGTCGAGCACGATGGCGTCGAAGCGCTCGCCCGCCGCAGCGTATTCGCGCAGCAGTCGTGGCACGTCGGCCTGCAACAGGGGGTTGCGCGCGGCCTCGAATCCGTTGTCCAGCAGGTGCTCGGCGGCCAGTTGCAACGCCGGCGCGGAGGAGTCGACGGTGATCGCCTGCTGCGCTCCCGCGGCCAGCGCCGCCAGCGTGAAGCCGCCGGTGTAGCCGTAGCAGTTCAGCACCCGCTGCAGCCGCTGCTCGCGCACCAGGCGGGCGAAGCGCCGGCGGTTGTCGCGCTGGTCGAGGTAGAAGCCGGTCTTGTGCCCGCCGGCCACGTCGACGTGCAGCCGCAGAGCGTGCTCCTCGATGTCCACGCGGGTGTCGCCGTCGCCGTGCAGCCAGCCGCTGCGCTGCGGCAGCCCTTCGCGCTCGCGCACGCCGACGTCCGAGCGTTCGTAGATGCGCAGTTGCGGCAGCAGGTCGCGCAGCGCGTGCAGCAGCACCTCGCGCCAGCGCTCGGCGCCGGCGCTGAGCAACTGCACCACGGCGATGTCGGCGAAGCGGTCGACGACCAGCCCCGGAAGTCCGTCGGCTTCCCCCCACACCAGGCGCGCCGCGCGCAGGTCCAGCCCGAGCTGGAGCCGGCGCTCGATCGATTGCTGCAGCCGCTGCCGCAGGAACGCGGCGTCGATGCGCTGGTCCGGGTCGAAACTCCACATGCGCAGCCGGATCTGCGAGTGCGGACTGTAGGCGGCCCAGCCGAGTACCGTGCCGTCGTGCGATTGCACGCACACCGTCTCCCCGCTGTCGGCGCCGCCGCGGGCGATCGCCCCGGCGAAGACCCACGGGTGGCGGCGCTGCAGCGCGCGTTCCTTGCCGGGATGCAGGCGGATGACTTTCATCGGGTCGAGGAGTGGGACGGCGCTGCGGGCGGCTGGCGCGGCGCGGCGGCTTCAGCGGGGCTTGCGGGCGCGCGGGTGGGCGCGGTCGTAGACCTGGGCCAGGTGCTGGAAATCCAGCCGGGTGTAGACCTGGGTGCTGGCGATGCTCGAGTGGCCCAGCAGTTCCTGCACTCCGCGCAAATCACCGCTGGACTGCAGCAAATGCGACGCGAAGGAGTGGCGCAGCATGTGCGGGTGAACCGGGTTGGGCAGGCCGCTCTGCAAGGCCCGCAGGCGGATTTCCTCGCGCACCCGCTGCGGCGTGATGCGCCGGCCGCGCGGGCCCAGGAACAGCGCCTCGCGGTCGCCTTGCGCGGCGTCGGCCGCGCAGGGCCCGCGCAGCCGCAGCCATTCGCGCAACGCCTGCATGGCCTGCGAACCCACCGGAACGCTGCGCCGCTTGCCGCCCTTGCCCAGCACATGGGCCTGGGCGTCGTCCCAGTCGATCCAGCCCTGCGAGCGGTACTGCGGCGAGTGCACGGATCGAATGTCCAGCCCGACCAGCTCCGATACCCGCAACCCGCTGGAATACAGCAACTCGGCCAGCGCGCGCGCGCGCGCCGCGGCCGCCGGGTCGTCGCCGCCGGCGGCGGCGCCGGCCAGCGCCACCGCCTGTTCCACGCTCAGCGCCTTGGGCAACGGTCGCGGGGCGCGCGGCGCGCGCACTCCCGCGGAGGGATCGGCGGCGAGCACGCCGCGGCTGGCCAGCCAGCGCAGCAGCCCGCGCCAGGCCGACAGCCGGGCCGCGATGGCGCGCGCGCTCATTCCCTGGGCATGCAGCGCGGCGACCCAGCCACGCAAGTGGGCCGGCGCCAGCGCCGGGGCATCGAGCCCGGCCTGCCCTGCGCGACGGCACAGATCCTGCAGGTCGCGCTCGTAGTTCACCAGGGTGCGTTCGGCCAGGCGCCGTACCTGCCGCAGGCGCAGCAGGTGCTCGCGGCAGGCCTGCGCGAGCAGCGGCGGCGACGCAGCGGGCTGGGGCGGACGCTGCGGCCGGGACATCGACGGGGCCCGTGGTTCAGTGCGGCGCCAGCAGCCGCAGCAGCGCGGCCGAGGCCACCTCGCCGAGACGGGCCAGGAATTCGGTGCCCATGTCGGCGGTGAAGCGCTCGGCCTGCGGCGAGCCCAGCACCAGCAGGCCGAAGGCGGGCGAGCGGCCGTCGGCGCGCAGCGCGACCATCGCCAGGGACTGCGCGGGGGCGCCCAGCCAGCGGGCTGCCTCGAAACCGGCATTGGCGCCGCAATACGGCTGGCTCAGGCTGTTGGCCAGCACCGGGATGTCCTCGCCCACCGGCGCGGCCTCGGGCAGTGCGGCGTACTCGCTGCGCACCCCCCAGACACGCAGCGCGGCCTGCGGCAGATCGAAACCTGAGCACAGCGCGTCGACCACGGTCCGCGGCAGCGCGATGGCGTCGGTCTGCAGCAGCAGCGCGCGTGCCCAGGCCAGCAGCCGGCCGGAGATCGCCTCGTTGTCGGCCGCGTTGCGCATCAGGTCGGCCAGGCGGTGCTCGAGGGCGCGCATCTTGTCGCGCAGCATTTCGATCTGGCGTTCCTGCAGCGATACCGCGCGGTTGCCGTGCGGGCTGAGCAGTTGCACGCTGGCCAGCAACTCGGCGTGGCGCTCGAAAAAGTCGGGATGCGCTGCCAGGTAGGCGGCGAGGTCGTTTTCGCTGAGTTCCATCAGGGCGTTCCGGCGGTGGGTTCGCGTGGCTGCGCGGCGGCCGCCGCGCAGGCGGCCGGCGCTGCGGCCGGGGGCAGGGGCAGGCAGTCGAGGTCGATGCTGCCATCGAAGACGTGCACGGCAGGCCCGGTCATCCACACCGGCTGTCCGGGACCGTCCCAGGCGATGCTCAGTTCGCCGCCGCGCGCCTGCAGGTGCACCGGGCTGCGCAGCCAGCCGTGGCGGATTCCCGCGACCGCGGCGGCGCAGGCGCCGGTGCCGCAGGCCAGGGTTTCGCCTGCGCCGCGCTCCCACACCCGCAGCCGGGCATGGTGGTCGTCGAGCACCTGCAGGAAGCCGGCATTGACGCGTTGGGCGAAGCGCGGGTGGCGCTCGAGCAGCGGGCCCAGGGTGTCGACCTCGGCGGTGTCGACATCGGCCACGCGCTGCACCGCATGGGGATTGCCCATCGACAGCACGCTCAGCAGCAGCTCCCGGCCGCCGACCGCGAGCCGCCAGCGCGCGAGCTCGCCCTCGTCCACGCGCTGCAGTCCGCTGCTGTCGAAGGCCGCGTCGGCGGGGTCGAGCCGCGGCGCGCCCATGTCCACGCAGATCCGGCCGTCGGGCTGCAGCCGCGGCTCGATGACCCCGCCGCGGGTGAGCACGCGCAGCGCATCCTTGGTCGTCAGCCCGCGCCGGCGCACGAAGGCCACGAAACAGCGCGCGCCGTTGCCGCACTGCTCGACCTCGCCGCCGTCGGAGTTGAAGATGCGGTAGCGGAAATCGACCTCCGGGCCCGGCGGCGGCTCGACCACCAGGATCTGGTCGGCGCCCACCCCGAAATGCCGGTCGGCCAGCAGGCGCAGGCGCTGCGCGTCCAGGCGGAACGGCTCGCGGGTGGCGTCGATGACCACGAAGTCATTGCCGGCACCGTGCATCTTGGCGAAGTGCAGGGGCATGGAGGGATCTGGGGCCTGGTCGCGCAGCCTGGTCGTTCGGGGTGGTTCCGGTTCAGGGTTCAGTACAGCGAATCCTCGCCGGGCGGGCGGGTCTTGAAGCGCTTGTGCACCCAATGATATTGGCTCGGCATGGCGATCACCTGCTGTTCGATGAAGCGGTTCAGCCGCAGCAGGTCGGCGTCGATGTCGGCGACGCGGCCGTCGCGCAGGGTCGGGTAGTCTTCCCACGCAGGGTGGATCGTGACCTCGTAGCCGCGCGCCCGCGGCAGCATGCGCGCGGTCACCGGGTAGACGCGGGCACCGGTGGAGGCCGCCAGCCGCGGGACCACGTCGAGGGTGGCCGCCGGCACCCCGAAGAAGGGCACGAAGCGCGAGTGCTTGGGGCCGAAGTCCATGTCCGGCAGGGTGTAGAAGGGAGTGCGCTGGCGCAGCGCGCGCAGCATGCCGGTGGCCCCTTCGCGCCGCGACACGATGCGGTCGGTGGCGAAGCGGCTGCGCCCGGCCAGCACCCAGCGGTCCAGCGAGGCCGACTTCTGCGGGGTATACATGCCCGACAGCGGTCGCCGCGAGGCCAGGGTCAGCGCCGTCCATGCCGCGTCCATGCCTTCGAAATGCAGCCCCACCAGCAGCACCGGCTGCTCGCCGTGCAGCGCCTCGTCGACCGGGCCCCGCAGGTGCAGGACGCGGCGCAGCCGGCGCGGGCTGGCCCACCACAGGAAGGCGCGGTCGAGCAGCGCCCGCGCCACCCAGACGAAATGCTGCCGGGCGACCCGCCTGCGCTGCGGCTCGCTCCATTGCGGAAAGCACAGTTCCAGGTTGCGCAGCGCGACCGCGCGCCGGCCGCGGGCCAGCAGCCACAACAGGCGGCCGAGGCTCCAGCCCAGCGCCGACTGCACCGGGTAGGGCAGCCACTGCAGCAGCCACAGCCAGCCCAGCAGCAGCCGGGTCACGCCGCCGCTCCGTTCGCCGGGGCGTCGGCCGGAGGCACGGGCGCGCCGCGCGGGACCTTGTAGCGGCGATAGCCCCACAGGTACTGGCTCGGGCAGCTGCGCACCAGCGCCTCGATCTCGCGGTTGATGCGCTGCGCCGCCTGCGCGGAATCGGCCGGAAGCTGCGCGTCCAGCGGGTGCAGTCGCAGGCGGTAGCCCCGTCCGCGCGGCAGCCGTTCGGCAAAGGCGAACACGATGCGCGCGCCGCTGAGCTGCACCAGCCGCGCGGGCAGGGTCATCGTGTAGGCCGGGCGGCCGAAGAACGGCGCCCACACCCCTTCGCCCGCCGACGGGGCCTGGTCGGGCAGCAGCCCGACCGCCTCGCCGTTGCGCAGCGCGCGCAGCAGCGGACGCATGCCGGCCCGGCTGGCGGGAGCGATGCGCAGGTTGTCGCGCAGCCGCGCGCCGGCCAGCCGCGCCAGCCAGGACTTGTGCGGAGGCCGGTACAGCACGGTGATCGGCCCCCAGCTCGCCGCCACCTGGGCGGCGACCTCGAAGCAGCCCAGGTGGGGGGTCAGGTAGAGCACGCCGCGGCCCTCGCGCCGGGCCTGTTCGACATGCTCGCGGCCCTGCACCTGCACCCTGTGCACCGCGGCGCCCGGCCCGTGGCGAAACCACACGAAAGGCAACTCCCCGACCATGCGCCCGGCCGCCAGCGCCGCCGGCAGCGCCAGCCGGCGCGGGTCGTAGCCGGCCTGGCGCAGGTTGTCCCGCGCCACCTTGCGCCAGGCCGGCGAAGCGGCGTAGACCAGCAGGCCGAGCAGCGCCCCGGCGGCCTGCAGCAGGCCCAGGGGCAGCAGCGACAGGGCTTGGATCAGGCGCAACATCGGCGGCGGGCTTCGCGGGGGATCGGCAAAGGGTGCATGTTATCGGGGCGGCGAACGCAGCGGCGCGCTGGCGCTTGCGCCGCGCTCCGACGTATACTGTTGCAAGTCGCCGAGTTAATGACAACTTGCGGGGCGACAAGCCCGGGCCGCGCCCGGGGCCACCCACCGCTAAAGCGTCGGCATGCAGCAGGCCCGCGGCGGTAGCCACCCGCATCGTCCCTTCAGGAGCCCGCGCATGGCCGATCAGCCTTCCTCGACCCATCTGTTCACCGCGGAATCGGTTTCCGAGGGCCACCCCGACAAGGTGGCCGACCAGATCTCCGATTCCATCCTCGATGCGCTGCTCGCGCAGGACCCGGCGTCGCGGGTTGCCGCCGAGACGCTGGCCAACACCGGGCTGATCGTGCTGGCCGGAGAGATCACCTCGCGCGCCGTGGTCGACTACATCCAGGTGGCGCGCAACACCTTGCAGCGCATCGGCTACGACAACGCCGAGTACGGCATCGACTACAAGAGTTGCGCGGTGCTGGTGGCCTACGACAAGCAGAGCCCGGACATCGCGCGCGGAGTCGACAAGGCGCACGACGACGACCTGGACCAGGGCGCGGGCGACCAGGGCCTGATGTTCGGCTACGCCTGCGACGAAACCCCCGACCTGATGCCCGCGCCGATCTACTACTCGCATCGGCTGGTCGAGCGCCAGAGCCAGGTGCGCCGCGACGGCAGGCTGCCGTGGCTGCGTCCGGATGCCAAGAGCCAGCTCACCTTCCGCTACGAGGGCGGGCTGCCGGTCGGCGTCGATACCGTGGTGCTGTCGACCCAGCACGCGCCCGACGTCGAGATGGCGCGGCTGCGCGAGGCGGTGATCGAGGAGATCATCAAGCCGGTGCTGCCGGCGCACTGGATGCGCTCGGGGGTGAAATACCTGATCAACCCGACCGGCCGCTTTGTCATCGGCGGGCCGCAGGGCGACTGCGGGCTGACCGGGCGCAAGATCATCGTCGACACCTACGGCGGCTCGGCCCCGCACGGCGGCGGAGCCTTCTCGGGCAAGGACCCGAGCAAGGTCGATCGCTCGGCGGCCTACGCCGCGCGCTACGTGGCCAAGAACATCGTCGCCGCCGGGCTGGCCAAGCGCTGCCTGGTGCAGGTGTCGTACGCGATCGGCGTGGCCGAGCCGACCAGCGTGATGGTCACCACCCAGGGCACCGGGGTGATCGACGACGCCCGCCTGGAGGCGCTGGTGCGCCGTCATTTCGACCTGCGGCCGCGGGGCATCATCCGCATGCTCGACCTGCAGCGCCCGATCTACGCCAAGACCGCCGCCTACGGCCATTTCGGCCGCGACGAGCCCGAGTTCACGTGGGAGGCGATCGACAAGGCGGCGGCCTTGCGCGCCGACGCCGGGCTGGGTCCGGACCTGCCGGTGGCCGCCGCCTGAGCGCGGCGGCGGGCCGACCCGCCCGCCGCCGAGCGTCTACAATCGCCAATCCCCGAGGAGCGTTGCAACGCATCCGCGGGCGCCGCTCGGCGCCGGCGGATCGCCAGGCTCGGGGTGCAGTTCGTGTCTGCGCGCCGCCTTCCGCGCGGCGCATGTGCAACGGCGCTCACCCAACCCGTGCCTGCCACGGGATGCGGTGTGCATCCCGTGGCGGGCTCCAGTCTTGTGGAGCATCCGAGATGAACGCTGTGGCCCGCAACCAAGCCACCACCGCTGCCGAGGGCGACTTTGTCGTCGCCGACCTTTCGCTGGCCGAATGGGGCAGACGGGAAATCCGCATCGCCGAAACCGAAATGCCCGGGCTGATGGCCATCCGCGAGGAATTCGCGGCGCAGCAGCCGTTGCGCGGCGCGCGCATCAGCGGCAGCCTGCACATGACCATCCAGACCGCGGTGCTGATCGAGACCCTGCAGGCGCTGGGAGCGCAGGTGCGCTGGGCTTCGTGCAACATCTTCTCCACCCAGGACCACGCGGCGGCGGCCATCGCCGCCGGCGGCACCCCGGTGTTCGCGGTCAAGGGCGAGAGCCTGGAAGCGTACTGGGAGTACACCCATCGCATCTTCGACTGGGGCGACGGGGGCTTTTCCAACATGATCCTGGACGACGGCGGCGACGCCACGCTGCTGTTGCACCTGGGGGCGCGCGCCGAACGCGACCAGGCGGTGCTCAACCACCCGACCAGCGAGGAGGAGAGGGTGCTGTTCGCCGCCATCCGCGCGCGGCTGCAACTCGACCCGGCCTGGTATTCGACGCGCCTGGCTCAGGTGCGCGGGGTGACCGAGGAGACGACCACCGGGGTGCACCGCCTCTACCAGATGCACCAGCGCGGGGAGCTGCGCTTTCCGGCGATCAATGTCAACGACAGCGTCACCAAGAGCAAGTTCGACAATCTGTACGGTTGCCGCGAGAGCCTGGTCGACGGCATCAAGCGCGCGACCGACGTGATGGTGGCGGGCAAGGTGGCGGTGGTCTGCGGCTACGGCGACGTGGGCAAGGGCTCGGCGCAGGCGCTGCGCGCGTTGTCGGCGCAGGTCTGGGTGACCGAGATCGATCCCATCTGCGCGCTGCAGGCGGCGATGGAGGGCTACCGGGTGGTGACCATGGACGAGGCCTGCACGCAGGCGGACATCTTCGTCACCGCGACCGGCAACTACCACGTGATCACCCACGACCACATGCTGCGCATGAAGGATCAGGCGATCGTCTGCAACATCGGGCATTTCGACAACGAGATCGACGTCGCCTCGCTCGAAGGCTATCGCTGGGAGGAGATCAAGCCGCAGGTCGACCATGTGATCTTCCCCGACGGCAAGCGCATCATCCTGCTGGCCAAGGGGCGGCTGGTCAACCTGGGCTGCGCCACCGGGCATCCGAGCTACGTGATGAGCTCGAGTTTCGCCAACCAGACCATCGCGCAGATCGAACTGTTCACCCGCACCGCCGACTATCCGGTCGGGGTCTACACCCTGCCCAAGCACCTGGACGAGAAGGTCGCGCGGCTGCAGCTGAAGAAGCTCAACGCCAGGCTGACCGAGCTGACCGACCAGCAGGCGGCCTACATCGGCGTACCCAGGCAGGGGCCGTACAAGTCGGCCCATTACCGCTACTGAGTGCCCGCGGCGCGATGCGCATCGACCACCTGAGTTTCGAGTTCTTCCCGCCGAAGACCGCCGAGGGCGCCGCCAGGCTGCGCGCGGCGCGCTCGCGCCTGTATGCCCACGCCCCCGAGTTCTGTTCGGTGACCTTCGGCGCCGGCGGATCGACCCAGCAGGGCACGCTCGACACGGTGCTGGAAATCGCCGCCGAGGGCATGCGCGCCGCGCCTCACCTGTCGTGCATCGGCGGCAGCCGCGGCAGTCTGCGCGAGCTGCTGCTGCGCTACCGGGCGCAGGGCATCCGGCGCATCGTCGCGCTGCGCGGCGACCTGCCCTCGGGCTACGGGCTGGGCGGCGAGCTGGCCCACGCCAGCGACCTCGTGCGGTTCATCCGCGACGAGACCGCAGACTGGTTCCACATCGAGGTGGCGGCGTATCCGGAGATGCACCCCCAGGCGGCGAGCCCGGCCGAGGACCTGCGGCATTTCGTGGCCAAGATGCGCAGCGGCGCCGACTCGGCGATCACCCAGTATTTCTTCAACCCCGACGGGTACCTGCGCTTTGTCGACGAGGTGCGCGCGGCCGGGATCGACGCGCCGGTGGTGCCGGGGATCATGCCCATCACCAACGCCAGCCAGTTGTTGCGCTTTTCCGAGGTCTGCGGCGCCGAGGTGCCGCGCTGGCTGCGGTTGCGGCTGCAGGGCTTCGGCGACGACCGCGCGTCGATCGTGGCCTTCGGCTGCGATGTCGTGGCGGCGCTGTGCCGGCGCCTGCTCGACGGCGGCGCGCCGGGGTTCCATTTCTACACCCTGAACCAGGCCGAGGCCAGCCTGGGGGTGCTCGAGCGCCTGGCCGCCGCCTGAGCAGGCGTCGGCCGACCGGCGATTCCCGGGTCGGCGGGCTGCCGGCGAGCCCCGCGGGGCGTGGGGACAGGCCCCTGCGCTACAGTTGCCGCATGACCCGCGCCCCCGGTGAATCCCCGCCCGCGCCCGGCGCGCTGCCGCCGGTGGGCGACCCGCGACACGCCCCACCGCCCACGCCGGACGACGGCGCCGGCGAGCGCAGCCATGTCGACGCCGAAGCCGCGCTCGCGCACGTGCAGGCGCTGTACGCCGACGGCGTCCAGACGCTGCACAAGGCGTTGCGCGAGGCGCTGGCGCGCGGCGGCCCGGCCGACGCGGCGCAGCGGGTGCGCGCCGTCTACCCGCGGGTGCGGCTGGTCGCCCACGGCCACCCCGACGGCCGTGCGCTGGCCGACGCGCCGGCCAGCTACGGCTTTGTCAGCGGGCCGGGGGTGTTCGAGACCACGTTGACCCGCCCCGACCTGTACGCCGACTACTACCGCGAACAGTTCGAGCTGCTGCTGCGCAACCACGGCGGGCCGCTGCTGGTCGGCCCGAGCCAGGTGCCGATCGCGTTGCCCTTCACCTTCGACGACACGCTGCGCTTCGATGCCGAGCTCGACGCGCAGGCCAGGCAGCGGCTGCGCGAGGCCTTCGACATGCCCGACCTGTCGGCGATGGACGACGGCATCGCCAACGGCACCTTCGTGCCCGCGGCCGGCCAGCCGCGGCCGCTGGCGCTGTTCACCGCACCGCGGGTCGACTATTCGCTGCAGCGCCTGCGCCACTACACCGGGACGTCGGCCGAGCATTTCCAGAATTTCGTGCTGTTCACCAACTACGGCTTCTACGTCGAGGAGTTCGTCGCCATCGCGCGCCAGCTGATGCGCGAACCCGCGGGCCACGCCGACGACTACTGCGCCCTGGTCGAGCCGGGCAACGTGCTGACGCCGCGCGCCGGCCACCCTGCCGCCGCCGGCGGCCAGGCGCCGCCGCGCATGCCGCAGATGCCGGCCTACCACCTGGTGCGCCCCGATCGCTCGGGAATCAGCCTGGTCAACATCGGCGTCGGCCCGTCGAACGCGCGCACCATCACCGACCACGTCGCGGTGCTGCGCCCGCACACCTGGCTGATGCTCGGCCATTGCGCCGGGCTGCGCAGCACCCAGCAGCTGGGCGACTACGTGCTGGCGCACGGCTACGTGCGCGAGGACCACGTGCTCGACGAGGACCTGCCGCCGTGGGTTCCGATCCCGGCGCTGGCCGAGGTGCAGGTGGCGCTGCAGCAGGCGGTGGCCGACATCACGCTGTTGCAGGGGGCCGAGCTCAAGCGGGTGATGCGCACCGGCACCGTCGCCACCACCGACAACCGGCATTGGGAACTGCAGCCCTTCGGCGGCCCGTTGAGCACCCCGCGGCTGCGCTTTTCGCAGAGCCGGGCGATCGCGCTGGACATGGAAAGCGCCACCATCGCAGCCAACGGCTTCCGGCTGCGCGTCCCCTACGGCACGCTGCTGTGCGTCAGCGACAAGCCGCTGCACGGCGACCTGAAGCTGCCCGGCATGGCCGACCGCTTCTACCGCGAACGCGTCGGCCAGCACCTGCGCATCGGCATGCGGGCGCTGGAAATCCTGCGCCGCCAGCGCATGGAGCGCCTGCACAGCCGCAAGCTGCGCAGTTTCGACGAAGTCGCGTTCCAGTAGCGGGTCACCGGGACGCGCCGTCCACCCAGGCGGCCCAGTCGCGCAGCAGCGCGTCGTCGAGCGCGGCCAGCGCCGAGCGCTTGCGCAGCGAGTTGTCGAACACCGGCTCGCCGTCCAGCGTCTGCGCGCCGCCGCCGGCCTCGGCCAGGATCAGGCTGCCGGCTGCGTAGTCCCAGAGACCTTGCGCGCCGTGCAGGTACAGGTGGAAGCGCCCGGCAGCGACCCAGCACCAGTCCAGTGCCACCGACCCCAGCGAGCGTTGCGACGCGTAGGGCGGGGCGGTGGCCAGGCGCGCGGCCAGCGCATGCGGCAGGCGCTTGAAGTCCACGCAGGCGATCGCGCGCGCCATCGCGGGCGCTCGCGGGCAGCGCAGCGGGCGGGCGTCCAGCCGCGCGCCATGGCCCAGCGCGGCGCTGAACAGTTCGTCGCGCATCACGTCGAGCACCAGTCCCAGGCGCACCTTGCCGCCCTGCACCCAGGCCAGCGCGGGCCCGAAGGCCGGCAGCCCGGCTGCGAAATTGCTGGTGCCGTCCAGCGGGTCGAGAACCCACAGCCCGCTTCCCTGGGGATCCGCGGCCTCGGCGGCCATCAGCTCGGCCTGGCGCCGCGGGCTCATCTCCTCGCCCAGCAGCTCGACCCCGGGCCACAGAGCGGCCAGCCGGTCCTGCAGGTGGCGCTGCATCGCCAGGTCGGCGTCGGTGACCCAGCTGCCGTCGTCCTTGAGCCGCGCGCGCGGATCGGCGGCATGGGGCAGGATGTGCCGGCGCGCGGCGTCGCGCAGCAGGCCGCCGAGGGTGTCGAGATCGGCTGCGGTGGGGTTCTGGCGCTGGGACATCGGGACTGGCGCGCGCGGCCGCGGGCGTCGGGCGCCGCGTTCAGGGGTGCTCCGCGGGGACTCCCGGGACCAGGATGGTCGGCGCGGCCGGCGCCGCGGTGCGTGGCCAGTCGGCGCTGTAGTGCAGTCCGCGGCTTTCGTGGCGCAGCCGGGCCGAGCGCACGATCAGTTCGGCCACCTGCAGCAGATTGCGCAACTCCAGCAGGTCGCGGTTGACCCGGAAATTGGCGTAGAACTCCTGGACCTCGGCCTGCAGCAGCGCGATGCGGTGGGCGGCTCGCTCCAGCCGCTTGTCGGTGCGCACGATGCCGACGTAGTTCCACATCATGCGCCGCAGTTCGTCCCAGTTGTGGCTGATGACCACCAGTTCGTCGGCGTCGCCGACCCGGCTTTCGTCCCACGGCCGCACCTCGGGCAGCGGCTGCGCCGGCTGCTCGGCGATCGACTGCGCGGCCGCGGTGCCGAACACCACGCACTCCAGCAGGGAGTTGCTGGCCAGCCGGTTGGCGCCGTGCAGCCCGGTGCAGGCCACCTCGCCCACCGCATGCAGGCCCTGCAGGTCGGTGCGTCCGGCCAGATCGGTGAGCACCCCGCCGCAGGTGAAATGCACCGCCGGAACGACCGGGATCGACTGGCGCGCGATGTCGATCCCCAGTTCCAGGCAGCGCTGGTGGATGGTCGGGAAATGCTGGCGGATGAACTCCTCGCCGCGCGCGCTGATGTCCAGGTAGACACAGTCCAGGCCGTGGCGTTTCATCTCGAAGTCGATCGCCCGCGCCACGACGTCGCGCGGCGCCAGTTCGGCGCGCGGGTCGTGCGCCGGCATGAAGCGGGTGCCGTCGGGCAGCAGCAGCACTCCGCCCTCGCCGCGCACGGCCTCGGAAATGAGGAAATTCTTCGCCTGCGGGTGGTACAGGCAGGTCGGGTGGAACTGGATGAATTCCATGTTCGCCACCCGGCAACCCGCGCGCCACGCCATCGCCACCCCGTCGCCGCTGGCGGTGTCCGGGTTGGTGGTGTAGCGGTAGACCTTGCCGGCGCCGCCGGTGGCCAGCACGGTGTGCGCGGCCACGAAGGTGCGCACCCGGGAGCTCGCCAGGTCGAGGGCGTAGACCCCCCAGCAGCGCGGCTGGCGGCCGTCCGCGACGTGGCGGCCGGTGATCAGATCGACCGCGACGTGGTTCTCCAGCAGCGTGATGCCCGGGTGGGCGCGGGCCCGCTCGAGCAGTGCGCGCTGGATCGCCGCACCGGTGAAGTCGGCCACGTGGGCGATGCGGCGCTGGCTGTGGCCGCCTTCGCGGGTCAGGTGCAGCTCGCCGTGCTCGGTGTCGAAGGGCACTCCCTGCCGGCGCAGCCAGTCGATCGCCGCCGGGCCGCGCTCGATGACAAAGCGGGTCGCCGGCAGGTCGTTGAGCATCGCGCCCGCCACCAGGGTGTCCTGCACATGGGAGTCGAAGCTGTCGCCGCCGGCCAGCACCGCGGCGATCCCCCCCTGCGCCCACTGGCTGGACGAGATCTCCAGCTCGCGCTTGGCCAGCACGGTCACCGAATGCCGGTCGGCCAGGTGCAGCGCCGCGCTCAGGCCGGCCAGTCCGCCACCGATGATCAGCACGTCACTGCGTTGCATGGTCGTGGGTTGCATCGCCGGCGGCGCCTCAGAGTTCCAGGTTGTCGAGCAGCCGGGTGCTGCCCAGGCGCGCAGCGCCCAGCACCACCAGCGTGCCGGTCCGGCCGAGTTCGTCGGCCTGCGGCTGCTGCAGGTCCGCGCGCCTGCGCACGCTGAGGTAGTCGGGCTGCCAGCCCCGCTCGCGCAGCCAGTCGCAGGCTGCGTCCTGCGCGGCCTGCAGGCGCTGCAGGCTGCGGCAATCCGGCAGCTGCGCGGCGAGCCTGCGCAGCGCCTGCTGCAGCTGCGGCGCCTGCGCGCGCTGCGCGGCACCCAGGTAGCTGTTGCGCGAGGACATCGCCAGGCCGTCGGGCTCGCGCACCGTCTCGACCCCCTCGATGCGCACCGGCAGCGCGAACTGCTCGACCATCGCGCGCACCAGCAGCAGTTGCTGGTAGTCCTTCTTGCCGAACACCGCGATGGCCGGTTGCGCCAGCTGCAGCAGCTTGAGCACCACCGTGGTCACGCCCTGGAAATGCCCCGGGCGGACCGCCCCTTCGAGCTCGCCGGCCAGCCGCGGGTCCGGGCTGACGTGGAAGGTCTGGGGAACCGGGTACATGTCGGCTTCGTCGGGGGCATACAGGTAGTCGCAGCCGGCCTGCTCGAGCAGGCCGGCATCGCGCCGCAGGTCGCGCGGGTAGCGCTCGAAATCCTCGCCGGCGCCGAACTGCAGCCGGTTGACGAACACGCTGGCCACCACCGGTGCGCCGAATTCGCGCGCGCGCGCGACCAGCGCCAGGTGCCCGGCGTGCAGGTGGCCCATCGTGGGCACCAGCGTCGGGCGCGGCAGGGATTGCAGCGCGCCGCGCAGTTCGGCGCGGCTGCGCAGGATGGGCATCGGGGCAGGCATCGGTTGCGGGCGGGTTCAGGCGGCGTAGCCGTGCAGCGCTTCGTCGGGGAAGACGCCGGCCTTGACATCGCGCACGTAGGCCTGCACGGCCTCGCGCACGCTGGCGGCGCCCTGCATGAAATTGCGCACGAAACGCGGCTTGGGGCCGAGGGTGATGTCGAGCATGTCGTGCAGCACCAGCACCTGGCCGTGGGTGCGGGCGCCGGCGCCGATGCCGATGCAGATGCCCGGGTACTCGGCGCTGACCGCTGCCGCCAGATCGGAGGGCACGAGCTCGAGCACCAGCATCGCCGCCCCGGCGGCGGCGAGCTCTCGCGCGTGGCGCTGCAGCAGCTGCGCGCCGGAGGCGTCGCGCCCCTGGATGCGGTAGCCGCCCAGCGCATGCACGCTTTGCGGGGTCAGCCCGAGGTGGGCGCACACCGGGATGCCCCGCTCGACCAGCGCGGCCACGACCGGCGCCGTCCAGCCGCCGCCCTCGAGCTTGACCATCTGCGCGCCGGCCTGCATCAGCGTGACGGCGCTGCGCACCGCCTGCGCGGCATCGGCCTGGTAGCTGCCGAAAGGCAGGTCGGCCAGCACCCAGGCGCGGCGCGCCGCGCGGGCCACGCAGCCGACGTGGTAGGCCATCTGTTCGAGGCTCACCGGCAGCGTCGAGGCGTGGCCCTGCATCACCATGCCCAGCGAGTCGCCCACCAGCAGGCAGTCGACCCCGCAGTCGTCGAGCAGCGCGGCGCTGGCGGCGTCGTAGGCGGTCAGCATCGCGACCGGCTGCCCGGAGTCGCGCATCGCCCGCAGGCGATGCAAGGTCATGGGCTTGGGTCCCGTGGCGGCCGTGCCGGCATACGGCGCGGCGGCTTCCGAAGGGTTGGCGGGCATGGTCAGGTCGTCACGATGGGGTGTAGGCGAGCCGCAGGTACAGCGGGGCGTAGGCCTCGGCCTGGGTGAGTTGCACCAGGCCCTCGCGTGCCAGTTCGAGCAGCGCGACGAAGGTCAGCACCGCATGCAACGTGCCGCGCGCAGGCTCGAACAGGTCGGCGAACTCGGCCCAGCGGCGGTCGTGCAGCTGGCGCAACACCCCGCTCATGACCTCGCGCAGCGAAATGGGTTCGTGTCCGATGGTGTGCCGGGCGTGCAGCCGGGCGCGTTGCAGCACCTCGGACCAGGCGCTGCGCAGTTCCTCGACCGACACCTCGGCCAGCAGCACGCCGGGGTTTCTCTCCAGCGCGACCTGGGCGCGCCAGAAGTCGCGCCCGGCCTGCGGCAGCGCGTCGAGTTGCCGGGCGGCGAGCTTCATGCGCTCGTACTCGAGCAGCCGGCGCACGAGTTCGGCGCGCGGATCCTCGACCTGTTCGCCCTCGGCAGCCGCGGGGCGGGGCAGCAGCATGCGCGACTTGATCTCGATCAGCATCGCCGCCATCAGCAGGTACTCGGCGGCCAGCTCCAGGTTGGAGTCGCGGATCTGCTCGACGTACTCCAGGTACTGGCGGGTCACCTGGGCCATCGGGATGTCCAGGATGTTGAAATCCTGGCGCCGGATCAGGTAGAGCAGCAGGTCCAGCGGCCCCTCGAAGGCCTCGAGGAACACCTCCAGCGCGTCCGGGGGGATGTACAGGTCCTGCGGCAGCTCGAACAGCGGCTGGCCGTACAGCCTGGCCACCGCCAGGCCGTCGACGGTCTGCGGCAGGGTGTCCCCGGCGCCGGCCAGGGCCTGCTCGGCCGCTGACGGGGCGGAGGTCGCGCTGGACACGGCTGCGCGCCGCTTCAGTCGATGCCGTACACGTAGCCCTTCTGGGGCACGCGTGCGGCGTCGTAGCCGGCGCGCAGCTCGGCGTCCTGCGGGCGATCCCACAGCAGCGCGCGGCCGCGTTTCTGCTCGGCCTCGAGCTCCGGGTGCTGGGATTTGAGTTCCTGCAGGAAGCGCGTGGCTTCCGATACATAGGGCTTGACGGCAAAGGGCATGGCAGTAGGACGGCGGGGTCGGGAGTCGGAAAGTGCGCGCTTCGCATGCGCCGGCGCGGTCTGGATACCGCAATCTTAGGACCTGCGGGCGGGGCGGCACGAACACGCGTCAGGCAGCCGGTCATGCAGCGACCAGGTCGCGCAGTGCGGCCCAGGCCTCGTCGACGTCGGGATCGTGGCCGTGTCCGCCGACGCTGCGGGTGATCCGCGGGTCCTCGGCCAGCAGGACTTCGGGGCCGGTGCCGGCGCTGAACACCCCCAGCAGAGGCAGCCGCAGCGCGGCAGCGAAGTGGGTGAAACCGGTGTCGACCCCGACCACCGCACGGCTTGCGGCCAGGTAGTCCAGCAGCGGGTCGAGACCTTGCGGAGGGTCGTCGATCCGCACCACCCCGGCTGGCAGCGCGGCAGCGATGTCCAGCGCGCGCTGGCGTTCGCGCGCACTGCCCCAGGTCAGCTTGCAGCCGATGCCCTGGCGGTGCAGCCTGCGCGCCAGCTCGATCCAGTTGGCCGGCGCCCATTCGCGGTGCGGGCGCGACACGCCGTGCGCCAGCAGAACCCGCGAGCGTGCCGCGGCATCGACCCGCACCGAGTCGGCCAGCCGGTATTGCACCGGGCGCAGCGGGTCGCTGTCCAGCACCGCCGCAGCGAAGGCCCGCCTGCCGGTCGTCCCGTGCAGCCCCGGGGGGCGGGTGAAGTGCAGCTGGTAGGCGTGCGCGGCCAGCGGCTCGCCGCCGCAGTCGGCCGCACGGTAGCCGACGCGCAGCCGGCCGCGCGCCCAGCGCGAGACGATGGCGCTCTTGAGCACGCTTTGCGGGTCCCACACCAGGTCGTAGCGATCGCGGCGCAGTCCGCGCAACGCGCCCAGCAGAGCGCGCCAGAGGTCGATCCGCGCCGGCGCCTGCTGCAAGGCCTTGAGCGGCAGCGCGAAGACCCGGCGCACCGCCGGGTGCCTGCGCGGGATCGCCGCGAAACGCGAGTCGACGGCCCAGTCGATCGCCAGCTCGGGCCAGCGCGCCGCGATGTCCGATACCGCGGGCAGGGTCTGCACCTGGTCGCCCATCGCCGACAGCTGCACGATCAGCAGCGAGCGCGGCGCGGCCGGCAGCCCGCCGGTTCCCCAGGCCAGCGGCAGCGTGGCTGCGGCGCCCTTCATCGGCGGCGCGGCGGCACGCCCAGCTCGCGGCCGAGCAGCCGCTCGAGCACGCGCAGCGGAGCGGTATGGGGCGCGAGCTGGTCGTCGGGGTGCAGGTAGAAGGTCTGCTCCATCATGTGCTGGCCGCCCATCACCGCGTGCAGGACCTGGTCGGAGTACACCACCCAGGTGCTGCCGGGAGCGAAGTCCACCCGCGCCTGCGGGGCCCGGCGCTGGTACTCCAGGTCGGACTTGGCCAGGTCGTGCAGCTGCAGCATCGCCTGGTCGTACGGGGTGCGCAGTGCCTTGGTCAGGCGCAGCAGGTGCAGCGCGCGCGCCGAACCGGGCCAGGCCGGGCGCAGCCGGGGCAGGAAGCGCGCGCCGAAGTCCTCGAAGGCTTCGCCGACGCGCCACTGGCGCGCGAGCTGTCCTGGATGGACGTTGCTGAACACCCTCAGCAAGCGCAGCCCGCGGGTCGGGTTGGACGGAAAGGCGTCGACGTGCAGCCGCGCGTCGTCCTTGCGCCAGGAGGTCTCGCGGCCCTGCACCTCGAAGGGTCGCAGCGACGCGTTGCCCGCTCGCAGCTTGCCGCGGTACTGGGGGAACAGCCTGTCGACCAGTTGCGCGGCCTGGGCCGCGAAGCGCTCGATCATCGCCTGCAGTTGCTGGCGGTCCTGCCCCTGCGCCTGCGTGCCGCGCAGTTCGCCGCCTGCGCGCAGGCTGATGTTCTTCGAGCGGCCGTCGCTCCAGCGCGGATCGAGAAACCGCTGTTCGGGCGGCTGCACGGTGAATGCGAGCTGCGGGAAGTGCAGTACGCAGCCCGCTTCCACCAGATGCTCCAGATGGGTGGTGCGGCCTTGTCCCCACTGAGTGTCGGGAAATTCCCGCAAGGCCTGCTCCGGCGGCGGCGGCTTGGCCGCTGCGCCGGGCAGCGCTGGCGTGGCGTCGGGCATCGCGGACTCCACGCGCAGCTTCAGCTCACCCGCATGCCGGGCCGGGCCCCGGCATCGGCCGACAGCAGGAACAGCGAACCCTCGCCGGAGGCCGACAGCACCATGCCTTCGCTGACGCCGAATTTCATCTTGCGCGGCGCGAGGTTGGCCACGACCACCGTCAGGCGGCCGACGAGTTCGGCCGGATCGTAGGCCGACGCGATCCCGGAGAACACGTTGCGCAACCGGGGTTGGCCCTGCTCGTCGCGCTCTCCGAGGTCGAGTTGCAGGCGCAGCAGCTTGGTCGAGCCCTCGACCGCCTGCGCCTGCGCGATGCGCGCGATGCGCAGGTCGAGCTTGCCGAAGTCGTCGATGCCGATGGTCGCCGCGGCGCCGGGCTGCGATGGCGGCTCGGGCTGCCGGGCCGGAGGCTCGGGCTGCAGCAACTGCTGCAGCTTCGCCGGGTCGACTCGCTGCAGCAGGTGGCGGTAGGGCGCGACGCGCTCGGGCAGCCGCTGGCAGTCGCTCCAGACGAAGTCGCGATCCAGGCCGAAGAGCTCGCGCGCCACCCGCGAAGCGGTCGCCGGCAGCACCGGGGCGAGCAGCACCGACAGGGTCCAGAAACCCGCCAGCGCGCGCGAGCAGGCGTCCTGCAGTTCGGCCCGCCGCGACTCGTCCCTGGCCAGCACCCACGGTTGGGCCGAGTCGAACGCGGCGTTGATGCGGTCGGCATGGGCCATGATCTCGCGCAGCGCACGCGCAGTGTCGCGGGCATCGAGCGCCGCGGCGATGTCGTGCGACAGCGCCACCGCGGCCTCCAGCATCGAGTCGGTTGCGCCGTGAAAGCCCAGGCGGCCGTCGAAATACTGGGTGATGAATCGGCTGGCGCGGCTCGCGATGTTGACGTACTTGCCGACCAGATCGCTGTTGACCCGGGCGACGAAGTCGTCGGCGCCGAAGTCCAGGTCGTCGACGCGGGACGACAGCTTGGCCGCCAGGTAGTAGCGCAGCCATTCCGGGTCGAGCTGCAGTTCCAGGTAGCGCAGCGGGGAGATCCCCGTGCCGCGGCTTTTGCTCATCTTCTCGCCGCCCACGGTCACGTGGCCGTGGACGTGGACCTGGCTGGGGGTCTTGCGGCCCGAGAAATGCAAGGTGGCGGGCCAGAACAGGGTGTGGAAGTACACGATGTCCTTGCCGATGAAATGCACCTGTTCGACCTCCGGGTCGGCGATGAATTCCTCGAAGCTCTGGCCGGTGCGCGACGGCGCGTGCCAATGCGCCGCGGCCTGCCCCTTGTCGAAGTGGTTCTTCAGGCTCGCGAGGTAGCCGATCGGGGCGTCCAGCCAGACGTAGAAGTACTTGCCCGGGGCGTCGGGAACCTCGATCCCGAAGTACGGGGCGTCGCGGGAAATGTCCCAGTCGGCCAGCCCGCCGTGGCCGTTGGCGTCGACGGCGAACCACTCGCGCACCTTGTTCAGCACCTCCGGCTGCAGGTGCGGCCGGCCGCGCGCGTCGGCGGCCTGGGTCCACGCGCGCAGGAAGTCCGCGCAGCGCGCCGACGAAAGCTGGAAGAAGTAGTGCTCGCTGCTGCGCAGTTGCGGCGTGGCCCCGGACAGCACCGAGTACGGCTGGCGCAGCTCGGTGGGGCTGTAGACCGCGCCGCACACCTCGCAGGAGTCCCCGTACTGGTCGGGGGCGTCGCATTTGGGGCAGCGGCCCTTGATGTAGCGGTCGGGCAGGAACATGCCCTTGACCGGGTCGTAGAACTGCTCGATGGAGCGTTCGCAGATCAGGCCGGCCTTGCGCAGCGCGCGGTAGATGTCCTGGGCCAGCTGGTGGTTCTCGGGCGCGTCGGTGCTGTGCCAGTTGTCGAAGCGGATCAGGAAGCCGTCCAGATAGCGGGCGCGCCCGGCGGCGATGTCGGCGACGAACTGCCGGGGCGTCTTGCCGGCCTTGTCGGCGGCGATCATGATCGGCGCGCCGTGGGCGTCGTCGGCGCAGACGAAGTGCACCTCGTTGCCGAGCATGCGCTGCAGGCGCACCCAGATGTCGGCCTGGATGTACTCCATCATGTGGCCGATGTGGAAGGCGCCGTTGGCGTAGGGCAGCGCCGTGGTGACGAACAGGCGCCGCTTGGGCGCGACGGTGTCTGCGGCTGGGGAGGGCGGGGACGAGGTCATGCGCTAGGGTGTGCTGGGCCGCCGGCCGGCGGCCGGGGGGCGCGAAGGCGCCGGCGCGCCGAATGCGACATTGTAGGTAGACTTGGGGAGCTCGGATCGCCGAGTCTGGCCGGCTTGCGTCGGCGCCATGCACCATGTCCACGACACCCTCCCAGGAACAGATCGAACAGGCCCTCGAACGCGTTGCCGACCCCGGCAGCGGCCAGGGGCTGCTCGCGGCCAAGGTGCTGCGCAAGGTGGAAACGCAGGACGGCAAGGTCAGGCTGCAGCTGGTGCTGGGCTACCCGGCGCGCAGCCGCATCGAGGACTTGCGGCAGGCGGCCAGCCAGGCGGTGGCCGCGCTGCCCGGGGTGCGCGAGGTCGAGGTCGAGGTGTCCACCCGCATCGAGGCCCACGCGGTGCAGCGCGGGGTGCGCGCGCTGGACGGGGTGCGCAATGTGATCGCGGTGGCGTCGGGCAAGGGCGGCGTGGGCAAGAGCACCACCGCGGCCAACCTGGCGCTGGCGCTGGCTGCCGAAGGAGCCAAGGTCGGGGTGCTCGACGCCGACATCTACGGCCCGTCGCAGCAGATGATGCTCGGCCTGCAGGGGCGTCCGCAGAGCAGCGACGGCAAGACCATGGAGCCGTTGCGCAGCCACGGCCTGCAGGTCATGTCGATCGGGGTGCTGATGGATGCCGACACGCCGATGATCTGGCGCGGCCCGATGGCCACCCAGGCGCTGGAGCAACTGCTGCACCAGACGCACTGGCAGGACCTGGACTACCTGATCGTCGACATGCCGCCGGGCACCGGCGACATCCAGCTCACCCTCAGCCAGCGCGTCCCGCTGACCGGCGCGGTGATCGTCACGACCCCGCAGGACATCGCGCTGCTCGACGCTCGCAAGGGCTTGCGGATGTTCGAGAAGGTCCAGGTCCCGGTACTGGGCATCGTCGAGAACATGGCCACCCATGTGTGTTCGCAGTGCGGCCACGTGGAGCCGATCTTCGGCAGCGGCGGCGGCCAGCGCATGTCCGAGGATTTCGGCGTGCCCCTGCTCGGCTCGTTGCCGCTGGACCTGCGCATCCGCGAGCAGGCCGACAGCGGCGCCCCCAGCGTGGTGGCCGATCCCCAGGGCGCTGCCGCCCAGGAATACCTGGCGATCGCACGCAGGCTCGGCGCCGCGGTGGCGCAGCGCGCGCGCGACTACTCGTCGCGCTTCCCCACCATCAAGATCGCCGATACCTGAGGCGCGGCGCTCGGCGGGCGCGGGGCTGGCAGGCGGCGCCGGCCGGGCTTTGCGGCCGGGGTTTCCCTTTGCGCCGTGGCAGTGCTCTGGTCAAGCGGCGCGCCAGCGGGTATCCTTCGCGATGACGGGAAAACGAACGATCGTTCGTTTTATTTCCGGACCCTGCAATCCCACTCCGCATTCGCGAGGAACCGCCGATGGACCGCCCCTGGCTCGCGCACTACCCCGAAGGCGTGCCCGCCGAAATCGACCCCGACGCCTACGGCTCGCTGACACAACTGCTGCAACGCAGCTTCGAGCGCCATGCCGACCGCGCCGCGTTCGCCTTCATGGGGCGGCGCACCAGCTACGCGCAGTGGCAACGCGATTCCGCGGCCTTCGCCGCCTGGCTGCAGCAGCAGGGGCTGCGCCCCGGGGAGCGCATCGCGCTGATGATGCCCAACGTGCCGCAGTATCCGATCGCGGTCGCGGCGGCGCTGCGCGCCGGGCTGGTGGTGGTCAATGTCAACCCGCTGTACACCCCGCGCGAACTCGAGCACCAGCTGCGCGACAGCGGCGCCAGCGCGATCTTGCTGCTGGAGAACTTCGCCGGCACGCTGCAGCAGATCGGCGACCGCGCCGGGCTGCGGCTGGTCGTGGTCACCGGGATCGGCGACATGCTGGGCGGGGTGAAGGGGCCGCTGGTCAATTTCGTCGTGCGCCATGTCAAGCGCCTGGTGCGCAAGTACTCGCTGCCCGGCCACGTCCGTTTCCTGCAGGCGTTGCGGCAGGGGCGCTCGCTGCCGCTG
This sequence comes from Pseudomonadota bacterium, assembly GCA_021845505.1. Taxonomy (GTDB): domain Bacteria; phylum Pseudomonadota; class Gammaproteobacteria; order Burkholderiales; family Burkholderiaceae_C; genus Thiomonas_A. The sequence goes on along the minus strand of JAJZVU010000002.1, from coordinate 61,865 downwards.
CGCGAAGTCCCGGCGGCGCCCACCGATACCGCGGTGCTGCAGTACACCGGCGGTACCACCGGGGTGTCCAAGGGCGCTGCGCTCAGCCACCGCAACCTGATCGCCAATGTGCTGCAGAGCTCGGCGTGGAACCAGCCGGCGTTGCGCAAGCACCCGCAGCCGGGCCAGCTCAACGTGGTGTGCGCGCTGCCGCTTTACCACATCTTCGCCTTCACGGTGGTCATGCTGCTCGCGGCCTACGAAGGCAACATGACGATCCTGATCCCCAATCCACGCGATCTCAAGGGCACGATCGCCGAGCTGTCGCGCTACCGGGTGCATGTGTTCCCGGCGGTCAACACCCTGTTCAACGCCCTGCTGCACCATCCGGGTTTTTCCAGCCTCGACCTGTCCGGGCTGCTGGTGTCGCTGGGCGGGGGCATGGCGGTGCAGGAGGCGGTGGCCCGGCAGTGGCTGCAGCGCACCGGCTGCCCGATCAGCGAGGGCTACGGGCTGTCCGAAACCTCGCCGTCGGTGTGCTGCAACCCCACCGACACCGACCATTTCTCGGGCACCATCGGCATGCCGCTGCCGTCCACCGAGATGGTCGTCGTCGACGACGCCGGCAGGCAGCTGCCGGCCGGGCAGGTCGGAGAGATCGCGGTGCGCGGCCCGCAGGTCATGCAGGGCTACTGGCAGCGCCCGCAGGAAACCGCGCGCGCCTTCACCGAGGACGGCTTTTTCAAGACCGGCGACCTGGGGGTGATCGACGCCCAGGGGTACGTGCGGATCGTCGACCGCAAGAAGGACATGATCCTGGTCTCCGGGTTCAACGTCTACCCCAACGAGGTCGAGGACGTCGCGGTGTCGTGCCCCGGGGTGATGGAGGCCGCCGCGGTGGGCGTGCCGGACGCCGACTCCGGCGAGGCCGTGTTGCTGTTTGTCGTACGCAGCGACCCGAACCTGGATGAAGCCAGGCTGCGCGCCTTCCTGGCCGAGCGCCTGACCGGCTACAAGCGTCCGCGACGCATCGAGTTCCGCGACGAACTTCCGAAGACCCCGGTCGGCAAGGTGCTGCGTCGCGCGCTGCGCGACCAGGTGTTGCAGCGCCAGCAGGCGCCGCTCCAGCAGGGCGCTCCCCAGGCATGAAGGGCTCGCCCGGCGCGGCGGCCGGCGAGGACCAGCCGGTGCGGGTGCCCGGCCGGGCCTACGTGGTGGGCGGAGCCGTGCGCGACGCCCTGCTCGGGCGACAGGTGCACGACCGCGACTGGGTGGTCGTCGGGGCCACCGCGCAGCAGATGCTCGACGCCGGCTTCCGCGCGGTCGGGCGCGACTTCCCGGTGTTCCTGCACCCGCGCAGCGGCGCCGAGTACGCGCTGGCGCGCACCGAACGCAAGACCGCCGCCGGCTATCGGGGTTTCGAGGTGCACGCGGACCCCTCGGTCACGCTCGAGCAGGACCTGCAGCGCCGCGACCTGAGCATCAACGCGATGGCGCAGGACGAGCAGGGGCGGATCATCGATCCCTGGGGCGGGCAGCGCGACCTGCGCGAGCGCTGGCTGCGCCATGTCGGACCGGCCTTCGTCGAGGACCCGGTGCGCATCCTGCGCGTCGCCCGTTTCGCCGCCAGGCTGGACGAGTTCCGGGTGCACCCCGACACCCTGGAGCTGATGCGGCGCATGGTCGCAACCGGCGAGGTCGACGCGCTGGTGGCCGAGCGGGTGTGGCAGGAACTGGCGCGCGGCCTGATGGAGCCGCAGCCGCGGCGCATGTTCGAGGTGCTGCGCGACTGCGGCGCGCTGCGGCGGCTGCTGCCCGAGGTCGACGCGCTGTGGGGAGTGCCCCAGCCCGCGCAGGCCCACCCCGAGATCGATTGCGGCGAACATGTGATGCTGGTGCTGCAGGCGGCGGCGGCCGCGGCGGCCCCGCTGGCCGTGCGCTGGGCCTGCCTGATGCACGACCTGGGCAAGGCCGGCAGCGATCCGCGCCTGCTGCCGCGGCATGTCGGACACGAGGCGCGCAGCGTGCGCCTGGCCGCCGGGATCGCGCAACGCCTGCGGGTGCCGGTGGACTGCGCCGAACTCGCAGCGGTGGTCGCTGCCGAGCACGGCCATGTGCACCACAGCTCCGACCTGGGCGCGGCCGCGCTGCTGCGGCTGCTGCAGCGCTGCGACGCGTTGCGCAGGCCGCAGCGCTTCGAACTCGTGTTGCAGGCCTGCCGCGCCGACCACCTGGGGCGGGGTGGCGACTGGCCGCGCCAGCCCTATGCGCAAGCCGCGCGGTTGCGAGCGGCGCTGCACGCCGCGCTGTCGGTCGACGCCGGCGCGCTGGCGCTGCAGGCGCAGCAACGCGGAGACAGCGGGCCGCAGATCGGGCGGGCGGTGGCCAGCGCGCGCGAACGCGCCATCGAGCAGGCGCTGCAGCGCCAGGCCGGCCGAGCGCGCTGAACGGATCCACCACGTCCGCCCGACCGCGGCCGATCCCGTCCCGCATTCCGGGCGCTCAGCCCGCGGCCGCTTCGCCGGGCCGGCCGGACCCGAAGGCCAGCGCGAGAAAGTTGCGCAGCACCGGCGAAGGGTCGTCGCGGCGCCAGCACAGCACGATGTCGGTGCTGGCCTGGCGGTCGGACAGCGGGACGTAGCGAACGAAGGGCACCGCGGCGCGCTGCATCGACTCGGTCACCAGTCCGACGCCGATCCCCGCCGAGACCAGGCTGATCAGCGTGGGCATTTCGTGCACCTCCTGCACCACCTGGGGCGTGAACCCGGCCTGCTGGCACAGTTGCAGGATGTGCTCGCGCAGCCCCGAGCCGAACTCCTGGCTGTAGAGGATGAAGGGCTGGTCGTGCAGTTCGCGCAGGCCCAGCGCGCCCACTCCCGCCAACGGATGTTCGACATGCGTCGCAACGAACAGCGGTTCGCGCTGCAACACCCGCGAGCACAGCGTCTGTGCGTCGGCATGCCGGGTCGGTCGCACGAAACCCAGATCCAGCCCGCGTTCGAGCAACAGACGCAGTTGCTCGCTCGACGACTGCTCGCGCAGCGACAGTCGCACCTGCGGCCAGGTCTGGCGAAAGTCGCGCAGCAGCCTCGGGAGCACCTCGGAAAAGGGCATCGAGCCCGCGAAGCCTATGGACAGGTGACCGCTTTCGCCGTGGCCTGCCCGTTGCGCGATCTCGGTGGCGCGCGCCAGTTGCGCCAGCACCGCGCGCGCCTGCGGAAGCAGCGCGTCTCCCGCGGCGGTCAGGCTGACTCCGCCTCGCCCGCGCTGGAACAGCCGCACCCCCAGCTTGCCCTCCAGCGCCGCGATGCGTTGCGACAACGGGGGCTGCGAAATGTGCAGGCGCTGCGCCGCGCGCGAAAAGTGCCTTTCCTCGGCGATTGCGACAAAAGCCCGCAGGTCCTGGAGATCCATACGGAAAATATATCAAAATAGTCAAAAAATCGATTTCCCATATGAAAAATCCCGGGCTAATCTAGGTATTTACCCGACTTCTGGCGCCACTGCGGGTGCGCGCTCCGTTGCATGTCCAGCACTTGCCCGATGCCTTACCTGGCAGCGTCGCGGCCGCGCGGCGCGCCGGGCTGGCGCGCCCGTGTCGCCGTGGTGGCCGCCGGGATGAGCGCCTTTTTCACCATGTACGTGACCCAGGGCCTGCTGCCCTCGTTGCAACAGGTGTTCCATGCGGGGGTCGCCGAACTCAGCCTGACGCTGACTTTCACCACCTTGGCCGTGGCGCTGGCGGCGCCTTTCGCGGGCGGAGTGTCCGATCGCTTCGGGCGCAAGACGGTGTTGCTGCTGAGCATCGCCGCGCTGGCCGCGACCACCCTGCTGGCGGCCACCGCGCACAGCCTGCACGGACTGCTGGTCTGGCGCCTGCTGGAAGGGCTGTGCATTCCGGGGATCTTCACCGCCACCGTGGCGTATATCGGCGAGGAGTGGCCGGCCGGGCAGGTGCCGGCGATCACCGCGCTGTATATCTCCGGTTCGGTGGCCGGGGGCTTTCTCGGCCGCTTCATCGCCGGCCTCGCGACCGCCCGCTGGGGCTGGCAGTCGGCGTTCGTGATCCTCGGCCTGATCAACGTGGGTTTCGTACCGCTGATTGCCGCAGGGCTCCCGGCTTCACGCCATTTCGGCGCCACCTCGAGCCTGCGCGAATCGATGGCCGGCCTGCCCCGGCATCTGCGCAATCCCCTGCTGCTGGGAAGTTACGCCATCGGCTTCGGCATCCTGTTCACCCAGGTCTGCACCTTCACCTACGTGAGCTTCCACCTCGCGGCCGCCCCGTTCGACCTCGATGTGCGGCAACTCAGCCTGCTGTTCACCGTCTACCTGGTGGGCATGCTGGTCACCCCGGTGGCCGGGCGCCTGGCCTGGCGCTTCGGCCAGCGCAGGGTGTTCTACCTGGCGGTGGCCGCCTCGGCGCTGGGCATGCTGCTGACCCTGCTGCCCAGCCTGGCGTGGATTGTCGTCGGCCTGACGCTGAGTTCCGGGGGGGTGTTCATCGCCCAGAGCATGGCCACCTCGCAGGTGCCGGTGTTCGCGCGCGAGGCGCGCTCCAGCGCGGTGGGCCTGTACGTGATGTGCTACTACTTCGGCGGCAGCGCCGGCGCCTTCGCTCCCAGTGCGATCTGGGTGCGCGCCGGCTGGCTGGGTTGCGTCGGCCTGGTGTTGCTGGTGCAACTGCTGATCGCCGTCACGGCTTGGCGCATCTGGCCGGCGCGAAGCTCAGCGCAGCAGATGGTCGAACAGCCACAGCGACAACCCGATCAGCGATAGCGAGCCCAGCGGCAGCAACCAGGTCCTGCCGAACATGCGCCAGCGCAGGTCGAGGGGCATGCGGCCGAAGCCCAGGCGACTCAGCCAGGGGAGCAGCAGCGTCAGCACGATGCTGCCCAGCAGCCACGACAGCGGATTCACCTGGCGGTCACGGCCAAGCCGTCAGTCGAGCGCCGCGCTGCGGTCGCCTTCGCCGGCCAGCCCGGTCGCCGCCACTCCGCGGCCCAGCGCCAGCACCTTGAACAACTCGCCCATTTCGTGCTCCCCCAACAGCATCTGCACGCCGGCAGCGAGCCGCATCGCAGCGGCGTCGGCCGTGGCCATGCGATCCTTCAGGATATCCAGCAGGCCGCAGTTGAGCAGAAAGCGCGCCTGGCTGGTGTAGCCCAGCAACTGCAGTCCGCCATCGCGCGCGGCCTCGGCCATCGCGCTGAAGTCGACATGGGAGGTGATGTCCGACAGGCCCGGCTGCCAGAGAGGCTGGTCGTGCACGCGGTGGCCGCGGTGGCAGCGCAAGGTGCCTGCGCTGCGCTGCGGGTGGTCGTATTCGCGCGCCGGGAAGCCATAGTCGAACAGCAGCGCGACGCCGCGCTGCAGCCGCGCGGCCAGGGTGCGCATCCAGCCCTGCGCGGCTTCGTGCCATTCGGTCACGCTGCCCGCGGGCAGTTGCTGCAGAGTCGGCCGCAGCCGGCTGCCCGCGGGCAGCGCTCGCTCGCTCCACCGCAGCGTGCCGTCGTCGCCGCACGCCACCCCGCGCTCGACCCAGCCCGCGGCAGCCCGGTGCAGCAGCCGTACCGGCATCGCGTCGAGCACCTCGTTGCCCAGCACCAGGCCGTCGAAGCGCTGCGGCAGCTCGTCCCACCACACCACCCGGCGCGCCAGTTCGGCAGGCAGCGCCCGCACCGCCTGCCGCTGGCGCTCGCGCATCGCCGCCGACACCTCGACCAGCACGTACTGCTCGGGCATCCAGTCGCCGGCCGCCGCCAGTTCGCAAAGCAGGTCGCATGCCAGGCGCGCGCTGCCCGGGCCGAACTCGACGATGCTGTGCAACGACTGCGCAGCGCCCAGGTCGGCGAGCAGCCGCGCCAGCGTCGCGGCGAACAGCGGCGACAGCTCCGGGGAGGTGATGAAGTCGCTGCTGCCGCCCCACGCGCCGAGCACTCCGGGCTGCGCCGCGTAATAACCCAGACGGGGCTGGTACAGCGCCATCTGCATGTAGCGGTCGAAGCCCATCCAGCCGCCGAGGCGGGCGATTTCCTCGGCCACCAGGCGCTGCAGGGCCTGCGAGCGCCCGACCTCGGCGGGGTCCGGTTCGGCGGGCGCCGCGCGCGCTAGACTGGCGGTTTGGTCCATCGCTTCCATTGTAGGTTCGCCCCCCGATGCCCGAAGCCCCCCTCCGCCCGGACCACGCGCTGCCGGGCAGCCCGCGGCCGGTGGCGCTGGTCACCGGGGGCGCGCAGCGCATCGGTCGTGCGATCGCGCTGTGCCTGGCCGACGCCGGTTGGGACCTGGCGGTGCATTACCGCGGATCGGCGGCGCAGGCCGCGCAACTCGCGGCCGATCTGGGCGCGCGCGGCGCCGGGGCGCAGGCCGTTGGCGCCGACCTGGCCGACGAGGCGCAGGTGCGCGGCTTGCTGCCCGCGGTGGTGCAGCGCATGGGCCGGGTCGATGCGCTGGTCAACAATGCGTCGGTGTTCGACTACGACACCGCCGACACGCTGGGCGTGGAGCCGGCGCTGCGCCACTACCGCATCAACACCCTGGCTCCGGTGCTGCTGGCGCAGGCGCTGCACGGCCACCTGCGCGAGCGCCAGGCGCGCGGCTGCGTGGTCAACCTGCTCGACCAGAAGCTGTGGAATCCGAACCCCGACCACTTTTCCTACACCTTGAGCAAGGCCGCGCTGCGCCACGCCGGCACGTTGCTGGCGCAGGCCTTCGCGCCGCACCTGCGGGTGGTCGCGGTGGCTCCGGGAATGACCCTGGGCAGCCCGCTGATCGACGCCGAGCGGCTGCGGCGGCTGCAGGCGGCCGGCCCGCTGGGCGAGGGCCCGACGCCGGCCGACATCGCCGATGCGGTGCTGTTCGCGCTGCGCAACCGCGCGCTCAGCGGCTGCGAGCTGCTGGTCGATGCCGGGCAGCACCTGCAGCCGCGCGGGCGCGATTTCGCATTCGACTGACAACGCCTGCCATGCGCACCATTCTTCTCGAGCGCCTGCGCGTGCAGGCCAGCGTGGGCATCCTCGAGCACGAACTGCGCTCGCGCCAGCAACTGCTGGTGTCCATCGTCGCGCAGTTGCCCGCCGCGCCGGCGATGCCCGCGGCCGACGAGGTGGGGCAGGTGCTGGACTATCGCCTGCTGCGGTCGATCGCCCTCGAGGAGGTCGGACGCGGACACGTGAACATGCTCGAGACGCTGGCCGGGCGCATCGCGCGGCGCGTGCTCGACCTCGACGGCGTGCAGCAGGTGCGGGTGCGGGTCGACAAGCCCAATATCTTTCCCGACTGCGACGGCGTGGGAATCGAGGTCGCGCAGACCCGGCAGGCGTGCTGAGCACGACATGACCATGGATACCCGCAAGCACGAATTCGAACTCAACAAATTGTCCAAGCGCCTGCACCGCCAGGTGGGGCAGGCGATCGGCGACTTCGACATGATCCACGACGGCGACCGGGTCATGGTGTGCATGTCGGGGGGCAAGGACAGCCACGCGCTGCTGGACATCCTGCTCAGCCTGCGCCAGCGCGCACCGGTGGACTTCGAGATCGTCGCGGTCAACCTCGACCAGAAGCAGCCGGGATTTCCCGAGGACGTGCTGCCCGCCTACCTGCGCAGCCGCGGCGTGCGCTTCCACATCGAGCAGCAGGACACCTATTCGGTGGTCAAGCGCGTGCTCGCCGAGGGCCAGACCCTGTGCAGCCTGTGCTCGCGGCTGCGCCGCGGCATCCTGTACAGGGTCGCCGACCAGATCGGCGCGACCCGCATCGCGCTCGGGCACCATCGCGACGACATCCTGCAGACCTTCCTGCTCAACCTGTTCTTCGGCGGCAGGCTCAAGGCGATGCCTCCCAAGCTGGTCAGCGACGACGGGCGCCACGTGGTCATCCGCCCGCTGGCCTATGTCGCCGAGGCCGATCTGCAGCGCTGGGCCGAGCATCGCGGCTTTCCGATCATTCCCTGCAACCTGTGCGGCAGCCAGGAACACCTGCAGCGCAAGCAGGTGGCGGCGATGCTGCGCGACTGGGAGCGGCGCTTTCCCGGTCGGCTGGAGTCGATGTTCGGCGCGCTGGGCCAGCTCGTGCCGTCGCACCTGCTCGACCGCCAGGCTTTCGACTTCGCCGGGTTGCGCGCCGACGGCAGCTTCGCAGGCGAGGGCGACCGCGCCTTCGACCCGGATCCCTGCGCGGTGCCCGCACAGGCGCAGCCGGTCGCCTGGGCGCCACGCTGAGCCCGCCAGGGCGTTGCGCTGGATCAGCGGCAAAGGCCGGCGGTTGCGAGTACAGTTGCAGGCAGGCGCGAACCGTCCCGGAAACGCCCCGTATCGATCGATGGTGGCCCTGCATGAAGCTCCTGTCGCAGCGACTCCCTGGTGCCGGTCCGGCGCGCCTGCTGATGCGGGCGCTGCTGGCCGTTTGCGCGCTGGGCACGCTGGGCGCGTTGGGCGGTTGCGCGTCGCTGTACGTCGATTCCTACGACGTCGAGACCCCGCACCCGGCGCCGCAGGCGCTGGTGGGCGCGCAGGTGCAGCTGCAGGCGGCCGCGGCCAACTCCGAGGGCCTGCAGGCGCAGGCGCTGCAGGATGCGGTGCTGGACGCGATGACCGATGCCGGCATGGTGCCGGTGCTGGGCAGGCCGGCGCCTTACACCGCGCGCTACGCCTTCCACAGCTATCTGGACTTCGAGGCCAGTTTCCCGAGTGCCTGGCCGCCCCCCGGGCCGCCGCTGCTGCTGCCCGACGGCAGCCTGATCTACAACGGCTACCCGTGGTGGTGGCGCGGCTGGTCGTGGCCGCCCCCCTGGTACGAGCGGGTGTTCGACATCGAGGTGCGCGACGCCGCCAGCGGCGCGCTGATCTGGCGCAGCAGCTCGATGATCGGCGGCTACGACGAACGCCTGCTGCCGGTCGCGCGGCAACTGGCGCGCGCGGCCTTCGCCGGCTTCCCCGCGAGCAGCGGCAGGCGCCGGGTGCGCCTGGCGGAACATCCGGGCGAACAGCCGGGCGAACATCCCGGCGAACCCCCGGCCGGCGCTGCCGCCGCCGCGCCGGCGCCAGCGGCTCCGGCGGGGAGCGCCCCGTCGCGCTGACGCTGCCGGCGCGCGGGGTGGCCTGCAGGCCGGCATGCAGGGGCGCACGCACGGCGCGGGCTTGCCGGGGCGGCGATGCACGCCGCCGCGCGCCCTTTATAATCGGCACGGATTTTGCAAGCACGCCCCGCGAAGCGGGCTTGCAGGCGCGGCCTTGAAGGCGGCGCGAACCCCACCATATACATGGCCGACCGCCCGCGCCCAGCGAGCGGGCGAGGAATTCTCGACTCAGGAGTTCGTCATGCCCATCTACTCGTATCGTTGCGAGTCCTGCGGACATACCCTGGATGCCTTGCAGAAGGTCGCCGACGCTCCGCTGCGCGACTGTCCGTCCTGCGGTGCCGCAGCGCTGCACAAGCAGGTCACCGCGGCCGGTTTCCAGCTCAAGGGCTCGGGCTGGTACGCGACCGACTTCAAGGGCAAGGGCGGTGGCGGCGCGGCGGCGAAGGCCGAGCCGGCGGCGGCCACCGCGGCGGCCGCCGCCCCGGCCGCGGCCCCGGCGTGCGGCGCGTCCTGCGCCTGCCATTGACGGCGATGTGAGCGCGGCGCTGCCGTCGGCGCGTTGGCGCGGACGGCAGCCCCGGGCTACGCGGGGGCAAGCATGCAGCGCGTGCGTTTGAAGAACCTGTTCGTCGCCGGGCTGCTGGTCTGGCTACCGCTGACCACGACCATCTGGGTGCTGTGGCAGTTGCTGTCGGTGTTCGACGGCATCTTCCGCGCGATCGTCGGTGCGCTGGGCGCGGTGGCGCCGCCGTTGCAGCCGCTGCTCGAACGCCTGGCCCACATGCCCGGGCTGGGGGTGGTGGTCGTGCTGGCGGCGATCCTGCTCAGCGGGGTGCTGGTGGCCAACATGGTGGGCCAGTGGTGGCTGCGCCAGTGGGACTCGATGATCGCCAGGATCCCGATCGTCAAGAGCATCTACAGCAGCGTCAAGCAGGTCTCCGACACCCTGTTCGCCAGCAATGGCAATGCCTTCCGCCAGGCGGTGATGGTCGAATACCCGCGGCGGGGCAGCTGGACCATCGGTTTTGTCACCGGAGCCCCCGGCGGCGAGGTGGCGCAGCATCTGCCCGGCGAGCACATCAGCGTCTACATACCGACCACCCCCAACCCGACCAGCGGCTTTTTCCTGATGCTGCCGCGGTCCGAAGTCGTGGAACTCGTCATGAGTGTCGACGAAGCGCTCAAATACGTGATCTCGATGGGGGTCGTCGCGCCGGCCGCGACCCCTCGCTGACGCGTGCGCGCGGCGTGCGGCGCGGCGCTGGCCCGCGCGGCCGGCCGTCGCCGCGGCACCTCCCCTTCCCAAACGAATCGGTCTTTCCCTCCATGACGACCCTACGCAGCCATACCCTGGGCGCTGTCACCGAAGCCCTGCTTGGACAAACCGTCAGCCTGTGCGGCTGGGTGCAGCGACGCCGCGATCACGGGGGGGTGATTTTCATCGACCTGCGCGACCGCGAGGCCCTGGTGCAGGTGGTCTGCGATCCCGACCGCGCCGACATGTTCGCGGTCGCCGAAGGGGTGCGCAACGAATACTGCCTGCAGGTGCAAGGCGTGGTGCGCGAGCGCCCCGCGGGCACCGAGAACGCCGCGCTGGCCTCCGGGCGCGTCGAGGTGCTGTGCCACTCGCTGCAGGTGCTCAACCCCTCGGCGGCGCTGCCCTTCCAGCTCGACGACGACAACCTGTCGGAGACCACACGCCTGACCCATCGGGTGCTCGACCTGCGGCGGCCGCAGATGCAGCACAACCTGCGGCTGCGCTACCGGGTGGCGATGGCGGTGCGGCGCTATCTGGACGCGCAGGGCTTTGTCGACATCGAGACTCCGATGCTCACCCGCAGCACCCCGGAGGGCGCGCGCGACTACCTGGTCCCCAGCCGGGTGCATGCCGGGCAGTTCTTCGCGCTGCCGCAGTCGCCGCAGTTGTTCAAGCAGATGCTGATGATCGCGGGCTTCGACCGCTACTACCAGATCACCAAGTGCTTTCGCGACGAGGACCTGCGCGCCGACCGCCAGCCCGAGTTCACCCAGATCGATTGCGAGACCTCCTTTCTCGACGAAGGCGAGATCCGCGGGGTGTTCGAGCCGATGATCCGCGGCACCTTCGCCGAGGTGCTGGATGTGCAGCTGGCCGATCCGTTCCCGGTGATGGCGCATTCCGAAGCGATGGCGCGCTTCGGCTCGGACAAGCCCGACCTGCGGGTGAAGCTGGAATTCACCGAGCTCACCGATGTCATGCGGGACGTCGAATTCAAGGTGTTCAGCTCGGCCGCCGCACTGGCCGACGGCCGCGTCGCCGCGTTGCGCATTCCCGGGGGGGCGCAGATCAGCCGCAGCGAAATCGACGATTACACCGATTTCGTGAAGATCTACGGCGCCAAGGGGCTGGCGTGGATCAAGGTCAACGACCTCGCTCGCGGCCGCGACGGGCTGCAGTCGCCGATCGTGAAGAACCTGCACGACGCCGCGCTGGCCGAGCTGCTGCGGCGCAGCGCGGCGGCCGACGGCGACCTGCTGCTGTTCGGCGCCGACCGGGCCAAGGTGGTCAACGCCGCGCTGGGGGCGCTGCGGGTGAAGATCGGCCACGGCGAATTCGGCCGCCGCACCGGGCTGTTCGAGGATGCCTGGAAGCCGCTGTGGGTGGTCGACTTCCCGATGTTCGAGTTCGACGACGAGGAACAGCGCTGGGTGGCCTGCCACCACCCGTTCACCGCGCCCAAGGACGAGCATGTCGACTATCTCGCCAGCGACCCGGGGCGTTGCCTGGCCAAGGCCTACGACATGGTGCTCAACGGCTGGGAGATCGGTGGCGGCTCGGTGCGTATCCACCGCGCGGACATGCAGCGCAAGGTGTTCGCCGCGCTGGGAATCGACGAGGCCGAGGCCCGCCTGAAGTTCGGCTTCCTGCTCGACGCGCTGCAATACGGCGCCCCGCCGCATGGGGGCATCGCCTTCGGCCTCGATCGCATCGTCACCATGATGACCGGCGCGGCGAGCATTCGCGACGTCATCGCCTTCCCGAAGACCCAGCGCGCGCAGTGCCTGCTGACCAACGCGCCGAGCCCGGTGGACGAGCGCCAGCTGCGCGAGCTGCACGTGCGGCTGCGCCAGAACACCGGCGCCTGAGCGGACCGCCAGCCGGAGCGCGCGCCATGCGACGAATCGACGACCCTCGCCACGACACCGAGGCCGGCGTGGCGCAGGCCACGCAGGACACCACGCGCATCGACGACACCCGCATCGCCGCGGTGCGCGCGCTGGTCTCGCCGGCCGTGCTGCTGGAGGAACTGGCGGTGACCCCCGCGGTCGAGCAGGTGGTCGAGCAGGCCCGCTCGAGCATCGCCGGCGTGCTGCGCGGCGAAGACGACCGGCTGCTGGTGGTCATCGGACCGTGTTCCATCCACGATTCGCGGCAGGCGCTGGAGTACGCGGGCCGGCTGCTGCAGGCGCGCGACGCGCTCGCCGACGCGCTGCTGCTGGTGATGCGGGTGTACTTCGAGAAGCCCCGCACGACCGTGGGCTGGAAGGGCTTCATCAACGATCCGCGGCTGGACGGAAGCTTCCACATCAACGAGGGGCTGCGGCGCTCGCGCGAGCTGCTGCTGCGGCTGGGCGAGATGGGCCTGCCAGCGGGCACCGAGTTCCTCGACCTGCTGTCGCCTCAGTACTTCAGCGACCTCATCGCCTGGGGCGCGATCGGCGCGCGCACCACCGAAAGCCAGAGCCATCGCCAGCTCGCCTCCGGGCTGTCGTGCCCGGTGGGTTTCAAGAACGGCACCGACGGCTCGCTGCAGGTGGCCGCCGATGCGGTGGTCGCCGCCAGCGCCGCCCACGCCTTCATGGGGATGACCAAGATGGGGGTGGCGGCGATCTTCGAGACCCGAGGCAACGCCGACTGCCATGTCATCCTGCGCGGCGGACGCGCGCCCAACTACGACGCCGCGGCGGTCGATTCGGCCTGCGAGGTGCTGCGCCGCTGCGGCCTCGGCGAGCGCCTGATGATCGACTGCTCGCATGCCAACTCGGGCAAGCAGCCGCGCCGGCAGATCGAGGTCGCGGCCGACATCGGACGGCGCATCGCGGCCGGCGAGCGCCGCATCGCCGGGGTCATGGTCGAGAGCCACCTGCACGAGGGGCGCCAGGACCTGCGGCCCGGGCAGCCCTTGCGCGAAGGCGTGTCGATCACCGACGCCTGCCTGGGTTGGGACGACTCGCTGGCCCTGCTGCACGACCTCGCGCGGGCCGTGCGTGCGCGCCGCGCGGCGGGCGGGGGCCGGGCATGAGCTCGCCGGCGCCCAAGGTGCCGGTGTCGGTGCTGGTGGTGATCCACGACCCGCGCCTGCAGGTGCTGCTCATCGAACGCGCCGGGCAGCCGGGCTTCTGGCAGAGCGTGACCGGCAGTCTCGACACGGCCGACGAGCCGACGGCGGCGGCGGCCTTGCGCGAGGTCGAGGAGGAAACGGGCATCGTGCCCAGCGCGCGGCAACTGGCGGCCGGCGCGCTGTGCGACTGGAAGCTGTGCAACGTCTACGAGATCTACCCGCTGTGGCGCCACCGCTATGCCGCCGGAGTGTGGAAGAACCTGGAGCACGTGTTCAGCCTGCAGGTGCCGGACACACAGCCGGTGCGGCTGGCCGAGCGCGAGCACCGCGCGGCGCTGTGGTTGCCCTGGGAACAGGCGGCTGCGCGCTGCTTCTCGGCGTCGAACGCGCAGGCCATCCGGCAGTTGCCGCGCCGGCTGCGGCCCGGCGCAGGCTGCCAGGGAGTCGGTCGGTGAGCGCAGGCCTGGAGCGGGCGACCGCACCGCGCGCGATCCCCCGCTTGCCGCGCGAGCGCTTGCCGGCGCTGCGCGTGGCTTCGTACAACATCCACAAGGGCGTGCTCGGCATGGGGCCGGCCAAGCGGCTGCGCATCCACGCGCTGCAGGAGGGCCTGCGCGGCCTGGGCGCCGACCTGGTGCTGCTGCAGGAGGTGCAGTTCGAGCACAGGCGGCACGCGCTGCGGCTGGCCGGCTGGCCCGCGCTACCCCAGCACGAGCTGCTCGGCCGCGGCCTGGGCATGTTCGCCGCCTACCACACCAACGCCCGCACCCGGCATGGCGAGCATGGCAACGCGCTGCTGTCGCGCTTTCCCATCCTGGACATCGCCCACCAGGACGTGTCGGAGCATCGCTTCGAGCAACGCGGCCTGCTGCACGCCAGGCTGGCCCTGCCGGCCGAGGGCGGGCCGGCCGCGGTGCTGCACTGCATCGTGGTGCACTTCGGGCTGTTGCGCGCGGGGCGCAGGCGGCAGGTCGAGCGCCTGGCCGATTACCTGCGGCTGCATGTCCCGGCCGACGAGGCGGTGATCGTCGGCGGGGATTTCAACGACTGGAGCGGCGAGCTCGGCGCCGAGCTCGCCGCGCTGGGCCTGCTCGACGCGTCGACCCGCGCGGTGGCGGAAGGAGCCGCGCACCACCCCCGCTGGCACCATCGCATGCGCACCTTTCCTGCACTGCTGCCGCTGATGCCCCTGGATCGCATCTACGTGCGAGGCTTCGCCGCCCATGCGGTCGGACTCGGCTGGGGCGCGTCGTGGGCGCGGTTGTCCGACCATGCCCCGCTGCTGGTCGAACTGCAGCCGCTGGCGGGGCAGTCGCCCCGGGTGCTGCCGCTCGGCAGCACGCGCGATGGCTAGAAGCCGCGGGCGCGCGCGGCGCGGCAGCCTGCGCGCCTGGTGGCGCCTGAACCTGCGTGCCTGGCAGCGCCGCGGCAGCGACGGCGAGCGCCCGGTGCGTCCGGCATGGCGCGACGGCAACCGGGTCGAGCTGCTGCCTCTGGGCGCCGCGTTGTTCCCCGCGCTCAAGCAGGCGTGGGCGCAGGCGCGCAGTAGCATCTGGCTGGAAACCTACATTTTCCACACCGACCCCGGCGGGCTGGAGCTCGCGCAGTCGCTGGTGCAGGCGGCGGCGCGCGGGGTGCAGGTGCGGGTGCTGGTCGACGGCCTGGGGTCGAATCGCTCGATCGCCGAACTCGACCGGATGTTCGGCGACGCCGGGGTCGAGTTCATGGTCTACCGTCCGTGGCGGCGCTGGCTGGACCTGCTGCAGCGCGGCCACTGGCGGCGGCTGCACCGCAAGATGTGCGTGGTCGATGCGCGGGTGGCCTTCGTCGGCGGGATCAACCTGATCGACGACCATTTCGACATCCACCACGGCTGGAGCCCGCACCCGCGACTGGACTACGCGGTGCGCGTGCAGGGGCCCGTGGTGGCGCAGGTGCTGCGCAGCATGCGCAGGCTGTGGCTGCGTACCGTGGCCACCGGCAGCGTGCAGCGCGGGTTGCGCCACGCCCCCGGGCCCAGGTTGCTCGGGTCGCGCGAGCAGCGCAGGCGCTACCTGCAGGAATTGCGTGGCGCCGGCATGCTGCCCGGCAGCCGTTCCGGGCGCCTGCAGGACGCTGATGCTTCGCGGCCGCCGGCGGCCGAGCCGCCGACCGGCGGCCAGCGCGCCGCGCTGGTGCTGCGCGACAACCTGTTGCGACGGCGCGCGATCGAGCACTGCTACGTGCAGGCCATCGACGCCGCGCGCGACTCGGTGCTGCTGGCGTGCCCGTACTTCTATCCGGGCCAGGCGTTCCGCGCCAGCCTGAAGGCGGCGGCGCTGCGCGGGGTGAGCGTGGACCTGCTGCTGCAGGGCCGCGCCGACTATCGTGCCGCAGCCTGGGCCGCGCAGGCGCTGTACCGCGAGTTGCTCGACTCCGGGGTGCGAATCCACGAATACCAGCGGGCCTACCTGCACGGCAAGGTGGCGGTGGTCGACGGCCGCTGGGCCACGGTGGGAAGCTCGAATATCGACCCCTTGTCGCTGCTGGTCAATCGCGAGGCCAACGTGGTCGTCGAGGATGCCGCGTTCGCCCAGGCGCTGGCCGGCCACCTGCGCCAGCACATGTACTGGGCGCTGCCGATCGACCACCGGCGGTTGCGCGCGCGCGTGGCCTGGTGGACCAGGCCGCTGGTGGCCTTCGCGGCTCGGCTGCTCATCGCGCTGGCCGGAGGAACCGGACGCTATTGATTCGCGCGGGATCGCAGGACCGGGTGGGTCTTCTATAATACTAGACAGGGTATTCGAGCGGAGCGGTATATACAGGGCATAGTATTTAGTCGCGGGAAGCCGGCCAGATCGTGTTGCAAATATGACCGGGGGTTGGAACAATATGCGAAAAACAATATTTCCCTATGGGCCAACCGCCCGCGACAATACGCGCCATGAACTCCTTCCATCCGATGCATTCCCGGACCGCGCCCAGCCCCCGGTCCGGCAACCGGCGGTCGCTGTGCCGCGGGCTGCTGACTGCCGCCGTGCTGGCGGGCTGCGCCTGGGGCGCGAGCGCGCTGGCGTCGAGCGCGCCGCCGCCGTCGACCGATTCGGCGGCACTGCTGGCCAGCGCCGGCCCGCTGCTGCAACCCGCGCAGCTGAACGCGTTGATGCGAGCCGGCGCTCCGCTGCACATCATCGACCTGCGCGGTGCCAAGGCCTACGCCAAGGGGCACCTGCCGGGGGCGCTCAGCGCTCCCTATCCGGCGTGGCGCGGCCCCGGCTACAACCCGGGGCGCCTGCTCACGGTGGCCGGGTTCACCCGTCTGGTGCGCAGTCTCGGGCTGCACCAGGACGACCACGTGGTGCTGGTTTCCGCCGGCGGGAACCCGACCGACTTCGGCGCTCCGGCACGGGTGTTCTGGACCCTGAAGTGGCTGGGAATGTCCCACCTGTCGATCCTCAACGGCGGCATGCAGGCCTGGCACGCCGCCGGTCTGGCCGGGCTGCAGCAGGGCGCGCAGCCCGCGGTGAGCGCTTCGGACTTCGAGCCGCACCTGGACAACAGCCTGCTGGCCACGCGCGAGCAGGTGCTGCACCGGGTGGACGATCCGCGCGCGTCCGACGTGCTGCTCGACGCCCGGCCGAAGAATTTCTGGGAGGGCAAGGTCAAGGCCCCGGCAGCGGTGGTGCCGGGCACCATCCCGGGGGCGCTGGATTTCAGCAACATGCGCTGGTTCCCCCACGGCGGCGGCGCGCTGCCCCCGCTGAGCGTGCTGCAGGCGATCGCCCGCAACCTGCCGCCGCAGCAGGCGCAGGCCAAGCAGACCATCTCCTTCTGCAATACCGGACACTGGGCGGCCACCAACTGGTTCGTGCTGGCCGAAATGCTCCATCGTCCCGATGTGCGCCTGTACCCCGGCTCGGTGGTCGACTGGTCGCGCCATCATGAACCGATGACCCACGTTCCCTCCCGCTCCGCCCAGCTATGGACGCAACTCAAGCAGACCGTTCAGGCTCGCTGAACCCACCCGCGTCCCGCTCGACTCCCTCGTCCTCCCCTTCCACCTCGGCTGCCGGCGGCGCGCTCGCCGGCAAGTTGCTGTTGCTGCTGGCGTTGCTGGGCTTTGTCGCCAGCACCTGGCTGGTCGGCTGGCGCCAGGGTTTGCTGTGGTGCGTGGGCGTCGGGCTGGGGTACGCGCTGGCTGCGGGCAGCTTCGGCTTCACCACCGGCTGGAGGGTGTGGATCACCCATCGCGACCCGACCGGGCTGCTGGCGCAGTTCTTCGCCATCGCGGTGTGCATGGTGCTGAGCGTGCCGCTGCTGGCGGCGCATCCGGAACTGCAGGGCGCCGACGGGCCGCTGTCGTGGAGCCTGGTGATCGGCTCGTTCGTGTTCGGCGCCTCGATGCAGATCGCCGACGGCTGCGGCTCCGGTACCTTGTACAAGGCCGGGCTCGGCCACCCGGTGAGCATGCTGGTGCTGCCGGCCTTCGTGATGGGCAGTTTCGCCGGCTCGGCGCAGCTGCCGGCCTGGCTCGCGCTGGGCTCGCTGCCCGCGGTGTCGCTGGTCCAGCACCTGGGGGCCGTGCGGACGCTGGCGTTGCAGCTGGGCGTGCTGGGCGTGCTGGCGGCGCTGCTGTGGCGCCTGCGCGACCCGCACTCGCCGCGGCGCTGGAAGGGTCGGGGAGTGTGGATCGCCGGCGCGGCGCTGGGCCTGCTGGGTGCTGCGAACCTGGTGGTCGCGGGGCAGCCTTGGGGCATCGTCTACGGGCTCGGCCTCTGGGGTGCGAAAATCGTCCAGGCGCTCGGAGTGAACCTTTCGCACAACGCCTTCTACGGTCTGCCGGTGCAGCAGGCGCAGCTGCACGCCAGCGTGCTGGCCGACAACACCAGCATGACCGACCTCGGCATGCTGTTCGGCGCGCTGATGGCCGCGCAGAGGGCGCGCAAGCTGAGCCCGCGGGTCAGCCTGCCGCTGCGCGGCTGGGTCGCCTCGGTGGTCGCCGGCCTGCTGATGGGCTACAGCTCCCGGCTGGCATTCGGCTGCAACGTCGGGGCGTACTTCTCGGGCATAGCGACCGGCTCGCTGCATGGCTGGGTCTGGTTCGCCTGTGCGTTCGCGGGCAGCCTGCTGGGAGTGCGGCTGCGTTCGCGCCTGGGTGTCGGAGGCCGGCCATGAGCGGCGATCCGCGTGATGGCGGCACGCCGCGCGGCCGCCTGCCGCGCTGGCTGCGCTCGAGCTGGCGCGCTTGGCTGCTGTGGCTGGTCGTGCTGGTGCTGCTGGTGCTCGACTGGCGCGCCAGCACCCCCCACGAGCGCTTTGCCGAGCCGATGCCGCTGGCGTTGGGCAACGGCCCGGCGGCCGACGCCGGGCACTGTTCGCTGGCACCCACCCGCTGAGCGCGCGGCCGCGCGCGCTACAGTTGGGCTTTGCAGTCCGGCGCCCCCGGGGCCGGTGCCGGACAGCCTGCCGGCTGCGAGGTGGGCGGCAAGGCCCCGGGCGGCCCGGCGCATGCCACCGGACCCGACCCCGATGCTCGCCTATCGCCACGCCTTCCATGCCGGCAACCCGGCCGACATGCTCAAGCACACCGTGCTGGTGGCGGCCTTGCAGTTGCTGCTGGCCAAGCCCAAGGCGCTGAGCTACATCGACACCCACGCCGGCGCTGGAAGCTATCGGCTGGACCACGGAATGAGCCAGCGCCTGGGCGAATACCACGACGGCATCGGCCGCGCGTGGCTGCAAGACCAGGTGCGCCTGGCGCTGCAGGACGCGCCGGCGCATGGCCTGCCGCAGGCACTGGTCGACTACCTGCGGCTGGTGCTGCAGGACAACCCCGATGGCACGCTGCGGGTGCTGCCGGGCTCTCCGGCACTGGCCGCGCGGCTGCTGCGCCCGGGAGACGCGATGCGGTTGTTCGAAATGCACCCGACCGACTGGCGCAGCCTGAAGGCCAGCCTGGGGCGCCGGCGCCAGACGACCCTGGGCCACGCCGACGGCTTCGCGGGCTTGCGCTCGCTGCTGCCGCCGCCGTCGCGCCGCGCGCTGGTGCTGATCGACCCTTCGTACGAACTGCGCGGCGATTACCGGCAACTGCTGGAGTCGCTGCGCGACGCGCTGCAGCGCTTCGCCACCGGCGTGTACCTGGTCTGGTATCCCCAGCTGCAGACCCTCGAATCGCGCGACCTGCCCAGGCGGCTGCGCGGCCTGGCGCCCGGCGGGTGGCTGGACGCCCAGCTGACCACGGCGCCGCCGCGCGCCGATGGCTTCGGCCTGCTGGGCAGCGGCATGTTCGTCATCAATCCGCCCTTCGGACTGCAGCCGCTGCTCGAGCCCGCCGGGCGCTGGCTGGCCCAGGTGCTGGGGCGCGACGGCGCCGGGCGCTTCCAGCTGCAGGCGCGGCCGAGCTGAAGCGCCGCGGCCGCGTCGGGGGATAATTCGGGCCTGCAAGCATGCCGCCTCGGTGCGGCGCGCGCCCCCTGGTTCCATGCCCTTGAAGTTTTCGCTGCCGTACCCGCGCTCCTTCCACGCCCTGCTGCTGGCGGCGTTCGCGCTGGTCATGCTGCCCCTGGTGCTGGGGCTGCTCTATACCGCCTACGCCCAGCAGCGCCTGGCGCAGCAGACCCGGCAGGCCATCCAGACCACGGTCGACGTCACCCGCGGCACGCGCCAGCTGGCCGAGGACCTGTCGACCCTGCAGCGCGCTGCCGGCCAGTACTACGTGCTGCAGGACCCGCAGTTGCGCGTGGGCATGCGCGACGCACACCAGGCGGTGCGCGCGGCGCTGCGTGTGCTGCAGGCCATGCCCTTCGACTCGGCCGACCGCGTCCTGTTGTCGCGCATCGCCGGCGAGGAAGCCGCCTTGTACGCCCAGCTGCGCGGCGCCGGGCCGGCCAGCCTGCCGCGTTTCGACTCCTTCGCGCCGCGCTTCGATGCGCTGGCGCGCAGCAGCGGGCGACTCATCGCGGCCGGCAACGCGCTGGTCGATCGCCAGGTCCACGCGCTGGGCCGCAGTTCGCGCAACCTGCGCGCCGTGCTGCTCGCCCAGGCCGGTTTCGCGGTGCTGCTGTCGCTGTTGATCGCGGCCTGGCTGTCGTGGCTGCTCACGCGTCCGGTGCGTCGCATCGACCAGGCCATCCGGCTGCTCGGAGCAGGCGATCTGCAGGCCCAGCCGGCCATACGCGGCCCGGGCGACCTGGTGCAACTGGGCGAGCAACTGGACTGGCTGCGTCGCCGCTTGCGGGAGATCGACGAACAAAAGCAGCGATTCCTTCGGCACGTCTCGCACGAACTCAAGACGCCGCTGGCCTCGCTGCGCGAGGGCGTGGAATTGCTGCTCGACGGTGTCGCCGGGCCGCTGGCCGCGCAGCAGCGGGAAATCGGCATGATCATGCGGGGCAACGCGCGCGACCTGCAGCAGCGAATCGAGAACCTCATCGACTACAGCCGGGCGCAAAGACGCCTGGATCCCCTGGTCTCGGCGGGGGTCGATGTGCTGCAATTGCTGCAGTCCCTGGTGCGGCGCAACGAACTGGCGCTGCGCGCCAAGCACCTGGTGGTCGATATCGAGGGCGCTTCGCCGGCGTTGCATGCCGACCTGGGCAAGCTCGACACCTTGTTCGAGAACCTGTTGATCAACGCCATGCGCTTCAGCCCGGCGGCCGGCCATATCCGCATCGCGCTGCGCGACGACGGCGAGGCCCTGACGGTGCGCATCTGCGACCAGGGACCGGGTGTCGCCGAACAGGACCGCGAGCACTTGTTCGAGCCCTTCTTCCAGGGAATGCGCCAGCCGGCGGCGGCCGCTCCGGGCAACGGCCTGGGACTGGCCATCGCCCAGGAATACGCGATGCTGCACGGCGGCCGCATCACCCTGTGCGACGGCCAGGAGCAGCGCGGGGCGTGCTTTTGCGTGCGGCTGCCGCGGCTGCATGGCCACTCGCGTACCGCGCAGCGTGGCTGATCCTCCTTCTGCCCATGTCCATGATCCGATCCTCCGACGCGCCCGCGTCCACCCATCCGCGCCAGCGCCGAGGCCGCGCCGGCGGCCGGCTGACCCTGCTGGCAGCGCTGCTTCTGCTCGGCGGTTGCGCGGTGCCCCCACCGCGCGCCACCTGCACGGCCACCCCGGCGGCTTCCTGCGGAGCGCAGACGGCGCTGCCGCCGCGGGCGGCTTCCGCGCCGTCCGCGGCGGCAGCGCGCCCGGCGAGCCCGGCCGCGGCGGCTTCGCGCGCCGCGCCGGCGTCGGCGCCGGCCCAGGCCGGCGCCGCGCAACCCGACGATACGCTGAGCATGCCCGGCATCGAGCGCATGCTGCAGCGGGTCGCGGCGATGAGCGCGGCGGCCAGCCGTTCGCGCCAGCAGTATCTGCAGGCCATGGGCCGCATGCGCAGCGCCGGCGAGCGCCTCGAACTGGGCTACCTGCTGCTCACCCGTCCTGCGCCGGCCGGCCGCCCGCCAGCGTCCGCCGGCAATGGCTCGTCGACGTCGACCCCGGCGGCCGCGCAGGCCGCCGCGGCGGGCCCGGGTTCCGGCGCAGCGTCAGCCGCGAGCGCTCCGAGTGCCGAGGAGGCGATGCAGGCACGTGACTTGCTAAAGGGGTTGCAGGATCTCACCGCGGACCCTGCCAGCCGGCAGTTCATCGAGTTGTTGCAGCGCCTGGGCCAGCAGAGCGTCGAGTGGGCGAGGACCCGCACCGAACTCGGCAAGGTGCAGCGCAAGGCCGCCGATCTGGAAGACAAGATCGGCCAGATCAAGAACCTGGAGGTGCAATTGCAAGGACGTACCCAGGAGCGGGCCGCCAAGCCCCCAGCCCGCCGGCCGGCGGGTGCCGAGCGATGACCCCCCCGCATGCCGCGCAGGCCGAGGCCGGCGCCAGCGTGCTGGTGGTCGACGACGACCCGGACCTGCTGCGGCTGCTCGACATGCGGCTGCGCTCGGCGGGATATCGGCCGGTGCTGGCCGCGAGCGGAGAACAGGCGCTGGCGCGCCTGGAGGTCGCGCGGCCGGGCGCGGTGATCACCGACATGCGCATGCCGGGGATCGACGGCCAGGAGCTGTGCGAGCGCATCCACGCCCGCGATCCCTCGTTGCCGGTGATCGTGCTGACGGCCCACGGCAGCATCCCCGACGCCGTCGCCGCGGCGCAGCGCGGGGTGTTCGGCTACCTGACCAAGCCCTTCGAGGCCAGCGAACTGCTGGCGCTGCTGCGGCGCGCGGTCGATCAGGGGGCGACCCAGCAGTCGCAGGCCGGGCGCACCGGACTGGCGGGAATCGTCACCGCCAGCCCGCTGATGATCGCGTTGCTCGACGAGGTCGCGCTGGTCGGCAGGAGCCAGGCCAATGTGCTGATCCAGGGCGAATCGGGCACCGGCAAGGAGATGCTGGCGCGCGCCGTCCACGAGGCGAGCAGCCGGCGCGACGGGCCCTTCGTGGCGATCAATTGCGCCGCCATTCCCGAGGCGCTGCTGGAGTCGGAGCTGTTCGGCCACGTCAAGGGGGCCTTCACCGGGGCCGACGTCGCCCGCAAGGGTCTGTTCCAGACCGCCCATGGCGGAACGGTGTTCCTCGACGAAATCGGCGACATGCCGCTGGCGCTGCAGGCCAAGCTGCTGCGGGTGCTGCAGGAGCGCGAAGTGCGCCCGCTGGGCAGCCAGCAGGCGGTCGCGGTGGATGTGCGCATCGTCTCGGCCACCCACCACGACCTGGAGGCGCTGATCGCCACGCAGGGGTTTCGCGAGGATCTGTACTACCGGCTGAACGTGGTCAACCTGCATATTCCCCCGCTGCGCGAGCGGCGGGAGGACATCGCCGCGCTGGCCCAGCACTTTGTCGGCAGGCTGGCGCCCAAGCACGGCCGGCAGGTGGTGGGCTTTGCTCCCGATGCGATGGAATCCCTGATGCGTTTCGACTGGCCGGGCAACGTGCGGCAGTTGATGAACGTGGTCGAGCAATGCTGCGCACTGTGCACCACGGCGCGCATCCCGGCCTCGCTGGTCGCCCGGGCGTTGCGCAACAAGCCGGTGGAGATCCTCAGTTATGCCGACGCCAAGGACCGCTTCGAGCGCGACTACCTGATCCAGTTGATGAAAATCACCGCCGGCCAGGTCGCCGAGGCGGCTCGGCTCGCGCAGCGCAACCGCACCGAGTTCTACAGACTGCTGCAAAAACACGGCCTGTCACCGGCGTTGTTCAAGCAGCCCGAGTGATCTGTCGGTCGGCAGCGACAAAAAACCCCCTATTTTTTCATGGGGTTGCGAGCAGAGCCCGATTCGCGTCGCCGCGCGGCGACAAGTTCGGGGGTCGCCACCCGCGGAGCGGCCCCGTCGGTGTCGCCAAATCCTTGATCGGCAAGGGCAGCGAGCCAGCCCGCCAGTACCTGGCACGCGGCTTGCTTGAACCGGGATGCCCAAAGGCGAGGCCGCAAGCGCTTCGCCGCTCGCATCCCCCCTTGGCCAAGCCGTGAGCTTGGCATTTTTTTTGGCTGGCGCACAATGTCCATCCGCGCCCAGTCTGGGCGCGTTTTCCGAGCCCATGCATGAACCCATCCGAGCCGCAAGCCCCTGAAAGCCAGGCCGCCGAGTCACCGAGCTTCGCCGACCTCGGCTTGCCGCAGGAGTTGCTGCAGGCCCTGCGCGACGTCGGGTACGAAACCCCGTCGCCGATCCAGGCGGCGACCATCCCGCCGCTGCTCGAGGGCCGCGACCTGGTCGGGCAGGCGCAGACCGGGACCGGCAAGACCGCGGCCTTCGCGCTGCCGATCCTGGCGAGCGTGGACGTCGACAATCCGGCCACCCAGGCGCTGGTGCTCGCGCCCACGCGCGAACTGGCGATCCAGGTGGCCGAGGCCTTCAACCGCTACGCGTCGCACCTGCGCGGCTTCCACGTGCTTCCGCTGTACGGCGGCCAGAGCTACACCCCGCAACTGACTGCGCTGCGGCGCGGCGCGCAGGTTGTGGTGGGAACCCCGGGGCGGGTCATCGACCACCTGCAGCGCGGCACCCTGAAGCTCGACGCGCTGCGCCACCTGGTGCTCGACGAAGCCGACGAAATGCTGCGCATGGGGTTCATCGAGGACGTCGAGCGCATCCTCTCCAGCACTCCGCCGCAGCGCCAGGTGGCGCTGTTCTCGGCCACCATGCCGGCGGCCATCCGGGCCATCGCCCAGCGGCACCTGCGCGAGCCGGCGCAGATCACCATCAAGGCGCGCACCCGCACCGCAAGCGGGGTCGAGCAGCGCTACTGGATGGTCGGCGGAATGCACAAGCTCGACGCGCTGACCCGCATCCTGGAAGTCGAGCCTTTCGACGGCATGATCGTGTTCACCCGCACCAAGGTGGCGACCGAGGAGCTGGCCGAACGCCTGGCGGCGCGCGGCTTCGCCACCGCGGCGCTGAACGGCGACATCCAGCAGGCGCAGCGCGAGCGCACCGTGCAGCGCCTGAAGGACGGGCAGATCGACATCCTGGTGGCCACCGACGTGGCCGCGCGCGGGCTGGACGTCGATCGCATCAGCCATGTGGTCAATTACGACATCCCGGTCGACACCGAGTCGTATGTGCATCGCATCGGACGCACCGGACGTGCCGGGCGCAGCGGGCAGGCGATCCTGTTCGTCACCCCTCGCGAACGCTACCTGCTGCAGGCCATCGAGCGCGCCACCCGGCAGCGCATCGAGCCGATGCAATTGCCCAGCGTGCAGGATGTCAACGACCGCCGCACCCAGCGCTTCTTCGAGAGCCTCGACGAGGCGCTGCAGCAGCCCGCGCTGGATCCCTATCGCGAGCTGGTCGCGCGCTACGAGCGCGAGCGCGGGGTGGCCGCGCTGGACATCGCTGCGGCGCTGGCCAGCATGCCGCAGGGCGGCAAGCAGCTGCTGCTCGATGCGTCGGCCGCCGCCGCGCAACGCCCCGCCGCGGCGCCTTCGCGCAGCCTGCAGGAACTCGCCGATCAGGCGCTGCAACAGGCGCGCGCAGGCGAGACCGCGCGCGCCTCGGGTCCCGGCGCCAGGCGCTCGCGCGTGGCCAGCGGCGGCGACCTGCGCAGCTACCGCGTCGAGATCGGGCGCGAGCACGGCGTGCAGGTGCGCAACCTGGTGGGGGCGATCGCCAACGAGACCGGCCTGGACAACAGCCGCATCGGGCAGGTGGAGATCCGGCGCAGCTACAGCCTGGTCGAACTGCCCGCCGACATGCCGGCCGACGTGCTGCGCCTGCTGCAGCGGGTGCGGGTGCTGGGGCGGCCGCTGCAATTGTCGGCCGCGACGGCCGCGCCGCGCGCCGGCCGTGCGGGCGGGCGCGAGGCCGCGCAGGCCCCACCGCCGCGCCGCGGCGGCGCGCGCTGACAGCACAGCGCGCCGCATGCTCAACCGCCTCTGGCTGGGACTGTTCCTGAGCGCGGCGATCGCCGCCTGCGCGCGCTGGCTGGGCGGCGATCCCGGGGTGTTCGCCGCGATCGTCGCCAGCCTGTTCGCGATGGCGCGGCTGTCGGTCTCGGTGATGGTGCTGCTGTTCGGCACCCTGACGCTGTGGCTGGGACTGCTGGCCATCGCCGAGCGCGCGCAACTGGTGCAGGCGCTGGCGCGCGCGCTGGCGCCGCTGTTCGCCCGCCTGATGCCCGAGGTGCCGGCGGGCCACCCGGCGCTGGGCCTGATCACCCTGAACATGGCGGCCAACATGCTCGGGCTGGACAACGCGGCGACCCCGATCGGGCTCAAGGCGATGCGCGAACTGCAGAGCCTGAACCCCAGCCGGGACACGGCCAGCAATGCCCAGATCATGTTCCTGGTGCTCAACGCCTCGTCGCTGACCCTGTTGCCCGTGAGTATCTTCATGTACCGCGCGCAGCAGGGAGCGCCGGATCCGACCCTGGTGTTCCTGCCGATCCTGCTGGCCACCAGCGCGTCGACGCTGGTCGGGCTGTTCAGCGTCGCGCTGGTGCAGCGCCTGCCGCTGGGGGATGCGCGCTCGCTGCTCGGCATGGCGGGCGGGCTGCTGGTGTACGCGCTGGCGCTGGCCGGGCTGGCGTCGCTGTCCGCCGCGGCGCTGGCGCGACTGTCGGACCTCGCCGGCAACCTGCTGCTGTTCGGGGTGGTGGTGCTGTTCCTGCTGGTCGGCGCCTGGCGCAAGGTGCCGGTCTACGAGGCCTTCATCGATGGCGCGCGACAGGGCTTCGACGTCGCGCGCGACCTGCTGCCGTACCTGGTGGCCATGTTGTGCGCGGTGGGCGCGCTGCGCGCCTCCGGGGCGCTGGACATGCTGCTGCACCTGCTGCGCTGGGCCGCCCAGGCGCTGGGCTGGGACACCCGCTTCGTGGCCGCGCTGCCGACCGCGCTGGTCAAGCCCTTCTCCGGCAGCGCGGCGCGCGCGATGCTCATCGAGACCATGCACCACTACGGGGTGGACAGCTTTCCGGCGCTGACCGCGGCGACCATGCAGGGCAGCACCGAGACCACCTTCTACGTGCTGGCGGTGTACTTCGGCGCGGTGGGCGTTCGGCGAGCCCGGCACGCGGTGGCCTGCGCGCTGCTCGCCGACCTGGCCGGGGTGCTGGCGTCGATCGCCGTGTGCTACTGGTTCTTCGGCAGCCGCTGAGCAGCCGGCGCGCTGCTCAGACGATCGCCAGGTATTCGGTGCCGCTGGCCGGGTCGGCCTGGTCGCGCTTGCTGTCGAGCTTGATGCGCAGCCGCAGGTCGTTCAGCGAATCGGCGTTGCGCAGCGCGTCCTCGTAGCTGATCGTCCGTTGCTCGTAGAGGTCGAACAGGGCCTGGTCGAAGGTCTGCATGCCCAGTTCGCGAGACCTTCGCATGACCTCCTTGATCTCCCCGACTTCGCCCTTGAAGATGTGGTTGGCGATCAGCGGCGAGTTGATCAGCACCTCGACCGCCGCGATGCGGCCACGGCCGTCCTCGCGCGGCACCAGGCGTTGCGAGATCATCGCGCGCAGGTTCAGCGACAGGTCCATCAGCAACTGCGCACGACGTTCCTCGGGAAAGAAGTTGATCATGCGGTCCAGCGCCTGGTTGGCGCTGTTGGCGTGCAGCGTGGCCAACACCAGGTGGCCGGTCTCGGAGAACGCCACCGCGTGGTCCATCGCGGCGCGATCGCGGATCTCTCCCATCAGGATCACGTCCGGAGCCTGGCGCATGCTGTTCTTCAGCGCGGCGTCCCAGCTCTCGGTGTCGAGCCCGACCTCGCGCTGGGTCACGATGCAGTTCTTGTGGAGGTGCACGAACTCGATCGGATCCTCGATGGTCACGATGTGGCCGCGGCTGTGCTCGTTGCGCCAGTCGACCATCGCCGCCATCGAGGTGCTCTTGCCGCTGCCGGTGGCGCCGACCAGGATCAGCAGCCCGCGCTTGCTCATCGCCAGATCCTCGAGCACCCGCGGCAGCCCGAGGGCGGAGATGCTGGGCAGTTCCTGGGGAATCACCCGCAGCACCAGGCCGATGCGCCCCTGCTGGACGAAGGCGTTGACCCGGAAGCGGCCGATTCCCGCAGGGGAGATCGCGAAGTTGCACTCCTTGCTGCGCTCGAATTCGGCGGTCTGGCGGTCGTTCATGATCGCCTTGGCCAGCGCCTGGGTGTGCTGCCCGCTCAGCGGCTGCGCCGAGACCTTGTGGACTTCGCCGTCGATTTTCATCGCCGGCGGGAAGTCCGCGGTCAGGAACAGGTCCGAGCCGCCGCGCTGGATCAGGCTGCGCAGCAGGTCGTAGATGAACTTCGAGGCCTGATCACGTTCCATGGGCGACTCCGGGAAGGGACTCGACGCATACCGGCGCGACGGGCCGCCGCCTCATGCCGACGCCCCCGACGAGGGAGCGCCGAGCTTGCGCAGCCGCAGCGAAAGCCGGCGCGCCAGCGAGCCGACGATGCGTACCGCCGAGGCCGGGTCGCGCTCGATCAGTGCGTCGAGCATGCGTGCCTCCAGCACGGCGATTTCCGAGGGCCGCAGCGTGGTGCAGTAGGAGGCCCGCGGCCCGGCGTCGAGCAGCGACATCTCCCCCAGCACGCCGCCGGCGCGCGACTCGGTCAGGCGGACCCGCTCGCCCCAGGGCTGCTGGCGGTCGACCGCGATGATGCCGTGCAGCACCACCAGCATGAAGCTGCCGGGCTCGTTCTGTTCGATGATGTCGCGGTCGGCGTCGACCGCCCAGAACTCGAAATGCCGGGCGCATTTCTCCAGGTCCTGGGTCGACAGTCCGGCCATGAAGCGGTCCTGCGTCCACAATTCCTTCAGCCGCCTGGCCCCGGCTTCATGCGCCAGGCGCCGCGCGCCCAGCGCGCGCGCCCGGTCGGCCCACGGCAGCGCGGGCGTGGCCGACGATCCCATCTCGTGGAAGCCCGTCGCGAAGAACTGCGACTCGGGGGGCTCGTCGGGCTCGGCGTCGGCGCGCTGGCGCCCGGTACGCAGGAAATCCAGGACTTT
The DNA here is from genome assembly GCA_021845505.1 of Pseudomonadota bacterium. Lineage (GTDB taxonomy): Bacteria > Pseudomonadota > Gammaproteobacteria > Burkholderiales > Burkholderiaceae_C > Thiomonas_A. The sequence continues at coordinate 33,077 of JAJZVU010000002.1, read as the reverse complement.
TTTCATGGCGACCGTGCGGGGCAGGGGGCGGCGGGGGCGTGGCGGGCGGCGCCGAGGGGCCTCAGGCCCCGGGGAAGTTCTCGGGTTGCTTGGCCTTCGAGCGCGCCTCGGCCGGAGCGATCAGGTTGCGACGCACCAGGTCGGCAAGATTCTGGTCCAGCGTCTGCATGCCGTGCGCCTGGCTGGTCTGGATCATCGAGTACATCTGCGCCACCTTGTTCTCGCGGATCAGGTTGCGGATCGCCGGGGTGCCGATCATGATCTCGTGGGCCGCGATGCGCCCGCTGCCGTCCTTGAGCTTGCAGAGGGTCTGGGAGATCACCGCCACCAGGGCCTCGGACAGCATCGCCCGCACCATGTCCTTTTCCGCTGCCGGAAAGACGTCGATGATGCGGTCGATGGTTTTCGGCGCCGAGGACGTATGCAGGGTCGCGAACACCAGGTGCCCGGTTTCCGAGGCCGTCAGCGCCAGCCGGATGGTTTCCAGGTCGCGCATCTCGCCGACCAGGATCGAGTCCGGGTCCTCGCGCAGCGCCGAGCGCAGCGCGTTGGCGAAGCTCAGCGTGTGGGGGCCGACCTCGCGCTGGTTGATCAGGCACCTCTTGGATTCGTGGACGAACTCGATCGGATCCTCGATGGTCAGGATATGGCCATACTCGTTCTCGTTGAGGTGGTTGACCATCGCGGCCAGCGTGGTCGACTTGCCCGAACCGGTGGGGCCGGTCACCAGCACCAGGCCGCGGGGCTTGAGCGACAGGTCGCCGAAGATCTTCGGGGCGTTCAGGTCCTCCAGCGACAGGATCTTGCTCGGAATGGTGCGGAACACCGCGCCGGCGCCGCGGTGGTGGTTGAAGGCGTTCACCCGGAAGCGCGCCAGCCCGGCGATCTCGAACGAGAAGTCGACCTCGAAGTATTCCTCGTAGTGCTTGCGCTGGACATCGCTCATGATGTCGTAGACCATCGCGTGCACCATCTTGTGGTCCAGCGGCTCGACGTTGGTGCGGCGCACGTCTCCGTGCACCCGGATCATCGGCGGAAGGCCTGCCGACAGGTGCAGGTCCGAAGCGTTGCTTTTGACACTGAACGCCAACAATTGCGTGATGTCCACTGCAATCCCCCTTGAAGGTCCACCGAGCCGTGACACGCTTTATAGTACGGCCATGCCGTTTTGCGGCCGTGCAAGCTGCGCCGCGACCGTAGCGTGTTGTGCGCTCTCCACGCTCGGCACCCCGCGCGACCGACCTTCCCGATGCTCCCGAGGCCTTCGTGAACCCTGCCCCGCATGACCTCGGCGCGGCCGCGCGCCTGCAGCAGGTGCGCTTGCGCATCGCGCAGGCGGCGCGTGCCGCCGGGCGCGACCCCGCGGCGGTGCGGCTGCTGGCGGTGTCGAAGACCTTCGGCGCCGAAGCGGTGGCCGAGATGGCGGCCTGCGGCCAGACCGAGTTCGGCGAGAACTATGTGCAGGAGGCTGTCGCCAAGATCGACGCGCTGCGCTCCCGATGGCCGGCGCTGTGCTGGCATTACATCGGCCCGCTGCAGAGCAACAAGACGCGCGACGTGGCCGAGCGGTTCGACTGGGTGCACAGCCTCGATCGCCTGGACCTCGCGCAGCGCCTGTCGGCGCAGCGTCCGGCCGAGCGCGCCGCAGACGTGCTGGCTCCGCTGCAGGTGTGCCTGCAGGTCAATGTCAGCGGCGAGGCGAGCAAGCGCGGGGTGGCGCCGCAGCAGTTGCCGGCGCTGGCGCAGCAGGTCGCGCGGCTCCCCGGGTTGCGGCTGCGCGGCCTGATGTGCATCCCCGCGCCGGCCGCCGAGCTGGCGGCGCAGCGCGAGCCCTTCGCGCGGCTGCGCGAACTGCAGCGGCAACTGGCGCAGTCCGGGCTGGCGCTCGACACCCTGTCGATGGGCATGAGCGCGGACCTGGAGGCCGCGATCCTCGAGGGCGCGACCATCGTGCGGGTGGGCAGCGCGCTGTTCGGTCCGCGCGCGGCGCGGTAGCGGTCCGCGCGCCGCCTGGTAGCGGTCCGCGCGCGGCGCATGGGCGGTCCGCGCGCGCAGCGCGCCGGCCGTGCCGGCTCGCACGCCCGCTACGCCGCCGACGGCGTATCGTCGTGCAGGCGGCGCAGGTCCAGGTCGGGCGCGCGCTCCGGCTGCGCGCGGCGCGGCGGGTGCCCCGCGTGCGCTTCGGCCAGCGAGGCGATCAGGCGTTGCCAGCGCGCCGGCTGCTGCGGCAGCGCCGAGCAGTACAGCAGATCGGCCCCGTGCTGCACGGCCAGCACCGGGAAGTCCCCGGGCTCGAAGTCGCCCAGCGCGTCGGCCTGCGCCTCCACGTCCACCCACAGCCAGCGCGCGCGCGGCAGCAGCCCGGCGCACTGCGCGGCCAGGCGGGCGAACTCGGGCTGCCAGCCTCGGCACACCGTGCACCACTGGGCGCACAGGCAGGCCACCAGCCAGTCCGGCTCGTCGATCGGGGGGTCGCCGCGCGGCGCCGGCATCGGGTCGACGGGTCAGCGCAGAGGCTTGAAGCGCAGGCGGCGCGGGCGCGCGCCTTCCTCGCCCAGTCGGCTCTTCTTGTCGGCCTCGTATTCCTGGTAGTTGCCCGCGAAGAAGGTCCACTGCGAGTCGCCCTCGGCCGCCAGGATGTGGGTGGCGATGCGGTCGAGGAACCAGCGATCGTGGCTGCTGACCAGCACGCAGCCGGCGAATTCCAGCAGCGCGTCCTCCAGCGCGCGCAGCGTCTCGACGTCGAGGTCGTTCGACGGTTCGTCGAGCAGCAGCACGTTGCCGCCGGCGACCAGCGTCTTGGCCAGGTGCAGACGCCCGCGCTCGCCGCCGGAGAGCTGGCCGACGATCTTCTGCTGGTCCGCGCCCTTGAAGTTGAAGCGCCCGCAATAGGCGCGCGAGGCGACCTGGAAGCGCCCCACGGTCAGGATGTCCTGGCCGTCGGAAAGCGCCTCCCACACGGTCTTGTCGGCGGGCAGCGAGCTGCGGCTCTGGTCCTCGTAGACCAGGCGCACGGTCGGGCCGACGACGATCTCCCCGGCATCGGGCGCGTCCTGGCCGGCGATCATGCGGAACAGCGTCGACTTGCCGGCGCCGTTGGGGCCGATGACCCCGACGATCGCGCCCGGCGGGATCTTCAGGCTGAGGTCGTCGATCAGCAGCCGCCCGCCGTGCGCCTTGCGCACCGAGCGCAATTCGATGACCTCGTTGCCCAGGCGTTCGGCGACCGGAATGAAGATTTCGTTGGTTTCGTTGCGCTTCTGGTATTCGACCGCGGCCAGTTCCTCGAAGCGGGCCATGCGCGCCTTGCTCTTGGCCTGGCGCCCCTTGGGGTTCTGGCGCACCCACTCGAGTTCCTGCTTCATGGTCTTCAGATGCGCCGCCTCGGCGCGCGCCTCGTGCTCCAGGCGCTGCTCCTTCTGCTCCAGCCAGGAGCTGTAGTTGCCCTTGAACGGCAGGCCGTGGCCGCGATCGAGCTCGAGGATCCACTGCGCGGCGTTGTCGAGGAAATAGCGGTCGTGGGTGACCGCGACCACGGTGCCGGGGAAGCGCTGCAGGAACTGCTCCAGCCATTCGACGCTTTCGGCGTCCAGGTGGTTGGTGGGCTCGTCCAGCAGCAGCATGTCCGGCTTGGACAGCAGCAGGCGACACAGCGCGACGCGGCGCTTCTCCCCGCCGGACAGCGCGCCGACGCGAGCATCCCAGGGAGGCAGGCGCAGCGCATCGGCGGCGATTTCCAGCTGCAGTTCGGTGTTCTCGCCCTCGCCGGCGGCGATCTCGGCCTCCAGGCGCGCCTGCTCCTCGGCCAGCTTGTCGAAATCGGCGTCGGGCTCGGCGTACGCGGCATAGACCTCGTCGAGGCGCTTCTTGGCCGCCAGCACGCCGCCCAGGCCCTGCTCGACCGCCTCGCGCACGCTCAAGCCGGGGTCGATCTCGGGTTCTTGCGGCAGGTAGCCGATGCGCGTGCCCGCCAGCGCGACCGCCTCGCCGTCGAAGTCATGGTCGACTCCGGCCATGATCTTCAGCAGCGAGGACTTGCCCGATCCGTTCAGTCCGAGCACGCCGATCTTGGCGCCCGGGAAGAACGAAAGGGAAATGTCCTTGAGGATCTGACGCTTCGGCGGGACGACCTTGCCGACGCGGTTCATCGTGAATACGTATTGCGCCATGAATCGGGCTCGTTGGGTTCGACGGGAAAGACTGCGGTGCCGCAGCGCGCGGCGCCTTCGGCACTGTATCAGGCGCCGTCGAAGGCCCGCAGCGAGGGTTCGATGGCCCCGCCGGCGAGCTGCTCGCGCAGCAGCCCGAACATCCGCATGTCGTGGTACTGGCCCTTCCAGAAGGCGAATTGCCGCAGCACGGCCTCGTGCTCGAAGCCCAGCGCCTGCAGCAGGGCCATCGAGCGCCGGTTGTCGAGCGCGGTCAGCGCGTTGACCCGGTTGAGCCGCTTGCTGGCGAAGCCGTAGGCCAGCACCGCGCAGCAGGCTTCGCGCATCAGGCCACGCCCCCAGAACTCGTGACAGAGGTCGTAGCCGAACGAGGCCATGTTGGTCGTGCGGTCCCAGAAGAACAGGCCGCAGGTGCCGATCATGCGCTGGCTGGCAGGGTCGATCAGCGCGAAGCGGTCGTGGTGCTCGAGGAAGAAGTCCAGCACCCGCTGCGCCTGCTGCAGGTCGCCCAGGGTGTCGAGCTCGTAATGGCGGGTGACCTCGGGCTGGCCGTAGATGCCCAGCAGTCCGGCGGCGTCGTCGGCGCGCAGCGGGCGCAGCAGCAGGCGCGGGGTGCGCATGTGGCGCTGGTCGGGGTCGAATTCGAGCACGGCTGGGTCGGCGGGGTGCATCGGAGCGCTGTGCGATCGTAGCCGGTTCGGACAAAAAAAGGCGGCGGGGAGGTCCCCGCCGCAATCGCTTGCCGCTCGCTTGAGGCCTGGCCAGGTTGCCCCGGCCAGGAAACCCGGTCGGTGTTGCCCGCACCGTCCGGGGATCGGTGCCCGCCGAGGCGGGCTCGTTCGCTGCCGGCCGGGCTCAGCCCAGGTCGACCGGAACGAAAATGCGGTTGCTGCCCCGCTGGATCAGCAGCGCCACGGTGTTGCCAGCTCCCTTGAGGATCGCCCGCACCTGCGCCACGCTGTCGACCGGCTTGCCGTCGATGGCCAGCAGGATGTCGCCCGGTTGCACGCCCGCCTGCTCGGCGGGGCCGTTGACCCCCTGCACCAGCAGGCCGTTGTGCACCTGCGCCTGCGCCCGCTCGCTGGCGTCGAGCGGCCGCACCTGCAGCCCCAGCCCGTGGCCGGTGACCCCGTTGCCGGCGTCGGCCACCAGCGAGCCCTCGCTCCAGCTGCCCAGCGTGGCGCTCAGGTCGGCCTTGTGGTGGTTGGTCCAGATGCCCAGCTCGACCTTCTGCCCCGGGCGCATCAGACCGATCATCATCGGCAGGTCGGACGAGTCGTTCACCGGCTGCCCGTTGACGCTGAGGATGATGTCCCCGGCCTTCAGTCCGGCCTTGGCGGCCGGGCTGCCGTCGGTGACCTGCGCGACCAGCGCGCCACGCGGGGTCTGCAGCCCGAACGACGTGGCCAGCTGCTGCGACACCGTCTGCACCGCGATGCCCAGCTTGGCGTGCTCGACGCGGCCGTGCTCGATGATCTGCTGCGCGACGGTTTCGGCGACGTTGATCGGGATGGCGAACGACAGGCCCTCGAAGGCTCCGGTCTGGGTGAAGATCTGGGAGTTGATCCCCACCACGTCACCCTGGGTGTTGAACAACGGGCCGCCCGAGTTGCCGGGGTTCACCGCGACGTCGGTCTGGATGAACGGCACCATGCTGTCGTCGGGCAGCGCCCGGCTCTTCGCGCTGACGATGCCTGCGGTGACGGTGTTGTAGAAGCCGTAGGGCGAGCCGATCGCCAGCACCCAGTCGCCCGGCTCCAGCTTCGACGGATCGCCCACGCGCACCGTCGGCAGGTTGTGGGCGGCGATCTTCAGCACCGCGATGTCGGTCTTGCTGTCGGTGCCCAGCACCTTGGCCTTGTAGCTGCGATGGTCGGTCAGCGTCACGGTGACCGACTTGGCGCCCTTGACCACGTGGGCGTTGGTCAGCACCAGGCCGTCGGAGCTGATGATGAAGCCCGAACCCAGCCCCTCGGTCGGCACTTCCTGCGGCGACTGGTTCTGGAACTGCTGGAAGAACTGGAAGAACGGCGAGTTGCGCAGTTGCGGCGGCACCTGCGACAGGTCGGCCGCGCTGTGCGCCACGGTCTCGCCGCGCACGTTGATGTGCACCACCGTCGGGCCGAAGCGCTTGACGATGGACGAGAAGTTCGGGCCGCCGACCACCGCCGCGTTGGCGACTGCCGCCGGCGGGTTGTTGAACAGCGGAACCGACTTGTGATCCAGGCGCACCGCCGGCGGGCTGCCTGCGTAGCTGGTCTGGTAGATGGTGAAGCCGCCGATGGCGACCGCCAGGCAGGCGGCGACGGCGGCCATGATCTGGGTATTTTTCATGTGAAGGGCTCCTGATCTGCAATCCAGGCCAATCCTTGGGTGACGACATGTTCGTGGCCGGCGCTTAGGGGCAACTTAAGGCATCGACAGGCGACCCTGCAAGCGGCGGGCCCATGCTTGTGCCGCCGGCGCGCGCCGGCTACGGTTGGGGGCATGGCGGCCCGTCGCGCGCGGCGCGCGGGGTCGCCCACCCTGCCACCGTCCGATGCTGGCGCCTTCCCGCCCCGTAGGCCGGGATCCGGCGGCAGCCACCCATCCACCGATCGAGGAGTCCGCCATGGCCCACCGTTCCATCGCTTGCAGGCCGCCGCGTGGCCTGCGTCGGGCAGCCCGCCTGGGCCTGCTGCTGGGCGCCTGCCTGGCCGGCACGCCCGCAGGCGCCGCGGCGAGCGCCGGCGACGCCGCGGCGCAGCAGGCCGTGCTGCAGTTGCAGGCCGCCGCCAGCGCCGAGGTGGTGCCCGATCGCACGCTGGCCGTGCTGGCGGTGGTGGCGCAGGGCGGCGACGTGGCGGCGCTGAATGCCGAGGTGCTGCGGCGTCTGGATGACGCGCTGCAACGCGCGCGCGCGGTGCGCGGCGTGCAGGCCAGCACCGGCGGCGTCGCCACCAGCCCGCGCTGGGTGGATTCCGGCGGCAGCATGCACCAGCAGGGCTGGAGCGTGCGCGCCGAACTCAGGCTGCGCGCCGCCGACCCGGCGGCGCTGGGTGTGCTGCTGGGCGCGCTGGCCTCGTCGGGCCTGCAATTGCAGTCGCTGGGTACGCAGATGTCGGCCGCGCAACGCGAGCGCGAGCTGGCCGAGCTGAGCTCCCAGGCGATCGCGGCGTTTCGGGCCAGGGCGCAAGCCGCCGCCGGCGACTTCGGCTATGCGGGCTACCTGCTGCGCAACATCGAGCTCAGCGGGCTGCAGGGCGAGCAGCCGCAACCGCAGCCCCTGATGTTCGGCATGGTCAACGCAGCCAGGCAGCAGCCGCCGCTGGCGGTGCAGCCGGCTGCGCGCCAGGTCAGCGTGCAGGTCAGCGGCAGCGTGCAACTGCTGCGCCAGGCATCGCCCGGCGCAGCGGCCGCTGCGCGCTGACTACGCCGAGGCGGCGCCGCGGTTCGCGAGCTGCCGCGGCTGGTGCAGGTCGGGCAGCAGCGCGGCGAGCAGGCCGATCAGCGGCAGGAACGAGCACACCTTGTAGACGCCGACGATGCCGACCAGGTCGGCCAGTTGCCCCAGCGCCGCGGCACCGATGCCGCCGAGCCCGAAGGCCAGCCCGAAGAACAGTCCGGACACCGCGCCGACCTTGCCGGGCATCAGTTCCTGGGCGTAGACCACCATCGCCGGGAAGGCCGAGGCCAGCACGAAGCCGATGATCGCGGTCAGCAGCGCCGACGCTCCCAGGCTCGCATAGGGAAGCGCCAGCGTGAAGGGCGCGACGCCGAGGATCGAGACCCAGATCACCCGCTTGCGCCCGATGCGGTCGCCGATCGGGCCGCCGAGCAGCGTGCCCGAGGCGACCGCTGCGAGGAAGATGAACAGGTGCAACTGGGCGTCGCGCACGCTGACCCCGAAGCGCTGCTGGAGGAAGAAGATCAGGTAGGAGTTGATCGACGCCAGGTAGAAGAACTTGGAGAACACGAGAGCCAGCAGGACCGCCATGGTGCGCCGCACCATGGCGGGTGGGTGGGCCTGCGGAGCATGCGCCGCGCTGCGCTTGCGCGCCGCGCCCAGGTGCCGGCCCGCCCAGCGCCCGACCAGCGCCAGCACGACCATGCCCAGCAGCGCGGCGGCGGAAAACCAGGCGATCGAGCGCTGGCCGTGGCTGACGATGATCGCCGCGGCCAGCAGCGGGCCGAGCGCGCTGCCGGCGTTCCCTCCGACCTGGAAGATCGACTGCGCCAGGCCGTGCCGGCCGCCGGAGGCCATGCGGGCCACGCGCGACGATTCGGGGTGGAAGATCGACGATCCCATGCCGACGCAGGAAGCCGCGATCAGTACGTGCCCGAAGCTGTCGGCGCGCGACAGCAGCAGCAGGCCGACGAAGGTGAAGCCCATGCCCAGCGACAGGGAGTAGGGGCGCGGCTTGCGGTCGGTGTACAGGCCGACCAGTGGCTGCAGGATCGACGCGGTGATCTGGTAGGTCAGGGTGATCAGCCCGATCTGGCCGAAGCTCAGGTGCAGGTTGCCCTTGAGCAAGGGGTAGATCGCCAGCATCAACGACTGCATCATGTCGTTGAGCAGGTGCGAAAGGCTGATCGCGCCGAGCACCGGGAAGGAGGTGCCCAGGTCGCCGTGGGTGCTGGTTGCGGTGCTGGGGTGGGCGGTGGCTGTGGCGGGTGGGGACATGGGCAGGCAGGGCCGGGCAGCGGCGCGGCGGCGTGGGTCGGGCCCCGACGCGTGCGTGCGCGACGGGTGCAAACGAACACTGTACGCCGTTGCGGCCCATCGCGCCGGACGCGGTCCGCGGGCCTCGGCGGGCTGCGCCGAGGTGGCGCCGCGGTGGCGCTGCCTCAGGCGGCGCGCGCGTCCCGCGGCGGGTCGCCGTAGGCCTGGCGGAAGTCCGCCAGCGCCTGCGACAGCTCGACGCGGTGGTTCTGCGGGCCGGCGCAGGCGACCTTGCGCGCTCCCAGCACGTTGCCCAGGCGGCACGCGTCGAGCAGGGGCCAACCCGCCTCGAGAGCCCACAGCAGCGCGCCGCGGAAGGCGTCTCCGCAGCCCGTCGGGTCGATCACCCGCGCCGCGGCGACGCCCGGCACGCGCTCGCAGCCCGATGGCTGGTAGACGTCGCAGCCCTGGGCGCCGCGCGTGACCACCAGCCCGCGCACCTGCGCGGCGATGTCCGGCAGATCCCAGCCGGTGCGCTCGGCCAGCATCGCCGCCTCGTAGTCGTTGACCACCACCCAGCTCGCCTGGTCGACAAAGCGCCGCAAGTGCTCGCCGTCGAACATCGGCAGTCCCTGCCCGGGGTCGAACACGAAGGGCACTCCCGCGGCAGCCATCTGCTGCGCGTGCTCGACCATCGCCTGGCGCCCGTCAGGAGCGACGATTCCCAGGCTGGCGCCCGCGTCCGCGGGCACCTGCTGGGTGTGGGCGAACTGCATCGCCCCGGCATGGAAGGAGGTGATCTGGTTGTCGTCGCGGTCGGTGATGATGTGCGCCTGCGCGGTGTGGCTGCCGGCGACGACCTTCACATGGCGACGCGAGATCCCCAGGTCGTCCAGGCGCTGCACATAGTCGCCGCCATCCTCGCCGAGGGTGGCCAGCATCAGCGGCTCGCCTCCCAGCAGCTTGCAGGTGTAGGCGATGTTGCCGGCGCAGCCCCCGAAATCGCGGCGCAGGCCGGGCACCAGGAACGACACGTTGAGCACGTGGATCTTGTCGGGCAGGATGTGCTCGGCGAAGCGCCCATCGAAGGTGGCGATGGTGTCGAACGCGAGCGAACCGCAGATCAGGCTGGACATGTCGAGACGGTACGGGATGGCACACAGCCGACACTGTAGCTTGCCGCGGCCGCCCGCCGCGGCGGGCGGCCCGCCGCTCAGGCCAGCGCGGCCAGCGCGGCCGCGTAGTCCGGCTCCTGCGCGATCTCCGGCACCAGCTGGCTGTGCAGCACGCGGTCACCCTCGTCGAGCACGACCACCGCGCGCGCCGTCAGCCCGCGCAGCGGGCCGCTGGCCATGTCCACTCCCCAATCGGGCAGGAACGCCGGGTTGCGGAAGGTCGACAGGGTCAGCACGTTGGACAGCCCTTCGACACTGCAGAACCGGTTGGCGCCGAACGGCAGGTCGGCCGAAACGACCAGCACCACGGTGTTGCGCAGTTCCCCGGCGCGCTGGTTGAACTCGCGGGTCGACTGCGCGCAGGTCGGGGTATCGAGCGAGGGCACGATGTTGAGCACCTTGCGCTTGCCGGCCCAGGCGTCGAGGCCGACGTCGGCCAGGCTCTTGTCGGTCAGGCGCAGGGCCGGCGCCTGTTGACCGGGCTGTGGCAGTGTGCCGCGCACCTCGACCGGTGTTCCGCGCAGGGTGATCTGGGCCATGGCTGGGGTCTCCTCGTCAGGGTTGGGAAGGGGCCGCCGGCGTCGTCGCGGCGGGTCGCGCCATCCTAGTGAGTCGCCGGCACGCGGCCGCCGCGGGCGCCAATCCCACTTAAAAATTGTGGGAATAACCGGCCCGCAGCCACGCCCGGCCATCCGCAGCGACCCGCAGCGACAAAAAAGCCCGGACATGCGACGCATGTCCGGGCCTGTGTGGTGGTGGAGAGGAGGAGGATCGAACTCCCGACCTTCGCATTGCGAACGCGACGCTCTCCCAGCTGAGCTACCCCCCCGCAAGCCGGCAATCATAACCCATGCGCGGCGCCGGTGAAAGCCCGGCCGGATCAGGCGGGTCGCGGGCCGCGGCGGAACACCCAGCGCGTCGAGTCGGAGGCCTCGGCGCAGTAGGCGTAGCCCTCGGCGTCGAACTCCCGCAGGCGCTGCGGCTGGTCGATGCGGCCCACGATGATCCAGCGGGCCATCAACCCGCGGGCGCGCTTGGCGTGCACCCCGATGACTCGCCAGCGCTCGCCGTCGCCTTCCTGGAACACCGCGTGGATCACCGGCAGGCCCAGCGCGGCCACGTCGACGGCGCGGAAATATTCTTCCGACGCCAGGTTCAGCAGCACCTGGTCGCGATGGCTCGACAACTGCTCGCGCAGCAGCGCCGCGATGCGCGTTCCCCAGAAGGCGTAGAGATCGGGGCCGGCCGGGTTGGCCAGCCGGGTTCCCATTTCCAGGCGGTAGGCCTGCATCCGATCCAGCGGCCGCAGCACTCCGTACAGCCCGCTGAGCATCGCGACGTGGTCCTGCGCCCAGCGCAGGTCCTCGGGCGACAGGTGGGGGGCGTCCAGCCCGGTGTACACATCGCCGGCGAAGGCCAGCAGCGCCGGGCGGCTGTTGTGCGCGTCGAACCGCGGCGACCAGCCGGCGTAGCGCGCGTGGTTGAGTTCGGCAAGCTTGTCGGAAATGCCCATCAGCCTGCCCAGCGCGGCGCTGTCGAAGCCGCGCAGCCGTTCGACCAGCCGCGCGGTTTCGGGCAGCAGTCGCGGCAGCGTGGAGGGCAGCGCCGGCTCGGGGCGTTGCATGTCCAGGGTCTTGGCCGGCGAGAGGACCAGCAGCATCGGGCTTCCTTGGTGCGACGAACCGACTTCAGGCCGCCGTGAAATCGCGCAGCAGGGCGTCGCGGATGGCCGCGCCCAGCGGCTGGCGGGCAGTGTAGTGGGGGTGCGAGCAGCCCACCGCGATGGCCGCGCCCTGGCGCATCGCCCGCAGCGCCTGCGGGGTGAATTCGAAGCGCAGGAAGTGCACCGAAGCCGTCTTGTCGGGGGTGCTGCGCTCCAGGTCCTCGTCGGCCACCGCGAACACCGGCTCGCAGCCGGCGACCTCCACGTACATCTGCCGCTCGACGCCGACCAGGCGCGCGAGCTCGCGCCGGCGTTGCTCCACGTCGGGGTATTCCAGCAGCATGGTCGCCTTCCAGTTGCTGCCGTCGGGAATCAGCGGGGCGTAGGCGTCGATTTCCTGCTGGATCGCGTCGGCCTCGAAGATCTTCTCGATCCGGAGCATTTCCTGGATCTGGTAGCGGATGGTCGTTTCATCCTCGAACTGCAGGGTCATGTGGTCGCCGAGCTGCAGCGAGCGCAGCTTGCGATGGGGGATGACGGCGGCGCGCAACCGGGCGCGCTGGCGGGAATAGGCCTCCAGGCCCAGCAGGGTTTCGGGGGTGGGTTTCATCGCTGCTTCCTGGCCGTTCACGGTTTCCCGGCCGTTCAAAGCCCGTAGGCCATGCGCAGCAGGCTCAGCGGGTGAGCCAGCTGCGGCTGGGGCTGGGTGCCGAGTTCCGCGACTCCCTGGGCGATATGGTGTCCGCCCAGCGGGCAGTCCGAACCGATGTAGTCGGGAGCGGCGTCGGCCATGGCCTTGAACACCGGCTTGCCGATGCGCATGGCATCGCCATGGTGGGCCTTTTTCACTCCGTAGGTTCCGGCATGCCCGGAGCAGCGCTCGATGGTGGTGAATTCCAGCCCGGTGGCGCGCGCCACCAGGCGGAACAACTCCTCGGTCTTGCGTCCGATGTTCTGCACCCTGGCGTGACAGGGAATCTGGTAGGCGACCCGTCCCAGCGAGTGCTGGAAATCGGTCTTCAGCAGGCCGTCGCGGTGGCGCGCCACCAGGTATTCGAAGGGATCCCAGAAGGCATCGCGCACCGCCAGCACGTCGGGGTCGTCGGGGAACAGCAGAGGCAGTTCCTGCTTGAACATCAGGGTGCACGAAGGCACCCCGGCCAGGATCGCCCAGCCCTCGCGCGCGTAGCGCAGCAGGCGCGGGATGTTGGCCCGCATCGAGCGCTCCACCCCCTGCAGGTCGCCGAGTTCGAGCTGGGGCATGCCGCAGCAGCGCTCCTTGGACACCAGCTCGTAGGCGATGCCGTTGTGCTCGAGGACCTTCAGCAGGTCCAGGCCGATTCCCGGCTCGTTGTAGTTGATGAAACAGGTGGCGAACAGCACCACCCGTCCGGGGGTGAGCTTGCCGTCGACCGGGGCCTGCACGCGGCTCGGCGGGGCGCTGCGGCGCAGGGTGCGCGCGGCCAGCTCGGGCACCCAGGCCTTGCGGTCGATCCCGACGGCCTTTTCCATCACCGCGCGCGCCGCCGGCAGCCGGTTGACCGCGTTGACCGTCTGCACCACGATGGGAATTCCGGCCAGCTTGCCGTGCACGTCGGTCGCCGCCAGCAGGCGGCTGGCGCGCGACACCTTGCCCTGGCGGAACTGGATGGCCTTGGCCCTGAGCATGGTGTGGGGGAAGTCGACATTCCACGGGTGCGGCGGGACGTAGGGGCACTTGGTCATGTAGCAGAGGTCGCACAGATAGCACTGGTCGACCACCTTCCAGTAATCCGCCTTGTCCACGGTGTCGAGTTCCCCGCTGCTGGCTTCGTCGACCAGGTCGAACAGCGTGGGGAAGGACCGACACAGCGACACGCAACGCCTGCATCCATGACAGATGTCGAACACCCGTTCGAGTTCGGCCGTGCAGGACTGTTCGTCCCAGAACGATTCGCTGCGCCAATCCAGCGGGTGCCTGGTGGGCGCTTGCAGATTGCCCTCGCGTGTGCTCATGGTGCAAACCTCCTGCGCGTGCCAGCGCGGGCGCGCGCGAAGCCGGACGGGGTGCGACGCCGCGCGGACGCCGCGGGGCGGCGCGCGGGCGCCTGCGCCCGCCGCGCGCCGCCTCAGTCGCTCAGGCTCTCCAGGGCCTTCTGGTAGCGGTTGGCGTGCGAACGCTCGGCCTTGGCCAGGGTCGAGAACCAGTCGGCGATTTCATCGAAGCCCTCGTCGCGGGCGGTCTTGGCCATCCCGGGGTACATGTCGGTGTACTCGTGGGTTTCGCCGGCGACCGCGGCCTGCAGGTTCAGCCGGGTGGCTCCGATCGGCAGGCCGGTGGCCGGATCGCCCACCGTCTCGAGGAATTCCAGGTGGCCATGGGCGTGCCCGGTCTCTCCTTCGGCGGTGGAGCGGAACAGCGCGGCCACGTCGTTCTGGCCCTCGATGTCGGCCTTGTTGGCGAAGTACAGGTAGCGTCGGTTGGCCATCGATTCACCGGCGAAGGCGTCCTTGAGGTTCTGCTCGGTTTTCGAGCCCTTGAGTGCGCTCATGGTGATCTCCTCGGGTCAGGGTGCAAGGTGGTGGAGCCTGCGGGGCGCCGCCCCGCAAGGGCCCGTCCACTGTAGGCCCCACTCGCGGCAGTGTCTAATGCACCCTGTCAATGTTCCTCATAGCCTGCAGCTATGCCGCCGGCCGGCGGTGTCCGCCCGGGCATTCCTCCGCCATGACCGTCGATTCCTCCGCTCACCACCCCGCAGATCGGGCCGACCCGGCGCTGCGCATCGGTTTCATCGGACTGGGAGCGATGGGCTGGCCGATGGCCATGCACCTGCACGGCGCCGGCCACCGGGTGAGCGTGTGGGCGCGCAACCCGGCGCGCCTGCACGGCCTGGCCGATGCCGGCCTTGCGCTGCTGCCCAGCCCGGCCGAACTGGCGCGCGCGGTCGACGTGGTGGTGACCAACGTGACCTCCACCGCCGATGTGCGGCAGGTGCTGCTGGGCGAGCAGGGGGTGGTGCACGGCGCCGCCGCCGGGCTGCTGTGCATCGACCACAGCACCATCGCCCCGCGGGGCGCGCGGGAGATCGCCGCGGAGCTGGCCGCGCGCGGGGTGGGCTTTGTCGACGCCCCGGTTTCCGGCGGGGCGCAAGGGGCGCGCGACGCCACGCTGTCGATCATGGCCGGGGGCAGCCCGGAGGATTTCCAGCGCGCGCTGCCTCTGCTGCGGCGCCTCGGGCGCCACATCACCTACCTGGGGCCCAGCGGCAGCGGCCAGGTGTGCAAGCTGTGCAACCAGCTGGTGCAGGTGGTGACCATCCAGGGCCTGGCCGAGGCGATGCGCCTGGGCGCCGCCGAAGGCGCCGACCTGCAGCGCCTGCTGCGGGCCCTGGGCTCGGGTTTCGCCGGCAGCCGCATGCTCGAGCTGATGGGTCCGAAGATGGCGACGCGCGACTTCGCAGCGGGCATCCAGGCTCGCTTGCACGCCAAGGACTTCGGGCTGCTGCTCGAGGCCGCGGCCGACGCCGGATTGGCGCTGCCTGCGGCCGCGCTGGTGCACGACCAGTTGCAGGACCTGATGCGCCACGGCTGGGGGGGCGACGACACCAGCTCGTTGCTGCGGGTCCTCGAGGCCGCCGGCCCGCAAGACCCGCAAGACCCGCAAAGCCCCTGAATGCCCGGCGCGCTGCCTGGGCATCGCGCGCATGCGCGGCGCCCGCGGGCGGGCGTTCCTACGATGCACCCGAGCTGTCGCCGGCTGCCCGCGTCCGTCGCGGAGCCGGCCAGGCGGCGGCATGCCCCCGGGGACCATCAGCGCGGCGCGCGCCGCAGGGAGAACGCGATGAAACGCATGGCCAGGCCGCACCGCCGCGCGGCACGCTGGATCGTGCTGCCCGCGCTGGCCGCGGCGGCGCTGCTGGCGTCGCGGCCGCCCGCGCAGGCCGGCACGGCCGCCACGCAGTCCGGCCCGGCCGCCACGCAGCCGCTGGGCCGGCAGCCCTGGGTGCTGACCGCCGGCACCCACTCCCCCGAGCGCGCGCTGGTGAGCTGCGTGCCCGCGGCGGGCGCCGCCGCCCGGGCGGCCGCCGGTGCGGCCGTGCTGCCGGCCGACCGGGCCGGCGTCTGCGCCAGCCTGGTGACCTTCAGCTATCCGTCGCGCATGGATCTGCAGGTGCTGGGAGCCGACATCGACGGCATGCCCTGCCACACCAATGCCTGGTACGTGGGTTGCCCGGTCCGGCTGGCGCTGGGGCAGCAGGCGGTGATCACCACCGAACTGCAGGCCGGCCCCTACGCCCGCGATCCGGCGCAGGCCCTGGTGCGCGGGGTGCGTGTGCCGCAGACGCTGTCCATCGAGTTCCGCGCCGAGGGCAGGCTCAGGCCGTCGCAGCCCCCGGCCTTCGTCGTCCCCGGGGTCGAGCGATCGGGCGGTACCTGGGTCGAGGTGCACAACGCCGGGCCCTCGGGTGCGCTGCGGGTGGAGTTCAGCGAAAAGCTGCCGCCGCCGTTCCTGTCGGCCGTTTCCGAGGACCCGGCCTGCCGCTACGACGCGCCGTCGCGGTGGCTGCGCTGCGCGTGGCCCAGGCTCGACCCCGGGGCGACGCTGCGGGCGCCGATCCGCTTCGAGGCCCGGCAGAGCATCCGGGCGCTGCAGGTCGGCGCCGAGCTGCATGTCGAATCCGAGCTGGGAAAGGCCCGATCCCACGGCTGGATGATCATCAGCAGCGGCGCGGTCGCCGGAGTGCAGGGTTTCAGCCCCTATCCGCCCAGCGTCTACGCCAGGCTGATCGACACCGTGTCGCTGCGCATGCAGCCGGGCATCGGGCGTGCGGGGCCTGCGGCGGCGCGGGTGGGAGTCCCGGCGCAGTGGCAGGTGCGCTTCTCGCCGGGGCTGCGGGTGCTCGCAGTGACCCCCAGCGCCGAATCCAGCGGCATGAGCTGCCGCGGCAGCGACCACAGCGTGACCTGCGCCGCCCCCGACTTCGGAAGCGGCGCGGCCGAGGCCAACGCGACCGCGAGCATCGAGCTGGAGGTGAGCGGCAGCGCGGCGAGCGCCGCGCTGCGCTGGGTCAGCAGCTACGGAGAGGAGGAGGTCTCGGTCGACCTTCCGATCAGCCCGCTGCCGCAGCAGCGGGCCGCCGAAGCGGGCCGCAGTTGAACCCGCCGGCCCCGGGCCGCGCGGCCCGGCGCCGGCCGGCTCTCAGGCGGCCAGCAGGTCGCGCAGCACGTAGGGCAGGATGCCCCCGTGGCGGTAGTAGTCGACCTCGATCGGGGTGTCGATGCGCAGACGCAGCTTGACCCTCTGCTCGGCCTGGCCGGGGCGGTGCACCACCAGCGTGGCCTCCTGCTGCGGCGCGATGTCGTCGCCCAGCAGCACCTCGAAGCTCTCGTCGCCGCGGATCCCCAGGCTCTGCCACGAATCGTCGCCGAGGAACTGCAGCGGCAGCACCCCCATGCCGATCAGGTTGGAGCGGTGGATGCGCTCGAAGCTGCGCGCCACCACCGCCTTCACCCCCAGCAGCTGGGTTCCCTTGGCGGCCCAGTCGCGGCTGGATCCGGTGCCGTATTCCTCGCCGGCCAGGATCACCAGCGGGGTGCCCTCGGCCATGTAGCGCATCGCCGCGTCGTAGATGAACATCTTCTCGCCCGAAGGCTGGTGCAGCGTGACCCCGCCTTCCTCGCGCGAGCCGTCCGCGTTGGGCGGCAGCATCAGGTTCTTGATGCGCACGTTGGCGAAGGTGCCGCGCATCATCACCTCGTGGTTGCCGCGACGCGAGCCGTAGGAGTTGAAGTCGGCCTTGGCCACGCCATGCTCGAGCAGCCACTTGCCGGCCGGGGAATTCTCCTTGATCGAGCCGGCGGGGGAGATGTGGTCGGTGGTGATCGAGTCGCCGAACAGCGCCAGCGCGCGCGCGCCCTGCACTCCCGATGCGCCGCCCTGCGGGGTCATGCCGAAGTCGTCGAAGAACGGCGGGCGGGCGATGTAGGTGCTCGTCGGCCAGTCGTAGACCTGGCCCTTGGCGCCGGCGATGCGCTGCCACAGCTTGCCCGGCTTGTCCTGCACCTGGGCGTAGTTGGCCTTGTAGGCCTTCGGGTCCATCGCGACCTTGAGCAGCTTGTCGACCTCGGCGCTGCTCGGCCAGATGTCCCCGAGGTAGACCGCCTTGCCCCCCTTGCCGTGGCCCACCGGCTCGGTCATCAGGTCGCGCTGCACCGTGCCGGCGATCGCGTAGGCGACGACCAGCGGCGGCGAGGCGAGGAAGTTGGCCTTCAGGTTGGGATGGATGCGCGCCTCGAAGTTGCGGTTGCCCGACAGCACCGCCGCGCACACCAGGTCGTTGGAGGTGATCGCGGAGTCGATGTCGGCGGCCAGCGGGCCGGCGTTGCCGATGCAGGTGGTGCAGCCGTAGCCCGAGATGTAGAAGCCCAGCTTCTCCAGATACGGCAGCAGCCCGGCGCGCTCCAGGTACTCGGTGACCACCCGCGATCCCGGGGCGAGCGAGGTCTTGACGTGCTTCCTGACCTTCAACCCGGCCTCGACGGCCTTTTTCGCCAGCAGCCCGGCCGCCAGCAGCACGCTGGGGTTGGAGGTGTTGGTGCAGGAGGTGATCGCCGCGATCAGCACGTCGCCGTCGCGCAGTTCGGTGCCCTCCGAGGTCGTCACGCTGCGCTGCAGGCGCTCGGCGGGCTGGCTGAAGCCCCCCTGGTCCATCGGCGCGGCGAACAACTCGCCGAAGCGCTGGCTGACCTGGCCGAGTTCGATGCGGTCCTGCGGGCGCCTGGGGCCGGCCAGCGACGGAGACACGGTCGACAGGTCCAGGCTGACGGTGGTCGAGTAGTCGATGTCCCCGCTGCGCGGAACGCCGTACAGCTTCTGCGCCTTGAAGTACGCCTGCAGTGCGTCGATTTCCGACTTGCTGCGGCCGGTGCCCCGGAAGTACTCCAGGGTCTTGTCGTCGACCGGGAAGAAGCCCATGGTCGCGCCGTACTCGGGGGCCATGTTGGCGATGGTCGCACGGTCGGTGACCCCCAGGCTGGCGGTGCCCTCGCCGAAGAACTCGACGAACTTGCCGACCACCTTGGCCTTGCGGAGCATTTCGGTGACCGTCAGCACCAGGTCGGTCGCGGTGACCCCGCCGCGCAACTGGCCCTTGAGTTCCACGCCCACCACGTCGGGGGTGAGGAAGTACACCGGCTGGCCGAGCATGCCGGCCTCGGCCTCGATGCCGCCGACGCCCCAGCCGACGACCCCGATGCCGTTGATCATCGTGGTGTGGCTGTCGGTGCCGACCAGGGTGTCGGGGTAGTAGACCCCGTCCTTGCCCTTGTGCACCCCGCGCGCCAGGTACTCGAGGTTGATCTGGTGGACGATTCCGAACCCCGGGGGCACGACGCCGAAGGTGTCGAAGGCCTGCATGCCCCACTTCATGAACTGGTAGCGTTCGTGGTTGCGCTGGAACTCCAGCTGCATGTTCAGGTCCAGCGCCTTCCGGCTGCCGTAGTTGTCGATCATCACCGAATGGTCGACCACCAGGTCCACCGGCACCAGCGGCTCGATGGCCTTCGGATCCTTGCCCATCTGCGCGGCCACGCTGCGCATCGCGGCGACGTCGGCCAGCAGCGGAACCCCGGTGAAGTCCTGCAGCACCACCCGCGCCACGACGAAGGGGATCTCGGCGGTGCGCGTGGCCTGCGGCTTCCACGCCGCCAGCTGTTCCACATGCGCGGCCTCGACGCGCTTGCCGTCGCAGTTGCGCAGCACCGACTCCAGCACGATGCGGATCGACACCGGCAGGCGGGAGAGGTCGATGCCGAGCTTCTTGCCCAGCGCCGGCAGCGAGTAGTACCTGCCGCTCTTGCCACTCGCGGTGGTGAAGGTCTTGCAGGTGGAAGCGAAGGGGTGGGGGGATGCGGTCTTGGCGTTGCGCTTCGCAGTGGCCATGGCGGGCTCCGTGAGGGGGGTCAAGCGATCGAGGGGGCTTCTTATTTGCGGGCCACGACCCTGCCGCCGACGACGGGATTGCAGTCGTCGGCCAGCCGGATCATGTGCCGATTGTCGAACAGCATGCTCTTGGCCGGGATCTGGATCATCACCAGTCCGGCGCTGCGGTCGTCGAAGTGATAGGCGCCGGTGGTCGTCGGCTTGCGCAGCAGCAGGTAATGGCGGCCGCGCCAGGTCAGGCGGATGGCGCGATCGTCCGGGCCTTCGGTCTGGATGTCCAGGCGCTGGTGGGAGCGGCAGACCATCCAGCCCGACTTCATCTTGTACGGCGGCTGGGGGAACGCCGCGGCGTGCGCGGCCGGCGCCGCGACGGCGAGCAGCAGCGCGCCGGGCGCGGCAGCCAGGCTGAAGCGACGGCAGGCAGACAGGAGGGGGTTCATGGCGATCAGGCTCCGCAGCGGTGGGTTGCGCCGCCGGCGGACGATGCACGGATCACCGCTGCCGCCGGGGCGGGAACGACAAGGGGTGCTGCGCAGTGTATATCCCATGACAGGGCCCCCAGCGCCCTCTCGCCCGCGGCCGCTTTGATGGCTGTCAGCCTTTGCCGTCGCGCGTTACAGCAGGTGCTTGACGCCCTCGCGCTCCTCCAGCAGCTCGCCCAGCGTCTTGTCCAGGCAGGACTTGGAGAATTCGTCGATCGGCAGGCCCTGGATCCGCTGGTAGGCGCCGGCCTGGCAGGTCACCGGCACGCCGAACACGATGTCCTCGGGGATGCCGTAGGAGCCGTCCGACGGAACGCCCATGGTCACCCAGCGGCCGTTGCTGCCGAGCACCCAGTCGCGCATGTGGTCGATCGCCGCGTTCGCCGCCGAGGCCGCCGAACTCAGGCCGCGCGCCTCGATGACGGCCGCGCCGCGCTTGCCCACCGTGGGCAGGAAGGTGTTGCGGTTCCAGTCGTCGTCGCCGATCAGGTCCTTGACCGCGCGCCCGTCGACGGTGGCGAAGCGCCAGTCGGCGTACATGGTCGGCGAGTGGTTCCCCCAGACGCAGAACTTCTCGATGCTCGATACCGGCTTGCCCATCTTGCCGGCCAATTGCGACAGCCCCCGGTTGTGGTCCAGGCGCAGCATCGCGGTGAAGTTGCCCTTGGGCAGGTCCGGCGCCGACTTCATCGCGATATACGCATTCGTATTGGCCGGGTTGCCGACCACCAGGATCCGCGCGTCGCGCCTGGCCGCCGCGTTCAGCGCCTTGCCCTGGGCGGTGAAGATCTGTGCGTTGGCCGACAGCAGGTCGCGGCGTTCCATTCCGGGGCCGCGCGGACGGGCTCCGACCAGCAGCGCGCAGTCGATGTCCCGGAACGCGGTGTTCGGGTCGGAATGCCCGCTCATTCCCGCGAGCAGCGGAAACGCGCAGTCTTCCAGCTCCATCATCACCCCTTTGAGCGCCTTCTGGGCCTTTTCATCGGGGATTTCCAGAAGCTGCAGGATCACCGGCTGGTCCTTGCCGAGCATTTCGCCGGAGGCGATGCGGAACAGCAGGGCGTAGCCGATCTGGCCGGCGGCGCCGGTCACGGCTACGCGCATGGGGGCTTTGGTCATGGTGAACTCCGAAGGGGACCGTGGGGAACCCGGCGCGAACCGCTGGTGGCGGGGCGTGACCGGGTGCGGGCGAGTCGTCGTCGGCAGGTCGCCGCGCGCGAGCCCGAGGGGCCATGCGAAGCGCCATGCTGCATTGCACTGCGCAGTGTAGGCGGCGCATCGGGGCGCGTCAACGCACTTATGTCTTATATAAGACATCTATTAGGACATGCTGGACAAGGTTCGGCGCCTGTGCTGCAATGCAGCGCATGGCAACGTCCGTACCTGCCTCGTCCAGCGCACCCGGAGCCGCCGCGGCCCCGGTGTTCAGCCCGCTGTACCAGCAGATCAAGGCGCTGCTGACGCGGGCGTTGCAGGAAGGGGAGTGGAAGCCGGGCGACCTGATCCCCAGCGAGGCCGAGCTGGCTTCGCGTTTCGGCGTCAGCCAGGGCACGGTGCGCAAGGCCATCGACGAACTGGCCGCGGAAAACCTGCTGATCCGCAGGCAGGGCCGCGGAACCTTCGTGTCCACCCACCACGAGGCGCAGGTCAAGTTCCGCTTCCTGCGACTGGTTCCCGACACCGAGAGCGCGCAGGGCCTGCGCATGGAGCGCGACTTCCTGGAGTGCCACCGCGTGCGCGCCGCCGCCGACGTGGTCAGGCTGCTCGGGATCCGCGCGGCCGACATGGTGCTGCAGATCCGGCGCATCCTGCGCATCGCCGGCGAGCCGGTGGTGTACGAGGACATCTACCTGCCCGCCGGACCGTTCCGCGGCCTGACCGCCGAGCGCCTGGAGCGCTATCGCGGCCCGCTGTACGCCATGTTCGAATCCGAATTCGGCACGCGCATGGTGCGCGCCGAGGAAAAGATCCGCGCCGTCAACGCCACGCCCCACGAGGCCGAGCTGTTGCGAGTGCCGGTCGGGCAGGCGCTGCTGTCGGTGGAGCGCCTGTCCTTCAGCTACGGCGACCAGCCGGTCGAGCTGCGCCGCGGCCTGTATTCCACCGCGCATCACTACTACCGCAACGAACTGAGTTGAGCCGGGCGCCCGGCGCAACCGGCGCCGACGCCGCGATCGGTCATGCCGCCATCGATTCCACGCAATAAACTCGCACGGTAACCTGCAAGCGAGGCCACCAACATGCCACCCGTCCAGAAGACCGCAAGGCCCGAGTTCCGCAACATCGGAATCGGGGACATCCTGAGTTATCGCATGCCGCTGGCTGCGACCGTGTCGATCCTGCACCGCATCAGCGGCGCGCTGATGTTCGTGCTGCTGCCGCTGGTGCTGTGGGCGTTCCACCTCAGCCTGAGCTCGGCGCAGGGCTTCGCCGAGGTGGCCGGCGTGCTGGGGTCGTGGCCGATGCGCGTGGTCGCGCTGGTGCTGTTCTGGGGCCTCGCGCACCACCTGTGCGCGGGGCTGCGCCACCTGGCCTCCGACATCTGCCCGCGCATGGTGTCCAAGGAAGCAGGCCGCCGCAGCGCGGTCTCGGTGCTGGTGGTTTCGCTGCTGGCCACGGCGGCCTTCGCGGTCTACCTCTTTTCCGGAGCCTGACATGCCTGCAATCGATTACGGTTCGCATCGCCTGGTCGTCGGCGCCCGCTACGGGCTGCGCGACTGGCTGGCGCAGAGGGTCACCGCGGTGGTGCTGGCCGCGTTCACCCTGTTCATGCTGGGCTTCGCGTTGTGGCCGGGCACGCTCGACTACGCGCGCTGGCAGGCGCTGTTCGCCAACCAGGCGATGAAGCTGTTCAGCCTGGTCGCCTTTCTCGCGCTGCTGTTCCACGTCTGGGTCGGCGTGCGCGACATCTGGATGGACTACGTCAAGCCGGTCGGGCTGCGCCTGAGCCTGCAGGTGCTGACCATCGTCTGGCTGCTCGCCTGCATCGGCGGAGCGGTGCAGGTCCTGTGGAGGGTTTGATCCGTGCAACCGAACCAACGCAAATTCGACGTCGTCGTCGTCGGCGCCGGCGGCTCCGGCCTGCGCTGCGCGCTGCAGCTGGCGCGCGCCGGCCTGGACGTGGCGGTGCTGTCCAAGGTGTTCCCGACGCGCTCGCACACCGTCGCCGCGCAGGGCGGAATTTCCGCCTCGCTGGGCAACATGAGCGAGGACAACTGGTACTGGCACATGTTCGACACCGTCAAGGGGTCGGATTACCTGGGTGACCAGGACGCGATCGAGTTCATGTGCCGCGAGGCGCCGAGCGCCGTGTACGAGCTCGAGCACATGGGAATGCCCTTCGACCGCAATCCCGACGGGACCATCTACCAGCGACCCTTCGGCGGCCACACGGCCAACCTGGGCGAGAAGCCGGTGCAGCGCGCCTGCGCTGCGGCCGACCGCACCGGTCATGCGCTGCTGCACACCCTGTACCAGCAGAACGTCGCGGCGCGCACGCGCTTTTTCGTCGAGTGGATGGCGCTGGACCTGATCCGCGGCAGCGACGGCGACGTGCTGGGCGTGGTGGCGATGGACATGGAGACCGGCGAGGTCAGCGTGCTGCAGGCCAAGGCCACGGTGCTGGCCACCGGCGGCGCCGGGCGCATCTTCGCAGCCTCGACCAACGCCTACATCAATACCGGCGACGGCATCGGCATGGCCGCGCGCGCCGGCATTCCGCTGCAGGACATGGAGTTCTGGCAGTTCCACCCCACCGGGGTGGCCGGCGCCGGGGTGCTGATCACCGAGGGCGTCCGCGGCGAGGGAGGCATCCTGCTGAACTCCGAGGGCGAGCGCTTCATGGAGCGCTACGCGCCGACCTACAAGGACCTGGCGCCGCGCGACTTCGTGTCCCGCGCGATGGACCAGGAGATCAAGGAAGGCCGTGGCGTGGGGCCGCACAAGGACCACGTGCTGCTCAAGCTCGACCACCTGGGCGCCGAGACCATCCACAAGCGCCTGCCGTCGATCGCCGAGATCGCGCGCAAGTTCGCCAACGTCGACTGCACCAAGGAGCCGATCCCCGTGGTGCCGACGATCCATTACCAGATGGGCGGCATCCCGACGAACATTCACAGCCAGGTGCTGACGGTCGGCTCCGACGGCGGCGAGCAGGTGGTCCACGGCCTGTACGCCATCGGCGAGTGCTCCTGCGTCAGCGTGCACGGCGCCAACCGCCTGGGCACCAACTCCCTGCTCGACCTGGTGGTGTTCGGGCGTTCGGCGGGGCGCCACATCGCCGACAGCGAAGTCGTGCGCGCGCCGCACCGGGAACTCCCGCGCGACTGCGCCGACGCGCCGCTGGCGCGCCTGGCGCGCCTGGAGTCGTCGAGCAGCGGCGAGGCGATCCAGGACGTGGCGCAGGCCATCCGCACGACCATGCAGAAGCATTGCGGGGTGTTCCGCACCTCGGACCTGATGCACGAAGGGGTCGCGCAGATCGCCGAAATCGAGAAGCGGGTGCACTCGATCCACCTGAAGGACAAGTCGAAGGTGTTCAACACCGCCCGCGTCGAGGCGCTGGAGGTCGAGAACCTGATCGAGACCGCCAAGGCGACCATGGTCTCGGCCGAGGCACGCCAGGAAAGCCGCGGCGCGCATTCGCATCGCGACCATCCGGAGCGCGACGACGCGAACTGGCTCAAGCACACCCTGTGGTTCCGCGACGGCAGCCGGCTGGCGTACCGCGCGGTGCAGATGAAGCCGCTGAGCGTGGACACCTTCCAGCCCAAGGCTCGCACCTTCTGAGAGGCGACGATGACCCGCAGAATGAAGTTTTCGATCTACCGCTACGACCCCGACCGGGACGAGCGGCCGTACATGAAGGACTACGAGGTCGAGTTGCAGCACAACGACAAGATGCTGCTCGACGCGCTGATGCGCATCAAGGCCGACGTCGACGAGACGCTGGCCTTCCGCCGCTCCTGCCGCGAGGGGGTGTGCGGATCGGACGGCATGAACATCAACGGCAAGAACGGCCTGACCTGCACCACCAACCTGCTCACGCTGAAGGAGCCGGTGGTGCTCAAGCCGCTGCCCGGACTGCCGGTGATCCGCGACCTGATCGTCGACATGACCCAGTTCTTCAAGCAGTACCACTCGGTCAAGCCGTACCTGATCAACGACACCCCGCCGCCGGAGAAGGAGCGGCTGCAGAGCCCCGAGCAGCGCGAGGTGCTCGACGGCCTGTACGAATGCATCCTGTGCGCGAGCTGCTCGACCTCGTGCCCGAGCTTCTGGTGGAACCCCGACAAGTTCGTCGGCCCGGCCGGGTTGCTGCAGGCCTATCGCTTCATCGCCGACAGCCGCGACGAGGCCACCGGCGCGCGACTGGACGACCTGGAGGATCCCTATCGCCTGTTCCGCTGCCGCACCATCATGAACTGCGTCGACGTCTGCCCCAAGGAGCTGAACCCGACGCGCGCCATCGGCAGCATCAAGGACCTGATGCTGCGGCGGGCGGTCTGATCGGCGATGGCCATGCAGCCCGCCGACGTGCCGACCGACGACGCCGCCGCGCTGCGGCGGCTGCGCTGGCGCGCGCGCCGCGGCTTGCTGGAGAACGACCTGCTGTTCACACGCTTCTTTGCACGCCACGGCGATTCGCTGCAGCCGGCGCAGGTCGCCGCGCTCGGCGAGTTGCTCGACATCGACGACCAGACCCTGCTGGCGCTGCTGCTCGGCCACATCGAGCCGCCCGCGCAGGCACGGGCGGCGCAGCGCCTGGGCCTGCTCGACCTGCTGCGCGCCGACTGACCACCGGCCGTACCGCACGATCCTTTCCCTCCGGAGTCCACGATGAAGCCTTCCGAAGTCAAAGCCACGCTGTCCTTTTCCGACGGTTCTCCGGCCATCGATCTGCCGATCCACAAGGGCACCGTCGGTCCGGACGTGATCGACATCCGCAAGCTGTACGGCCAGACCGGCAAGTTCACCTACGACCCGGGCTTCCTGTCGACCGCTTCGTGCAGCTCGGCGATCACCTACATCGACGGCGACAAGGGCGAACTGCTGTACCGCGGCTACCCGATCGAGCAGCTGGCCGTCGAGTGCGACTACATGGAGACCTGCTATCTGATCCTCTACGGCGAGCTGCCCGACGCCGCGCAGAAGGCCGACTTCGTGCACCGCGTGACCCAGCACACGATGGTCAACGAGCAGATGCAGTTCTTCCTGCGCGGCTTCCGCCGCGACGCCCATCCGATGGCGGTGCTCACCGGGCTGGTCGGCGCGATGTCGGCGTTCTATCCCGACTCGATCAACCTGCACGACGAGGCGCAGCGCGACATCTCGGCGATCCGCCTGATCGCCAAGATGCCCACGCTGGTGGCGATGGCCTACAAGTACAACATGGGCCAGCCTTACATGTACCCGCGCAACGACCTGAGCTACGCGGGCAACTTCATGCGGATGATGTGGGCCACGCCCTGCGAGGAATACGCTCCGAACCCGGTCATCGAGCGGGCGCTGGACCGCATTTTCATCCTGCACGCCGACCACGAGCAGAACGCCTCGACCTCCACCGTCCGGCTTTGCGCGTCCAGCGGCACCAACCCCTTCGCCGCGATCGCCGCCGGGGTGGCCTGCCTGTGGGGCCCGGCGCACGGCGGCGCCAACGAGGCCTGCCTGAACATGCTCTACGACATCCAGGCCTCGGGTGGCGTGGCCAAGATCGGCGAGTTCATCGAGCAGGTCAAGGACAAGAACTCCTCGGTGCGCCTGATGGGCTTCGGCCACCGCGTCTACAAGAACTACGATCCGCGCGCCAAGCTGATGCGCGAGACCTGCCACGAGGTGCTCGACGCGCTGGGCCTGCACGGCGACCCGCTGTTCAAGCTGGCGATGACCCTGGAGAAGATCGCCCTCGAGGACGACTACTTCATCCAGCGCAAGCTCTACCCGAACGTCGACTTCTACTCGGGGATCGTGCAGAAGGCCATCGGCGTGCCGGTGTCGCTGTTCACCGCGATCTTCGCGCTGGCGCGCACGGTCGGCTGGATCGCCCAGCTCAACGAGATGATCTCCGATCCCGAATACAAGATCGGGCGGCCGCGCCAGCTGTTCACCGGCGCGCCCACGCGCAAGGTGCTGCCGCTGGCCCAGCGCGGCTGAGGCGGGGGCGCCGCGCAGCGCGGCATCCCCTTAAAATCCAGGGCTGCTGCCGCGCCTCGATGGCGCGGCGGGCCCTTTTTGCCTTTGCCGGCCGCCAGCCGGCCCGACCTCGATGGCACGCACCCTCTACGACAAACTCTGGGACGAGCATGTGGTGGACGTCGAACCCGACGGCACCGCGCTCCTGTACATCGACCGCCACCTGGTGCACGAGGTCACCAGCCCGCAGGCCTTCGAGGGGCTGCAGCTGGCCGGGCGCAAGGTCTGGCGCATCAGCGCCAACCTGGCGGTGTCCGACCACAACGTGCCGACCACCGACCGCGCGCAGGGCATCGCCGACCCGGTGTCGCGGCTGCAGGTGGACACGCTGGACCGCAACTGCGACGCCAGCGGCATCACCCAGTTCAAGATGAACGACCGCCGCCAGGGCATCGTGCACGTCATCGGTCCCGAGCAGGGCGCGACCCTGCCGGGCATGACGGTGGTGTGCGGGGACTCGCACACCAGCACCCACGGTGCCTTCGGCGCGCTGGCCTTCGGCATCGGCACCAGCGAGGTCGAGCATGTGCTGGCCACGCAGACCCTGCTGGCGCGCAAGATGAAGAACATGCTGGTGTGGGCCTCCGGCGGCCTGCAGCCCGGTTGCACCGCCAAGGACCTGGCGCTGGCCGTGATCGGCAGCATCGGCACCGCCGGCGGCACCGGCAGCACCATCGAGTTCGCCGGCCCGGCGGTGCGCGCGCTGAGCATGGAAGGCCGCATGACCCTGTGCAACATGGCCATCGAGGCCGGCGCGCGCGCCGGGCTGGTGGCGGTCGACGAGACCACGCTGCGCTACATCCAGGGCCGGCCGTTCGCGCCGCAGGGCGTCGAATGGCAGCAGGCGCAGGGCTACTGGCGCGGCCTGCATTCCGACCCCGACGCCCGCTTCGATGTGCGCGTGGACATCGACGCCTCGCGCATCCGCCCGCAGGTGACCTGGGGCACCTCGCCCGAGATGGTCGTGGCCATCGACGAGCGGGTTCCCGATCCGGACAAGCAGACCGATCCGGTCAAGCGCTCGGCCATGGAGCGCGCGCTCGAGTACATGAACCTGCAGCCGGGCAAGCCGATGGCCGACATCCGCATCGACAAGGTGTTCATCGGCTCCTGCACCAACTCGCGCATCGAGGACCTGCGCGACGCCGCGCGCGTGCTGGCCGGCAAGCGCATCGCCTCCAACGTGCGGCTGGCGCTGGCGGTGCCCGGCTCGGGGCTGGTCAAGGCGCAGGCCGAGCGCGAGGGCCTGGACCGGATCTTCCGCGCCGCCGGCTTCGAGTGGCGCGAACCGGGGTGCTCGATGTGTCTGGCGATGAACGCCGACCGCCTGGAGCCGGGCGAACGCTGCGCCTCGACCTCGAACCGCAATTTCGAGGGTCGCCAGGGGCAGGGCGGGCGCACCCACCTGCTGAGCCCGGCGATGGCCGCGGCGGCCGCGGTCGCCGGCCATTTCGTCGACGTGCGCGCGCTCTGAAAGGAACCGTCATGCAAGCCTTCACCGTGCACAAGGGCGTGGTGGTGCCGATCGATCGGGAGAACGTCGACACCGACGCGATCATCCCCAAGCAGTTCCTCAAGTCGATCCGGCGCACCGGCTTCGGCCCGAACCTGTTCGACGAGTGGCGCTACCTCGACCACGGCGAGCCGGGGCAGGACCCGGCGTCGCGCCGGCCCAACCCCGACTTCGTGCTCAACCAGCCGCGCTACCAGGGGGCCAGCATCATGCTGGCGCGCAAGAACTTCGGCTGCGGCTCCTCGCGCGAGCACGCGCCGTGGGCGATCGAGCAGTGGGGAATCCGCGCGCTGATCGCGCCGTCGTTCGCCGACATCTTCTACAACAACTGCTTCAAGACCGGACTGCTGCCCATCGTGCTGCCCGAGCACGAGGTGGCGCGGCTGTTCGACGAGGTCGCCGGCTTCGTCGGCTACACGCTGAGCGTCGACCTGCCGCGCCAGCGCGTGGTCAAGCCCGACGGCAGCGAGTTGCCCTTCGAGATCACCGAATTCCGCAAGAACTGCCTGGTCGGCGGGCTCGACGAAATCGGCCTGACGCTGCGCAAGTCCGACAAGGTGCGAGCCTACGAGGCCGAGCGCATTGCCCGCATGCCCTGGCTGGCGCATCGCATCCTGTGAACACCCCCTGAACCGTCCCTTGCTGCCTTTCGAGCCATGAACATTGCAGTCCTGCCCGGCGACGGGATCGGCCCCGAGATCATCGAGCAGGCCATGCGCGTGCTCGAGCGGCTGCGCGCGCGCGGCCTTCAGATGGAGTTCGCCTTCGCCG
This sequence comes from Pseudomonadota bacterium, assembly GCA_021845505.1. Lineage (GTDB taxonomy): Bacteria > Pseudomonadota > Gammaproteobacteria > Burkholderiales > Burkholderiaceae_C > Thiomonas_A. The sequence goes on along the minus strand of JAJZVU010000002.1, from coordinate 3,550 downwards.
ACGTCGGCGGCACCGCCTACGAGCGCCACGGCCATCCGCTGCCGCCGGCCACGCTGGAGCTGGCCGCCAAGGCCGACGCGGTGCTGTTCGGCGCCGTCGGCGACCCGCGCTTCGATGCGCTGGAGCGAGCGCTGCGGCCCGAGCAGGCGATCCTGGGGCTGCGCAGGAACCTCGGGCTGTTCGCGAACCTGCGCCCGGCGATCCTCTATCCCGAACTCGCGCAGGCGTCGTCGCTGAAACCCGAGGTCGTTTCGGGTCTGGACATCCTCATCGTGCGGGAGTTGACCGGCGACATCTACTTCGGCCAGCCCCGCGGCCGGCGCGACGCCCCCGACGGCGCCTTCGCGGGCCAGCCGGAGGCCTTCGACACCATGCGCTACAGCCGACCCGAGATCGAGCGCATCGCCCACGTGGCGTTCCAGGCGGCGCGCAAGCGCAAGGCGGCCGGGCATGCGGGCCGGGTGACCAGCGTCGACAAGGCCAACGTGCTCGAGACCTTCCAGTTCTGGAAGGACGTGGTCGGCGAGGTGCACCGGCAGTACCCCGACATCGAGCTCGAGCACATGTACGTGGACAACGCGGCGATGCAACTGGTGCGGGCGCCGAAGAAGTTCGACGTGGTCGTCACCGGCAACATGTTCGGCGACATCCTGTCCGACGAGGCGGCGATGCTCACCGGCTCGATCGGCATGCTGCCGTCGGCCTCGCTGGGCGAGGGCGGGCGCGGGCTGTACGAGCCCTCGCACGGCTCGGCCCCCGACATCGCCGGGCGCGGCCTGGCCAACCCGCTGGCGACCATCCTCAGCGCGGCGATGATGCTGCGCTACTCGCTGGGCCAGCCCGAGGCGGCGCTGCAGGTCGAGCAGGCGGTGCGCAAGGTGCTGCAGCAGGGCCTGCGCACCGCCGACATCGCCGAGCCGGGCACGCGCAGCGTGGGCACTGCGCAAATGGGCGACGCGGTGGTCGCGGCGCTGGGTTGATCGGCCGCGCGGCCGATCGGGAACGCACACGGAAGGCACGGGAACATGGCCAAGCAACGGGTCGGCCTGGTGGGCTGGCGGGGAATGGTGGGCTCGGTGCTCATGCAGCGCATGCGCGCCGAGGGGGATCTCGACCTGGTCGAGGCGGTGTATTTCTCCACCAGCAATGCCGGGGGCAAGGCGCCCGACGGATCGGCGCTGCACGACGCGCATGACCTGGACGCGCTGCGCTCGTGCGACATCGTGGTCACCGCGCAGGGCGGCGACTACACCGGCGCGGTGTTCGACCGGCTGCGCGCGACCGGCTGGTCCGGGCACTGGATCGACGCCGCGTCGACCCTGCGCATGCGCGAGGACGCGGTGATCGTCCTCGATCCGGTGAACCGCCCGCTGATCGACGCCGCGCTGGCGCGCGGCGGCCGCAACTGGATCGGCGGCAATTGCACCGTCAGTTGCATGCTGATGGGGGTGGGGGCGCTGTTCAAGGCCGGCCTGGTGGAATGGATGACCAGCATGACCTACCAGGCCGCATCGGGCGGGGGGGCGCAGCACATGCGCGAACTGCTGAGCCAGTTCGGCACCCTGCACGGCGCGGTGCGCCCGCTGCTCGACGATCCGGCCTCGGCCATCCTGGACATCGATCGCCGGGTGATCGAGGTGCAGCGCGCGCTGCCGCCCGAGGACACGCGCCATTTCGAGGTTCCGCTGGGCGGCAGCCTGATCCCGTGGATCGACAAGGACCTGGGAAACGGGGTGTCGCGCGAGGAGTGGAAGGGCGGCGCCGAAGCCAACAAGATCCTCGGCCATGCCCAGGCGGTGCCGGTCGACGGCCTGTGCGTGCGCATCGGAACGATGCGCTGCCACAGCCAGGCGCTGACCTTCAAGCTCAAGCGCGACCTTGCGCTGACCGAGATCGAGGCCTTGATCGCCGCCGACAACGAATGGGTGAAGGTGGTGCCCAACACCCGCGAGGCGAGCATCCGCGAACTCAGCCCCGTGGCGGTCAGCGGCACGCTGTCGATCCCGGTGGGCAGGCTGCGCAAGCTGGCGATGGGGCCGCAGTACCTGAGCGCCTTCACCGTCGGCGACCAGTTGCTGTGGGGCGCCGCCGAGCCGCTGCGCCGCATGCTGCGCATCGTGCTGCAGGCCTGATGGAGGCCGCGCGCGGGGCGCCGGCTTTGCGCGCGCGCCACGCCCGGGCGGTCGCCGACGCCCGTTCCTGCCTGTTTCCCGGGGGCGATTGGTTACTATCGCATGCGTAACCCCTTCAAGGCCTCAAGGAATCAAGGGGATGGGAGCGTGCATGCAAGCCTTGGATGAGCCTGCCATTGCACACGCAAGCCGGGCAACCATGCAGATCAGGGGAAGCAACGTGTCCAAATGGCGTCAAGCAGTGGGGGTGGCTTGTCTGGCGGCCTTGCCGGGAGCCGTGCCGGTCGCCGGGGCCTTCGGACTCGGGCAGGTCGTGGTGTTGTCCGCGCTCGGCCAGCCGCTGAGCGCGAACATCCAGATCACCCAGATCAGCGCCAACGACGCGCAGTCGCTCAAGGTCGGCATCGCCCCGGGATCGCTCTACCAGGCGCGTCACCTGAGCTACAGCACCGCGCTGGACGGGGCCACGCTGACCCTGCAGCACGATGCCAGCGGGCACCCGTACCTGCACCTGAGCGGCGTGCGCCCGGCGCGCGAGGCCTTCGTCGACCTGCTGGTGCGCGCCTACTGGCCGAGCGGGGAGATCACACGCAACTACACCCTGCTGCTCGACCCGCCGGGGTTCCACGAGGCCGGGGTCGCGCCGATCGCGCCGCTCGAGCGCTCGCCGATGGCGCAGGCGGTGCAGCGCAGCCTGCCGGCGCCGGCGGGCGCCGCCGGCGGCCACAGCTATACGGTGCAGCGCGGCGACACCCTGTATTCGATCGCCCGCTCCTACGCCGGCGGCCAGGTCTCGCTCGACCAGATGCTGGCCGCGCTGTACAGCGCCAACCCCGGCGCTTTTGTCGATGGCAATGTCAACCGCCTGCTGGCCGGCGCGGTGCTCAAGGTGCCGTCGGCGCAGCAAGCCGACCGGCTCAGCGAAAGCCAGGCGCATGAGCTGATCGTGGCCCACAGCGCCGACTTCGGCGCCTATCGGCGACGCCTGGCCGAAGCCGGCCCGACTCGCCAGCAGGGTCCGTCGCGCAGCATGCACGGGAAGGTGCAGGCCCGGGTGGCCGAGCCGGAGCAGGTCGCCTCGGCGCCCCAGTCGAGGCTGCGGCTCAGCCAGGCCGGGGTCGCCGCGCCCGGACAGGGCGGCCAGGCCAACTGGCTGGCCGCCCAGAAGGCCGCCCAGTCGCTGGCCGAAAAGCTGGCCCAGGCGCGCGCCGACGTGGCCGCGCTGGCCAGGCTGGCGGCCAGCGCCAGCGCCGCGGCGCGTGCGCTGCAGCCGGGCGCCGGCCATGGCGCGTCGGCGCCGGAGTCGGCGCTCCAGGCCTCGGCGCCGGCGGCCGCCCCGCTCGCCGCGGTGGCCAGCACGGCGGCGGCCGCCGCGCCGGCGAGCGCCGCGGCCAGCCAGGCCCACGCGGCCAGCGCCA
>JAJZVU010000021.1 GCA_021845505.1 Pseudomonadota bacterium | reverse complement strand
GCGATTCCCCGGCTCGGGCAGCACACCCGGGCGATCCTGCGCGAACTCGGCCGCAGCGACGCCGACATCGAAGCGCTGCGCCAGGCGCGCGCGGTGTAGCGGCGGCGCGCCGCGCCAGGCGCGCGCCGGTGCAGGCGGCGGCGCGCTGCGCCAGGCGCGCGCCGGTGCAGGCGCCGGCGCGCCCGGCCGGCGCTCAGGCGTGCGCCACCCGGTTGCGCCCGGACTGCTTGGCCTGGTAGAGCGCGGCGTCGGCGCGCTGCAGCAGGGTTTCGCTGTCCTCGCCCTGCCGCCCGGCGGCCACGCCCACCGACACCGAGAACGACGGCAGCGTCAGGTTGTCGCGGCGGCGCACCAGCCGCAGGCCGCTGACCTTGGAGCGGATCGCCTCGGCCGTCGCCAGCGCGCCGTGCTGCAAGGTCTCGGGCAGGATCACCAGGAATTCCTCGCCCCCGTACCGCACCGCATGGTCGATGTCCCGCAGGCAGGCGCGGATGGCCTGCGCCACATTGCGGATCACCGCGTCGCCGACCGCATGGCCGAAGCTGTCGTTGAACTGCTTGAAATGGTCGATGTCGATCATCAGCAGCGCGAAGGCCGCATCGGCCCCGGCCTGCATCAGGGCTTGCATGCGCGCGGCCATGCCGCGCCGGTTGAGCAGGCCGGTCAGCGGGTCGTGCATCACCGCGTGCCTCTGCTCGTCGAGTTCCTTGCGCAGCCGCTGGGCGTCGGCCACCGAGGCCTGCAATTGCGCCTGCAGCCTGTCGGCCCGCTCGCGCGCCGACTCCCCGGCGGCGAGCAGTCGCCGCGCGACCTCGAGCACGGCGTCGGCGCCCAGGTCCCCGGGCTGGTCGAGCCCCGCCATCGCATGGCGTACCTCGGCACCGAACACGTCGCTGTTGCGTCCGGCCTCGGCGACATGTTCGACCACCGACGCGAGAAGGCCCTTGAGCGCCTCGCCGACGCTCTCGGGCATCTGCGCGCCGCAGCCTCCGATGTGCGAGTCGAACAGGGCGTGCCAGACCTTGACCGGTGGCGCGGTGTCCTGCCGCAGGTGAGGCTCGAAGGCCTGGGAGAGCTGGGCGTTCAGGCGGCTCAGCAGCACGTAGGCGACGACGTACTGCACAGGGCCTCGCGGCGCCTGCAACCTGTCGATCAGCGCGAGCGCCTGTTCACTCAGGGAGCGCGCTTCGGCGGGGGAATCGGAGACGAGGTGGATGTCGGTCAGCATGGCTGCGCGCGGGCGGGGAGCGCGGTCCGGCAGCGCCCGCAGGCAGCGCGCGAATCCATGCGCAAACCCTGATATTCAACCGGTCGAATCGCTTATTGTTGGAATTTGTTAAGAATACTATGAGAATTCGCGGGAAGTTGTCCCGCTTTTTCCGGAACGAGACCTTCGCATGGCCCGAAGGCTCCGCCACCCACGACGACCCGCCCACGCATCATGGAAGAGCGCAGCGTTCCCACCTATGTCCAGGTCCTGCCGGTGGCGTGCTTCGCCGTCATCATGGCGATGTATTTCACCCACCGCAATTTCCAGCCCAGCCACGCGTACCTGCTGGGCTGCGCGCTGCCGGCCGCAGCGGCGACACTCTGGCTGACCCTGCGAATCCGCGGCAGCATCCTGGGCTGCGTGTACCGCCCGCGCGGCGCGTGGGGCGGCGACTACAAGGTCTACGAGGGTGGCGCCGCCTGGACGCGCGCCTTCGTGACCGCGCTGCTGTGCGTCGTGGCGGTCGCCTTCTTCGTCGACTCCTTCGGCAACACGGTGTTCGGCACGCTGAGCTACCGCCGGTACCTGATCACCGGAACCTACCTGCACGAAAGCCGCTTCACCCGCTGCAACGGACTGCGCGTCGAGCGACCGGGAGCCGCGTCGCGCCTGCAGCACTTCTGCGTATCGGCGGCTGCGGCGCGCACCCTGGGCGTCGGCCGGTACGTGCTCGTCGGCGACCAGCGATCCTGGTTCGGCAACGAGGTCACCAGCTACCGCGCGCTCACGCCCTGAGCGTTCTGCGGACCGCGCGCCGGCTTTGCTCCCGAGCGGTGCCCAGTCGTGGCATCAGGTCGGCGGCGGTGATGAAGCGCGCCCTGATCCCGGCCATCGTCGCCTTGTCGCATACTGGCCCACGGGCACGAGCTTCGACGACGCCGGCGGGCGAGCCAACGTGGATCGCCGCAAGCGCAAGGCCGTGTTGGGCACGGCGCAGCGCGTCGGGGGTTCGGCTCATCGCGCGCGGAGTAGACACCGAGCGCAGCGACGTGGACCTGCCGGTCGACGCGCCACAGATGGCAATCCCCGAATCCTCCTGCGATGAGCGCCTTCTGGCGTCGACAGGTGGCGTGGTTGCCTCGCCCCGAGCAACGCCAGCGCGCCCCGCTGCACTCAAGCCGCCAGTTCCCGCAAGATCTCTGGGTGACGCGTCGCAACAATCATCAACGTTTGCGCCGCACCGGACGGCTTGCGTCGCCCCTGCTCCCACTCCTGGAGCGTGCGCACCGATACCCCCATGAGTGCGGCGAATTTCGACTGCGAGAGCCCCGAGGCAGCTCGCGCCTGGGCAACCGGCGAATGCACGACGGCACCCTGCCCGGCTCGCATCTGCTTGACCGATTCGAGCAGCTTGTGCCCGAGCTCCTCGCCGGTCATGACCTCACGCTTGGACATGGTCGATTTCCTCCTTGATGGCCTTGAGGATGTTGGCGGGAATGGTGCCGCGCACGGCCTTCGCATAGATGACCAGAAGGAAGATCACTCCGCTTTCCAGCCGGTTGTAGTAAATCACACGAACTCCACCGCGCTTGCCCGTTCCCGAGCGGCTCCAGCGCAGCTTGCGACATCCGCCCGAACCCGGGATCACGTCGCCTGCCAACGGGTTCGCGGCAAGCCACGCGCAGAACTCGCCACGCTCGTCCTCGGTCCAGATCGACTTGGCGTCGGCACCGAAGAGCGGGGTCTCGACGACGGTGTGCATCGCCCCGATCATACGTCACTGACGTATATCCTGGGCTGCCGAATGCGACATCCATGCACCTGCCGAGGTGATGATGGCGTCTTGCCGCGGGCGCAGCCGCACAGGCTCATCCAATACCCGCTGTCGGCCCAGACAGGACGGCCCGCGGATCGCTGCAAGGGCCATCGCATCCGGCTCGCCGCTCAGGGCCCGACCCAGGGACCTGCGGGTGGACCCGGGCGTTGGGTCGGAGTCGCAGGATGCTTGCCGAATCGATAGGCCGCGCCCGGGCGCGCCGAGCAGGACGCGACCTCCCCGTGCGGGCCAGGGCGAGCGCCGCGACAGCGCAGCCTGAATCGGCCGTGAACCGTCGCGCGCAGGTCTTGCCATTTGTTTCGCATCGCATTCAGATGTGTCCATGCCGATCCCCGGGATTCCTGCAAGGAGGGCCGAGTCCATGCCCGTCATGCCCATCGTGTCATGTGCCCCGCCGCGCGCCGCGCGTGGCTTCGCCCTCGCTCGGGCCCCCGAGATGGCGGCCGGCAGCGCAGCGCGCCGAGTCGGCCGCTGGCTGCTTCGCGCGCTGCTGTGCGTGCCGCTGTGCGTGCTCAGCGCATGCGGCGGCCATTCCGGAGGCCAGGCCTTCGATCCGGACCACGCCAGGCGCCCCGACAGGGTCACGGGCTACCGCATCGGCGGCACCGTCACCGGTTTGCGCGGCGCCTTGAAGCTGCTCAACAACCAGGACGACCCGCTCGAACTGCGGGCGCCGGGGCCCTTTGTCTTCGGCCGTCGCGTCGCCGAGGGCGAGGGCTTCGACGTGGAGGTGGCCACCCACCCTCCCGCGCAGACCTGCCGGGTGTCCTTCGGCAGCGGACTGCCCGGCGGGGATTTCCTGGGCGTGCGGGTGCGCTGCGGGCGCGCCGGGCTGCGCACCGTGCATTCGCTGGGGGACGCCGCGGACGCCGCCGACTGGCTGAGCCCGTTCGTGCAGGCAGGAGACGGCAGCATGATGGCGGTGTCCGCGCACGGCGGCCCGTGGCGCCAGGGCGCGGTGCTGCGCGTGGCCGCCGACGGCAGCGAGTCGGTGGTGCACGCGTTCGACGACCAGGCGGGCGACCGCGTGCCCTACGCGATGACCCTGGCGCGCGACGGCAACCTGTACGGCGTCACGAGCAGCGGCGGGCTGTACGGCCAGGGCTCGGTGTTCCAGGTGCGGCGCCAGGGCTCGAACTGGGCCTGGCGGTCGCTGCACAGCTTCGGCGCCGATCCGCATGCCGGAACCGAGCCGAGTTCGCCGCTGCTGCTCGGGCGCGACGGCGCGCTGTACGGCACCACCGCGAGCGGCGGACCGGGTGGCGGTGGCACGGTCTACCGCATCACCACCGACGGCGCGCTGCGGGTGTTGCACGGCTTTGTCGACCCCCAGGCCGCGCTCGCGATGGACAATGGATCGAGCGTGAGCACCGCGGACCTGGACGACGCCGGCGGCGCTCTGTCGCGCCCCCGGGGCGCGCTGGTCGAGGACGACGCCGGCATGCTCTACGGCACCGCGACCGAAGGCGGCGGCGGGGGACGCGGCGGGGTGTTCTGCTGCGACCCGAGGCTGCGCCTGAGCTGGAGCGTGGCATCGATGCCCGCCGCCTGGCCTGCCCCGCAGCACGGCCTGCTGCGCGCGCGCGACGGCGTGCTGTACGGAGTGGCCCAGTCGAGCGAACACCCCGGCGTGCTGTACAGCCTGGGCAGCGACGGCGTGCTGCGCGAGCGCCATCGCTTCGGCGCCGAGGCCCCCGCCCCGGCCGATCCGCGGGGCGTTCCGGTCGAAGGCAGCGACGGGCGCCTGTACGCAGCCAGCTTCTCCGGCGGCGCGCACGGCGCCGGCACGCTCTACGCATTCGACCCCGGCGACGATACCATCGAGGTGCTGCACGCCTTCGGCGACGCACGGCTGCGCGACGGCGCACGCCCCAGGAGCGGGCTGGCGCTGGCTGCCGACGGCAGGTTGTGGGGTGGCACCTCGACCGGCGGCGCGTTCGACGGCGGCACGGTGTTCCGCCTGGACTCCAGCGTGGAACCTCCGGCATGACCGACAGCCTGGCCGCCACCGTGGTGCTGCTGCTGCACCTGGCCTTCATCGTGTTCGTCGTCCTCGGCGGCCTGCTGGCCTGGCGCGACCGCCGGCTGGCGCTGCTGCACCTGCCGGCGGCGGCGTGGGGCTGCTGGGTCGAGCTCAGCGGCGCCATCTGCCCGCTGACCCGGCTGGAGAACCTGCTGCGCCGGCGCGCCGGCCAGGCCGGCTACTCCGGGGGATTCATCGAGCACTACCTGCTGGCGCTGATCTATCCCCACGGACTGACGCGCCCGGTGCAGTTCGCGCTGGCCGCGCTGGTGCTGGGCTGCAACGCGCTGGTCTACGCGCCTCTGCTGCTGCGCCTGCGCCGCGGGCACCGCTGAGTAGTCCCGCGAATGACTGTCCGGTCGTTCGTGTGCCCGCGGGAGCGATCGGCGCCGAATCAACGTGCGGGAACGCCTCGACTTGTGACCCGAGGGCCGACGCCGGCAGCAGCCCGACGGCCAGAAGGGGGATCGTCGCGGCCCGCGCCGCTGAAACTTTTGCGCCAGTGGCGAGTCGAACGCAGCATCACCCCTGCACTCCAACCGAGCCCGGAGGTCGACCTGCGCCATGCTTTCAGCGAACTCAGCCGCCGCAACGATCCGTGGCCAGGCCCTAGCCCTGAAGCCAAACGGGGCGCGATCCGCAGTGAAACTTGCATTGGCCTGTGCACTGGCAACGTCTGGCTCCCTGACGTGCGCAGCACCCCCAAACAGGGAATACACCGAAGCCGAACCGCGCTACTCCAGCGAGTGCACAGGGGAGTGGCGCCCCCGCGTCAAGGACTTGCCCTGCGGCGCGGGAACATTCCTCGACTACGTGATGCCCTCGCCAGACGGTTACCTCGACGGGATCGTGCGCTACATTTTCCCGGACGGGGCGGTCCGCACGTACCACATCTATGCCAGAAGGCTCTGCCCCGCAGGAACCTCCATGGGTTCGTCGGGCTTTTGCGAAGGCCCCTTGCTCAACCCGGCCCCGCCCCCTAAACAGCAAGGCGTGCCACAAGCCGGCGGATGCCTCGCGCCGTGGTCAGCTGTCGGCGATCCGATCGTCACGGCGACTGGGAATTTGTTCCATCAGGAAAGCGACTGGGGAGGTGGCGGCCTCGGAGCCCTTTCGCTACAGCGCAGCTACAACTCGTGGTCCGGGCGGTCAGCGCACCAGTACGGATTCGGTCTCGCCAGCTACCACAGCCCGTTCGGCGTTGGATGGAGCTTCACATACGGCGGGGCTATTTTCACCAATTCGATGCCTCCGCTGCACAGTGTCAAAGTCTTGCGCCCGGATGGACGCGTGCTGATCTTCGAACTGCGCAACGGAACGTGGGAGAGCGATGCCGACGTGGTCGAACGACTGGGCGCCCACCTCGACCCCAGCGGTCGCCTCGCTGGCTGGACACTGACAACGCAAGACGATGGCGCCGAAACCTACGACTCACAAGGTCGTTTGCTGGAGATCACACAGCGTAGTGGGCTGCGATCCCGCCTCGCATACGGTCAAGCAGTGACGCGGAATGGACCCGGGCGCCCGGGCGCCCCGCTCGAGATCACCGATGCGTTTGGGCGCACGATCGCTTTTGCTTACGACGATCGAGGGCGCATCCTCCGCGCAACGTTCCCTGACGGCGCGATCCAGCGCTACGCCTATGACGATGAGGATCGTCTCACCGCAACGACGCGCCCCGACGCGACGACGCGCGGCTACCGCTACAGCGAGGGCCGCCTGGGCCGCCTGCGGGGCATCGGCGGCGCGAGCGAAGATGACATCGAGACCTTCGCCTACGACGAGACCGGCCGCACCACCCACGCGGCGCGACAGGGCGGCCTCGACGCCGTGTCGCTGCGCTACACCGCCGGTGCGACTGAGTTGACCACCGCGCTCGGCGCGACCATCCGTCTGGGCCACACGGAGGTCAGCGGTGCGGAGCGCAACCGCCTTGTACGCACACCCTGCCCCGGCTGCGAGAACCCGGACAGTGCGCTGGAAGTGGTCTACAACGCCAATGGTTATGTCAGTGGCTACACCGACACCCCCGGCGACACCAGCCCAGCCCAGAACACCCGCTTCGCCTGGGACAGCAGCCGCAACCTCCTGCTCACGCGCACCGATGCGCCCGGTACGAGCGTGGCCCGCACCAGCCGCGCCACCTGGCATCCGTCCTTTCGTCTGCCCGAGACCATCACCGAAGGCGACCTCACCACCGCGTATACCTACGACGACCACGGCCGCGTCATCGGGCAAGTGCAGACCGACGCCGCCCACCATCTCAGCCGCACGATCACCACACGCTACGACTACGCCAGCACGGTACCCGGGGCCGTGCTGCAGATGGTCGTGACGGGACCGCGCACCGACCTCGCGCAGACCACCACCACCGCCTTCTACGCGCCTGATGCCGCCTGTCCGGGCACGGCCCCGCTTGGCTGTCGCGGGCAGGTCGACACCGTGACCAACGCCTTGGGCCAGGTCACCAAGGTCAATGCTTACAACGCCGCGGGCCAGCCGCTGCAGATCACCAATCCCGACGGGCTGGTCATCCACCTGGGGTACGACAGCCGCAACCGCCCGACCCGCCTGCAAGTGGGGGCGGAAACGACCCAGTACCAGTACGACGCCGAAGGCGACTTGATCCAGGCGACGCGTCCCGACGGCAGCACGGTGCGCTACCGCTACGACGTGGCGCACCGGCTGATCGGGATCGCTCTGGGCGACGGCAGCCAGATCGCCTACGCCCGCGATGCCAACGGCAGTGTCACCCAGGAGCAGATCCTCGACGGACGCGGCAAGCTCACTTCCACCCGCCGCCACGTATACGACAGCCTGGGCCGGCTGATCCAGGATGTGGGCGCGGTCAATCAGACCACCACCCAGACCCACGATGCCCACGGGAACGTGACCGCCCAGAGCGGTCCGCGCACCGACGTCAGTGACGTCACCCACTACCAATACGATCTGTTCAACCGGCTGACCCAGATCACCCAGGCCGACGGCGGCCTGCAGCAGTTGGCCTACGACCGGCTGGACCATCTCACCCGGGTGACTGATGCCAACAACCAGGTCACCCAATACACCCCCGACGTCTGGGGCGACGCGCTGCAGACGGTCAGCTCCGATAGCGGCACCATCACGCGCAGCTTCGACGCGGCAGGAAACCTCCTCACCTCCACGGACGCGCTGCGCCAGGTGACCAGCTATACCTACGACGCGCTGAATCGCGTGCTCAGCAAGAGCAGCTCGGTGTGGGGCACCCCCACCTATACCTTCGTGTACGACACCTGCCCCCATGGCGTGGGCAAACTTTGCATGGTCGAAGGTGACGGCATGCACATGATCGCCTTCACCTACGACAGCCAGGCGCGCTTGGCCAGCCGCACCGACACGATCGCCGGCACCGCCTACACCACCGGCTACACCTACCACGCCGGAGGGACCCTGGCCAGTCTGCGCTATCCCAGCGGACAGACGGTGCACTACGCTGTGGACCGCGAAGGTCGGGTGAGCCAGGTCAGCGTGCAGCCCGCCGGGGGCGCAGCGCCCTTCGTGCTGGCCTCCCTGTTCACTTACCACCCCTTCGCGGGCCCGGCCAGCTACACCTTCGGCAACGGCGCAGCCTACGTGCAGACTCTGGATCAGGACGGCCAGCCCACCGTGCGGCAAAGCGGGCCGTGGGTGAAGTCGGCGACCTACGACCCGACCGGTGACCTGCGCACCCTCACCGATGCCGATGGCACGGTACAAGCCTATGGCTACGACGCGATGGGGCGCCTGACGGCGGCCAGCGACACAGCCTCGGGCAGCTACGGCACGCGCGCCTACACCTACGACCTCAACGGCAACCGCACCAGCGTGACGCGCAACGGCGCCACCGATCCGTACAGCTACAACCCACCGAACTGGCTGGCCGCCACGCGCGAGAGCAAACGCACCCGCAACGCCGACGGTGACCTCGTGGACCTCAGCACCCTGGGCACACTGCAGTACGACGGCTACGAGCGACTCGTAGCCATCCAAAATAGGCCCCCCGATGGCTACGCCTACAACGCGTTCAACGCTCGCACCTACAAGGACATTCACGGCCAGATCACCCGTTTCGTGTATGGCCCGAACCAGGAACTGCTGGTCGAGCAGGCCGCAGGCGGCCCCGAGCAGGACTATGTCTACCTGAACGGCCAACTGCTGGCCCGCCTGGACAGCACCGTAGGCGGAGCGCCCACGGTGTACTACGTCCACACCGACGCGCTGGGCACGCCGCGGGCCATGACCGACGCGGCACGCGAGATCGTGTGGCAGGCCAGCTACGCACCCTTCGGTCTGGCCACGGTAACGCAGCAGAGCATCGTCAACAACCTGCGGTTCCCGGGGCAATACCTTGATCCGGAAACGCAGCTCGCCTACAACGTGCACCGTTACTACGATGCCGCCGCCGGGCGCTACCTCCAGGCCGATCCGATCGGGCTGGCTGCGGGGGCGAGCCTCTACGCCTATGTGGAAAGCAACCCGCTGGGCTTCGTCGACCCGTACGGGCTCTTTGGCTGGGCCGACATGCCGACGCTCCCGCAGGGTCTGGTGGACTTCTCGGCCGGGTTCGGTGACTCCATGTCGTTCGGCATCACAGGCTATGCGCGCGCGGGTCTCGCCGTCGGCAGCGTGAACAACTGCAGCGAACACTATCGAGGCGGTGAGTTCGCTGACCTGGCCCTCGAGACCGGTACGCTGGGACTATCGGCAGGGCTGAAAGCTCTTGCAGCCAATGCGTCGCGTGCGGCGGCTCGCAATGGAGCGCGTCCCTGGATCCATCGGTTCCGCGATGCCAGGAACCTTGAAGGTGGGTTTGTTCACCACTCCAACCCGCTATTCGGACATCCGGGAGGCATTCCGGCAACGTTCCCGACGGGCGGACTGCCTTCTGCAGTGAACAGCGGGGCATGGAATCTTCGCTGGTTCGCTGACAGTGCAGGCCACGGCGCAGCACATCGGTGGATGCGAGGTCTTGAGAATGCATGGGGAGGGTTCGTGAACCCCGGTGCCGCTGCCATCCGCGGGACAAGAGATGCAGCCGATGGTTGCGCGTGTCAGCAGTGAGGAGTGGACATGGTGTGGTTTATCGCTCTAGGCGTCCTAGTCTTCGTGGTTGGCTACGTCGTTCTGACTCGAAGGGCAAAGGGGATGCCTGACGCAAAGCCGTCGCATCCGTTGGCCGAGGCGAAGCCCGTTTCGCTTGAACTGGCTCGCGCCATGGTCGAGGATCTCATCGCCAAGGGAGACAAGGTATTCGCGGGCCGTGCAGGCAAGGCGAGCATCCCATCTGCGCAACTAGGCCCAGCCACCAGAACTTTTTTCTCGAAATACGACACTGTGCGCACGCGGGGCGGAGGCTTCCGGCTCGCGTCGGCTGATGTGAGGCCCTCCGAATACGCACGCGGGTACCTGTCTATCGGACATAGCGAAGACTGGGAAGTGGTTCTCAAGCCCGGCACCGATGAGGTGTTCGTCGTCGAAGGTTCCGAGGCCGGCCAGGCCGAAATGGAGGTGCGCTTTCCGAGCGTGTACCACCTGGTGCTCGATGAGGCGCAGCGGACGTAAGGCGCAGTAGCACCCACAACTCCGGCAATCATGCAGCTGCGCCCTCAACTGCAACCGCACCAGCGTGACGCGCAACGGGACCACGGACCGCTACACCTACATCTCGCCAAACTGGCTGGCGGCCACGGGCGGAAGTAGCCGCAGCCGCAATGCCGCCGGCGACCTGGTCCCCCTCGGCACCCTGGGGATGCTGATGTACGACGGCCATGGCGGGATGCCGACGACAGGTTGCGGGGCTGCACCTGGCCATCATCGTGTTCGTCGTCGTCGGCGGCCTGCTGGCCTGGCGCGACCGCCGGCTGGCGCTGATCTATCCCCACGGACTGACGCGCCCGGTGCAGTTCGCGCTGGCCGCGCTGGTGCTGGGCTGCAACGCGCTGGTCTACCCGCCGCTGCTGCTGCGCCTGCGCCGCGGGCACCGCTGAGCCCTGCGGCTAGTCCACTGCGTGGACTAGCATGCCGGGCTCGCCCGCGCCTGGCGCGGGAGCCTTGGCCGATCGACAGGAGATCCCGATGGATTCACAGGAACGTTACGAGCGAGGACTGGGCATTCGCAAGGAAGTGCTCGGCGCCGAATACGTGGAGGCCTCGCTGCGCGCAGCCGACGATTTCACCCGCGACCTGCAGCGCCTGGTCACCGAGTACGCGTGGGGCGAGATCTGGGCACGCCCCGGCCTGTCGCGGCGCGAACGCAGCCTGCTGAACCTGGCGATGATCACCGCGCTGAATCGCCCGCACGAACTGCGACTGCATGTGCGCGGCGCGTTGAACAACGGCCTGAGCAAGGACGAGATCAAGGAAGTGTTCCTGCAGACCGCGGTCTATTGCGGAGCCCCGGCCGCGCTCGATTCCTTCCGCGTGGCGCGCGAAGTGTTCGACGAACTCGGCGCCTGAGGCTGCGCCGCGGCCCGCGCCGGGGCGCTGCGCGGGTCCGAGCGACCGGGGGCCAGGCAGCCTGCCATGGACCCCGGACCCAGGCCTCAGGCAGCCCTTAGCGGCGGCGCAGCGCGGCGGCAATGGGCCGTGAAAGGACCGGCGAACGGCTTGCGCCGACGGCCGATCCGGGTTGTCATCGAGCTTCCGAAACCTTGTGTCACTGTTTCTCACGTGCGGACGCATTCGACATGCGGGCGCTGCGACCGGGAAACGGCGGCCCTCACCCAGGAGCTCATGCCATGGCGCCCCGACCCACCACCCTCACACTGCTCGCCTGCCTGCTGGGCGCTGTGCTGCCGCTGGCCGGCGAAGCCCTCGCCGGCCAGGGCGCCAGCTGCGGCCTGGGCGCAGGCAAGGTCTGCCTGCCCCAGGGCCGGCGCAACGCGGACGATCGGGTGCACGTGGGCGGCACCACCGGCAAGTTCTACGGCAGCCTGGTGCTGACCGACGGCCAGGGCCGCACGCTCGAGCTGTCCAAGCCCGGGAAGTTCCGCTTCCGCCATGCCGTGCACCCGGGACACGCGTACGACATCCGGGTGCTCACCCACCCTCCGACCCAGATCTGTACCGTGGTCAACGGCCAGGGGGTCGCGCTCGGACCGGTCGACAACCTGCAGGTCGAGTGCCGCATGGGCAGGGCTTCGGCGCTGCACGCCTTCGGAGGTGGCGCCGAAGGCATCGCCCATGGCGTGGGCCCTGCCAGCACCTTTGCCGAGGATGCCAAGGGCAGGCTCTACACCATGACCAGCGGAGGGGACTACTTCGACCAGGGGGTGGTGATGCGCTACGACCCCGCCGAGGACAGCCTGGAGGTGCTGCACCACTTCGTCGGCCTGGGTCCCGGGCGGGTTGCCTACAAGCTGAGCCCGGGCCCCGACGGCTCGATGTACGGAGTGCTCAACACCGGCGGGTTGCAGAACCTCGGGGCGATCTTCCGCATCTCGCCCGACGCAGAGGGCCTGAAGATCGTGCACACCTTCGAGGGCCGCGAACAGGGCGCCCACCCGAGCTCCCCGCTGCTGCCGGCCCAGGACGGCAAGTCCTTCTACGGAGTGACCCGTGACGGCGGGGCCTACGACCGGGGCACGCTGTACCAGGTCGGGCTCGACGGCCAGCACCGGGTGCTGCACGCCTTCGGCGACACCCACGGCCCCGATGGCAAGGAACTCCCTGCCGGCGAGCGATTGTTCATGCCCCAGGGCGAGATCCAGTACGACACCAAGGGCCGCATCGTCGGAATGGCCAACCGCAGCGATCTGGGCAACGGCGGGGTGTACGCCTACGAGATCGACAAGGGGCGCTACACGATGCTCGGGCAGATCCAGGACGACGTCGAACTCCACGCCGAGGGCCTGATGCGCAGCCGCGACGGATCGCTCTACGGACTGCTGTCGGGTACCGCTCCCAAGTCGGGCGGACGCCTGCTGGTCATGTCCCCCAAGGGCAAGATCGACTGCTGGGACCTGCAATTCGACAACCACCCCTTCGGGCTGCAGCAGCTCCGGGGCACCCTGGCCGAGGGCAGCGACGGCCTGCTGTACGGCACCAGCGCCGGGGGAGGCGACGAGGACGCGGGAGCGATTTTCGCGATCTACCCGTCGAAGCAGGCCGTGCAGGTGATGCTGTCCTACAGCCGCGACGCCACCACGGTGGGCCACCGACCCGACGCCGGGGTGATGTTCGCCAGCGACGGACGCCTGTATGCCAGCACCTCGGCGGGCGGCGAGCACGACGCCGGCACGCTGTTGCGCATCGACTGAGCGCACCTCCATGCCCAAGCCCCTGTCTACCCACTGTCATCGCTGGCTGCTGCTCGCGGCCTGCCTGCCCTGCCTGGCGTGGCTGCCGGGCTGCGGAGGAGGCGCCCAGCCCCCGCTGGCCAGCGTCAGGCGATTCGACCAGATGCCCGATGGACTGAGCATCGGCGGCGAGGTCGACGCCTTCCGCGGCACCCTGGTGCTGCGCAACGGCCGCTCGCACCGGCTGGAGCTGCAGCGCCCGGGCCCCTTCGCGTTTCCCCCCGCGCAGCCCAAGGGGTTGCCCTACGACGTGCAGGTCGCGGTCCAGCCGCCCGCGCAGTACTGCCAGGTGCTCAACGGCAAGGGGGTGGCCACCGACGACGTGACCGACATCCAGGTGCAGTGCGGCCCCGCCCGGGTGATCGCACTGCACTGGATGGGAGGCCCCGGAGACGGCAGCGGACGCATCGGGGCGTTGACCCAGGCCGACGATGGCAGGATCTACGCGCTGAGCCATCGCGGCGGGGCCCACGGCGGCGGGGCCGTGATCCGGGTGGAGCCCGGCGGCGGGGAAACCGTGCTGCATTCCTTCCAGCCGGGCCATGGGGTGGGCGTGCCGTTGCGCCTCGTCCAGCGCCCCGGGGGCAGCCTGTACGGCGTGACCTTCGACGGCGGGGACAGGGGCCGCGGCGGGGTGTTCCAAGTCACCCTCGACGGCCAATACCGGCTGTTGCACAGCTTCGGTGCCGACGCCGGCGACGGCCAGTTGCCCGGCGGCCCGCTGCTGCTGGCCAGCGATGGCCATCTGTACGGCACCACGCTGGCAGGCGGGGCCCACGGTGGCGGAACCATCTTCCGCATCTCCCCCGATGGCCTGTACAGCGTGGTGCATTCCTTCGCCATCCGGCCCGCGGAGCAGCTCATGGATCGGCCGCGGGACGTGCAGGTGGGGATGCTCGTCGACGAGTCCGACGGCCGCCTGCATGGCCCGTACGGCAACCTGGTCGAAGGCCAGCCCGGGCAGTTGTACGGCCTCGCAGCCAGCGGAGGCGCCATGGGCGCGGGAGGAGTCTTCCGCTTCGACATCGACCTCGGGATGTCGACCCGGCTGTCCTTGCCCGCGTGGCCGCTGGGCGCGGTCGACGGCCTGATGCGCTCGCGCGACGGCACCTTCCACGCCGTGCTGGCCACGCGGGGCCACCCCGGGGCCCTGCTGAGCTTCGACGCCCAGGGAGCGCTGCGCATCCGCAAGGAATTCAGCGCCCAGGGCCACGGCCCGCGCGGGCCCTCGGGCACGCTGGCCGAAGGCAGCGACGGCCGCCTCTACGGCATGAGCCGGGGCGGCGGCATCTTCGACATGGGAACGCTGTATGCCATCGACCCGGCGGACGACAGCGTGCAGGTGCTGCACACCTTCGGCCTGCCGCTGCGCATGGGCAGCCACCCGAACGAGGGCGTGATGTTCGCCGACGACGGCAGCCTGTACGGCGCGACCTCCGGCGGCGGAGTCTACGGCTTCGGCACCGTGCTGCGCATCGGCTGAAGCGCCCCGCATCGGCGGCATCGAGCCCGCCCGCGGCCCACGCGGGCGCACGCCGCGTGGGCCGCTGCCGGGGGGCCGGCGCGAGCCCCGCGGGCCGCGCCGCATCGCTCCCCGGGCCCCGGCGTGAGCGGCCGCGCAGCCCGGCCGCAGTCCGGCGTCAATGACGGTCGCGGCGTCTTGCGCAGGCCGGCTTTCCAGGGTCTGATCGGGTTGCAAGACACATCCGAACACATCTGGCCAACTCTGGTCGCATTTCCCCTCGACCTTCCCTCAGACTTGGAGGAACCTTCGATGCGCCGCGTTCCCTTCACCCGCTCGACCCTGTGCGCAGCGCTGGCCGCGGCCCTGCTGGCCGGCGCGGTCACGTCCCACGCGACCCAGCCCGGCCAGGGCCTCGAGTCCACGCTGACCGAGCACTCGGGCGAGGCCTCGCCGGTCCATGGCACCGACATGCACCACCCGATGGACCGGCAAGCCCCGTTCGACGACCCGATGGATGGCCGGATGCTGACCCTTGGCGACGGCTCCACGGTCCGCGCGGGCCAGGCCGACGACCTGTCCGGGTCACCGCAGTCGTTGCACGACTACCCGATGGAGGGCGAGCCGCTGACCTTCGGCCGGGGCTCGCCGCTCCAGCTGCCCGAAGACCGCGGATCGGCAGGCTCGCAGTCGCCGCGATCCAGCGACGCCCTTCCCGACCCCATGACGGTCGAGCCACTGCAGGTGCAGGCGCAGACCGCGCTGACCCTCCACGGCCGCTGCGACACCAGCGGCCGGACGTCGACCAAGTGGTCGACCTGGTGCGAGCGGGTCCAGAAGCGCGCGGTGCGGCACGTGCTGGCGGGCAACCCGCACTCCAGCCGCAGCATGCACAGCCCGCCCTTCGAGGCCAGCGACGGCAACGTCTACGTGTTGAGCTCGGGCGTGCATGGGGACGAGCAGATCGGCTCGCTGCTGCGCATCCGCCCCGATGGGCAGGTGCAATCCCTGGCCTTGCCCGGCTGGTCCGGCGCGACCCTCGAAGCGCTGGGCCTGAACGAAGGCCCCGACGGCAGCCTGTATGCGGTGTTGCGCACCGGCTTGCTGATCGGCTCGGGGCAGATCCTGCGCATCGACCGGGACACCGCAAGCTGGAGCTCCGTGTGCATCTTCGGCTTCGCCGACGACGGCAGGCGCCCGTCGTCGCCGTTGCTGCGCGCCCGTGACGGCAGGCTGTACGGCGTGACCCTGCACGGGGGCGCGCAGGACCAGGGCACGCTGTACCGCATCGGCAAGGACGGCCGCTACGAATCGCTGCTGTCCTTCGCCGCGCCCCGGGGCCTGCGATCGACCGACTCGGACAGCGTCGACAGGGATTCGGGGATGCCGCCGATGCACAGCCCGGCGGGCGCGCTGGTCGAGGACTCCGAGGGCCGCGTGCTGGGGACCGCCAAGGGCCCGCGCGGCGAGGCGGTGGTGTTCCGCTACGACCCCGATGCGGGCCGGCTGAGCCGGGTCGGCGCCACCCCGGAGGGCTGGACCCTGCATGGCCTGATGCGCGCCCGCGATGGCGTGTTCCACGGCCTGGCCACGGCTTGCGGGCCGGCCAGCGCGCTGCTCAGCGTGGGCCCCGATCGGCCCGGCCCGCAGCCTGGCAGCCCGCCGCTGACCCGGTGGGTGTTCGAACCCCGGCTCGCAAACCCGGACGATCCGACGGCGCACCGCGGCCTTCCGGTGGAGTTGCCCGGCGGCGACGTGCACCTGATCCGCTCGAGCGGAGCGATCGAGCGCCTGCGCTCGTCGCTCGCCAGGCTTGCGCCCGACCAGCAGGCCTGGGCACGCCAGCGCCATCCCGAACTCGACGAGTCGGAGGTCCACCCCGAGACCAGCTGGCTGTTCACCTCCCACGGCATGCTGGTCGTCGCGGACGGCGGCGGAACCCGTGACCATCCGGGCGCGATGCTCGTGCTGAAGGACCCGCTCGCCCGCGACCCCGGCGACGACGGCGAGCGGGTTTCGGACACCTGAGCTGCGCCGATGTCCGTCCGCGCTGCCCGCATGGCCACCTCGTGGTCCCGCGCAGCGGTGGACGGACCCGGCTGACGGCCCGCCACGACGACCCCGCGGCGGCGCCTCAGCGCAACTTCCCTGTCGACTGGAGAAAGCGATGAACCGAGGATGTCCCACCCGCCGCGCGCTGGCCGCCGGCGTGGCCACCGCGCTGCTGGCGCTGGCCGCACAGGCCGGCGCAGGGCAGTGTTTCAGCGGTGGCCGCCCGCCGCAGCAGGTGCCGGGCGGCTTTCGCATCGCAGGCGTGGCCGAAGGCCTGGTCAGCGGCGTCGCACTGGATCTGAACCGGGGCGTCGACCAGGTGGTGCTCGAGCAGCCCGGTGCCTTTCGCTTCACACGGCCGCTGCGCGCCGGCAGCGCGTATGCGGTCGAGATCCGGCGCCACCCTCCTTTGACCAGCTGCAGGGTGCTCGCGGGCAACGGCCTCGTGCTGGGCGAGGTCGACGATCTGCGTGTGGAGTGCCAACTCGGCGCGGTCACCGGACTGCCCACGCCCGAGGGAGCGGCCGGCGGCACGCTCGGCCCGTTGCTGAGGCATGCCGACGGCACGCTGTACGCCATCAGCGCGGAAGGCGGACAGCATGGCCACGGTGGGATCGTGGGCATCGCAGCCGACGGCAACCGCAACCTGCTGCATTCCTTCGCGGACGCCGAGAGTGCGCTGGCGCCGATGCGCCTGGCGCTCGACGCGGCAGGGCAGCACCTGCTCGGCGTCACCCATGCCGGTGGCGAACATGGCGGCGGAACGCTGTACCGGATGCGGGTCGACGGCTCGAACCACCAGGTGCTGCGAAGCTTCGGCGGCGAGCTCGACAGCGATGTACCCAGTTCGCCGTTGCTCGCGGCCAGCGACGGCTGGTTCTACGGCCTGAGCGCCAACGGCGGGCCCTACAACGGCGGTACGCTGTACCGGGTACACCCCGACCACGGCTTCCAGATCGTCCACGGCTTCGCCCAGCCGGACGCGCTGCTGGGAGGCCAGCCTCCGGACGCCCGGCAGCACGATGGCGAGCAAGGGCTGTATTTTCCGAGGGGGGAAATGGTCGAAGGCGGCGGCCGGCTGTACGGCGCCGCGGTCCTCGGCGGCCGGCACGGTGCCGGTGGGGTGTTCGAATACGACCTGCGGACCCGCCAGCTGCGCCCGCTGGCCAGCCTGCCCCGGCATCAGCCGCCGCTGATCCACGGCCTGACGCTCGGCGGTGGCGGCGAGCTGTACGCACTGAGCGACGTCGACTCGCAGGAGTGCGCACGCGTGCTGCGCATCGGCACCGACGGTTCGCTGGACGGCTGGATCATCGACCCGCGCAGCTCCGCGATCGCCTACCCGCAGGGCACGCTGGCGCAAGGCAGCGACGGGCGCCTCTATGGAACCAGCGTCGCCGGGGGCAGGCACGGCCGCGGCACGCTGTACGTCATCGACCCTCGCGACGACAGCGTGGCGGTGCGCTTCCATTTCGACCGCAATCGACTCGACAGCATCGTGGGGGACGCTCCGCGACACGGCCTGCTGCTGGCCGCCAACGGCGACCTCTACGGCACCACCAGCTCCGGCGGAACGACAGGCCGCGGCGCGGTGTTCCGCATCGACTGAATCACCCACCCAGGAGTGCCTAGGATGACCCATCGAGCTTCGTTCCACCGCGCGCTGGCCGCCGGCGTGGCCACCGCGCTGCTGGCGCTGGCCGCACAGGCCGGCGCAGGGCAGTGTTTCAGCGGTGGCCGCCCGCCGCAGCAGGCGCAGCTCGGCTTGCGCATCGGGGGCGTGGCCGAAGGCTCGGTCGGCGGCCTCGAGCTCAGCCTGAACGGCGGCTTCGACACCCTGGTGCTGACGCAGCCAGGGGCCTTCGCCTTCCGGCGCGGCATTGCCGACGGCGGGGTCTACGACGTCAGGATCACCCGCCACCCCACCGCTCGGCACTGCACCGTGGAGGGCGGGCAAGGGCTGGCGCTGGCGCCGGTCGCCGATCTGCGGGTGCGCTGCCGCGCCGGCGACATCGCCGCGCTGCCCGCGGCCGACGGACCGGCCGGAAATGCCGGCCCTTTCGGCCCGCTGCTGCGCGACGCCCAAGGCCGGCTCTACGCCTGCACCGAACGGGGCGGCGAGCACGATCGGGGAGCGGTGGTGCGCATCGATCCCGACGGCAGCCGGGTGGTGCTGCACTCCTTTGCGCTTGCCGGGGAAATGGACCTTCCCTTGCGCCTGGCGCTGTCGGCCGACGGACAGTTCCTGTACGGGGTCAGCCAGCGCGGTGGCGAGCACAACCAGGGCACGCTGTTCAGGCTGCGCATCGACGGCTCCGACTACCAGGTTCTGCACAGCTTCGACGGCGAGCCCGCCGCGCTGTTTCCCAGCTCCGGGCTGCTGCTGGCCAGCGACGGGCGCTACTACGGCCTGACCGCCAACGAAGGCGGCACGCTGTACCGCTACGACCCGCAAGGGGGCTTCCAGGTGATGCACCGCTTTGCCGCCGAGGACCTGGGCAGCGAAGACGCCGACACCGATGTCGAGCAGGCGCTGCCGATGCCCGCGCCGGGATTGCGCTTCCCGATCGGCGACCTGGTCGAGGGCGACGACGGCGCGCTGTACGGCGCCGCCGCGTTCGGCGGCGCCGGCCACCACGGCGGGGTGTTCCGCTACGGCCTGCAAAGCCGCAGGCTGCGGACCCTGGTCGCGCTTCCCGAAGGCAGCGGCCCGCCGTTCGCGGGTCTGGCGCGCGGCCGCAACGGCAACCTGTACGCCATCTCCTCGGCCTCGCAGTGGTCGCAGGCCACGCTGTTCCGGGTGACCCCGCAGGGCCAGTTGTCCGCCTACACGGTGGACCCGCTCGAGACCCGCGTGGCGCGTCCTCGCGGTGTGCTGGTCGAAGGCAGCGACGGGAGGTTCTACGGCGTGAGCGAGGAAGGCGGAGCGCACGGCCACGGTACCGTGTTCGCGGTCGACTTCGACGCCGTGCAGCTGACCCTGCTGTACAGCTTCGGCGACGCGGGCCAGGACGAGGCGGGAAGCCATCCCCGACACGGTCTGCTGGCCGCGCCGAATGGCGATCTGTATGGCACCACCGCCGACGACGGGCCCGTGGACCGCGGCGCGGTGTTCCGAATCGATTGACCCCCCTGTGAAGGAGCCCAAGCGATGAAGCGATCGACGAAACCCGGACTTGCGCAACGACTCGCGGCCGGCCTGGCCGGCACGCTGCTGCTGTTGGCCGCGTGCGGTCCAGCGGCAGCCGGACAGTGCCAAAGCAGCGGCCCGCGCCCCGACAGGATCCCGGGCCTGGCCATCGGCGGCGGCGCCGAGGACTTCCACGGCGAGGTCCTGCTCGGCCTCAACGACGGGCTGGACTCGCTGCTGCTGACCCAGCACGGGCCCTTCCGGTTCGCCCGCCGCCTGCCCCCCGGCCACGCCTACCAGGTGAAGGTCCTGCATCACCCGCCGATCCAGCGATGCACCGTCGAACACGGCAGCGGGCTGGCGCTGGGCGACGTGGCCGACCTGCGGGTGCGCTGCGTCGACGGCAGCATCCGCACCATCGCCGCCGAAGCGGACGAACTCGCCGACGTCGGCGACATCGGGCCGCTGACCGAGGACGCCCAGGGCAACCTCTACGCGGTGGCCGGCCGCGGCGGCCAGCAGGGCCATGGCGGGGTGCTGCGGATTGCCCGCGACGGCAGCCGCACGCTGCTGCACGCCTTCACCGGCCCCGACGCCGACGACCTGCCCTACCGCCTGGCGCTGTCGGCCGACGGCACACTGCTTTACGGTGTCACCTCGCGCGGCGGCGAACACGACGAAGGCACGGTGTTCCGGCTGCGCACCGACGGCTCGGGTTTCCAGACCCTGCACAGCTTCGGCGGCCACTCGGCCGGCTGCGCCGCGGTCCCGAGTTCAGCGCTGCTGCGCGCCAGCGACGGCCGCTACTACGGGGTGTGCGCCAGCGGTGGCACCTGGGGCGGCGGGGTGCTGTATCGCATCGACCCGCAGGGCCACTACCGGCAGGTCCAGGCTTTTGTCAATTCGCAGGACATCGGCGCGCTGGCGGCGCCCGAGGCCGTCGAGCCCGACGCCCAGGGGCTGCACTTCCCGCTCGGCGAAATCGTCGAGCACCCGGACGGCGTACTGTACGGCACAGCGCGCTACGGCGGACTGCACGGCAACGGCGGGGTGTATGCCTACCGCCTGCAGGACGAGCGTGGCGGCGCGCTGGCCCACATGCCCGAGCACGCGCTGGCGCCGCAGGGCGGCCTGGCGCTGGGGCGCGACGGCCGGCTGCTCGGTTATACCCGGCGCGACCTGCAGCAGGTGTCGATGCTGTTTCGCGCCGCGACCGACGGCACGATGCAGATCTATCGGATCGACCCCGGACTGACCGGAATCATGCGCCCCGGCGGAGTGCCCCAGCAGGGATGCGACGGCCTGATCTACGGCGCCGACTCCAGCGGCGGAGCGCATGGCCAAGGGTCGATCTTCAGCATCGACCTCGAGTCCGGCCAGGCGCTCACCCGGTACAGCTTCGGCGGCCAGAACCGCGGTCGCATGGGCTTTGCCCCCGAGCACGGCCTGCTGCTGGCCGCCGACGGCGACCTGTACGGAAGCACCCGCCGCGGCGGCCCGGCGTCCGGCGGCGCGGTGTTCCGCATCGACTGATCCGTTGGCGCGGCGGCGGGCGCAGCTGCCTGCAGCCGCTCGGCGATGCGCGGCGGCGGGCGCCGGGCGCCACGGCGGCGGCGCGCCAGCCTCACTCGAAGCCGACCACCGGGTGCGGCTGGTACGGTGCCTGCAGCTGCGCCACCTCCTCGGCCGTCAAGCGCAGGTCCAGCGCCGCCACCGCGTCGTCCAGGTGCTGCGGCTTGGAGGCGCCGATGATCGGCGCGCTGACTCCCGGAACCTGCAGCACCCAGGCCAGCGCCAGCTGGGCGTGCGGCAGGCCGCGTCGCGCCGCCAGCGCGTCCAGCGCCTGCGCCACCGGTGCGTCGAGCTGCACCGTGCGGTCGAACAGGCTGGCGCCGTAGGCGTCGGTCTGCATGCGCGAGCTGCTCTGGCCCCACGGCCGCGCCAGCCGGCCTCGCGCCAGCGGGCTCCACGGGATCACCCCCACCCCCTGGTCGCGGCACAGCGGCAGCATCTCGCGCTCCTCCTCGCGATACAGCAGGCTGAGCTCGGGCTGCATGCTGACAAAAGGCGTCCAGCCGTGGGCGCGCGCCACCTGCTGCGCCTTGGCGAACTGCCAGGCGTGCATCGACGACGCGCCGAGGTAGCGCGCCTTGCCGGACTTGACCACGTCGTGCAGCGCCTCCATGGTCTCCTCGATCGGCGTGTGGGGGTCCCAGCGGTGGATCTGGTAGAGGTCGACGTAGTCCATGCCGAGCCGGCGCAGGCTGGCGTCGATCTCGAACAGGATCGCCTTGCGCGACAGCCCGCCGATGTTGGGCGCGCGGCGCGACGCGAAATGCACCTTGGTGGCGACGACGATCTCCTCGCGCCGCGCGTGTTCGCGCAGCACGCGGCCGACGATCTCCTCCGACGAACCGTCCGAATAGGCATTGGCGGTGTCGAAGAAGTTGATGCCCAGTTCGAGCGCCTTGCGGATCAGCGGCCGGCTGGCCTGCTCGTCCAGCGTCCAGGCGTGGCTGCCGCGCGTGGGTTCGCCATAGGTCATGCAACCCAGGCAGATGCGGGAAACGCTCAGGCCGGTGCGGCCCAGTCGGGTGGTTTGCATCCAGTGCTCCGTCGAACAGGTAGACCGTGGAAATCCTGAAACCAGCTCAAGCGTCGCAGCATAGCTCCGGGGCCTGGACGCTGCAGCCGGGCCGGGCCACCCCGGCACGGCGAACCGGGCGCGGCCGCGCCGACGCCCGCGCGCAGTTGACCTCGCGCAACGACAGCGCGGCCGCGCCTTCCTACAACAGGGGTGTCGGCCGCACGGCCGGCACCCTCCCGTCACTTCCCGAGACCACCATGACTCCACGTTCCCGTCTGCTCGCGCTGGGCCTGGCCGGCCTGCTGCTCGGCGCCGGCCTCGCCGGCGAGTCCGCGGCGCAGACGCCGCCGCGGCCGATCTACGGCTCGCAGTTGATGACCCCGCACGAGCGCCAGGTGTACCGCGAGCGCATGCGCGAGGCGCGCACCGCGCGCGAGCGCGAGCGCATACGCCTGGAACACCACCGGCAGATGCAGGAGCGCGCGCGCGAACACGGGGTGCGCCTGCCCGACATGCCGCCCGGCCCCGGCCCGGGCCCGGGCTACGGCGCGGGACGCGGCGCGGGCCCCGGTCCGGGCGCGGGCGGCGGCCCCGGCGGCGGCAGGCGCTGAACGGACGCGTAGCGTCCGGTTACATCGGCGTTGTCGCAACTGTCGTCAACGGCTCGCAGCGGGCGTTGAACTGGCATGTCCTTCACTTGCCAGGAGAGCGCAGATGATCCGCAACACCCTGCTTGCCGCTGCCGCGCTCGCCGCGCTGGCCGGCACGGCGCATGCCGGCCCCTTGTACTGGTCGCTCAGCGCCGGCGTGCCGGGCGCGGTGGCCAACTGGGGCCCCGTGGTCGCCCCGCCCCCGGTGGTCGTGGCGCCGCCGCCACCGGTGGTGTACTACCCGCGCTACGCCCCGGCCTATGGGTGGGGCTACCCGCGCTGGGGCTACCCGCCGCCGTGGCGGCGCGATGACGACCGCCGCGACTGGCGGCGCTGGCACCACGACGACGACGACTGACCCGCGGGGCATCGCGTCCGCCCGGCGCGATGCGCCGGCCGCCGGCCTGCGGCCGGCGGCTCTCAGTCGCCGTGCGCAGCACGCGGCTGCGGATGGTCCAGGTCCGGCCTCATCCAGGGGTCGACGTGGGTCATCAGGTTGAGCACCCGGTGGCGCTGCATCACCGCGTCGCGGGCGGCCACCGCGATCGCGTGCCCCTGCTCGACGCTGAGCGCGGAGTCGACCTCGATGTGCGCGTCGGCGACGACCATGTCGCCCATCTTGCGGGTGCGCAGGTCATGCACCCCCTGCACCCCCGGGGTCTGCAGCAGGGTGCCGCGTATGGCCTGCACCTCCTGCTCGTCGACCGCCCGGTCCATCAGGTCGTGCAGCGCGTCCCACGCGAAACCCCAGCCCATGCGGCCGACCATGAGACCGACGATCAGCGCGGCGATCGGGTCGAGCAGCGGGTAGCCCGCGAGGTTGCCGATCAGGCCGACCGCGACCACCAGCGACGACGCGGCGTCGGAGCGCGCGTGCCAGGCGTTGGCCACGAGCATGCTCGACTTCACCCGCTTGGCCACCGCCAGCATGTAGCGGAACAGCCCCTCCTTGGCCACCAGCGTGGCCCCGGCCACCCACAGCGCGACCACGTGCACCTGCGGCACCGCGGCCGGGTTCTCCAGCTTGGTCAGCGCCGCCCACAGCATGCCGGCGCCCACCAGCAGCAGCAGCGTGCCCAGCGCCAGCGAAGCGCCGGTCTCGAAGCGCTGGTGGCCGTAGGGGTGCTCGACGTCGGCGTCCTTTCGGCTGTGGTGGCTGGCCAGCAGCACGACGAAGTCGGCCACCAGGTCGGAGGCCGAATGCACGCCGTCGGCGACCAGGCCTTGCGAGCGCGCGAGCAGGCCGACGACGACCTGGGTCAGCGCGAGCAGCAGGTTCACCGCGGCGCTGACCCAGCTGCTGCGGCTGGCCGCGCGGGCGCGCTGCTCGGCGCTGAAGCGCGGGTCTTCGGGATCGTCGGCAACGTCTTCGAAACGCATGGCGGATCAAGGTTCGGTCTGGGATTCACGCATATTCTGCTGCACAGTGGATGACCCCAGCGTGCGTCGCGCCGCGGCGCATCCCGCGAGCGCCCGCGACCATGCCCGAATCCCTGCCCGGCGGCGCGCATCTGCCACCGCTGCAAACCCTGCGCGGACTGGAGCCGGCGCGGGCACGCGAGCTGCTGCAGCGCAACGGCCCCAACACCCTGCCCGGCAGCGCGCCGCGCGACGGCCTGCGCGGCCTGCTGGAGGTGCTGCGCGAGCCCATGCTGCTGATGCTGCTGGGCGCCGGCACCGTCTACCTGCTGCTGGGCGACCGCGCCGAGGCGCTGGCGCTGCTCGGATTCGTGCTCGTGGTCGCGGCCATCTCCTGGCTGCAGCAACGGCGCAGCGAACACGCGTTGCAGGCGCTGCGCGACCTGTCGGCGCCGCGCGCCTGCGTGGTGCGCGGCGGAGTCGAGCAACGCATCGCGGCGCGCGAGGTCGTGGTCGGCGATCTGCTGCTGCTGCGCGAAGGCGACCGCATCCCCGCCGACGCCCGCCTGCTGCATGGCCAGCTGCAGGTCGACGAATCGCTGCTCAGCGGCGAGTCGGCGAGCGTCGACCGCGGGCCGCCGCCTGCCGGGCAGCGGCTGGGCGACCCGGTGCTGGCCGGCACCCAGGTCACCAAGGGGGTGGCCGTGGCCGAGGTCGTCGCCACCGCCGGCGCCACCGCCATCGGCCGCATCGGCCTGGACCTGGCGGGCATCCCGCAGCAGCCGTCGGCGCTGCAGCGCTCGACGCTGCGCCTGGTACGCCGGCTGGCGCTGCTGGCCTGGCTTCTCGCCGCGGCGCTGGCCGCCATCGAGTGGCGGCTGCGCAGCCAGCCGCTCCTGCCCAGCGTGCTGGCCGGAATCGCGCTGGCCATGGCGCTGCTGCCGGAGGAGATCCCGATGATCCTCGGCGTGTTCCTCGGCCTGGGAGCGTTGCGCATCGCCGCGGTGCGGGTGCTGGCCCGGCGCATTCCCGCGGTCGAGGCGCTGGGAGGCATCGGCGTGCTGGCGGTCGACAAGACCGGCACGCTGACTGCCAACCGCATGCGCCTGGTCGCGCTGCGCACCCCGCGGGCCCGGTTCGACACCACGACCCTCGCCGCCGCGCGGCCGCTTCCCGAGGAGTTCCACCGGCTGCTCGAATTCGCCGCGCTGGCCACCCCGGCCGATCCCTTCGACCCGATGGAGCAGGCGATCCGCGAGCTGGCCGCGCGCGGCCTGCGCGGCACCGAGCACTGGCACGCGGCCGCGCAGGTGCAAGCCGAGTACGGGCTGTCGCCCGGGATGCTGGCGATGACCCGCGTCGTGCAGCCGGAACGCGACGCGGCGCCGGCGCGCCTGTTGCTGGCCTGCAAGGGGGCTCCGGAAGCGGTGGTCGACCTGTGCCACCTGCCGCCGGCGCAGGCGGCGCGCGTGCTGCGGCAGGTCGAGCAGCTCGCGGCGCGCGGCCTGCGCGTGCTGGGCGTGGCCTGCGGCAGCTGGCCCGCGCAGTCCGCCGGCGGCGACGCCTCCTGGCCGGCCTCGCAGCACGACTTCGACTTCGAGTTCCTCGGACTGCTGGGCTTCTTCGACCCGCCGCGCGAGGGGGTCGCGCAGGCACTGGCCGAATGCCGCGACGCCGGCGTGCGGGTGCTGATGCTCACCGGCGACCACCCGGCGACGGCGCGCGCGCTGGCGCTGCAGGTCGGGCTGGCGCGACGCCCGCGGGTGCTCTGCGGCGACGTCATCGACCGCCTCGACGACCGCCGGCTGGCCGCCTGGCTGCGCCGCGTGCAGGTGTGCGCCCGCCTGCAGCCGCGACACAAGCTGCGGCTGGTGCGCGCGCTGCAGGCCGGCGGCGAGGTGGTCGCGATGACCGGCGACGGGGTCAACGACGCGCCTGCGCTGCGCGCCGCCGACGTCGGCGTGGCCATGGGCGCGCGCGGCACCGACGTCGCCCGCGAGGCGGCCGCGCTGGTGCTGCTCGACGACAGCTTCCCGGCGATGGTCGAGGCCCTGCGCCAGGGGCGGCGCATCTGGGACAACCTGGCCAAGGCCGTGGCCTTCGTCGCCGCGGTGCATGTTCCGGTCGTGCTGCTGGCGCTGTTGCCCCCGCTGCTCGGCTGGCCGGCGCTGCTGCTGCCGCTGCACATCGTGCTGCTGCAACTGGTGATCGACCCCGCGTGCTCGGTACTGTTCGAGGCCGAGCCCGCGGCGCCCGACCTGATGCGCAGGCCGCCGCGCCCGCGCGGCGCCAGCCCCTTCGCGGCGCCGCGGCTGTTGCCCGCGCTGGCGCAGGGTGCGCTGCTGGCAGCGCTGCTGCTGGCCGGTTGCGGCTGGCTGCTGACGCGCGGCTGGAGCGCACCCGACGTGCGCCTGGCGATGTTCCTGGCCTTGCTCGGCGGGGTGCTGGTGCTCATCCTGGCCGCCCGCGACCCCGCGCGCCCGCCGTGGCGCAATGCCCGCGCGGACAATCCCTGGCTGGGTCGCCTCGGGCTGGGTGCGCTCGCGCTGCTGCTGGCTCTGGCGCTGCTGCCCGGCCTGCGCGGCTTGCTCGGCCTGGGTGCGTGGCGCCCGCCCGCGCTGCTGGCCGCGGCAGCGATGCTGCTGGGATTCGCGGCGGCGCTGCGACTGCAGCGCGCGGTCGTCACCCGGGCCGCGGCGGCGCCGCGCTGACCCGAGCGCCAGCGCCGCGCCCGGTGCGTGTCACTGCACCACTTTCCAGGTGCCGTCGGGCTGCCTGCAGGCGGTTCCGTAGACGGTGTCGGGCCGGCCGCCGATGATCGCCCGCATGGTGAACTCCCGACACGGTCCCTGCGCGGTCTCGTAGGTGCGTGTCGGGGTCACCGTGTAGTCGATGCCGTCGGGGTTGCGCCAGCTGCCCGGGCTGCCGGTGGGATAGCTCTCGAACACCTGCGCGGCGCGCACCCGGTCCTGCTCGTCCATGTGGCGCCCGATGTTCGCGCCGGCCACGCTGCCCAGCAGCGCGCCGAGGATGATCGCCGCGGCCTGGCCCGAGCCGCGGCCGATGGTCGAACCGGCTGCGGCGCCCGCCACGCCGCCCAGCACGGCACCGCCCTGCTCCTGGTTCATCGCACAGCCGGCGGTCAGCGCCAAAGCCAGCCCGCAGGCCGCGGCGCGCCATCTCAGGGTGTTCATGATGTTCTCCCGTTGTTTGCACATCCGAAGAAAAAACAGGCACGGACGAGGCCGTGCCTGCAAAGTGCCCGGGCGCCGCACGACACCCGGGCCGCTCGCCAACCTTGGGCTGTCGCGCTGTCAGCGCCCCAGCGCCAGCACCCCCATCGCCCCCGCGTCGCCCGGCACGACCCGCCAGTTGCCGGGGAAGAAGGTCGCGTACACCCCGGCCCAGCTTTCGCCGGCCGGATTCAGCGAGGACACGGTGATCGCCAGCCAGCCGCCGCGCAGGGCTTCGCGCTCGATTCCCAGCGCACTGACCGTGGAGTCGGCCGGAGCCTGCGCGTCGATCGGCGCCATCGAGTCGCCCACCTCGACGACCTTGAACACCGGACCCATGCCGCCCTTGGCCAGCACCGCGCCGTAGATTCCCGACGCCGGTACGCTGACTCCGACCACCGGGCTGCGCACCCCCTTGAACAGCACCCCGCGCGCGCCGTCGACCGTGCTGAAGGCCGCGGAGCGCCAACGCGGAGGCTCGGCATCGGTGCCTTCCGTTGAACCCGACGAACCCGACGAGCCCGAGGAGCCCGAGGAGCCCGAGGAGCCCGAGGAGCCCGAGGAGCCGGAGGAGCCGGAGGAGCCGGTGGCGCCGGGCGAGCCCGAGAAGGTCCAGAACAGCAGGTCCTCGAAGGCTTCGCCGGTGCCGGCGCGCGCCGCCATCCACAGCGAACCGGTCCGGGTGTCGTAGACAAAGATGCCCTGGTTGATCGGCTCGGATTTCTGCGTGGTGCCACCCGGGTTCTGCGAGTTGCAGGCGTTGATCAGGTCCTTGTTGCCGTCGGTGGGGCACGTCAGGGTGATGGTGCGCATCTGGGTCGGGTCCTGGGTAGCCCAGGCGCCCCAGAAGGACACGTAGCGCCCGTCGAAGCTCAGGCTTTCGCCGACCTGGCTGAAGGTCGGAGGCGTGAGGGCCGTTCCCACCGGCGGCAAGGTCGCGCCCGACGCATCGCGCACCTCGGTGACTCCGATGACCACCAACGGCTGCAAGGTCGGATCGGACTGCAGCCGGGCCAGGTACAGGCCGCCTGCGGTCGGCGCGTCCTCGTTGTCGAGGCCGACGAACACCACCTGCTGGCCGGCGGCCGTCGGAGGCGCCGTGGAGCCGAAGTTCAGCGCGGCGCCGGGTATGGTCATCGTCGTGTCGGCGATGCGCTGCACTGCGGCGCCGTTGGTTTGCAGGTCGCGGAAATACACCCCGGTGCGGCTGGTGGTGCCATCGGTGTAGTTGCCCTTGAACACCACGTAGCGCCCCTGGCTGACCGAAGGCGAGCCGGGGAACTGGTCGAAGCGGGTGGCCGGCAAGGTCGCCCCCGGCACCTGCATGTTCGCGAAGGCGCTGACCCCGCCGAGCAGGTTCACCCCGACCGCCAGCCCCTGGTCCAGGGTCGCGTAGACCCCGGTGGTGCCCAGCTTGGTGCCGTCGTCCAGGGTCCACACCGGGGTCGACTGTCCGCGCGTGGCGATGATCGGCGAGCCGATGTCAATGCGCGGGAACGAGGGGAACTCGGTGAACTGCCCCGCGTTGTTGTTGGGTTGCGGGACCAGGGTATCGGTGTCGGCCACCGTGTACACCACGGTCTGCGCCGGGCAGGCGTCGGCCGCGAACACGCCGCGGCTCATGCCGCCGGAGCCGCCGCTGCCCGCCGATGACGAACCGGAACCCCCGGTGTCGCGGGCGCGACCGCGGAACGCGACCATGCCCGCGGTATTCACCGAAGGCTGGTTGTAGCTGAAGAAGGTCAGGTCCTGCGAACCTGGAATCAGCCGCAGGTTGTTGGACAGTGTCTTCCATTGGCCGATGACATCGCTGCTCGGCACGCAGGCTGCCTGCTCGTCGGCAGGCACGTAGGGGATCGAGGGTACGGCGCCGGCGGTCGAGCCGTCGCTCGATCCGCCACCACAACTGGCGAGCAACGCCGTCAGCACGGCCGCGCTGGCCAGCGCGGCATACGTGCCCATGCGGGTGAAATGGTTCATCATGGCCTCGCCACGGCTGGGTGGAAAGCCGGCGGAGCCGCCGCGTGGCGGCCCCTGGCCGGGTTCAGCGGTCGACCTGGTCCTGGTCGCGCGTCTGGTCCTGATCGCGCGTCTGGTCCTGGTCCTGATCCTGGTCGGGATCGCGCGTCTGGTCGCGCGTGCGATCGCGCGTCTGATCCTGGTCGGGATCACGCGTCCGGTCGCGAACCTGGTCGCGCGTGCGGTCGCGGTCGCGCGTCTGGTCGGGCGTCTGGTCGCGGGTGCGTTCCTGCTGCTGATAACGCTCACGCTCACGCTCGCGCTCGCGCTCCTGCTGCTGGGTTTGCGCCGGTGCGGCCTGCCCCGGCCCCGGGCCGTAGCCGGTGCCCGGCCCGCCCTGGCTGCCCTGGCCGCCCTCGCCGCCATTGCCCGCGCCCGCGCCCGCACCGCCGCCGGCCCCGCCGCCACCACCGCCACCGCCACCGCCACCACCACCACCACCACCACCGCCGCCGCCACCGCCCGCCGCCAGCGCGAGCGCCGGCACGGCCAGACTGGCCAGCGCGGCGAGCAACGCCGTACGCCTGGTCATCGATTGTCGGGTTTTCATGACTAGCTCCTGTCCGGCCCCAAATGTTGGAACCATCCAGGCCTTTGTAGGATTCGTCACATCCCTTTACATTGCTCCCGATCAACAAGCCATCCGGCGCCCCCTGCGAGCGTCGCCGAACACCGCGCCAGATCAGCCATGCGGCTCGCAGCCGTCGGCGGTTGCGCCGGGCGCGCACCGCCGCGGGGTTCAATCCGCCGGCGCCACCACGACATGCGCCGCGTCGGCTTCGCCGGCGTGCAGCAGCACCAGCTCCCGGCATTGCCTCATCAGCGCCGCGGCGGCGCGGAAGTCGTCGTCGGCCGGCGTGGTCGCGCGCAGCGGCGTGCCGACCCACAGTTGCAGCGGGGTGCGCCGCGGCCACCACACGCCGTCGGGCAGCAGCTCGCGCGTTCCCCGCAGCGCCATCGGCACCACCGCCACCCCGGCCTGCACCGCCACCTGGAAGGCACCGAGGTGGAAGCCCAGCAACCCGGGGGTGCGACGAAACGTGCCCTCGGCGAACACGCACAGGTTGTCGCCCCGACGCGCGCATTCCGCCAGCCGCTGCGCGTCGGCCACGCCGTGGCTGGCCGAAACGCGTTCGACGAACACCACTCCCAGGCTGCGCAGGCAGCGGGCGAACAGCCGTCGGCGCTGCAATTCCCGCTTGGCGACCAGGCGCAGCGGGTGCGCCAGCGCCGCCAGCAGCACCAGCGCGTCGGCGTAGCTGGCGTGATTGAGCACCGCCACCGCGCCGCGCGCCGATTCCGGCCAGGCGCCCTGCACCTGCAGCGGCAAGCCGGCCACGCGCAGCATCGCCGCCGCCAGCCGGTGGCCCCAGCGCCAGGCCCGCGCGGGATCGCGCGCCAGCAGCAAGCCGGCGCACAGCAGCGGCGCCAGCAGACCCAGCGCCACCCACGCGCGCGCGCCCCAGCCCCACCAGCCGGCGACATCGCGGGCGTGCAGCGCACGCGCGCGCAGCGCGGCGGCAGCCAGCCGGGCGATCTGCCAGCCGGGGCCGCGCGTGGCGGCCCCCAGCCGCCCGGCCAGGTACAGCTCGCGGGTGGCGCCGCGCCGCAGCTTGCCGCTGGAGGTCTTGAGCACGCTGCCCGGCGGCAGCAGCACCACCACGTCGGCGCTCTCGCCGAGCGCGCGCTGCAGTCTCTCGGCGATGCGCGCGCGCAAGGCCTGGCGCCCGGCGGCGTCGCGCCGATGCGTCTCCGCGGCCACCACCAGACTCTCGGTTCCGCTGGCTGCGTCGGCCACCCCGAAGGCGACCACCCGGCCTTTGCGCACGCCGTCGACCTCGCCGACCGCCTGCTCGATCTCGTCGGGGTACAGGTGGCGCCCGCCGCGGATGATCAGGTCCTTCGCCCGACCGGTGACAAAGTACTCGCCGTCGGCGCGATACGCCAGGTCGCCGGTGTCCAGCCAGCCGTCGCGCTGCAGCAGCGCACGGGTCTGCTCCGGGTTGCGCAGGTAGCCCGCGGTGGCCGACGGGCCGCGAAACTGCAGCCGCCCTTCGACTCGCTCGCCGAGTTCGCAGCCCGCGGCGTCGACCACCCGCACCTGGTGACCGGGCAGCGGAAAACCGCAGCACACGAAGCGCAACGCACCGCCATGGTCATCGGTTGCCGGCTGGGCGCGCCGCTCGGCGGCGAAGCGCGCGCGATCGATGCGGTCGATGCGGGGCCCGCGACCGGGCGGCGGCACCAGCAGGCCCACCGTGCATTCGGCCAGTCCGTACACCGGGGTCAGCGCCTGCTCGCGCAGGCCATGGCTGGCGAAGCGCCGCGCGAAGCGTTCCAGGGTCGACGGGTTGACCGCCTCGGAGCCGCTGGCCATCAGCCGCACGCTGCCGAGGTCCAGGCCCTGCAGCGCCGCATCGTCGGCATGCCGCAGGCACAGCTCGAAGGCGAAGTTGGGCGCGGCGGTCAGCGTGCCGCGCCAGCGGTGCAGCGCCCACAGCCACGACTCGGGATGCTCGAGGAAGTCCAGCGGGGACATCAGCACCAGCGGCCTGGCGTAGTACAGGCTGGACAACCAGGCTGCGATCAGCCCCATGTCGTGGTAGAGCGGCAGCCAGCTGACGAACACATCGTCGTCGCGCACCCCCACGGCCTCGCCCATGGCGCGGATGTTGGCCAACAGGTTGGCGTGGCTGAGCACCACCCCCTTCGGGCTGCCGGTGCTGCCCGAGGTGTACTGGATGAACGCCGTGTCGCCCTCGTCGGCGTGCACCGGCCGCAGCGCCGGCGGCTGCGCACGCAGGCAGGACTCGATGCTGGCGACCTGGCGCAACTCCGGCGCCAGCGCGCCCAGCAGCCGTGCCGCCGGCATCACCTGCTCGGTACTCAGCAGCAGCACGGCCTGCGCGTTGGCCAGGATCGCGGCATGGCGCACCAGGTGGTCGCCGATCTGCTGCATGCGCGCCGGAGGGTAGATGGGCACCGGAACCGCGCCGGCCAGCAGCACGCCCAGGTAGGCGTGGAAATACCCGGCGCCGGTGGGCAGCATGATGGCCACCGCCTGCCCCGGCTCGATGCCCCGCCCTTGCAGCCAGGCCCCCACGCGGCGCGCCCCGTCGTCCAGCTGGGCATAGCTCAGCGGCTGCTCGCCGGTGCGCGACAGCAGCACGAGCTGGGTGCGTTCGCGATGGCGCTGCACATGCCACTGCAGCACCTGCGGCAGCGTGCGCGCTGCCTGCGGAAGTTCCTGCGGGCCCTCGGGTACCCGAACCGGCTCGGGGAGCTGCGCCGCGCTGGGTCGCGCCGGCTGCAGCCGCCGCACGATGTCCTCGACCGTATCGACCTCGGCGAGTGCGCCTTCGGCCAGCCGGGCGCCCAGTTCGCGTTCGATGCGCAGCAGCAACTCGGCGCGCGCCAGGCTGTCCAGGCCGAGTTCGCGGCGCAGCGAGGTCCGCGGGCCCGGCATGCGCTCGGGCGCCTGGGGGTCGAGTTCCCGGCACAGCGCGCGGATGACCTCGGTCACCTGCCGCTGCAACTGCGCGGACGCGTCGGGGAGCGGTTCGGCTTGGCGCATCGCAGGACCTCGGCGGGCGCCGTCGGCGCCCGCGGCCATCGTAGAGCGCCCCCGCAGCGGCGGCCATCGGTGAGCCACCGATGCCGCTGCCCGCGCCGCGTCTACCCGCCGTGCGACTCGGCTTCGACCAGGTAGGGTTCGAGTTCCAGCCGCGCGATCTGGTCGCGGTGCACCTCGTCGGGGCCGTCGGCCAGCCGCAGCGTGCGGGCGTGGGCGTAGGCCTGCGCCAGCCCGAAGTCCTGCGACACCCCGGCGCCGCCATGCGCCTGGATCGCCCAGTCGATCACCCGGCACGCCATGGCCGGCGCCACCACCTTGATCATCGCGATCTGCCGGCGCGCGGCCTTGTTGCCCTGGCGGTCCATCGCGTCGGCGGCGCTGAGCACCAGCCAGCGCGCCTGGTCGATGAGCATGCGCGACTCGGCGATGCGCTCGCGAGTCACCCCCTGCTCGGCCAGCGTGCGGCCGAAGGCGCGGCGCTTGACGACCCTGCGGCACATGTCCTCCAGCGCGCGCTCGGCCAACCCGATGACCCGCATGCAGTGGTGGATGCGCCCCGGCCCCAGCCGCCCCTGGGCGATCTCGAAGCCGCGGCCCTCCCCCAGCAGCATGTTGGACGCGGGAACCCGCACGTCGTGCAGGTCGATCTCGGCATGGCCATGCGGGGCATCGTCGAAACCGAATACGTCGAGGTGGCGCAGCACCCGCAGCCCGGGGGCGTCCATCGGCACCAGGATCATCGACTGCCGGCGGTGGCGGTCGGCATGGTCGGGGGCGGTCTTGCCCATCAGGATCAGCACCTTGCAGCGCGGGTCGTTGGCCCCCGAGGTCCACCATTTGCGCGCGTTGATCACGTATTCGTCGCCGTCGCGGCGGATGCTGGCCTGGATGTTGGTGGCGTCGCTCGACGCCACCGCCGGCTCGGTCATCGCGAAGCCCGAGCGGATGCGTCCCTCGAGCAGCGGCACCAGCCAGCGCTGCTGCTGCTCGACGCTGCCGTAGCGGTCCAGCACCTCCATGTTCCCGGTGTCGGGGGCCGAGCAATTGCAGGCCTCGGGAGCCAGCGGCGAGCGCCCCATGATTTCGCACAGCGGCGCGTACTCCAGGTTGCTCAAGCCCGCGCCGTGCTCGGACGCCGGCAGGAACAGGTTCCACAGGCCTGCGGCGCGCGCCTGCTGCTTGAGCTGCTCCATCACCTGCGTGGGCTGCCAGGGGTTGCCGGCAGCGCGGTGGGCAGCCACCTCGGCGGCGAAGCGCGGCTCTGCCGGCAGCACGTGGCGGCGCATGAACTCCCACATGCGCCGCTGCAGTTCGACGACCTTGGGCGAATACTCGAAATCCATCGTGGCCTCCGGGGGAAAGGGCGACGCGGGCGTTTCAGCCGGCGCCGATGCGCTGCACCTGCGCCCACGCCGCCTCGGCCAGCGGGCGAGCGCGCGAGCCGGCCTCCAGCGCCTGCGCGCTGGCCGCGTTGCCCTGCAGCGCGCGCGCCAGCACGCCCTGCAGGATGGCGGCCAGCCGGAACATGTTGAACGCCAGGAAGAACTCCCACTGCCCCGCCGGAACCAGGTCGCGGCCGGTGCGCCTGCAATAGGCGGCCAGGTACTGCGCCTCGCCGGGGATTCCCAGCGCCTGCAGGTCCTCGCCGGCGATGCCGCGGAACTGCCCGGGCCCGAGCCGCCAGGCCATGCAGTGGTAGGCGAAGTCGGCCAGCGGGTGGCCGATGGTCGACAGTTCCCAGTCCAGCACCGCCACCACCCGCGGCTCGCTGGCGTGGAACACCAGGTTGTCCATGCGGAAGTCGCCGTGCACCACCGCGACCTCGTCGCCCTGCGGCACGTGCTCGGGCAGCCACTGCATCAGCCGCTCCATCGCCTCCAGCGGCTCCGTCTGGCTGGCGCGGTACTGCTGGCTCCAGCGGGCGATCTGGCGCGCCACGTAGCCCCCCGGCTTGCCGTAGTCGGCCAGCCCGGCGGCCCGCACGTCCACCTGATGCAGCGAGGCGATCACCCGGTTCATCGCGTCGAACATCGCACCCCGCTCGGCGGGCGACATCCCGGGAAGCCGGGGGTCGAAGAAGATCCTGCCCTCCACCCAGTCCATGACGTAGAAGACGGTGCCGATCACCGACTCGTCGTCGCACAGCACGCGCATGCCAGGCACCGGCACCGCGCTGCCGGCCAGCGCCGACATCACCCGGTATTCGCGCTCGACCGCATGCGCCGAAGGCAGCAGCCTGCCCGGGGGCTTGCGCCGCAGCACCCAGCGCTGGCCGGCGGCGTCGAGCAGCAGGTAGGTGGGGTTGGACTGCCCGCCCTCGAACTGGCGCAAGCGCAGCGGCAGCCGCAGACCCGGCAGGCGCGCGGCCAGGTACTCGCCCAGGCGCGCGGCGTCGATGGCCTGCGCGGCGCCGGGCTCGCGGGTCGGCGGCGTATCGGCTGCCGTGTCTGGCATCTGCGGCCCCCGTCAGCCCAGGCGGACCAGTTGCTTGCCGAAATTCTCCCCGCGCAACATGCCGATGAAGGCCTGCGGCGCGCTGGCCAGGCCCTCGGCCACCGACTCGCGCCAGCGCAGCTTGCCGGCGACGGCCAGCGCGGCCAGTTCGCCCAGCGCCTGTGGCCAGCACTCCATGTGGTCGGAGACGATGAAGCCCTGCAGCTTGAGCCGGCTCACCAGCACCGCGCGCACATTGCGCATCGGATAGGGCTCGGTGGCGTTGTAGTCGGAAATCGTTCCGCACAGCGCGATGCGGGCGAACGGTCGGGCCAACGCCAGCAGGCGGTCGAAAATCTCCCCGCCGACGTTCTCGAACAGGCAGTCGAAGCCCTCGCCCAGCGCCGCGCGCAGGTCGGCGCCCAACTGCCCGGCCTTGTAGTCGACGCAGGCATCGAAGCCCAGTTCGTCGGTCACGTAGCGGCACTTGGCAGGCCCACCGGCCACGCCGACGACGCGGCAACCGCGCGCCTTGGCGATCTGGCCGACCACCGACCCCACCGCTCCCGACGCGGCGGTGACCACCACCGTCTCACCGGGCCGGGGCTCGCAGATCCGGTTCAGCCCGTACCACGCGGTCACCCCGGGCATGCCCAGCGTTCCCAGGTAGGCCTGCAGCGGCACGCGCGACGCATCGACCTTGGCCAGCGCCTTGCCAGGCGCGCAGCCGTAGAGCTGCCAGCCGAGCATGCCCACCACCTTGTCGCCGGCACGGAAGTCGGGATGGCGCGAGCGCAGCACCTCGCCGGCGGTGCCGCCGACCATCACCGCGCCCAGCGCGACCGGCTCGGCGTAGGACTTGGCGTCCGACATGCGCCCGCGCATGTAGGGGTCCAGCGACAGCCAGAGGTTGCGCACCAGCACCTCGCCGTCGGCGGGTTCGGGAATCGGCGCGCTGTGCAGCCGCAGGTCGGCGGCCTCGACCCAGCCGGTCGGCCGGCGGGCGAGCAGCACCTGGAGGTTTTCATCGGACATCGCAAGACTCCAGCAAGGGTTCGAAGGGTGGCGCTGCGGCCAGGTCCGCTCAGGCGTCGTGGAAGCCGGCGCCGCGCGCTGCCAGCCGTGCCAGCCACGGCGCCGGCTCCCAGAAGCGCGAGTCGCCGCCGGGCAGCGCGGCGAACTCGCGCATGCGCCGCGCCACCATGTAGCTGCCCTGCGTGTCGGCCCACAGCAGGGGCCCGCCACGCCACGCCGGGAAGCCGTAGCCGGCAAGGTACACCAGGTCGATGTCCGAGGCACGCTGGGCGATTCCTTCGTCGAGCAGCCGGGCCGCCTCGTTGACCAGCGCGTACAGACAGCGCTCGACGATCTCGCGGTCGTCGACCGGGCGCTCGCGCACCCCGATGTCCCGCCGGTACTGCCGGATCAGCTGCTCGACCTCGGGGTCGGGCAGCGCCTCGCGGCTGCCGGGCTGGTAGCGATACCAGCCGGCGCCGGTCTTCTGCCCGAAGCGCCCGAGTTCGCACAGCCGGTCGGCCAGCGCCGAGTAGCGCACCTCGGGGCGCTCGCGGTAGCGGCGCTTGCGGATGGCCCAGCCGATGTCGTTGCCCGCCATGTCGCTCATGCGAAACGGCCCCATCGCCATGCCCCATGCCTCCAGAGCACGGTCCACCTGCTGCGGCAGCGCGCCCTCCTCGACCAGGAACTGCGCCATGCGGCCGTAGTGCTCGAGCATGCGGTTGCCGATGAATCCGTCGCACACCCCGCTGACCACCGCGGTCTTGCCGATGCGCCGCGCCAGGCGCATCACCGTGGCCAGCACGTCGGCCGACGTGGCGCGCCCGCGCACCACCTCGAGCAGCCGCATCACGTGCGCCGGGCTGAAGAAATGCATGCCCACCACGTCGGCCGGGCGCGACGTGCCGGCGGCGATGGCGTCGAGGTCGAGGGTCGAGGTGTTGGACGCGAGGATCGCGCCGGGCCGGGCCAGCGCGTCCAGGCGGGCGAAGGCTTCGCGCTTGACCTGCATGTCCTCGAACACGGCCTCGATGACCAGGTCGCAGTCGGCCAGCGCCGACCAGTCCAGGGTCGGCTGCAGCAGCGCGAGCTGGCGCTCGATCCCCGCGGCATCGATGCGGCCGCGGCGCAGCGCGGCCTGGCCATAGGAACGGATCGCCGCCACCCCGCGCTCCAGCGCCGGCTGCGCGACGTCGACCAGCACCACCGCGATGCCGGCCTGCAGGAAGCTCATGCCGATCCCCGAGCCCATCGTGCCGGCGCCGACCACGCCTACGCGGCGCACCGGGCGCACCTCGGCGGTGTCGTCGACACCCAGCACATGGGCCGCTGCGCGTTCGGCGAAAAAGGCGTGGCGCAGCGCGTGCGACTGCGGGGTCGCGAGCAGAGCGAAGAACAGCCAGCGCTCGCAGTCCATCCCCGCGTCGAAGTCCTGCAGCCCGGCCTCCACCGCGTCGATCACCCGCAGCCGCGCCGGCTCGTGGGGATGGCGCTGCGCGACCTGCTCGCGGTGGCGTTGCAGCACCTGCCGCGCATCGCCCGCCTGCGCCACCGGCTGGTCGCGCAGCCGCGGCAGCGCGCCGGCGTCGGCCAGGCGGCGCGCCAGCTCGCAGGCGGCGCCGACCACGTCGGCCTCGACCACCGCATCGAACAGCGCGCCATCGCGCAACTGCGCCGCGGCAAGCAGTTCGCCGCCCAGCATCATCTGCAACGCCCGCTCCAGCCCGACCGCGCGCGGCAGGCGCTGCGTGCCGCCGCTGCCGGGGATCAGACCGAGCTTGACCTCGGGCAGCCCGACGCGCGCCGAGGCCGCGGCGACCCGGCCATGGCAGGCCAGCGCGAACTCCAGCGCGCCGCCGGCGCACGCACCGTTGATCGCAGCCACCACCGGCTTGGGGGACTGCTCGGCGACCTGCAGCACATCGAGCAGGTGCGGAGACGCGGTCATCTCGGGCTTGCCGAATTCGCGGATGTCGGCTCCCCCGCTGAACAGGTCCCCCGCCCCGGTGACCACCACGCCGCGCACCTGCGGGTCGGCCACCGCGGCATCGATGGCCTCGATCAGCTGGCGCCGCTGCTGCAGACCGAAGCCGTTGACCGGCGGGTTGTCCAGGCTCAGCACCTGGATGTCGGCATTGCGCTGGCTGTGCACGCTGGGCATGGAGTCTCCGCTCGGGGCATCGACCCCGCTGAACGAGGCGGCTGCCGGTTTGGGGTTCTGCAGTGCAGAACCAAGTTTTGCAAAATCGCCGCCAGCGATGCTAGGACGTCGCGGCCCGGCTTGTAAAGCGGCCGCGTCAGCCCGCGCCGGCAGGGTGCAGCCGGCTCGCCAGCTCGAGCAGCCGCGGTCGCGCCTGCTCGAGCAGGAAGCGCGGGCTCAGCAGGAAGGCCGGGCCGCCGCAGTTCAACGCCATGCGCGGCGCACCGCCACCGGGGTCGATGCCCACCGCGATCGCGTGCACGTCGGGCTGCCAGTCGCCGAAGGAACACGCGCAGCCCAGGCTGCGGTACTCCCGCAGCGCAGCCTGCAGCGCAGCGCGCTGCGCCGGCCAGCCGGGGTCGTCGGGGGCCGCCAGCTGCTCGAGCAGCAGGTCGCGCTCGCGCTGCGGCGCCACCGCCAGCCACGCGCGCCCCATCGCGGTGGTTCCCAGCGGGATGCGCGAGCCCACGTCCAGGCTCAGGGTCAGCGCCGACGCGCTGCGGCAATTCTCGACATAGATCATCGACAGCCTGTCGCGCACCCCCAGCGAAACCATCGTGCCGGTGGCATCGGCCAGCTCCTGCATCAGCGG
This sequence comes from Pseudomonadota bacterium, assembly GCA_021845505.1. Lineage (GTDB taxonomy): Bacteria > Pseudomonadota > Gammaproteobacteria > Burkholderiales > Burkholderiaceae_C > Thiomonas_A. The sequence continues at coordinate 22,268 of JAJZVU010000021.1, read as the reverse complement.
ACGGGCCAGCTGGCGCAGTTCCATGCGCGCCAGCATGCTGCTGCCCAGCGCCAGCGTGGCGCTGCCCAGCCGGTACCTGCCGGTGTCGGCGTCCGCTTCCAGGTATCCCAGCCGGGTCAGGGTATGGGTCAGGCGCGAAACCGTCGACTTGGGAAGGCCGCAGCGCTCGGCGATGTCGTGGTTGCCCAGCGCGCGATCGCGCGAGCGAAAGCAGGCCAGCACGTCGAGCCCGCGCGCCAGCGCGGTGACGAAGTGGCGGTCGGCCTTCGCGTCGTCGGCGCCGGCCCGGCGCGGCGCCTGGCGGCGGCTGGCGGTGCTTCCCATGCAGGCTCTCCTCGATGCGCCGGCCCACCTTGACAGCCGGCGGGCGAGGCGGAAGAATCGGCCGGATTCTAGCTGTACGGAACGATGTTCTGCATAGCGGAACCCAACTCGCGATGGCCATCGAACTGTTGCCCGAACTCACCGCCTGGCGCGCCGGGCTGCGCCAGCGCCTGCGCGCCATCCTGCCCGACGGGCTGCGCCACAAGGTGCTGCTCGGCCAGCGGCTGCGGCGCGACGACTACCTGGACTGGCAGCGCATCCTGCACGCCGAAGGCTGGGGCGCGGTGCACTGGCCCCGCGCCTGGGGCGGCTGCGAATGGGACGCAGCTCAGGTGGCGGTGTTCGAGGAGGAATGCGCCCGCGCCGGGGCGCCGCGCCAGTTGCCCTTCGGGCTGAAGATGCTGGCCGCGGTGCTGCTGCGCTTCGGCACCGCCGAGCAGTGCGCGCGCTTCCTGCCGCCGATCCTCGACGGCCGCAGCTGGTGGTGCCAGGGCTACTCCGAACCCGGCGCGGGCTCCGACCTGGCCTCGCTGCAGACGCGCGCGGTGCGCGACGGCGACGGCTACCTGCTCAGCGGCCAGAAGACCTGGACCACCCTGGCGCAGTATGCCGACTGGATGTTCTGCCTGGCGCGCAGCCAGCCCGACGCGCCGCAGCAGCAGGGGATTTCCTTCCTGCTGGTCGACATGCACAGCCCCGGGGTGAGCGTGCGCCCGATCCGGCTGCTCGACGGCGAGCACGAGGTCAACGAGGTCTGGCTCGACCGGGTGCGCGTGCCCGCCGCGCAGCTGGTGGGCGCCGAGAACCAGGGCTGGAGCGTCGCCAAGTACCTGCTCGGCCATGAGCGCAGCAACATCGCCGGCATCGGCCTGGTCAAGCGCGAACTCGACCGCCTGCTCGATCTGGCCGCCAGGCCCGACCGCCAGGGCCGGCGCGCCGACGCCGACCCGGCGCTGCGCCAGGCCGTCGCCGAACTGCGCATCGAGCTGCTGGCACTGGAGGCCACGCAACTGCGCATGCTGCGCGACGGCGACCCCGGAGCCGCGGCTTCGATGCTCAAGATCGTCGGCAGCCAGCTGCAACAGCGCGCCAGCGAACTGCTGCTGCAGGTGGCCGGAGCGCGCGCGATGCCCCTGCAGGCGCAAGCCTTCGACCCGCCCGCCGGCTTCGAGCCCGCCGCGGGCGCGGACTGGGCGTTGCTGGGGGCGCAGTACCTGAACTGGCGCAAGGTGTCGATCTACGGCGGCACCAACGAAATCCAGCACAACATCCTGGCACGAGCGATGGGACTTTGAGGGACCGGCGGATGCTCGACGAAGCCACCGAACAGCAGCGACACCTCGCCGACTCGTTGCAACGCTACCTGCAGCGCGAGCACGACTTCGCCCGCCGCAGCCGCCTGGCGAGCCAGGGCGTCGGCGACCCCGAGCTGTGGGCGGGCTTGTGCGAACTCGGCCTGCCGGGGCTGCTGGTGCCCGAGGAACACGGTGGCCTGCAGGCGCCGCTGGCCGACATGCTGCACGCACTGCAGGTGCTGGGGCCGGCACTGGTGCTCGAACCGGTGCTCGGCAGCTGCCTGCTGGCCACCGACCTGCTCGCAGGCTGCGGCGGCGAGGTCGCTGCGCACTGGCTGCAGCGCCTGGCCCAGGGGGCGATCGCCAGCATCGCGGTGTTCGAGCCCGACGCCGGCTTCGCGATCGAGCGGCCGCGCTGCCAGGCGCGCGCCCAGGACGGCGGCTGGCTGCTCGACGGCGACAAGACGCTGCTGCTGCAGCCGGCTCGCGCCGAGGTGCTGCTGGTCGCCGCCCGCTGTCCGGACGCGCAGCTCGCCTGGTTCGCGGTTCCGGCGCAGTCCGTCGGCGTGCGCTTGCGCGGCTACGCCTTGCTGGACGGCCAGCCGGCGGCCGACCTGCAGCTGCGGCAGGTGCGGCTGGAGCAGCCGGCCCGCCTGCCCGGCGACGCGCTGGCCGCGGCGCGGCGGCTGCACGACCTGTGGCTGGCCGGACTGTGCGCGGGCGCCGTCGGCGTGCTGCAGGCCTGCCTGGACGCCAGCGTCGAGTACCTGCGCACGCGGCGCCAGTTCGGCGCCCCGCTGGCGGCCCAGCAGGTGCTGCGGCACCGCGCGAGCGCGCTGTGGATCGAGGTCGAGCAGGCGCGCTCGCTGGCCGGGCTGGCGGCCCGGCGCTTCGACGGCCTGGCCGAGCGGCAGCGCGCCGAGTTGCTCGCCGCGGCCAAGGCGCGGGTCGGCGGCGCCTGCCGCGAGGTGGGGCAACAAAGCGTGCAGTTGCACGGCGGGATCGGTCTCACCGACGAACTGCAGCTCAGCCACTGGTTCAGGCACCTGACCCTGGTCGACCAGTGGCTCGGCCACTCCGCGCTGCAGGTGCAACGCTATGCCGAACTGGCCGGCGAGGAGGATCGGTGATGAACGACAGGCTGGAGCTGGTCGGCGGCGTCGCGGTGATCACCGGCGCCGCATCGGGCATCGGCCTGGCGCTGGCGCGCCAGGCGCTGGCGCGGCGCATGCGCCTGGTGCTGGCCGACATCGATGCCGGCACGCTGCAGTCCGCGCGCAGGCAGTTGCGCGCGGGCGACGACGAAGTGCTGCTGCAGGCGGTCGACGTCAGCCGCGACGCCGAGGTGCAACGCCTGGCCGACGCCGCCTATGCCCGCTTCGGCGGGGTGCAACTGCTGTGCAACAACGCCGGAGTCGGATTCGCCCGGCTGGCCGCCGAGCACTCGGCGGCCGACTGGGAATGGGTGCTCGGGGTGAACCTGTACGGAGTGGCCCACGGCATCCGCCATTTCCTGCCGCGCATGCAGGCCGCGGGCCTGCCGTCGCATGTGCTCAACACCGCGTCGGCCGCCGGGCTGGTGTCGCTGCCCGGAATGGCCGCGTACAACGCCAGCAAGCAGGCTGTGGTGGCGCTGTCGGAAACCCTGCGCGCCGAACTGCTGGCCGCCGCCAGCCCGGTCGGCGTGTCGGTGCTGTGCCCGGCCTGGGTGCCCACCGCGATCGACTCCAGCGAACGCGCGCGCCCGGCGCGCCATGGCCGCGCGGCCGAGCCCTCGGCCGGCTCGGCGATCTACGCCCAGGTGTTGCAGCAGGCGGTGCGCGCCGGCCGGCTGGACGCCGACGCGGTAGCCGGCATCGCCTTCGACGCCGTCGAGCGCCGCCAGTTCTACATCCTGCCCCACCCGAAGATCGCCCAGGCGCTGGCGCAGCGGGTGTCCGCGATCGTCGACTCCGCCACCCCGCGCCCCGCCACCGAGGACTCCCCGCGACCATGAAAGCCCTGCTCTGCCACGCCTTCGGCCCGCTCTCCGGACTGCGCCTGGACGACGCCGCGGACCCGCCGGCCGGCCCCGGCCAGGTGGTGGTCGCGGTGCGCGCCTGTTCGCTCAATTTCCCCGACGCGCTGATCGTGCAGGGGCTGTACCAGGTCAAGCCGCAGCTTCCCTTCTCCCCGGGGGCGGAGTTCGCCGGGGTGGTCGAGCGGGTGGGCGCGGGGGTCGAGCACCTGCGGCCCGGCGACGCCGTCGTGGCCTTTGCCGGCCACGGCGGGCTGGCCGAGCGTTGCGTGGTCGACGCCCAGCGTCTCATGCCCCTGCCCCGGGGCATGGATTTCGCGCAAGGCGCGGCCTTCCTGCTGACTTTCGGCACCGCGCTGCACGCGCTGCGCAGCGTGGGCCGGCTGGAGGCGGGGCAGCAATTGCTGGTGCTGGGCGCCGCCGGCGGCGTCGGCCTGGCCGCGGTGCAGGTGGCCAAGGCGATGGGCGCGCGGGTCATCGCGGGCGCCTCCAGCGCGGCGCGGCTGCGGCTGGCCGCCGAGCACGGCGCCGACTGCGGAATCGACTACTCGACCGAGGACCTGCGGCGACGCGTCCTCGATCTCACCGGCGGTCGCGGGGTCGACCTGGTGCTCGACCCGGTGGGCGGCAGCCTGAGCGAAAGCGCGCTGCGCGCGACGGCCTGGCGGGGCGCGCTGCTGGTGGTCGGCTTCGCCGCCGGCGACATCCCGCGCGTGCCGCTGAACCTGCTGCTGCTCAACGAGCGGCGCGCGCTGGGCGTGTACTGGGGCGAGGCCATCCGCCGCGACCCCGAGCAGCATGCCGACAACCTGCGCCAGTTGCTGCAGTGGTTCGACCAGGGGCAGCTGCGTCCGGTGATCACCGAACGCATCGGCCTGGAACAGGCGCGCGATGCGCTGGAGCGCATGGCCGCGCGCGCGGTCACCGGCAAGGTGGTGGTGGACATCGGCGGCTGACACCGGCCACCAACCCCGCGCCGCGTCAACGCGATCGCTCGCTGCGGCGCGCCACGCCCGCTGCGCCGGCTTATCGTGGGGTGCAGCGGCGGCGCCGTGCCGCCCGCCCCCCACGAGGACAGCATCGCCATGAACCCAGCAGCCAAGCCCGCGCGCAGCCGCGCCGTTTCGCCCAAGGCCCCCGGCGCGCGCCGGCCGTCCCGCCAGGACCCCCAGCGCGAACGTGAAAAGGCCGCCGCCGAGGAAGTCGCCGGCCGCCACGGCAACGTCGGCCAGAAGGACCACAAGGGCGCGCGCTGAGGCCGCGCCGGCGCGACGCGCTCGCGCGCCGCTTGCACCTCTTCGCTCCTCTTCGCTCCTCCCCGCGTCCCATCGGGCCTCGCCGCGCCCGACCGCGCCGCATCCTGCCGGCCAGGCCGGCGCGGCCGGCGCGTGGCGACGCCCGCGTTGCCTTCGCTTTCCCTTGCATGGCCCGGGGCCTTGCCCGCGGCCCCTGCGCGGACCGCGCCGGCTGCGGACAATGCCGGCTCGACGCGCCGCGGCGCGGGGCCGTGCACGCCACCGCGACCGCCGTTGGCGCACCCGCAGCCCCCGCAACCCGCCCTCCCCGAAGGCCCGACCATGCCTGCCGCAGCCGTGGCCTCCGCCTGGTGGCGCTTTCCGCTCGGGCTGATGCTGCTGGAAATCGTCGTCTACCTGTCGCAGGACATGTACCTGCCGGCGCTGCCGCGGGTGCAGGCGTCGTTCGGGGTCGGCCAGTCGGCAGCGCAACTGAGCATCGCCGCCTGGTCGCTGGGCGCGGCGCTGGTGCAGTTGCTCACCGGGCCGCTGTCCGACCGCCTGGGGCGGCGCGCCGTGCTGCTGGCAGGGGTCGTCGGCTTCGCGCTGGCCAGCGCCGGTTGCGCGCTGGGAACGGCCTTCGGCGTGTTCCTGGTCGCGCGGGTGGCACAGGGCTGCGCCGGGGTGTGGGCGCTGAACGCCGGCTACGCGGCCATCCACGAGCTCTTCGAGTCGCGCACGGCCATCCGCATCCAGGCCTGGATCAGCGGCATCACGCTGCTGGCGCCGGCGCTCGGCCCGGCGCTGGGCGCGCTGCTGATGGCCGCCACCCGCTGGCAGGCGATGTTCCTGCTGCTCGCGGTCTGTGGCGCCGCATTGTTCGCGCCGTTGCGCAAATGGACCCCGGAAAGCGTGGACTTCGCGGGCCGCCTGCCTCTGACCGGGCGGCGCGTCGCCGCCGACTACCTGCACCTGCTGCGCAATCTGCCGCTGATGTGCCTGCTGGCGGTGTGGTGCCTGGTGTTCGCGGTGACCATGGTGTGGACGGTCGCCGGGCCGTTCATGTTGCGCGACGCCGACGGCGGCAGCCGCGGCTTCGTGTGGGCGCAGGTGTACGCCTGCGGCGCCTTCGTGGTCGGCACCCGGCTGGTCGACCGCATGCTGCGGCTGTACCCGCGCGCGCTGCTGCTCGGCTGGGCGCTCGACGGCTGCCTGGGTGGCATCTGCCTGACCCTGCTGGCCGCGCTGCTGCGCGCTCCCGCCGCGCTGGTGGTCGGGCTGTTCGGGGTGTTCATGGCCGGCGCGGGGTTGCTGCTGTCGCCGCTGTACCGCGCGGTACTCGAGCGGGCGCGCCAGCAGATGGGGCTGCGCGTGGCCTGGGTGTCGTGCACCATCAACCTCAGCGGCGCGCTGGCCTGCGCGCTGGCGGCTGCGCTGGAACTGGCCGAGTTGCGCTCCTTCGCCGCCATCTCGCTGCTGGCGCTGCTGGCCGCGTCGGCGCTGGCGCGCAGCCGCCGCGGGCTGCACGCCGAGCCTCAGCCCGACGAGCTTCGGGGCGGCTGAGGTGGCCGGGGCGGCTCGGGCGGCTGGGGCGGCCGGTCCGGCGCCGCAGGCTGCGCCGCGTCGCTCGCGGCCGCGCCAGCGCGCCGGCGCGTCGGCGCGGCATACGCGCGGCGGATCGCAGCCAACTCGGCGAGCTGGCTGCCGACCAGGAAGTTCACCGTGCCGGGTGCCACTTCCCCCTGTGCGTCGGGCTCGCCCGCCGCCACCCCGGTCAGCCGTTCGATCGCCTGATCGACGTCGTGCACCGCCCAGACATGGAAGCGGCCCTGCTCGCAGGCCTGCACCACGTCCTGGCGCAGCATCAGGTGCTTGACATTGGCCTCGGGGATCAGCACCCCCTGCTCGCCGCTCAGCCCGCGCGCGGCGCAGATGTCGAAAAAGCCCTCGATCTTTTCGTTCACTCCGCCGATCGCCTGCGCCTCGCCGAACTGGTTGACCGAGCCGGTGATCGCCAGCGACTGGCGCACCGGCAGTCCGGCGAGATCCGACAGCAGCGCGCACAGTTCGGCCATCGACGCGCTGTCGCCCTCGACCGGACCGTAGGACTGTTCGAACACCAGGCTGGCCGACAGCGACAGCGGCACCGAGCGGGCATAGCGGGCACCGAGGAACGACGACAGGATCATCACCCCCTTGGAATGCAGCGATCCGCCGAGCTCGCTCTCGCGTTCGATGTCCACCACCCCGGCCTCGCCGACGCGCGCGGTGGCGCTGATGCGCACCGGGTGGGCGAACGCGAAGTCGTCGAGCGCGATCACCGCCAGGCCGTTGACCTGGCCGACGCGCTCGCCCTGCACCGAAATCAGCAGGTTGTCGCGCAGGATCTGGTCCTGCATCCGGCTGCGCAGGCGATCGACCCGGCGCTCGCGCGCGCGCAGCGCCGCCTCGACGTCGTCGCGCCCGACCTGCTGCCGCCCCCGCTGCGCGGCCACGTGGTCGGCCTCCTGCAGCACGTCGGCCAGCAGCCGCCGGCTCGAGCTCAGGCGCTGGCCGTCGCCGGCCAGCCGCGATCCATGTTCGACCAGCCGCGCCACCCCGCCGCGATCGAGCGGCCGCAGTCCGGCGTCGCGCGCCAGCGTGGCGAGGAAGTCGCCGTAGGACAGCACGCTGTCGGAGGTGCGCGGCAGGTCGGTGTCGAACTCGGCGGCGACCCGGAACAGGTCGGCGAACTCGGGGTCGGCCTGCTTGAGCAGGTAGTACAGCTGCGGCTCGCCGACCAGCACCACCTTCAGCGACAAGGGCATGGCCTGCGGCTCGAGGGCGATCGAGCCGACCAGCCCCCAGGCCTGGCCCAGCGACTCGATGCGCAACTGGCCGCCTCGCAGGGTGCGCTTGAGGCCTTCCCAGGCGTAGGGCTGGGTCAGCACCTTGAGCGCGTCGAGCACCAGGTAGCCGCCGTTGGCGCGATGCAGCGCGCCCGGCTTGATCAGCGTGAAATTGGTCACCAGCGTGCCGAACTGCGCCACCTGGTCGATGCGCCCGATCAGGTTCGGGTGGGTCGGGTTGTCCTCGAACACCACCGGTGCCGCGGCGCCCGCGTCGTGGGCGACCAGCGGGTTGACCTTCCAGCGTCCCGGGGAGATGTTGCCGCTGGCCAGCAGCGCGGCCAGCCCGCCCTCGCCGCGCGACTCCTCGCGCAACTGCTCGCCCACCTCGAGCACGTCGCGCATCACCTGGTCGAGGAACTCCAGCACCTGAGGCAGATCGGCGTAGTGCTCCTTGAGCTCGTCGATCAGGTGGCCGGCGGCCAGCTCCAGGGTGTCGCGGTTGGCCTGGCGGATCTGCGCCTGCACCTCGCGGCGCCAGCGCGGCAGCTGCTGCATCAACTGCTTGAGCAGCTCGCCGTAGTGCTCGATGAGCCCGCCGATGCGCAGTTTTTCCGGCTGCGGCAACTGCTCGAACTCGGCCGGAGACATCGCCTGCTCGCCCTTGAGCGGGGCGAACATGAATCCCTGCGGGGTGCGCATCAGCGCGATGCCGTCGCCGGCCGCCTGCTCGCCCAGCTGCTGCAGCGCGCCGTCCTCGCGCTGCTTGTACGCGCCCTGGATGGCCTCGATGCGCGCCTGGTACTGGTCGCTGTCGAAGGCTGCCGGGATCGCCCGCACCAGTTCGACCACAAAGGCGTCCATGTCCTGGCCCAGGCGCGCCCCGCGGCCGGCCGGAACCTGCAGCAGCCGCGGCTTGCCGGGCTCGGCGAAGTGGTTGACATAGCACCAGTCGTCGGGGGTGGCGCGGCGCGCGGCGTGCTCGCCCAGCATGCGCCGCAGGATGCGGTGCCGGCCGCTGCCGTTGTGCCCCAGCACGAACAGGTTGTAGCCCGGCTGCTGCATGGCCAGCGCCAGCTCGATGGCCTCGACCGCCCGCTGCTGGCCGACCACCTCGGTGGTCGCGGACAGTTCCCGGGTGTCGGCGAAGCCGAACACCGACTCCTCGCAACGCGCGATCAGCTGCGCGGCGGACAACTCGACTGCGGCGGGCATGGCGGGTACCTCCCTGCAACGATGGCCGCGACGACGCGGCGGGCGCGGCTCAGCCGCGATCGGGCTCGGCCGGCAGGTCGATGCGGTCGAGCACCTCCAGCACCCGGGCCGCCCGGCCGTGCAGCTCGAACTCCCCCGGAACGCGCTGCGCCGGCGCCATGGCGCGCCAGCCGCGAGCCAGCAGCACCTCGGCCTCGCTGGGCCCGATCTGCACGATTTCGCTCACCACCTGGTCGTCGACCTCGCCGACGATCGCGCGGATCCGCTCGGCTGTCGCGCGCTGGCGCGGCGGTTCATTCCCACCCATGGCGTTCTCCTGAAGCGTCTGGTCACACGCCGCGCGCGCAACCCCGATGCGGCGATGATGCCGGCGCCCGTCGCCGGGGCGCTTGACCGGCATCAACCGCGCCAACGCGGCTCGCCGCGACCTCTGTACTGCATGGATCCAGCGCAACCGGCAAAGTTCCGGCGCCGCGGCCCCAGCTCGCGCGACAGCGGCGCGCAGCGGCTACAGTACGCCTTGCGCATCCCCCACCGCACGGAGACCCGATGGCAGCAGATTCCCTGGCCCTGATCGTCGGCGCCGGCGACGGCCTCAGCGCCGCGCTGGCGCGTGTATTCGCCCGCGAGGCGGGAATGCGGGTGGCGCTGGCCTCGCGCCACCCCGAGAGACTGCAGGCGCTGGCCGCCGAACTCGACGCCATCGCGCTGCGCTGCGACGCCAGCCGGGCCGACGAGGTGCGCGCGCTGTTCGCCGCGCTCGACAACACCCATCCGCGCGGGCCCGAGGTGGTGGTCTACAACGCCGCGGCGCGCCTGCGCGGCGCGATCACCGACATCGACCCCGAGCAGGCCGCCGACACCCTGCAGGTCAACGCGCTGGGCGCGCTGCTGGTGGCGCAGCAGGCAGCGCGGCGCATGCTCGCGCAGGGTCGGGGCTGCCTGCTGTTCACCGGCGCGTCGGCCAGCGTCAAGGGCTTCGCCCAGTCCTCGGTGTTCGCGATGGGCAAGTTCGCGCAGCGCGGCCTGGCCCAGGCGCTGGCGCGCGAGCTCGCCCCGCAGGGCGTGCACGTGGCCCACGTGGTGATCGACGGCGCGATCGCCCATGCGCAGCGTCCGCCGTCCGCGCAGCCCGACGGCCAGCTCGATGCGCTGGCGATCGCCCGCGACTACCTGCACCTGGTGCGCCAACCGCGCAGCGCCTGGAGCTGGGAGATCGAGCTGCGCCCGTGGGTCGAGCGCTTCTGAACCACGGCGGGGCCGGGCCGCGAGCGACCGCGCGGCGCCTGCGCATCCCCGCGGGATCGGGGTTTACCCGAGCTTGATGCCGGGCACGCGAAGAACGCCACGCGGATGCAATACCCTATGGGCGGGCATGCCGCCGGCCCGGCCGGGGCGTGCCCCCCCTGGAGCGAAACCGCCGCATGCCCCCGATCCACCGCAAGACCGACTCCGGACGCCAGGCGCTGCGCACCCGCCAGCCCGCGCTGGCCAGGCCTTTGCGCAACCTGCTGCTGCTGATCGACGGCCGGCGCAGCGACGAACAACTGCTGCAGTTGCTGGGCGCCTCGGCAGTCGACTCCGGCGCCCTCGCCCATCTGCTCGAACTGGGGCTGATCGAGCCCGGCACCGCGCAGGACACCGAGGCGTCGCGCTACGGCGACACGGTGTGGTTCGGCGGCGCCGGCGAGGCCGACTCGCCGCCGACCCTGCCGCCGCCCGCGGACGAAGTCCAGGCGCCGACCGGCGCGGCGCGCCCGACACCCGTCGCGCTGCCCGAGCTGCCGGCGCTGCCCGAGCTGTCCGAGGTGCTGGACATGCTCGAGGTGATCGACCCGGCGGACGACGGCGGACTGCCCGAGACCGTCGGCCCCAGCCGCCTGCCCGAGACGGTGCAGCCCGCCACGCCGCCCGAACTCCCGTCGCCGCCGCGCCCGCGCGAGGCGGCCGCTCGTCCGCCGCAGCAGAGCCCGCCGCAGCAGAGCGCGCCGGCCGCGCCGCCCGACGCGGCGGCGCAGCCCCGGCGCTCGATGTTCGCCCGCATCGGCCAGGGCATGTTGGGCATGCTGCAGCCGCAGCAGGACTCGCCGCGGCAGGTGTCGGCCGGGCTGGCCGAGGTCATCAAGTGCGCCGCGGTGGCCGACGCCGAGTTCTTCTCCTGGCTGGAAGCGCACCTGGACGAACTGCGCGGCCGCGAAGCCGCGTCGGTGGCCCATGTGGTGCAGCGCTTTCCCGAACTGCGCGCCCAGGTCGAGGCGCTCGACCGCCAGTTGCGGCGTTCGCCGTCGCCGCTGAGTTTCGGCAGCCGCCTGGGCGGCGCGATCGAGTCGCTGGTCGGCTACGGGCAGTACCTGCACGGCGAAATCGTCGGGCTGGGCATGTGCCTGGCGGCCACGCTGGGCGAGGATCTCGGGCTGCAAAGCGCCTCCAGCGCGGCGCGCCTGCGCGGCGTGCTGGCGCGCGCCGGCCTGCCGACGCGGCTGCCCAGGGCCGCCGCGGGGCGCTGGCTGGGCGTGCTGCCGGTCGATCGCCCGGGCCCGCAGGGCATGCTCGAACTGGTGCTGCTGCAGGACGTGGCGCGCCCGCAGACGCGGCGCGTCGCCCCCAGCGCGGTGCTCGAAGCGCTGGACCGCATCGGCGCGCTCAGCGGCGGCTGAAGACGCTGCGCCGGCCGGCGGCGCCTGGCGCCGCCGGCGCAACCCGGCGAGAATGCAGCTTTGCCGCGCGCCACGCCGCGGCGCCCCCGAACCCCCGCGATGACCACCAGCCCTCCCGCCAACCCGGGCGCGCAGCCGCAAGCCGCGCGCCAGCAGTTCGCCAGCGACAACCTGGCCGGCATCTGCCCGCCCGCGCTGCAATCGCTGCTCGACGCCAACGCCAGCGGCCACCAGCCCGCCTACGGCAACGACGAATGGACCCAGCGCGCCAGCGACATGCTGCGCGAGATGTTCCAGACCGACTGCGACGTGTACTTCGTGTTCAACGGCACCGCCGCCAACTCGCTGGCGCTGGCGTCGATGTGCCAGAGCTACCACAGCGTGCTGTGCTCGCCGGTCGCGCATGTCGAGACCGACGAGTGCGGCGGCCCCGAGTTCTTCTCCAACGGCTCCAAGCTGCTGGTCGGCGAGAACGAAAGCCCGGCGGCCCGCCTGGGCAAGCTCACTCCCGACGCCATCGAGCACATGGTGACCCGGCGCAACGACATCCACTACCCCAAGCCCAAGGTGGTGTCGCTGACCCAGGCCACCGAGCTCGGCACCCTGTACAGCGTCGAGGAAGTGCGGGCGATCGCCGCGATCGCCAAGCGCCGCCACCTGAAGCTGCACATGGACGGCGCGCGCTTCGCCAACGCGGTCGCGGCGCTGGGGGTGCATCCGTCGGAGATCACCTGGCGCGCCGGGGTCGACGTGCTGTGCTTCGGCGGCACCAAGAACGGCCTGCCGGTCGGCGAGGCGGTGGTGTTCTTCGACCGCGACATGTCGCAGGACTTCGCATGGCGGGTCAAGCAGGCCGGCCAGCTGGCGTCGAAGATGCGCTTCATCTCGGCGCCCTGGGTCGGCATGCTGGAGGACGACAACTGGCTGCGCAACGCCCGCCACGCCAACGCGATGGCGCAGCGGCTGTTCCGGGCGATCCGCGAGCTGCCCGGCGTGCAGGTGCTGCACGAGCCGCAGGCCAACGCGGTGTTCGCCCAGCTGCCGCGGCGCGCGATCGACTCGATGCACGCGCTGGGCTGGAACTTCTACGAGTTCATCGCCGGCGGCGGCTGCCGCCTGATGTGCGCCTGGGACACCACCGAGCAGACCGTCGACGCCTTCGCGGCGGACCTGGCCACGGCCTGCGCGCAGGCCGCCTGAAGCGCCTTGCCCCCGCGTCGGGCAAGGGCAAGGCACCGCCCGGCCGCGCGCCTCTGGTATCGTTGCCGCAAGCTGCAGCGGAGGACGCGATGGCTGTCTCGGTATTCGACCTGTTCCGCATAGGCATCGGGCCTTCGAGTTCGCACACCGTGGGGCCGATGCGCGCGGCGCGCGCCTTCGCGCTGGACCTGCAACGCCAGGGCCTGCTCGAGCGCACCGGGCGGGTGCGCTGTCAGCTCTACGGCTCGCTGTCGGCCACCGGGCGCGGCCACGGCAGCGACCGCGCGGTGCTGCTCGGGCTGCTCGGCGAGCAGCCCGAAAGCGTCGACATCGACACCATCGCGCCGCGGCTGCAGGCGCTGCGCGACACCGGCAGCCTGCCGCTGCTGGGGCTCCACGCGGTGGCCTTCGACCCGCGCAAGGACCTGGTGTTCGAGCCCGGCAGGGCGCTGCCGCTGCATCCCAACGGCATGCGCTTCGCCGCCTTCGACGCGGCCGGCCAGCCGCTGCTGCAGCACGAGTCGTATTCGGTCGGCGGCGGCTTCGTCGTCGACGCCGCGACGCTGGCCGCCGGCGCTGCGCCGGCGCCGGCCGCCGAATTGCCGCTGCCCTTCCACAGCGCGGCCGAGCTGCTCGCGCTGTGCCGGCGCCTGCGCTGCTCGGTGGCCGACGTGGTGCGCATCAACGAGCGCGGCTGGCGCGCCGACGCGCAGATCGACCGCGGGCTGCTGGCCATCTGGCAGGTCATGCAGCAGTGCGTGGAACGCGGCTGCGCCGCAGCCGAAGGCGAGTTGCCCGGAGGCTTCCACGTGCAGCGGCGCGCGCCGGCGCTGGCGCAGGCGCTGCTGGGCGGCGCGGCGTCGCCCGCCGATCCGCTGCGCGCACTCGACTGGGTCAACCTGTGGGCGCTGGCGGTCAACGAGCAGAACGCCTGCGGCGAGCGCGTGGTCACCGCGCCGACCAACGGCGCCGCAGGAATCGTGCCGGCGGTGCTGCATTACTACGCCCGGCTGTGCGCCGGGGCGGACGACACCGGGATCGTCGACTTCCTGCTCACCGCCGGCGCGATCGGCATGCTCTACAAGGAGAACGCGTCGATCTCCGGGGCCGAGGTCGGCTGCCAGGGCGAGGTCGGGGTGGCCTGCAGCATGGCAGCCGCCGGGCTGTGCGCGGTGCTCGGCGGCAGCCCGCCGCAAGTCGAGAACGCCGCCGAGATCGGCATGGAGCATCACCTCGGACTGACCTGCGACCCGGTCGGCGGCCTGGTGCAGATCCCCTGCATCGAGCGCAACGCGATGGGGGCGGTGCAGGCCATCAACGCCGCGCGCATGGCGTTGCGCGGCAGCGGCCATCACCTGGTTTCGCTCGACCAGGTGATCCAGACCATGCGCGACACCGGCGCCGACATGCGCAGCAAGTACAAGGAAACCTCGCGCGGCGGGCTGGCGGTGCACATCATCGAGTGCTGAGCCGCGCCGGCGGCGGTCGCAGGCTCAGGGTCGCAGGCTCAGGGCCGCAGCAGGATCTTCGCCGCCGCGCTGCGCCCCTGGTCGAGGTCGGCGAAGGCCGCCGCGCCCTCGCTCAGGCTGCGCTCCTCGACCCACGCCAGGTCGCCGAACACCCCGGCGTGCAGCGCGCTCACGGTGGCGCGCAGGTCGGCGATGGTGTAGGTGTAGGTGCCCAGCAGCGTGATCTCGGCCAGCGTCAGCTTGCGCATGTCGATTTCGCTGGCCCAGTCCTGCAACCCCACGTGCATGAACACCCCGCCGGGGCGCAGGCCCTGCAGCGCGGCGTTGCGGGTGTGGCGACTGCCGACCGCGTCGATCACCAGGTCGAAGGCATCGCGCGCCTCCTCGGCCAGCGGGTCGACCGCGTGCAGGCCGGCGCGAGTGGCCGCTTCGCGGCGCAACGGGTTGGTCTCGGCGATCGACAGCCCGATGCAGCCGTAGGAGCGCGCCAGCAGCCCGGCCAGCAGTCCCACCGCTCCGGCGCCGATCACCCGCACCCGCGCCTGCGGCAGCGGAATCGCCAGCGCGCGGGTGCTCAGGTCCAGCGCGTGCAGCGCGGTGGCCGCCGGCTCGGTCAGCGCGGCGGCGCGCACGCTCATGTCCTGCGGGATTTCGATCAGGCTGGCGCGCGGGATCGCGATGCGCTCGGCGAAGGCGCCGGGCCGGGTCATGCCGATCATCGTCCGGTTGCTGCACAGGTTCTGCCTGCCGCGCACGCAATAGTCGCACCAGCCGCAGGTGATCAGCGGATTGGCCGTCACCCTCATGCCGCTTTGCGCCCCCTCGAGGATGGTGCCCACCAGTTCGTGGCCGAGGATCATCGGCGGCACGCGCCGCGGATCGTGGCCGTGGTAGGCGTGCATGTCCGAGCCGCAGATCCCGGCGGCATCGACGCGCAGCAGCGCATCGCCCGGCGACGGCGCCGGCTCGGGCTCGTCGCGGTAACTCATCAGGCGATCGCCCGCGTAGACCAGCGCTTTCATGGTTGCTCCCTCACTTGGCCGTGTAGCCCCCGTCGACGAACAGCGTCTGCCCGGTGATGTAGGCCGAGGCCTGCGAGGCCAGGAACACCGTGGCCCCGTGCAGATCCTCCATTTCGCCGTTGCGGCCCATCATGGTGCCGCGCGCCAGCGCCTGGATGCGCGCCGGATCGTTGTACACCGGCGCGGTCAGCGCGGTGGGAAAGAAGCCCGGGCCGATGGCGTTGCAGGTCACGCCATGCGGCGACCACGCCTCGGCCATCGCCCGCGTCAGCTGCACCACCCCGCCCTTGGAGGCGCCGTAGGGGGCGCTGTCGGGAAAGGCGCGATAGGACTGCAGCGAGGCGATGTTGATGATGCGCCCCCAGCGCGCCTGGATCATCGGCCCGACCAGTTCGCGCGCCAGGAAGAAGGGAATGCCCAGGTTGAGCAGCACCTGGGCATCCCAGCTCTGCGCGCTGACGGCCGCGGCCGGCTCGCGCAGGTTGATTCCGGCTGCGTTGACCAGGATCTGCGGCGCGCCGAAGCACTCGGTGGCGCGCCGCGCCAGCTCCGGCAGGCCCTCGCGGTCGCTGACGTCGGCCGCCACCCAGGCCGCGCTCCCGCCGGCCTGCTCGATGGTGCGCGCGCCCTCGCGCAAGGCGTCGGCCCGCCGCGCCACCAGCACCACCGCGGCGCCGGCGCCGGCCAGCGCCTGCGCCATGCCCAGGCCGATGCCCGAACTGCCGCCGGTGACCAGCGCCACCTTGCCGTGCAGGTCGAACAGACTCGCGATATCCGGCATGGCTCAGGCCTCGGTGACGAACTGCTCGCCGGCGAAGTACTTGCGCAGCCGGTCGTCGGCGGTGCGGGCGTGCGCCTCCATGCCTTCCATGCGCGACACCCGCGCCGTCACCTGGGCGATCTGGCGATTGGCCTCGCGGCTCATGCGCTGCCAGGTCACCGTCTTGATGAACTTGCCCACGCTCAGGCCGCCGCTGTAGCGCGCCGCCTTCTTGGTCGGCAGGATGTGGTTGGGGCCGGAGGTCTTGTCCCCGAAGGCCACCGTGGTCTCCTCGCCCAGGAACAGCGAGCCGTAGGTGGTCAGGCGCGACAGCCACCAGTCGAGGTCGCGGGCGTGCACCTCCAGGTGCTCGGGGGCGTACTCGTCGCTCAGAGCCGCCGCCTGCTCGCGGTCGGAGGCCACCACCACCTCGCCGTAGTCGCGCCAGGCGGCGCCGGCGGCCTGGCGCGCGCCCTCGGGCAGCGCCTCGACCAGCCGCGGCACCTCCTCCATCACCCGCCGCGCCAGCGCCTCCGAGGTGGTGATCAGCCAGGCCGGCGACTCCACCCCGTGCTCGGCCTGGCCGACGAGGTCGGAGGCGACGATCAGCGGGTCGGCCGAGTCGTCGGCCAGCACGAGGATTTCGCTCGGTCCGGCGAACACGTCGATTCCCACCTCGCCGTACAGGATGCGCTTGGCCTCGGCAACGTACTTGTTGCCGGGACCGGCGATCACGTCGGCGCGCTTGCCGGTGAACAGCCCGAAGGCCAGCGCGGCGACGGCCTGCACCCCGCCCAGGGTCATGATCACATCGGGCCCCGACACCGACATCGCATACAGCATCGCCGGATGAATGCCGGCGCCGTGGTGCGAGGGCGAGCAGGCGGCCACGAAGGGCACGCCGGCCGCGCGCGCGGTGGCCAGGCTCATGTAGGCCGATGCGATGTGGGCGTAGCGCCCGCCCGGCACGTAGCACCCGGCCGCGTTCACCGGGATCAGCTTCTGTCCGGTGATGAGCCCCGGATACAGCTCGGCCTCGAACTCCAGCAGGCTGGCACGCTGGCGCCGCGCGAACTCCAGCACGCGATCATGGGCGAAGCGGATGTCGTCCTTGACCGTCTGCGGCAGATCGCGCGTGCGCTGTTCCACCTGCGCCGGCTCGAGCACCACGTCGCCACTCCACCCGTCGAGCTCGCGGGCGTAGCGCAGCACCGCATCCTCTCCGCCGGAGCGGATGTCCGCCAGCATCCGCTCGACGGTTTCACGGGTCTGCTGCTCGCCGCTCTGCGGCGTGCGCGAGGCTTTTTTCAGGTAGGTGAGGCTCATCATGGTTCTCCGATCAATGGCTTCCGTCGTTGGCGAAGGCGCGCAACTTGGGGTTGTCCTGCACCATCTGCAGGTATTTGGCGGTGACGTAGCTGCTCGCCTTGGGCACTTGCTGCAGCGAGCCCTTGGCGTGCATGAAGTCGGCGATCTTGTCGAACCAGGCGTCAGCCTCGGCCGGCTTGCCTCCATGGCCCTGCATGATCTGCAGTTGCTCGGAAAGGTTGTAGATCGGCCGCTGGTACTCGACCTTCGCGTAGCGCGGCTCGATGGGCACGCCGGCCTCCTTGTCGGCCGCCTCGAGTTCCTTCAGGGTCTGCGCCGGGTGCTGCTTCTCCCATTGCACCGCGTGCAGGTAGACGGCCAGGTAGCGCGCCACCAGCTCGG
Source organism: Pseudomonadota bacterium (assembly GCA_021845505.1). Lineage (GTDB taxonomy): Bacteria > Pseudomonadota > Gammaproteobacteria > Burkholderiales > Burkholderiaceae_C > Thiomonas_A. The sequence goes on along the minus strand of JAJZVU010000021.1, from coordinate 4,536 downwards.
GGTGCTTGTCGGCGAACTCCTGGCGCACGATCAGCGCTCCGGGGATCATCGCCCCGCCGTCCTTGCCCGAGCAGATGATCTGGCCGTGGGCCTTGCTCTCCAGCGTGTAGCTGTTGGGCGCCCACAGCGCGCCGTACTGGGCGGTGCCGTTGCTCAGCGCGGAGACGATGCCCGACTGGCCGAGGTTGACCATCGTGACGTCGTTCTCGCTCAGGCCGGCCTTCTTCAGGCAGGCCGCGGCGGCGTATTCGCCGGTCGAATTGGCGGTGACCAGGATGCGGTGGCCCTTGAGCGCGGCCGGATTCTTGCGGTAGGCCGCGGCCCCCTTCGGAGTCGCCACCAGCACGTTGGTCGCCGATTCGTCGTTGCTGATGCCGATGGTCAGGATGTGGTAGTGGGCGGCGCCGAGCACGGCCGGCACCGAACCGGTCGCGCCCACGTCCCACGACCCGGCGGCCGCCGAGGCGATCTGCGGCATGCCGGCGGCGAAGGTGCTGTAGCTGACCTTCAGGCCGACATCGCCCCACCAGCCCTTCTTGCTGGCCAGGTAGTACGGCAGCGCCCACCAGTTGGTCGGCTGGTAGCTGACGTTGATGGGAACCGGCGCGGCCAGGCACGACGAGGCGGCCAGCAGGGTTGCGCCGGCCACTCCGGCGAGCAAGGTCTTGCGCATGGTTTTCATTACGGTCTCCTCCAGGTGGGCCCGGATGGCCTCCGGGCAGGCAAGACAACGCGACGCCCGCGCGCTGGCGGGCGCTGCGGGATTCAGTCGTCGAGTTCCTTCTCGACATGCTGCTCGCGCAGCAGTCTCCAGATGCGGGTGCGCAGCTTGACGAAGGACTCCAGGTCCATCACTTCCTCGATGTGCTCGTAGCCTTCCCACTGGTGCTCGCGGCGCACCGAGGCGATGTCCAGCACCTCGCGGATGCGCCCGGGGCGTCGCCCGAGCACGACCACGCGGTCGGCCAGGTAGACCGCTTCCTCCACGCTGTGGGTGATGAACAGCACGGTACGCGGGTTGGCGCGGCACAGCCGGATCAACTCTTCCTGCATCACCACCCGCGTCTGCGCGTCCAGCGCGCCGAAGGGCTCGTCCATCAGCAGCACCTGGGGATCGAGCGCGTAGCTGCGGGCGATGGCCACGCGCTGCTGCATGCCCCCCGAGAGCTGCTGGGGGTAGGCGCTTTCATGACCCTGCAGCCCCATCAGTTCGATGTAGCGCGCGACCACGTCGCGCCGGCGCGACGCCGCAACGCCGGTGCAGCGCAGGCCGAACGCGATGTTCTCCTCCACGGTCTTCCAGGGAAACAGCGCGAACTGCTGGAACACCACCGCTCGCTGCGGCGACGGCCCGCGCACCGGCTGGCCCTGCACCAGCACGCTGCCCGAGGTCGGGAACTCCAGCCCGGCCGCCATGCGCATCAGCGTGGTCTTGCCGCAGCCCGAGGGGCCGACGATGGCCACGAACTCCTTTTCCCTCACCTCCAGGCGGATGCCGTCGAGCGCCAGCACCTCCTCGCGGCCGCGGCGGAAGGTCTTGCAGATGTCGCGGAATTCGATGCTCACCGGATTCGCGGCGGCGGCGGTGGCAGGCCGGGCCTGCGCGGTCATTTCCATCAGTTCTCTCCCCAACCCTGGCGCACCGTGCGCTCCAGGCTGCGCAACAACACGTCCAGCACCATGCCGATCAGGCCGATGGCCACCATCGAGGCCATCACCACCGGGGTGCGCAAGGTCGCCTGCGCCTGCACCATCAGGTAGCCCAGGCCGCTGGAAACCACGATCAGTTCGGCGCCCACCAGCGACTGCCAGCCCAGGCCCGCGCTCACCCGCAGCCCGGCGACGATCGACGGCAGCGCCGCCGGCACCAGCACCTGGGCGATCACCCGCGCACCGCCCGCGCCCAGGGTCTGCGCCGCCTCCACCAGCACGCGGTCGACCTGGCGAGCGCCGCGGTAGGCGTTGATCAGGCACGGCGGGAACGCGCCGCTGAAAATGATCAGGATCGGGCCGCCGATTCCGGTGCCGAACCACAGCGCGGCGAAAGGCACCCAGGCGATCGGAGCGACAAAGCGCAGCATCTCGAACAGCGGGGTGATGAAATCGTCCAGCCAGCGGTACCAGCCCATCAGCAGACCGAGGGGAATTCCGATCAGCGCGGCCAGCGCGAAGCCCAGCAGGAAGCGCTCGATGCTGGCCAGCGCATGGCCGAGCAGCGTGCTGCCGGCGTACGGGTGGTTCAGCAGGTGCGCCATGCTGCCGAGCACGGTCTGCGGCTCGGGCAGCACCCGCGTGGGCAGCAGCCCGCTGGCGGCCACCGCCCACCAGATGCCGAAGAAGCCGACGAAGCCCGCCGCGGACAACAGGCGCAGTTCGTTGCGCGAAGGCGCTGCGCTCAATTGCGCCATGGCATCACCTTGCGTTCCAGCCAGCCCAGCGCCGCGGTCATCAGCGCGCCCATGATGCCCACCCAGATCATCGCGTACAGGATCATTCCCGGGTAGATGTCCAGCGACGCGATCACCAGCACATGCCCGAGCCCGAGCAGCGCGCCCACCAGTTCGGCGGCGACCAGGGTCGTCCACGAAGCCTGCAGCGCCAGCCGCAGCCCGGTGAAAATGCTCGGCAGGGCACCGGGCACCAGCACCGCGGCGACCAGCTGGCGGGTCGACGCGCCGTGCACCCGCGCGGCGGCGACCAGCGTGCGGTCGATGCCCCGTACGCCGGTGTAGGCATTGATCACCGCGGGGACGAAGGCGGCGAAGAAGATCACGAACACCTTGGCGCCGTTGCCCAGGCCGAACCACAGGATGGCCAGCGGAATCCAGGCCAGCGGAGGGATCGGCCGGATCAGCAGGAAGGTCGGGTTGAGCAGCGCCTCGGCGCGCCGGCTCCAGCCCATCAGCAGGCCGAGCGGAACGCCGAAGGCCGACGCGACCGCGAAGCCGGTGAGCACCAGTTTGCTGCTCTGCCACACATGCGCCGACAGCGTGCCGCCGGCGTAGCCATGGCCGCTGGACAGCTGCCGCGCCGCGTCGTAGACATCGACCGGCGACGGAAAGCGCCCCGGGCTGACCAGCTTCCACACCCAGGTGGTCAGCACCCAGGCCAGCCCCAGCACCGAAAGCGAGAACACCGTCCACACCAGGCGCCTGGGCAGCCGCGGCAGACGCAGCGGGCGCGCCGCGGCGGCGCGCGAGCCTGCCGTGCCGGGCGCACCGGCCGCGGGCATCGGGGTCATCGCTGCGTCCTCCGGGGACGCGCCGGCGAAACCTGCATGTCGTTGTCTCCTCGGGCTGTGGCCCTGTTCGGCGGGGTTGCGCGCCGATCGTGTCGCGCAACTTCCGCGCGTTCCATCATGGAAACGCTTCCATACCGTAGGGCCGGCGCGCGAAGCTGTCAAGCGGGTTTGCGCCTACCCCCAGAGGTCTGGATAGACCTTTGATTTTGGTGATTTTTGTTTCAGGATATCGGAGAGTCACCGGATGCCGCGGCGACCGATCGCCGGCCCGCGGCATCCGCCGGAAGCGCTCCATGGAAACGCTTCCACAAGCCACCCCAGCCCCACCCCAACCCCACCCCGGAGCTCAGGCGCGCAAAGCCCGCTGCAGCACTTCCCACGCCACGGCCATCGCCTCGACCTGGGGCATGTGCCCGACCCCGGGCACCAGGTGCAGCGCCACCCGCGCCGGCGCCCGCAGCGCGTGCTGCCAGGCGATGATCTCGTCGTCGCGGCCGTGGACGATGCTCACCGGCGCCGCCAGCGCCTGCAACTCGGGCAGCACGTCGATCTGCTGCACGCCGTGGCGGCTGACCGAGGCGCACAGTTGCGCCAGCGCTTCGCCGCGCGCTGCCAGGCGTTGCCGCAGTTCGCCCAGGTAGCCCGCCGAAGGCAGGGTGCGCTGCGCGGTGAGCTTGCCCACCTCGCGCGCCAGCGCCTCGTCGCTGGCCGCGTGCAGCATGCCGTCGACAAAGGACTGGTTGATCTCGGTTCCCAGGCCGAGCGGGGCGAACAGGGTCAGCGAGCGCAGCCGCTGGCCCAGCCTGCCGGCGATCCGGGTGGCCAGCGCCGCGCCCAGCGAATGTCCGACCAGCGCCAGCGGCCCGTCGCCCAGCGCCGGCAGCGCCTGCGCGACGGTGTCGACCAGTTCGCCGAAGCTGCGCGCCGAGGCCTGGCTGCGCCCGTGTCCGGGCAGATCCAGCGCCACCACCCCGAGGCCCGCGCGGCGCGCCGACACGATGGTGCCGGCCCAGGTGTCGAGGTCGCCGAACAGTCCGTGCAGCAGCACCAGCGTCGGCGCCGGGCCCTCCGCGGCGGCAGCGCAGCGCAGCGCGTGCAGCGCGCCTGCCGAGGTGGCGAGGTCCAGCCGCTCCATCCCCGCCTGCCATGCCGCCGTGTCGCCCGCCGGCCGCGCGATCGCGGCGGCGGCGACGTCGGCGCGCACCACCCGGCCGCCGGGCCCGCTGCCGAGCAGCCGCGCCGCATCGACGCCCAGGCGGGCCGCCAGTTGCCGCGCCGCCGGAGTGACCGCCACG
>JAJZVU010000020.1 GCA_021845505.1 Pseudomonadota bacterium | reverse complement strand
GCCAGATGCGCAGGAAAAACCGCCTGAGCCGGCCTCTGCGGTGCCGCAGCTGGGGGTCCGCGGGAGTCGGCGCGGGGGCGGCGGTCGTCGAATGCATGGGGGGAGCGGAGGTGGGAACAGGAGCATTTTGCAGGGTTTCGGGCGGCGGCGTGGGAGCCTGGTGCGGCGCTGCCGCGGCGATGCTCGCCCATGGCGAGCGCCGGGGGCTGCAGAGCGAGATGATGCTGACGGGCGAGCCCCTCGCTGCTGCTGCTCGACGAGCCCTCCGAGGGCATCCAGCCGTCGATCGTCGAGCAGATCGCCGAGGTGGTCGGCGAGCGCAACCGGCGCGACGGCATCGCGGTGCTGGTGGTCGAGCAGAACCTGCATTTCGTGCAGCGCCTGGGGGCGCGCTGCAAGCTGCTCGACAAGGGGCGCATGGTGTTCGAGTGCAGCGCCCGGCAGATCGTCGAGGACCGCGAGCTGCAGCATCGTTACCTGGGGGTGTGAGCCCGCCGGCGCGGGCGACTGCGAGCGCGGTGGCCGCCGGATGCGCCGACAATGCGGCATGACCGTCGACGCGCACGCGCCGTGGATCGCCTTCACCTTGCCCATTCCCGACCCGGAGCCCACGTGAACCAGCCGCTGCCCTCCCAGGCCCTCGAGCAACTCTACACCCACGCCCGCACCCACAATCGTTTCACCGACCGGCCGGTCGACGACGCGCTGCTGCGCCAGCTCTACGACCTGATGAAATGGGGGCCCACCTCGGCCAACTGCACGCCGGCGCGGCTGGTGTTCGTCAAGTCGCCGGCGGCCAAGGCCAGGCTGGCGCCGTGCATGAGCGAGGGCAACCGGGCCAAGACGCTGCAGGCGCCGGTCAACGTGATCGTCGGCATGGACCTGGCCTTCTACGACCACCTGCCGACACTGTTCCCGCACAACAGCCAGGCCCGCAGCTGGTTCATCGGCAACCCCCAGCTGATCGCCGAGACGGCATTGCGCAATTCCAGCCTGCAGGGCGCCTACCTGATGCTGGCTGCGCGCTCGCTGGGCCTGGACTGCGGCCCGATGGGCGGCTTCGACGCCGACGCGGTCAACGCGGCGTTCTTCGCAGGCAGCACGGTGCGCGCCAACTTCATCTGCAACCTCGGCCACGGCGACCCGGCCGGGCTGCACCCCAGGGGGCCGCGGCTGAGCTTCGAGCAGGCCTGCCGCATCGAGTGATCGATGCCGCGCCGGCGGCCTGCGCCGCCGCGCACTATTCGGATCATCAATAGTCCCGATTCCGGATCGAAACTTCTCGCGGCCGCTGGCAGGGCCTAGCATGGTTCGCAGCTCGTGAGTCACGGGCTGCCGCGCCGGCGCCGGGCGGCCTGGCCGCGGCCGACGCGGCCGGCCGCGGCCGCGTCCGGCATTGTGCCGCGGGAGATGCGGACCGCCGATGGCGGCGTCCGGCTCCCGGCTACTCGAAAGGAACCCCGCTTTATGTCCATGCGATCCGAAGTGGCCCTTGTCGGCGTCGGGCGGACACCCTACAGCCGGGTCAAGCCCGGCGAGCCGGTCTTGACCGTCGACGAATACATTGCATGGGCAGCCGACCTGGCGCTCAAGCATGCCGGGCTGAGCAAGAACGATTTCGACGGCCAGGGGCTGGGAATCGCCCACGCCGAGGCCGCGCACACGGTGAACTGGTCGGCGGCGACCGCCGAGAACCTGGGGATCAGCCCGCAGGTGCTGCTGCGCGCGGACCAGGGCGGCGCGTCGGCCTCGTCGATGCTGATCCGCGCCGCGGCGCTGATCAAGGCCGGGATCATCGACCGCATGCTGGTGATCGGCGCCGACACCCCGCTGAGCATTCCTTCGGCGGCGCCGGGGCTGCCGCTGTCGCCGGAGCGCACGCGCGGCGTCTACTGGGACTTCCAGGGGCCGTTCGGCGTCATGGGCGCGACCGCGCAGTTCGCGCTGATGCTCACCCGCTACATGCACCAGTACCCGTCGCTGCGCTTCGAGCAACTGGGCAAGCTGGCCGTTTCGACCCGCTACAACGCGTCGTTCCACCCCGGGGCGATCTACCGCAAGCCCTACACGCTGGACGACTACATGGCGTCGCGGATGCTGTCGTATCCCATCCGGCTGTTCGATTGCGTGCCCATTGTCAACGGCGGCCTGGCCTATGTCGTGACCTCGGTCGAGACCGCACGCAAGCTCACCGACAAGCCGGTGTTCCTGCGCGGTTTCGGCGAAACCAACAACTACTACCACGGCTCGCGCAGCCTGCCCGACGTGACGACCACCGGTTTCGCCAGGTCCGCGCCGCTGGCGATGGCGATGGCCGGGGTCGGGCACTCCGACGTCGACCTGTTCCTGCCCTACGACGACTACCCCTTTGTCGCGATGATGAGCCTGGAGGACTGGGGCTTTTGCAAGAAGGGCGAGGGCGGTCGATTCATCGACGAACACGACACGCGCTTCCACGGCGATTTCCCCGTGTCCACCGACGGCGGCCAGCTCTCGGGCGGGCAGCCCGGGGGGGCGATCGGCGGCTTCTCGCCGGTGGTCGAGTCGGTCATCCAGTTGCGCGGCGAAGCCGGCGAGCGCCAGGTCAAGGACGCCCGCATCGCCGCGGCCTGCGGTTTCGGCGGCATCCCGTACGGACGCCCGGGCCGCAGCTGCATTTCCCTCATCCTCGGGACGGAGCCGTGAACCGATGAGCCAGACCTTGCCACCCAAACCGCTGCCTGAGATCACCGACCAGACGCGCGCGTTCTGGACCGCGGCCAAGCAGGGGCGCTTCCTGCTGCAGCGCTGCCGGGACTGCGGGACCTTCAACTTCCACCCCAAGCCCTGGTGCATCGAGTGCGGCAGCCGGGCGCTCGACTGGACGCCCGCGCAGCCCTACGGCACGGTGTATTCCTACACCATCTCCTACACCGTGGCGATGAACTACCCGGGCTGGGAGTCCGACCTGCCGGTGATCCTGTGCCTGATCGACCTCGACGACGGCGCGCGCATGTATGCCCAGGTGACCGACTGCCGGCCCGAGGACATCCGCGTCGGAATGCGGGTGCAGGTGCATTGCGAGGACATCAGCGCCGACGCGGGGGTCCCCAAGTTCCGTCCGCTGGCCGAGCAGGCCGCGCCGAGCGGCGGATCATGAGCCATCCGATCCCCGACGCCGCCAGCCTGCGCAAGGCGGCGATGCGCGATGCGCGCTTCCAGTGGGACGATCCGCTGCTGATCGACTCGCTGCTGAGCGACGAGGAGCGCATGATCCGCGACACCGCGCGGGCCTATGCGCAGGAGCGGCTGGCGCCGCGCATCGTCGAGGCCAATCGCCACGAGCATTTCGATGTCGAGGTGATGAAGGAAATGGCCGAGCTGGGCTTCCTCGGCGCGACCATCCAGGGCTTCGGCTGCGCCGGGATCAGCTACGTCGGCTACGGGCTCATCGCCCGCGAGTTCGAGCGGGTGGACACCAGCTACCGCTCGGCGCTGGGGGTGCAGACCACGCTGGCGATGACCCCGATCTACCTGTTCGGCAGCCAGGAGCAGCGCGAGCGCTACCTGCCGGCGATGGCGCGCGCCGAGTTGCTCGGCTGCTTCGGGCTGACCGAGCCCGACCACGGCTCCGACCCCGGTTCGATGAAATCCCGCGCGCGCCGGGTCGACGGCGGCTGGAGGCTGAGCGGGACCAAGACCTGGATCACCCACGCGCCGATCGCCGACCTGATGGTCGTGTGGGCGAAGGACGACGAGGGCACGGTGCGCGGCTTCATCCTCGAGCGCGGCGCCAAGGGGCTGGCGACGAGCAAGATCGAGGGCAAGTTCTCGGTGCGCGCGTCGCCCACCGGGCAGATCCTGATGGACGACGTGTTCGTCGCGGAGTCGCAGCGCCTGCCCGACGCGCGCGGCCTGGCGGCTCCGTTCGCCTGCCTGAACAACGCGCGCTTCGGCATCTGCTGGGGCTCGATGGGGGCGGCCGAGTTCTGCTGGCAGGCGGCGCGCCAGTACGCCATCGACCGCAAGCAGTTCGGACGGCCTCTGGCGGCCAACCAGCTGGTGCAGAAAAAGCTCGCCGACATGCAGACCGAGATCGCGCTGGGCCTGCTGGCCTGCCTGCACGTCAGCAGGCTGCGCGACGCGGGGGCAGCGAGCACCGAAATGGTTTCGCTGCTCAAGCGCAACTGCGCCGGCAAGGCGCTGGACATCGCCCGCGTGGCGCGCGACATCCACGGCGGAAACGGGATCTCCGACGAGTACCACGTGATCCGCCATTTGATGAACATGGAAACGGTCAACACCCTCGAGGGCACCCACGACATCCACGCGCTGGTGCTCGGACGGGCGCAGACCGGGCTGTCCGCGTTCAGTTCCTGATGCTCTTCTCCGATTCCCGCACCTGTCGTCCACGGGCTCGATGACCACCACCTCCACCGTCCCCGCAGTGCCGTCGCAGCGCAGCGTCCTGGAGCGGCTGCTGCGGCCGCATTCCATCGCCATCATCGGCGCCAGCCCGCAGTTCGGCAAGGTCAACGGCCGGCCGCTCAAGCACCTGCTGGACAAGGGCTACGCCGGGCGCATCTACCCGGTCAACCCCAAGTACACCGAAATCGCCGGGCTGGCCTGCCATCCCGACGTGGCCTCGCTGCCCGAGGCTGCCGACCTGGCGATCATCGCGCTGCCGGCGCGCGAGGTCGAGGCCTGCATCGCAGCGCTGGGGCGGCGGGGCATCGGCGCCGCGGTGATCTTCAGCTCGGGCTTCGGCGAAATGGGGGCCGAGGGCAAGCTGCTGGAACAAAGGCTGCGCCGCTGCGCCGACGAGCATGGGGTGGCGTTCTGCGGACCCAACTGCCTGGGCTTCGTCAACGCCTTCGACAAGGTCTACGCGACCTTCAGCCAGTACGCCGACGGCCCCACCTCGGCCGGCCCGGTGGCCTTCGTGACCCAGTCGGGGGCCTTCGGCACCGCGATCGCCGCGCTGGCCACCCAGCGCGGTCTGGGGCTGGGCTATTTCATCAACACCGGCAACGAGGCCGGGGTGCCGTTCAGCGACTTGATGCTGTCGGTGATCGAGGATCCGCGAATCCGCGTCGCGGCCGGTTACCTGGAGGGGATCCGCGACGGCGAAGGCCTGATCCGGCTGGCCGAGCGCTGCGCCGAACTCGGCAAGCCCCTGGTGCTGACCAAGGTCGGAAGGCTGGCCGCCGGGGCGCGCGCCGCCGCCTCGCATACCGGCTCGCTGGCGGTGGGCGACGAGGTGTTCGACGCGCTGCTGCGCCAGCATGGGGTGCTGCGCGCGCGCAACGAGGAGCAGATGCTCGACATGCTCGAGGCGCTGTGCTCGGAGCGCGCGCCGCAGGGCGGGGGCCTGGGCATCGCGACCCAGTCGGGCGGCGCCGGGGTGATGATGGCCGACCGCGCCGAGGAACTCGGGCTGCAGGTGCCCGAACTCGCGCCGCCGACCCGCGCCGCGCTGGCCGCGGTGCTGCCCGCGTTCGGCTCGTCGAACAATCCGGTGGACGTGACCGGGCAGTTCGTCGGCAACCCGGACCTGCTGCGCGAGTCGGTGGTCGCGCTGCTGCAGGACCCGCAGGTGGATGTGGCGATCGTCTGGCTGCAGTTGATGACCGCCTACGTCGATCTGCTGGTGCCGATCTTCCAGGAAATCCGCGACCGCACCACCAAGCCCTTTGTCGTCTGCTGGGTCGCGGCTCCGCCGGACGCGCTGAGGCGGCTGCGAGCCGAGGGCATCGTGGTGTTCGGCGCCGGCGAGCGGGCGGTCGAGGCCGTCGCGGCCCTGGTGCGTTACCACCAGGGGCGTCGCCTGGCGGCGGGCCGGCGCGACGAGCGCGCGAGCCTGCAGGCCGCGGTGCGGCAGGTCGAGGGCCCCGCTGCGACCGCGCAGTGGCAAGCCGGCGTGCAGCCCACGCTGCAGGCCAGCGCGCGGCTGCAGTCCGCGGGGGTGCCGATGGCCGCGGTCGCGCTGGCGCGCAGCGCCGACGAGGCGGTGGCCGCCTGGCGCGGCTTCGGCACCGCGGTGGTGCTGAAAATCGAGTCCCCCGACATCACCCACAAGACCGAGGTCGGCGGGGTGCTGCTCAACCTGCGCGACGAGCGCGCCGTGCGCGAGGCCTTCGCGACCCTGATGCAGCGCGCCGCCGCGGCCAGGCCGCAGGCCAGGCTGGAGGGCGTGATCGTGCAGCCGATGAGCTCCGGCCAGATGGAGCTGGCGATCGGAGTGCAGCGCGATCCGCATTTCGGCATGGTGGTGATGGTGGGTATCGGCGGCGTGCTGATCGAGGTGCTCAAGGACGTGACCTTCCGCCTCGCACCCTTCAGCCAGGCCGAGGCGCTGGCCATGCTGGAGGAGTTGCGCATGCGCGCGCTGTTCGACGGAGTGCGCGGCGCGCCGGCGGTCGACCGCGCTGCGCTGGCCGGGTTGTTGTCGCGGCTTTCGGTGTGGGCGGCGGCGATGCGGCCGTGGCTGACCGAGCTCGACTTGAACCCGGTGCTCGTCGGGCCGCAGGGAGCCACCGCGGTCGATTGCGTGATGGTGCTCGAGGGCCCGCCAGCCGCGCCGCCGGCGTGACGCGGCTCCCGGAGGGTGTTTCACCTATACAGGGCGGAGCTTGGAATGAAGACAATCCTCAGGTTCGTCGAAAGTCGGTAGGCGACCAGGAACATCAGGAGATACAGGCATGCCAGACAACCCGACCGGCTCCTTGCAGCGGGTGAAGCGCCGCGACAAGCGCGGCCACCCGTTCCGCGATTCACCGCTGTACCCGGCGATGCTGGTGGTGTTCCTCGTGGCCTTCTGGCAGTTCGCGCTGCCCCACATCCCCTTCCTGCCGTCGAAGTACATCGGTTCGCCTGCCGGCATCGCGCGCAGCTTCCACAAGCTGCTGCTGCACGGCTACGAGGGCGTGCCGCTGATCGAGGAGATCACCGCCAGCGTGCGGCGGGTGCTGCTGGGGTTTTTCATCGGTGCGGCGCTGGCCACTCCCATCGGGTTGATGATGGGCTACAACAAGTATGTCGGCCGCCTGCTCGGTCCGCTGTTCGGCTTCCTGCGCCCGGTTCCCGCTCTGGCCTTCATCCCGGTGATGCTGATCTGGTTCGGAATCAGCGATGTGGGGCGCATCGTGCTGATCGCGATGACCAGCTTCCTGTACATCGTGCTGGCCACCTCGGCCGGGGTCGCCGCGGTGCCCGAGGCCTACCTTCGGGCCGCGCAGAACTACCACCTGTCGGGGGCCCGGACGCTGATGAGCATCGTGCTGCCGGCCAGCCTTCCGTCCATCCTCATCGGCTTTCGCACCGGCATGGCGCTGAGCTGGGCGGTGGTGGTGGCGGCCGAGCTGATCGCCGCGCAGCACGGCCTGGGCTACATGATCAAGGACGCGGCGACCTTCTTCCGCATCAACTATGTGTACGTGGGGATCATCCTGATCGGCATCATCGGCGTGCTGCTGGACTGGTTGTTCACCGTGATCCAGCGTCGGCTTCTGCACTGGATCAGCAAATGAGAGCCGCCCCCATGACCGGAGACCCCTCGATGCAGCCTTCCCAGCCCGCGGGAGCGTCGGCGCAGCCGGCTGCCGACAAGGTCGTCGTCGACCAGGTGTGCAAGCACTACGGCTCGCTGCAGGTGCTGCAGGACATTTCCTTCACCATCCCGGCGCGCCGCATCGCCTGCCTGGTCGGGCCGACCGGCTGCGGCAAGACGACCCTGCTGAACATCATCGGCGGCTTCGAGCAGCCCAGCGAAGGCCGGGTGCTGGTCGACGGCGCCGACGTCGCGGGGCCGAGTCCGGCCAGCGGCTATGTGTCGCAGCAGGCCAACCTGTTTCCCTGGCTGACGGTCTGGGACAACGTGCGCTTCGCCGCCCGCTTCGGCCGCGGCCTGCGCAAGAACTGGTCCTCGCACAAGGAGCTCGACGAACGCGCCGCGGCTTTCCTCGAACGAGTCGGACTGGCGCGGGCGCGCAACCAGTATCCCTACCAGATCTCGGGGGGCATGAAGGCGCGTGCCGCGCTCGGCCGGGTGTTGCTGACCAATCCCAGCCTGCTGCTGCTCGACGAGCCCTTTGCCGCGCTCGACGCGCTGACCCGCTCGGACATGCACCGCCTGTTGCTCAACATGTTCCGCGACGATCACGAGCGGACCGGGCTGCTGATCACCCACGACATCGAGGAGGGACTGCTGCTTTCCGACACCATCTACGTGATGAGCAGGTGGCCGGCGAAGATCATTCATCGGATCGATGTTCCCTTCGCATGGCCACGAGACTATGACAGCCTGGTGCAGGCTCCCGAACTCGCGCAACTCAAGCACCGGATCCTCGAGTTGCTGCGGCCGATCATGCAATCGGAATGACAAACAGGAGACGAAAATGAAATCACCCACTCGCTTTGCCGTCGCCGGCCGGAGGTTCCTCGCCTCCTCGGGCGGTGCGCTGACCGTCGCCGCCGCCGCGCTGCTCGCAGCCTGGGCGCCGGCCGCGTCGGCCGGCTCTGCGCCGAGCCTGGCCTGCAAGCCGGCGTTCAAGCCGACCACCGTCACGGTGATGTACCAGCCGTCGGGGCTGTCCTCGTATTTCTATGCCAGCGCAGCGGGCATCTGGCAGAAGTTCGGGCTCAAGCTCAGGCAGGTGAAGATCGAGGCCGGCCAGAGCGAACTGGCCGCGCTGGCCAGCGGCAGCGTCGACTTCGCCTTTGTCGGTGGCCCGCCGACGCTGACCGCGATCGGCCGCAAGCTGCCGGTGAAGGTCGTGTTCTCGACCAACGACGTGTCACACCTGGAAGGCCTGGTGGTCGCGCCCGACAGCGGGATCAAGACCCTGGCCGACCTGGAGGGCAAGACGGTGGCCAGTCCCAAGGGCAGTTCGGCGTGGGTCGGCATGCATCTGACGCTGGCCAAGGCGGGGGTTCCGGTCGACAAGATCCACCTGCTCAACCTGTCGCCCAACGCCATCCAGGCGTCGTTTTCCAACGGCACGGTCAAGGCCGCGTGGATCTGGGATACCTGGATCGAGCGCCTGAAGAGCCTGGGGGGCAAGGTCATCACGCTGGAGCACGAGCATGGCGTGTCCGAGCCCAATACCTGGGTGGTCAGCGACAAGTTCCTCAAGGCCCACCCCGACGTCGTCGCGCGTTTCGTCGCCGCGCTGAGCGTCGGTGCCGACGGGGCGAACAAGGACCCGGGCGTGGCCGCGCCGGAGTTCTCCGAGCTGACCGGGATCACCCACGCGCAGGCGCTGGAGATCATGCGCACCGAGCCGACCTTCAGCATCGCCACCGGGCTCAGCAACGACTCCCCGCTGTCCTTTGTCAACACCCAGACCGGGCTGGCCGAGACCCTGGCGCGCAGCAGCGCGGTCCTGCAGAAGTACGGCATCCTGCCCGATGCTCCCAGCCGCGAGCAGATCGCCAAGGCGATCGACGTCACCACCTTGCACCAGGCCAACGACCTGCTGTCCAAGCGCTGCTCCTACAAGCCGGCGCAGTGAGCGTTGCGCAGCGGCAGCGCCGCTGCGCCCGCATCGCGGGCGCAGCGGGCTGCCGCCCTCAAGTTTCCAGCAAAGGAGAGAAGGGCGATGGCTGACGAAGCCGCATTGGTGCTCAGCGACCGGCCCGCGGCGGGCGTGCTGCGGCTGCGCCTGAACCGGCCGCAGGCGCGCAACGCGCTGTCCACCGGGCTGCGCCAGGCGCTGGCCGAGGAGTTCCGGCAGGCGGTCGACGACGAGCGCACGGCGTGCATTGTGATCACCGGCGGCGAGCAGGTGTTCGCAGCCGGCGCGGACCTGAAGGAAATCCACGAACTCGGTCCGGCCGCGGTCCATGGCCTGAACGTGCTGCGCTACTGGAAGGTCATCGCCGATTGCCCCAAGCCCATCGTCGCCGCGGTCGCCGGCCCCGCGCTGGGCGGAGGCTGCGAGCTCGCGCTGCATGCCGACGTGATCGTCGCAGCGCGCGGCGCCAGCTTCGGGCTGCCCGAGGTCAAGCTGGGCATCATGCCCGGCGGCGGCGGCACGCAGCGGCTGGTGCGCGCGATCGGGCACTACCGGGCGATGAAACTCCTGCTGACCGGAGAGACCTTCGGCGCCGACGAGGCGTGGCGCCTGGGCATGGTCAGCGAGGTGGTCGACGACGCCGAGCTGATGCAGCGCGCGCTCGACATCGCGGCGACCATCGCGTCGCATTCTTCGCTTTCGCTGCAGTTGATCAAGCAGGCGGTCCTGGCCGGCGGCGACTCCTCGCTGGCAGCCGGGCTCATGCTCGAGCGGCGCAGCTTCGAGTTGCTGTTCGACACCGACGAGCAGAAGCAGCGCATGGCGCAGTTCCTGCAGCGACGCAAGGGCGCGAGTCCGGCGCGCTGACGCGGCCGCCGCGGCTCACAGGCCGCGGCAGAAGTCGATCAGGTTGCGGCGCAGCCAGGCGTGCGCGGGGTCGGCATCGGCCGAGGCATGCCAGATCAGGTAGATCGGGAAGTTCGGCACCCGCAGCGGCACCGCGTGGGTCTGCAGCTCGAAGGTCTGGGCGTACAGGTGCGCCATGCGCCGGGGCAGGGTGCAGATCAGCTGGGTGTTTTTCACCAGCAGGGGCATCGACTGGAAGTGCGGCAACTGCACCGCGACCTGGCGCCGCAGCCCGCGCTTGGCCAGCGCCAGGTCGATCATCGGCATCGAGCCGCTGCGCGGGACCAGCGCGATGTGGCGCACCGTCAGGTATTGCTCCAGGCTGAGCGGGTCGCCCAGCAGCGGATGCCCGGGCCGGGACAGGGTCAGCAGCCCGTCGGTGAGCACGCATTCGCTGTGGAAGCCCGGTTCGTGCTGCATGAAGTAGTCCAGCGCCAGATCGACCTGGCCGTCCTTCATTTCCGAGGCCAGGTGGCTGCCGGGTTCGGGCCGGATGCGGATGGACACGTTCGGGGCCACGCGCGCCAGCCAGTCGAGGAAGCGCGGCAGCACCACCGCCTCGCCGTAGTCCTCGACGCCGATGACAAAGCGCCGGTCCGACTGCGCGCAGTCGAAGGCCTCGCCGGCGCGCAGCCCGCCTTCGATCAGCGAAAGCGCCTCGCGGATGGGTTGCGCCAGCGCCTTGGCGCGCGGCGTCGGCACCATGTGGTGGGTGGTGCGGATGAACAGCGGGTCCTGCAGGCGCTCGCGAAGCCGCGCCAGCGCATTGCTGACCGCGGGTTGCGACAGCGCCAGCTTGTTCGCCGCCTTGGAGATGTTGCGCTCGCTGTAGATGGTGTCGAAGACGAGCAGCAGGTTCAGGTCGATCGATCGCAGGTTCATCGGCCGGTGGGGGCAGCGCGGCGCGACGCTTGCGCGTCGCGCCGCAAACCCCCATGGTAGACCCGGCCGCCGGCCGGCCAGCCGGCGGCCGACCGCGCTGCGTCTACTGGCTCAGCGCCGCGACGTCGGCGGCCGACTGGCCCCAGTCGGCGAAGCCGATGGTGCCGACCGCGATGGTGTCGAACTCGTTGGGCACCAGGTTGGGGTTGTTGCTGCCCTTGACCACCACGACCACGGTGGTCAGGCCGTGCGACTGCAGGCCTGTCAGGCTTCCGGAGGAGCAGGTGAATTGGCTCAGCGGGATGGCGTAGTTGCGCACCCCCTCCGCACTGGGCGTGCCGGGGCCGACGGTCGACAGGGTCTGGTTGTAGCTGCAGGTGTCGCTGGTGGCCGAGTTGCCGTCGGTCAGCACGATGGTGTAGACGGTCGCGTTGCCGTGGGTCGGGTCGGGCGTGACGGTATTGCCCATTGTGATCAGCAGGGTGTTGGCCTGGCTGATGTCCAGGCTGCCGCCGCCTGGCGCGAGGAACACCAGTTGGGCGTAATCGCCCGCGGCCGGAGTGGCGCTGGTCTCGAACTGGTAGTTGTAGAAGCCGGTGCGGTTGGCATCGGCCTGCGAGGAATCGTAGAAGCCGTAGGTGTAGCCCGAGGTCTGCGCGTAGATGTTGCCGCCCTGGATCGAATGCACGTACGCCCCGGCGCTGGGCGTCGTGTAGCGGATGTAGTCGTTGGCGAACAGCAGGTACGGCGACTGGGTCACCGTGGGGCCGCCGCCGCCGCCGCCGAGGTTGTTGCCCCCCCCATTGGATGGGTTGGCCAGGCTCACGGTGCTGCCACCGCCGCCGCCGCAGGCGGCCAGCGAGCACAGTGCGACCGCGCAGCAGGCGATCGCCAGGGGTTTCCATTTCATCGAGGGTGGGGTTGCGGGCATTCCAGGTCTCCTGCCGAGCCTCAGAGGGGATGGGTTCAGCGGTTGTTTGTCAATGTATTGAAAGAAAGCGCTCGCCTCGGTACGAAATCGTTTTCAATGGGATGAAAGCGCTTTCAGGCCGAAGTTTCCACGGTGGCCGGAGGTTCACCAATCCAGACTTTCCCTTAGAAGTGTCGATGCCGGCGCCGTTACCATCCGCTCGCCCGGAGCCTTCGGCATGCCGCCAACCCCATCACCCACCCGCAGCGCGCCTTGGCTGCCCCGCCTGCTGCTCGCAGCCTGGCTCGGGCTGCTGGCTGCGCCTTGCCGCGCGATGCTGCCGCCCGACGCCTTTCGCTTCGAACACTGGAGCCTGCCGGTGCGGGTGGTGATGCCCCACGGAGTCGTGGTGCGCCACGACATGGTGGTCAGCATCACCCGCCTGCGCCGGCTGCCGGCCCGCTCGGCGCCCTTCCTGGTGCTGTTGCACGGTCGCCCGGCCGGCGCCGCGGCGCGCGTGCGCATGGGGCGGGTGGAACTGCCGGGCAACGCCGCCTACTTCGCGTCGCTGGGGTACGTCGTCGCGGTGCCCACCCGCGTGGGCTACGGCGTGACTGGCGGCCCCGACCTGGAGGACAGCGGGGCCTGCGACGACGAGCACTTCGCCGCGTCCGTCGGGCCGCTGGTGCAGGAGACCGCGCAACTCGTCGCCGCGCTCGCGCGCCTGCCGCAGGTCGATCCGGCGCGCGGGGTGGTGGTCGGCAATTCCTTTGGCGGACTCGGGGCCATCGCGATCGCGTCGCGGGATCTGCCCGGGGTCGTCGCCGCGATCAACTTCTCCGGCGGCGATGGCGGCAGCGTGCGCTACCACCTCGACCATCCCTGTCAGCCCTGGCGGCTGCAGCGGGTGTACGCCCGCTACGGCGCGACCAACCGCCTGCCGACGCTTTGGCTGTACAGCGCCAACGACCGCTTGTGGGGGCCTCGCAACCCCGCTCGCTGGTTCCGTGCCTTCGCCGCGGCCGGGGGCCGGGGCCGCTATGTCGAACTGCCTGCCGACAAGAACAACGGCCACTTCATTTTCGATCGCAACCGGCTGGACTGGCGTGCGGCGGTGCTGGCCTTCCTGCGCCGCCACGGCCTGCCGGACAGGGTGCGGGTGGCGCCCCGCGCGCGCCGTGCGCAAACCGCAGGCGGGTCCGCGCCCGGTGGCATTCGTTAACATCGCCGCAGCATGAAAAGGGACCCCAGCCACACCGGCGCCGTCGCGACCGCGCCAAGCGACCCACCGCCCGACGACCCGCGGCAGCCGGTGGTGACCATCGAAATGGTGGCACGCGCCGCCGGAGTCTCGCCCAGCACCGTGTCGCGCATCCTCAACGGCACCGCGGTGGTCAGCGACGCCAAGGCGCACGCCGTCGAAGCCGCGATCGCCCGCCTGGGCTACGTACCCAATCCGGTGGCGCGCGGGCTGGCCGGCGGGCGCACGCTGAGCATCGGCGTGGTGACCCAGTCGCTGGACAGCCCGTTCTACGGCGCCGCGCTGCGCGGGGTGGAAATCGCGTTGCAGGCGGCAGGCTACAGCCCGCTGTTCATCAGCGGCCAATGGAACGACCGCGAGGAGCAGCGCTGCGTGGCGGTGCTGCTGGCGCGGCGTGTCGACGGCATCATCCTGCTCGACGCGCGCTTGAGCGACCAGGCGCTGCTGGAACTCGCGCGCGCGCTGCCGGTGGTGGTGACCGGGCGCACGCTGGCGGCGCCGCAACTGGCCAGCCTGAGTTTCGACAACTTCCTCGGCGCCTGCCAGGCCACCGGGCACCTGCTCGATCTCGGTCACCGGCGAATCGCCTTCATCGCCGGCGCGGCCGATCACCAGGACGCGGTCGAGCGCCAGCGCGGCTTTCGTCATGCGATGCGGGCGCGGCGGGTGGCGGTCGACGAAACCCTGGTCGTCGCGGGAGATTATTCCGAGCAGAGCGGCGCCCAGGCCATCGAGCAGCTGCTGGGGCGGGGCGCCGAGTTCACCGCGGTGTTCGCCGCCAACGACCAGATGGCACTCGGCGCCATGCTGGGACTGCACCGCCACAAGGTGGCGGTGCCGCAGGACGTGTCGGTGGTCGGCTTCGACGACCTGCAGGCCGGGCATTTCTGCATTCCGCCGTTGACCTCGGTGCACCAGCCCAGCCATGAAATGGGCCAGCTGGCCGCTCGCGCGATGGTCGCCTTGCTGAGCGGCGAGCGCGCCGACCTGCGCCTGCCCGAGCCGCGGCTCATCGCGCGCGACTCGAGCGCGCGGCGGCGCGCCTGAGGCCACCGTAAAAACCCTAGATTGACACCCGAGGCGGCCGCCTCAAGAATGTTTGAAACCGCTTTCAAACTTCTCGCCCAGCCGCTCCGCACGCCCGCAACCACCCGGCCGACCGGTGGTGGACGGCCCGCACCGACAACCTTCCCATGCTGCCTCGTCGGCCATTCCTCCAAGCACTGGGCTCGGCCTGCGCGGGCGCGGCGCTGGGCGGCTGCGCCCGCGGCCGCGGGCTGCGGGCGAGGGCGCTGGTGGTGGCCGCCTACCCCTCGCTCGACCAGGTGGCGCGCCAGGCGCTGCCGGCCTGGCGCGGCCTGCACCCGACAGTGCCGCTGCAAGTGGTCAGCCGCCAGGTCGGCGACCACCACACCGCGATGCTGACCGCGTTGGCCACCGGCGAGGACATGCCCGACGTGATGGCGGTGGAGGTCGGCTACCTCGGCCGCTTCGCCCGCGGCGGCGGGCTGCAGGACCTGGCGCAGCCGCGGTACGGCATCGCCGCGCACCGTGCCGACTACACCGCCTATGCGTACGACCAGGCGCGGCAGCGCGACGGCAGCGTGGTGGCCGCGCCGGTGGACATCGGCCCCGGCACGTTGCTGTACCGCGGCGACCTGGCGCATGCCGCAGGCGTCGCGCCTGCCGAGATGCAGTCGTCGTGGCAGGGCTTCCTGCGCGCGGGCCAGGCGATCCGCCGCAGCACCGGGGCCTGGCTGGTCGCCGACGCCGGCGACGTGCTGGACATCGTCATCCGCAGCGGCCTGCCCGCCGGCGCCGGGGTGTATTTCGATGCGGCCGGCAGGCCTGCGCTGCACGAGCGGCGCTTTGCGCGCGGCTTCGAACTCGCCGCGCAGGTGCGCCGCCTCGGACTGGACGCGCGCGTTCGCGCCTGGTCGCCGGCCTGGGCCAGCGCCATCCGTCGCGGCCGCATCGCCACCCTGCTGTCGGGCGCCTGGCTGGCCGGCCACCTGGCCACCTGGCTGGCCCCGCGCAGCCGCGGCCTGTGGCGGGCCGCGCAACTGCCGGCTGGCTCGTGGGTGGCCTACGGCGGCAGCTTTCTCGCGATCCCCGCCCGCGTGCCACGCTGGCGCAAGGCGCTGGCGTGGGATTTCCTGCGGCTGCTCACGCTGGACCCCAGGCGCCAGATCCAGGCCTTCCGCAGCGTCGACGCCTTTCCGGCGCTGGTGCGCACCTACGACGATCCCTTTTTCGACTCCCCCATCGCCTATCTGGGCGGGCAGCGGGCGCGCCGGCTGTGGCGCACCGCTGCGTGGAACATCCGCGCCGTGCGCCTCGACTCCCAGGACGCCTTCGCCAGCGAGGTGGTCGCCAGCGCGTTGTACGACGTGCTGGAGCGAGGGGTGCCCGCGGCACAGTCGTTGGCGCGGGCACAGCGCCTGCTGCAACAGCGGGTGGGGCAGGCGTGATGGCCAGCCTCGCCGGCCGGGAGAACCTGCCCGGGTGCCGCCGCAGGCTGCCTCGGCTGTCGCCCGCCGTCGCGCCGTACCTGCTGCTCGGCCCGTTCGTCCTGCTGTTCCTGGTCTTCGGTCTGTTCCCGCTGGGCTTTTCGCTGGTGCTGGCGTTCCAGTCCTGGCAGCCGGCCGCCGGTCTGGCATCGATGCACTTCGTCGGCCTGCGCAACTTCGCGTTCGCGCTGCGCGACCCCTGGTTCTGGAAGTCCCTGCGCAACACCCTGTGGCTGGCGGTGGTCGCAGGGGTGCCCCAGCACCTGGTGGCGATCCCGCTGGCGGTGTTCCTGCAATCGACCTCGCGCCGCCTGCGCGACCTGTTCTCGGCGGCGTATTTCGTTCCCTACGTCACCTCGACGGTGGCCATCTCCATCCTGTTCAGCTCGCTGTTCGCCGCCCATCACGGCTTGATCGACCAGGCCCTGGCCGCGCTGGCCCGCTTGCCGGCGATCGGCCACCTGTTGCCCAGCCACCCGGTCGACTGGCTCGGCCGCCCGGCCACCCTCAAGCCGGCGATCGCGCTGCTGGTGTTCTGGCGCTACCTGGGATTCAACACCGTGCTGTACCTGGCGGCGCTGCAGGCCATACCGGCCGAGTTGCACGAAGCGGCCGCGCTCGACGGCGCGGGCCGCTGGCAGCGCTTCCGGCATGTCACGCTGCCGGGTCTGCGGCCGATGATGCTGTTCGCGGTCACGCTGAGCGTCATCGGCGGCCTGCAGCTGTTCGACGAAGCCTTCATCCTGACCGGCGGCCACGGCGGGCCCGACCAGGCCGGCATGACCGCCGCGCTGTACTTCTACCGCGAGGCCTTCGACTTCGACGACTTCGGCGGGGCCAGCGCGATGTCCTGGCTGCTGTTCGTGGTCGTCGCGCTGGCCACCTGGCTCACCGGGCTGGCGTTGCGCACGCGGGAGCCGGCAGCATGAGCGCGCGCGCAGTGCTGCAAGGCCCGCGGGGCGGGCGCGCCGCGGCCTGCGCGCTGGTCGGGCTGGGCGCGCTGGCCATGGCCTCGCCGTTGTATTTCATGCTGGCGTTCGCGACCCACCGTCGCAGCGCGATCTTCGCCTCGCCGCCGCCGCTGTGGTTCGGCAGCCACCTGGCCGCCAACCTGCGCATCCTGCTGGCAGCGACCGATTTCTGGCGCAACCTCGGCCTGAGCCTGTACGTGGCCTGCGCTTCCACCGCGCTGACCCTGTTGTTCTGCTCGATGGCGGGATACGCCTTCGCGCGCTTCGAGTTCGCCTTCAAGCGAGCGCTGTTCCTGCTGGTGCTGGCGACCCTTCTGGTGCCGCAGTTCATGAACATGATCCCGGCCTTCATGGTGATGGACGCTCTGCGCTGGATCGACCGCCCGCGCGCGCTGTACGTGCCCGGCGCGGCCAGCGCCTTCGGCATCCTGCTCATGCGCCAGTACATCGCGTCGGCGGTGCCGGTCGAGCTGCTCCAGGCCGCGCGCCTGGACGGTTGCGGCGAATGGGCCATCTATTGGCGCATCGTGCTGCCGCTGGCCGCCCCGGCGCTGGCCACGCTGGGGCTGATCAGCTTCATCGCGTCCTGGAACAACTTCCTCATGCCGTTGATCGTCATGCGCTCCCCTTCGATGTACACCCTGCCGCTGGCGCTGCGCAGCCTGCAGAACCCGGTGGACACCCAGTGGGGCGCGCTGATGGTCGGCGCGGCCATCGCCACCGTGCCGCTGCTGGCGGTGTTCGCGGTGTTCTCGCGGCGCCTGGTCGACGGACTGACCCAGGGGGCGCTCAAGTGATCGCGCCTCTCGAACCGCATTGCCCTCCAAGCCTCGACATGCAACCAGACCCATCGCTCGATCCCGCCACGCTGGCCGCCCGTTTCCCTCCCGACTTCACCTGGGGCGTGGCCACCAGTGCGTTCCAGATCGAGGGCGCCGTGCGCGAGGATGGCCGCGCCGACTCCATCTGGGACGTGTTCTGCCGCCGCCCCGGCGCCATCGCCGACGGCAGCGATGGCGCGCTCGCCTGCGACCACTACCACCGCTGGCAGGAGGACCTGGACCTGGTGGCGCGGCTGGGGGTCAACGCCTATCGCTTCTCGGTGTCGTGGCCGCGCGTGCAGCCGCAGGGGCACGGTGCCTGGAACCCGCGCGGCCTGGATTTCTACGAGCGCCTGGTCGACGGACTGCTGCAACGCGGCATCGCACCGCACCTGACCCTCAACCACTGGGACCTGCCGCAGGCGCTGCAGGAAGGCGGCGGCTGGGCGGCGCGGGACACCGCGCAGCGCTTCGTCGACTATGCGCGCGGGGTCGCGCGACGGCTGGGCGACAGGCTGCGCTCGCTGACCACCCACAACGAGCCCTTCGTGCAGGCGGTGCTGGGACACGAGACCGGGATCTTCGCCCCCGGCCTGCAACAGCGCGCGGTGGCGCTGCAGGTGGCGCACCATCTGCTGCTCAGCCACGGGATGGCGCTGCGCGCGCTGCGCGCCGACGGCGTGGGCTGCGACCTGGGCATCGTGCTCAACCTGGCGCCCGTGCAGCCGGCCAGCGAATCGCCGCAGGACCGGACGCGCGCGCGCATCGAGGACGGCAGGCTGGTGCGCTGGTACATGGACCCGCTGTTCCGCGGCAGCTACCCGGCCGACATGCTGGAGGAGTTCGGAGCCGACGCGCCGACGGTGGCCGATGGCGACCTCGGACTGATCGCCACGCCGATGGATTTCCTCGGAGTGAACTACTACTCGCGAAGCGTGGTCGGCGCCTCCGGCGCGGTCGACCCGAAGGCGCTCGGCGCGGAACTCACCGACATGGGCTGGGAGGTCTATCCCGGAGGCCTCACCGAGCTCCTGCTGCGCCTGCATCGCGACTACCCGGTGCCCGCGCTGTACGTGACCGAGAACGGCGCTGCGTTCCGCGACGAATGCGTCGGCGGCCGGGTCGACGACCCCGCGCGCACCCGCTACATCGCCCGCCACATCGCCGCCGCGGCGCAGGCGCTGGCGGCCGGGGTTCCGCTGCGCGGCTTCATGGTGTGGAGCCTGCTCGACAATTTCGAATGGGCCAGCGGCTACGCCAAGCGCTTCGGCATCGTGCACGTGGACTATGCCAGCCAGCGCCGCACTCCCAAGGCCAGCGCGGCGTGGTATCGCGACTTCCTGCTGGCCATGCGCCAGCGCGCCGCCGCGTGAGCGCGACGACCCGAGCCACCAGCACAGCGCAGCCCGCCAAGCCGCCATGCTCCGCACCGTCCTCACCGCACGCGACACGGCGTCGCGCCTGAGCGAACAGCCGGCGCTGCCGCCGCTGCGCCAGCCCGACACCGGCGGCCCGCTGCTGCGGGTCGACCCGACGCGCCGCATGCAGGCGCTGGAGGGATTCGGCGGGGCCTTCACCGAGGCGGCGGCGGTCAACTGGCTGGCGCTTTCGCCGCAGGCCCGCGACGCGGCGCTGCGGGCGTACTTCGCCTGTCCCGCGGACGGCGGCCACGGTTACTCGCTGTGCCGCATGCCGATGGGCAGTTGCGACTTCGCGCTGGGCAACTACTCGCACCTGGAGGCCGAGGGCGACCTGCAACTGCGCGGCTTCAGCATCGAGCGCGACGAGCGGGCGCTGCTGCGGCTGGTGCACGCCGCGCGCCGCGTCGCCGCGCAACCGCTGCGGCTGCTGGTGTCGCCGTGGAGCCCGCCGGCCTGGATGAAGGACAACCGCAGCATGAACGGCGGCGGCAAGCTGCTGCCCCAGTACCGCCAGGCATGGGCCGAATGCTTCGTGCGCTTCATCCAGGCCTGCGCCGAGCAGGGACTGGACATCTGGGGAGTGACCCCGCAGAACGAGCCGATGGCCGCCCAGCGCTGGGATTCCTGCCTGTACACCGCCGAGGAGGAGGCCGAGTTCATCGGCGCCCACCTCGGCCCGGCGCTGCGGCGGGCCGGCCTGCACGGGGTTCGCATCGTCGGGTGGGATCACAACCGCGACCTGCTGGCCGAGCGCGCCAGCGTGCTGTACGGCGACGCGCGAGCGCGCGAGTACCTGTGGGGCCTGGGCTTCCACTGGTATGGCGAGCCTTGCTGGCGCAACGTGCAAAGGGTGCGCGAGGCCTGGCCCGACAAGCAGCTGTTGCTCACCGAGGCCTGCCAGGAGGGCGGCCCGCATGCCGACTCCTGGGAGGTCGGCGAGCGCTACGCGCAATCGATGCTCGCCGACCTCGACCACGGCAGCGTGGGCTGGATCGACTGGAACCTGTTCCTCGACCGGCAGGGCGGACCCAACCACGTGGGCAACTACTGCAGCGCGCCGGTGCTGGTCGACGCGGCTGCCGACCGCTGGCTGCCCCAGCCCTCGTACGCCTGCATCGGCCATTTCGCGCGCTACATCCGCCCCGGCTGGCGCCGCGTGCTGTGCGCGCCGTCGAGCGAGGCCATCGAAGCCACCGCCTTCGTCGGCGGCGACGGCGAGCTGGCCATCGTGGTGCTCAACCGCCAGGACCGGCCGCTGCAGTTCCGGCTGCGCATCGCTGCCGCCGACTACGCGGCGGCCCTGCCACCGCATGCCATCGCCACCTTTCTCGCCGACGCCCCCGGCAACTGACATGACCAAGGAGATGATCGTGAAACCAATCGCCTGCATCGCGCTGCTGCTGGCCGGGATGTCGGTCGCCGCCCACGCGGCGGACTTCGGGCCGCTGAGCCTGTCGGGATTCGGCAAGGACGAGATCGGCGTCGCCAACAACGTCGGCACGGTGGACAACAACACCAACCCGCCGCCGATCTGCTATGGCGACCCGCGCGAGGTGCTGCCGGGCTCGACCAAGTGCAGGCCGACCAGCCTGGGCACGGTGACCACGCCGACCCCGATGTTCCAGCTGACCGCCAATCTGCACCACGAATTCGACAACGGGTTGAAGATCGAGGGGGTGCTGACCAAGCGGCTGCGCAACGGATCCAACGACATCGTCGGCCAGAACTGGTTCGAGAAATACGTCGGCATCTCCTACCCCTCGCTGGGCACGCTGATGGTGGGAACCCAGCTGGCGCGCGCCTGGTCGCGCCAGGATGCGTTCAGCTACCCGATCGGGCTGTCCACCGCGTGGAGCGAAACCGGCGCCGGATTCGGCCTGTTCCCCGAGGCGGTGCGCTTCACCAGCCGCACCTTCTTCCTGCCCATCGGCAAGCTGACCCTGGAGGCGACCTACGCCACCAACCACTCCTACAACCAGTACATCGGACCCCAGGGGCCCGACCTTTCGCCGACCCCGCGCATGCTCGAGCTCTTCGCCCAGTACTCCAACCGCGACAACCTGATCGAGTTCACCTTCGAGACCAGCCACGGCGCCGGGCAGTCGTCGTGGGGCAAGGGGCCCTTCGTCGGCGCGTCCAACCTGCCGGTGCTGGGGCCGGGCGGCGCCGGCGGCACGACCACCAATGTCTACAGTTCGCTGCCGCGGCAGAGCGTGGCCATCCTCGAGGGCGACCACTGGTTCTCGCCGCAGTGGATGCTGACCTGGGGACTGCGGCACAGCTACTGGTCCGGGGAAGCGGTGACCTGCGGCTATGTCACCAACGTCGGCAACGGCCAGCCGGGTTGCCTGTACCCCTCGCAGGGCTTCAACTATTCCACCGCCACCTACAACGGAGCCTCGTACCAGCCGGGCTACTCGGCATCGACGAATGACTTCTTGCTCGGCCTGAGCCACTACCGCGGGTTGTGGACCTATACCGCGGGCATGGTCTACCTGGGGCGCGGACATACCAGCAACCCGACGCAGTGGGGCCAGGGCAACTGGGCCGTCATCACCAACCTGGGGCTGTACCGCAAGATGCCGGAGATCTACCGCAACCTGAGCATCTACGGGGGCTTCGGCTACGTGCGCTTCGGCCACCTCGGTCCGGCGCCGCTGAGCATGCCCAGCAACGGGCAGTTCTCCGGCATCAATCCCTGGGTGAGCACGTCGGGAGAGACCTTCACGCTGGGCGCGCTGGTCACCTTCTGAGTCCCGGCGCCGATCGCTGCCGCGACCGCCGGCCGGACCCCGATCCATCCCCCCACACAGAGCAGCCAGAGGAGACAGCGATGGCAACCATCACCAGGGCCGTGCTCGGCGCAGCTGCGGTGCTCGCGGCGCTGCCGGCATGGGCCTCGCAGGCCAACCCGCGCATCGCCGACGGGCTCGGCGGCTACTACGCGATGCCCCACCGCGGCGGGCTGTTCAGCCCCGCCGGCCACAAGCCGCCGGTGGCGCGCTACCGCACACCGGCGATGGCGGCACAGGCGGCGCCGACCAACCAGTGGTATTCGTCGGTGATGTTCACCCGCTGGTCGTACCCGCTGTACGCCATCCCGGTGAGCTACCGCGCGGTACCGCAGGGTTGGCAGATCGGCGTGCCGACCCAGCACGTGCAGACCGCGCCCGACGGCTACGCCCAGGTGGTATGGCCGCACCGGGCGCAGATCACCGTGCAGCCGGACTTCAAGCCCGCAGCGGCGCTGCTCGCGGGGCACGGCGACTGGAGCGCCAGCGTGGCGATGTCGGGGGGCGGGCACACCCTGCTGGCGACCGTGGTGCAGGGCAGCCCCTTCAGCTACTACCGCGACGATTCGCGTCGGGTGACGTTGCAGCTGGCACAGCCGCGCGAGCCGGTGACGCAGGCTCTCGGCGAGGCCGGCCAGGTGTTCCGCACAGGCGGCCAGGCGTGGGCCGTCTATCCGCCGCAGGGCGGCACGGCGCGCTGGCTCAGTCCCACCGAGCTGCAGCTCGACCTGCCGCAGGGCAGCGGCTACTTCTCGATCGCCGCGCTGCCCGACACCCGCGCGTCGACGCTGGCGTTGTTCGCGGCCCATGCCTACGCCTTCGTCACCGGCACGCGAGTGCACTGGAAGTACGACCGGGCGAGCAGCCGGGTGCTCACCGACTTCGATTTCACGACGCGCTCGATGCAGGGCGCGCAGACGGTGCCGCTGGTCGGGCTGTTCCCCAACCTGTGGTGGGGCCAGCGCATCGCCGGCCTGCGCAAGCTCGGCTTCGACAGCGTGCGTGGACGCGTCCGCCTGCTGGCGGCGAGCCATTTCCGCACCAGCCTGGCCTACCACGGCATCGTGCCCTTCTGGCCGCGGCTGCCAGCGGCCGCCGGAGGCAGCCGGGTCGACAGCCTGCTCGGCGGCGACGTCGCGAAAATGCCCGAGGCCTTCGGCCTGCAAGGCAACGGAACCTACTGGGTCGGCAAGGGCCTGGGGCGCGCCGCGCAGCTGATGGACATCGCCTTCGCCCAACACCGCATGTCCGACGCACGCGACCTGGAGGGCATGCTCAAGCGGCATTTCGAGCAGTTCTTCTCGGGCAGCAGCTCGAGCAGCTACTTCGTCGTCGATCGCACGCTGGGAACCACGCTGGGCTATCCGTCGGAGTACGGAAGCGTGACCCACATGAACGATCACCATTTCCACTACGGCTACTGGATCAACGCGGCGGCGCAGTTGGCGCTGCACGACCCGCAGTGGGCGCAGCCTGCGCGCTGGGGCGGCATGGTGCAGTTGCTGGTCGACGACATCGCCACCGCCAGACACGGCCTGGCCGGCTACCCCTTCCTGCGCAACTTCGACCCCTACGAGGGACATTCGTGGGCCAGCGGCGACGCGGCGATGGAGGACGGCAACAACCAGGAGTCCTCCTCCGAAGCCGTCAACGCCTGGGCCGGGCTGATCTTCTGGGGCGCCGCCACCGGCAACACCCGGCTCGAGGACCTGGGGATCTACCTCTACACCACCGAGGTGCATTCGATCGACGACTACTGGTTCGACCTGCACCACATCGTGTTCGCGCCGCAGTACCACCGCGTGCTGGCGGCGCAGGTGTTCGGCGACAAGTACGCCTACAACACCTGGTGGACGCAGAACCCGCGGGAGGTGCAAGGCATCAACCTGCTGCCCATCACCACCGCGTCGACCTACCTGGGGCGCGACCCGGACTACATCGCCGGCTTCTTCGGCGCCATGCGCGACATGAGCCAGCGCTACGCCCACGCCGGCATGTCCGACGGCACGCCGTCGGACATCTGGCAGGACGTGTTCGCCGAGTACCGCGCGCTGGCCTTCCCCGGCAAGGCGCTGGCCCACTGGAATTCCCAGGGTTCGACCGAGGGCGGGGACAGCCGCACGCATGCGTATTTCTGGATCCGCAGCCTGCAATCCATGGGGCGGCCGGATTTCTCGGTCAGCGCCGACACCCCTCTGTACGCGGTGTTTCGCCGGGCCGACGGCCAGGTGACCCACCTGGCCTACAACGCCGGCGATGCGCCGCTGCAGGTGCGCTTCAGCGACGGCACGCGCGTGGTGGTGGCCGCGCATGCGCTCGGCGTCGCGCGTTCGCCGGCGGGCGGCGCGGCGCAGCAGTAGGCCTTGCGCGCATCGGCAATCCATCAGACGACAGGAGCAGGACATGGTGAAGACAGGACTGGCGGTTGCGCTGGCGGCGGTGCTGCTGGCGGGTTGTGGCTCGGGGTCGATTCCGTCGAGCAGCAGCAGCGGCAGCGGGCTCGCGTCCGCCTACAAGACGACGGTGTGGCAGGACGACTTCGCCACCGATCCCGGCGGCACGCCCAACCCGGCCCTTTGGGCCACCGAGGTGGGCAACGGCAGCGGCCCGCCGTACAACAACCCCGGCTGGGGCAACAACGAGGAGGAGTACTACCTGGCGAGCAACGCCACGGTTTCCGGCGGTGTGCTGGACCTGCACGGCTTCGCCGATCCCAGCGTGACCAACTTCACCTGCAGCGGATCGCCCTGCACCTACTCGTCGGCCAAGATCACCTCGGTGCAGACGGTCGACCTGAGCAAGCCGGGGTTTCTCGAGGTCAAGGCCGCGCTGCCCACCGCAGCGGGGGCGTGGCCGGCGATCTGGCTGTTGCCCGGAACCAGCCCGGTGGCGCCCAACCCCGGCGCGCAGCCGACCTGGCCGAGCGGCGGCGAACTCGACATGGCGGAGTGGCTGGGCCAGTATTTCGCGGGCCAGGACTCGCTGATCCAGAGCACCTTCCACATGCCCTCGGGCAACACGAACCCCTATACCGATTCGTACGAATACCAGAAGGCGACCCTGTCCACCCCGGTATCGAGCTTCCACCTGTACCAGTTGGCGTGGACGCCCGGGTCGATCGAGTTCGCGATCGACAACCAGCCGCTGATGACCTGCACCCAGAGCACGATGAGCTGCACTCCGACCAGCGGCGGAAGCTTCCCGGCCTCGTCGATCTGGCCCTACGGCACCACCTACAGCCAGTACTACCTGATCATGAACCTGGCGATCGGCGGCAACCTGGGCGGCACGCCGGCGCCGGGCTTCGACCAGACGATGCAGGTGGCCTACGTGCGCTACATGACTCCCTGAGCGAGCGGGAGAGCGGCGATGGGGGTGGATACGGGTCGGCCGGACGCGCTGCGGCGCGAGGGCTGGGTGCTGCGCTGGCATGACGAATTCGACGGCGACGCGCTGGACGCGGGCAAGTGGCATTGCGAGCAGGGCAACGGCTTTCGCGACCCCGCGAGCGGCGAGTGGATCGCCGGCTGGGGCAACGAGGAACTGCAGCACTACACCGCCGATCCCGGCAATGTGTTCGTACGCGACAGCGTGCTGCACATCCGTGCGCTGCGGCAGTCGCGCGAGGGCTGCGAATACACCTCGGCGCGGCTGCGCAGCCGCGCCGCCGACGGCAGCGCGCTGTTCGCCCAGCGCTATGGCCGCTTCGAATTCCGCGCCCGCGTCCCGCATGGCAAGGGCCTGTGGCCGGCGTTGTGGCTGCTGCCGCTGGAGGAGCACTACGGGCGCTGGGCGGCCTCGGGGGAGATCGACGTCATGGAGGTGTGCGGCGACGCGGGCCACGAGGTGCTGGGCAGCATCCACTTCGGCTGCGCCTTTCCGCAGCGCGAGCTGGTCACTCACCGCTTGCGGATGCCGCCCGGCGCGGGCATCGGCGATTGGCATTGCTACGCCGTCGAGTGGGAGCCGGGCTGCATTTCCTGGGAGCTCGACGGCACGAAGTGGGCGAGCCAGGATTTCTGGTGGAGTTGCAGCAGGACACGCGAAGGCGCCGGCGTGCGCCCGCAGGGCGAGCACGAGATCAACGCCTGGCCGGCGCCGTTCGATCGCCCCTTCTACCTGGTGATGAACATCGCCGTCGGGGGCAATTTCCCGGGAAGCCCCGATGGCTCGACCCCCTTCCCGGCCGACCTGATGCTCGACTACGTCCGGGTCTACGAACGCCAGGGGGGCTACGCGGACCCCGCGCCGCGCGGCAGGGGTCGCCTGCCGTGGCAGGAGTCGGACCATGTCGCGTGAACTGGCGGCTCGCGGCGCGCCGCCGGCGGCCGACGCCATGGCCGACAGCACGCTGCCGGGCAGCGTCGCGCAGGCTTGGCAGCGGGCTGCCGCTGCGTGGCCGGGCACCGCGGCGAGCCAGTCCGTGCATCCGCGGCAGCTGGCCGCCGCGTGGAGGCACAGCCTGGAACAAGGCCTGCACGGCTTGTGCTTCAGCCCCTACGGCCCGGGACAACGCCCCGGAATGCAGGTGGCCGAACCCGCGATCGCCGAGCGCCTGGAGCTGATCCGACCGTACACCCGGTGGATCCGCAGCTTTTCCTGCACCCTGGGGCACCAGGCGACGCCGCGGCTGGCGCGGCGTGCCGGCCTGCGCACCCTGGTCGGCGCCTGGCTGGGCAGCGACGAGGAGCGCAACCGCGAGGAGATCGAGGGCCTGGTCGGGCTCGCCGGCGCGGGCATGGTCGACATCGCCGCGGTGGGCAACGAGGTGCTGCTGCGCGGAGATCTCGACGAGCAGGCGCTGCTGGCGTGCATCGAGGAAGTGCGCGCACGCGCGCCGGGCGTGCCGGTGGGCTACGTGGACGCCTACTTCCTGTTCGAGAGGCACCCGCGGGTCACCGCCGCCTGCGACGTGGTGCTGATCAACTGCTACCCGTTCTGGGAAGGCTGCCCGCGCGAGCAGGCGCTGCAGGCGATGCAGTCCATGTACCTGCGCGCGGTGGCGGCGGCGGCGGGCAGGCCGGTGCTCATCGCCGAGACCGGCTGGCCCGACCGCGGAGCCGCGCAGGGTGCCTCGCAGCCCTCCGAGGACCATGCGATGCGCTACTTCATCGACGCCCAGGACTGGGCCCGGCGCAACGGCGTGCCGATGTTCTATTTCTCCGCTTTCGACGAAGCCTGGAAGGCCGATGCCGAGGGCGACGTCGGCGTGGCCTGGGGACTGTGGGATGAACAGGGTCGACTCAAGCATGGCTGAACAACCCGACTCGCGTCCGGTCCCCTGCCTGCCGGCGATCTGCTATTCGGGCTACCGCGCCGGCCAGAGCCCGGGCGCGTCGAGCTACCCCACGCAGGAGCAGATCCTCGAGGACCTGCTGCTGCTGCAGCGCCATTGGCGGCTCATCCGCCTCTACGACTGCGGACCGCACGCGCGGCGGGTGCTCGAGGTCATCCGGCGGCATGGGCTGCGGCTGCGCGTGCTGCTGGGGGCCTACCTCGAAGCCGAGGTCGACAATCCGCGCTGTCCCTGGGGCGGTCGCCATGCCGCGCAGGTGTTGCGGGACAACCGCCTGCGCAACGAGGCCGAGGTCGATCGGCTGGTCGAGCTGGCGCGGGGTTACCCCGAGGTGGTCATCGCGGGCGCGGTGGGCAACGAGGCCTGCGTCGAATGGACCGACCACCTGGTGCAACCGGCACGGGTGCGCGAGTTGTTGCAGCGGGCCCGGCGAGGCCTCGGCCTGCCGCTGACGGTGTGCGACAACTACGCCGCCTGGTTGGGCGAACTGGGAAGCGAGGTCGGGCGCGAGGTGGACTTCGTGTCGTTGCACACGTATCCCGTGTGGGAGAACAAGGGCATCGAGCAGGCGCTGGACCATACCCAGGCCAACTACCAGGCGGTGGCGCAGGCGTTCGCCGGCAAGCAGGTGGTGATCACCGAGGCCGGCTGGCCCAGCGCGGCCAACGGACGCGGCTTTTGCGCGTCCAACGCCAGCGAAGGCCTGCAGCGCCTGTACCTGCACGCCTTGCTCGACTGGTCGTGGCGCGCGGCGGTCAGCTGCTTTGTCTTCGAGGCCTTCGACGAGGCGTGGAAGGGCTCGGACGACCCGCTGGAGCCCGAGAAGCACTGGGGCATCTACACCGAATCGCGCTCGCCCAAGCGCTTTGTCGCCGGCGCGTGCGCGCCGGGTTGATCGCCTCGCGGGTGTGCCGCGCGGCGAGGAGAGCGGCTCGATGAGCGAATTGCGACTGCAGTCGTTGCGCAAGTCCTACGGCTCGCGCGAGGTGATCCGCGGCATCGACCTGCAGGTGCGCAGCGGCGAGTTCATGGTGTTCGTCGGGCCTTCGGGTTGCGGCAAGTCCACCACGCTGCGCATGATCGCGGGGCTGGAGTCGATCACCGCGGGCGACCTGCTGATCGACGGCGTGCGCTGCAACGACCTCGCGCCCGCGCAGCGCGGCGTCGCGATGGTGTTCCAGAACTATGCGCTGTACCCCCATATGAGCGTGGGGGAGAACCTGGAGTTCCCGCTGCGCATGGCCGGCGTGCCGCGGACGCAGCGCCGCGGGCGCGTGGCCGAGGTCGCGCAGGCTCTGGGTCTGGCCGGGCAGTTGCGCCGGCTGCCGCGCCAGCTCTCCGGTGGCGAGCGCCAGCGGGTGGCCATCGGGCGAGCCATCGTGCGTCGGCCGAAGGTGTTCCTGTTCGACGAGCCGCTGTCCAATCTCGACGCGTCGCTGCGCGTGGACATGCGGATCGAACTCTCGCGCCTGCACCGCGAGCTCGGCACCACCATGCTCTACGTGACCCACGACCAGGTCGAGGCGATGACCCTGGGCGAGCGCATCGCGGTGTTCCGCGACGGAGCAATCGAGCAGGTCGGCCCGCCGATGCAGTTGTTCGATACGCCGGCCACCGAGTTCGTCGCGGCCTTTCTTGGCACGCCGCCGATGAACATGCTGGAGCGGCCCGGGCCGCGGTCCGCTGCCGCGCAGCACCAGCTGTGGCGCGCCCTCGCCGGAGAGGACCACCCGGCCGTGTGTCGCCTGGGCGTGCGGCCGGAGTACCTGCGGGTGGGCGACGCGCCCGACGGGGTCGGGGCGCAACTGGAATTCGTCGAGCACCTGGGAGAATCGTCGATACTCCACCTGCGGCTGCCGGGGATCGACTCCGCCTGGCGAGCCCGTGTGCCCGGCGACGCGGCGCGCCGCCTGGCGCCGGGGCAGGCGCTGGGCCTGCGGCTGGGCGGGGCGCGGGTCCACGCTTTCGACTCGGCCGGCCGGCGAGTCGCGCGGGGTTGAACGGCGGCGCGCCGTCGGCGCCCGCCGCTGGGGAATTCCCTAGAGCCGGCGGCGCGCGCGACCCGCTAGGCTTGCGGAGAACGATGAAAGCGCTTTCAAAACGACCCGCGACAGCCGCGCGATGCGCGCCGGCCGCGGTCGCCCCGGAGGATTGCAGCCGATGAACAGCCCGTCTTCACGCCTGTCGGTCGCCGAGAAGATCGGCTACGGCTTCGGCGACTTCGCGTCGAACCTGTTCTGGCAGATGTTTTCCATCTTCATCGCCAAGTACTACACCGACGTGTTCCTGCTCAGCGCGGCGCAGATGGGAACGATGATGTTCGTCACCCGTTTCGGCGATGCCTTCATCGACCCGGTGATCGGCGCGATCGCCGATCGCACGCATACCCGCTGGGGGCACTTCCGCCCGTACCTGCTGTGGATGGCGCTGCCGATGGCGGTCACCGCGGTGCTGGCGTTCACCGTCCCCGACCTGAGCGGTACCGCCAAGCTGGTCTATGCCTACGTCACGCTGAGTCTGATGATGCTCGCCTACTCGGCGGTGAACATCCCCTACTCGGGGCTGCTGGGGGTGCTCACCCCGAGTTCCAGCGAGCGCACCAGCGTGTGCTCCTACCGCTTCGTGATGGCGCTGCTGCCGGTGTTCATCATCGTCAACTCCGCGCTCCCGCTGGCGCGCCATTTCGGCGGCTCGGAGAACTCTCCCCGCGGCTGGCAGGTGACCATGACGCTGTACGCAGCGCTGGCGGTGGTGCTGTACTGGGTGACCTTCGCGATGACCCGCGAGCGGGTGCAGCCCGAGCCGCGGGTCGAGGGCTCGTTCGGGCGCGACCTGCGCGACCTGGGCCGCAACCGTCCGTGGATCGCGCTGTGCGTGGTCGGAGTCGCCGCGCTGACGTTCTCCAACATCCGCAACACCGTGGCCATCTACTACTTCCAGAACGTGGTCCCGCACGGCGGGCGCTACTTCGGTCCGGTGATGACCAGCGGGGCGCTGGCCTTCATCGTCGGCGTGATGGCCACCTCGCCGCTGTCGCGGCGATTCGGCAAGCGCAACTTCTACATGCTGTCGATGGGCCTGGCCGCGGCGGCCTCGGTGGCCTTCTACTTCGTGCCCGCGTCCAACCTGGCGCTGGTGTGGATCGTGCAGACCCTGATCAGCCTGTTCGCCGCGCCGACCGCGCCGCTCATCTGGGCGATGTACGCCGACGCCGCCGACTACTCGGAGTGGAAGAACGGGCGACGCGCCACCGGGCTGGTGTTCTCGGCCGCTTCGTTCGCGCAGAAGTTCGGCTGGGCCGTCGGAGGCGCCGGAACCGGTTACCTGCTTTCGTACTTCGGCTACCGCCCCGACGTCGCCCAAAGCGCCTACACGCTGCACGGCATGGTGCTGATGGCCAGCCTGATTCCCGCCGCGGGCGCGCTGGTGGCGATGCTCGGACTGTGGTTCTATGAACTCGACGAGCCGAGCGTCCGCACGATGGGGCGCGAACTCGACGCCATGCGCCAGGAGCGGCAGCGGGCTGCCGTGGGCGCCGCCCCGTCGGCCGTGCGGGCGGCCGACGCGCCGGCCGCCGCAGCGCCCGGGACGGCCGGCACGCCGTGGCGGCTGGACGCCGGCGGGCGCGCCGAACTGCAGAACCAGCTGAGCCAATGCCTGGATCGCGGGGTGCACGGGCTGTGCTTCGGCCCCTACCTGGGCGGACAGTCACCGGGGGCGCAGCTCGACGCCGAACGCATCGCCGAGCGCCTGCGGCGGCTGCGCCGGCATGCGCAGTGGCTGCGGCTGTTCTCCTGCACCCAGGGCCATGACCGGGTGGCGCGGCTGGCGCGCAGCCAGGGGTTCCGCACCATGGTCGGTGCCTGGCTCAGCGGCGACCCGCTGCGCGACCAGCGGGAGTTCGACGCCCTGGTCGAGCTCGCGCGCGACTCCCAGGTCGACCTGGCGATGCTGGGCAACGAGACCCTGCTGCGCGGCGAGCTCTCCGAGCAGCAACTGGTCGAGCGCGTGCAGGACTTCCGCAAGCGCGCGCCCGCAGTCCCGGTGGGGGTCGTCGACGCCCATTCGGCCTGGGCCGGCCGCCAGCAGCTGCTGCAGGCCGTCGACGTGGTCGGCGTGAACTGCTATCCCTTCTGGGAAGGCTGCGCGGTGGAACAGGCGCAGCCGAGGTTGCGGGCGATGCTCGAGGACACTCGCGGCTGGCTGCAGGGCAAGCGGCTGGTCATCGCCGAGACCGGCTGGCCCAGCGCCGGCTCGCCGCAGGGGCTGGCCCAGGCCAGCCCGGATGCCGCGCTGCGATACGCGGTCGATACCCTGAGCTGGGCCGCCGCCGAGGGGCTGGAGCTGTTTTACTTCGAGGCCTTCGACGAGTCGTGGAAGGTCGGCGAGGAAGGCGACGTCGGCGACAGCTGGGGGCTGTGGAACAGCCGCGAGCAGTTCAAGTTCGCCTGAGCCGGCGCCGGGCCGCCCCAAGCCGGCTCAGCCCCCCCTCGGGGGGGGCGGTCCGGGCGCAGCCCGGACCCGGGGGCCCACCCGCTCCGGCGCCGGGCCGCCCCAAGCCGGCTCAGCCCCCCTCGGGGATGAGGCGGGACCAGCCGATGTGCCTGCGCACATCGGCGCGCCCGCCGAATCCGAGCAGCCTGCAGGCTGCGAGGTGGAGCGGTCCGGGCGCAGCCCGGACCTGGGGGGCTCACCCGCTCCGGCGCCGGGCCGCCCCAAGCCGGCTCAGCCCCCCTCGGGGATGAGGCGGGAGCCGCCGATGTGCCTGCGCACATCGGCGCGCCCGCCGAATCCGAGCAGCCTGCAGGCTGCGAGGTGGAGCGGTCCGGGCGCAGCCCGGACCCGGGGGCCCACCACCTTCCCCCGGCGCCTTGGCGCGTCAGACGGAAAGCGCAGCGAGCAGCTGCCTGGCGGTGGCCGGGTTGGTCGCGCACGGCACGTCGTGCACGTCGCAGGCGCGCAGCAAGGCGCTGATGTCGGGTTCGTGGGGCTGCGCGGTCATCGGGTCGCGCAGGAAGATCACCAGGTCGATTCCGCCCTCGGCCAGGCGCGCGCCGATCTGCAGGTCGCCGCCCAGCGGGCCGCTGCGCAGGCACTCGACCTGCAGGCCGAGCTGTTCGCGCAGCCGCAGCCCGGTGGTGCCGGTGGCGACCAGCCGATGCCGGGCCAGCAGGTCGGAGTAGTCGCGCGCCAGTTCGATCATGCGCTGCTTCTGCGCGTCGTGGGCGATGAGGGCGATGTGCATCGTCGGCTCGGGGTCGTTCTGACGGAAAGGGGCGTCCGCCCGCGGCGGCTCAGCAGGGCTGCGTGCGCTGCCGGCGATAGAGTTCGATCAGCCGGGTGGTGGAGGCGTCGCGCGCCGCCGGCGGCAGTTCGTCGCGCAGCTCGCCCAGGATCGCCTGCGCCAGCTGCTTGCCCAGCTCGACCCCCCACTGGTCGAAGGAATTCAGTCCCCAGACGAGGCCCTGCACGAAGATCTTGTGTTCGTACAGCGCGATCAAGGCTCCCAGGTGGCGGGGGTCCAGGCGATCGAGCAGCAGAGTGTTGCTCGGCCGGTTTCCGTCGAACACCTTGAAGGCCTGCAGGCGCTCGACCTCGGCCGGCGCCAGCCCCTGGACGGCCAGCTCGGCGCGCGCCTCGGCGGCGTCGCGACCGCGCAGGAAGGCCTCGGCCTGGGCGAACATGTTGGCCAGCAGGATCTCGTGGTGCCCCGGCAGCGAACCGCGGCTGTCCAGCGAGCCGATGAAATCGATGGGCGAGATGTGGGTGCCCTGGTGCAGCAGCTGGAAGAATGCGTGCTGCCCGTTGATTCCGCTGTCGCCCCAGATGATCGGCGCAGTCTCGTAGTCGACCGGCCGACCCTCGCGGGTCACGCGCTTGCCGTTGGATTCCATGTCCAGCTGCTGGATGTAGGCCGGCAGGCGGTGCAGGAACTGGTCGTAGGGGGCGATCACATGGCTGCCGGCGCCGAAGAAGTTGATGTACCAGATCCCCAGCAGCGCCAGCACCACCGGCAGGTTGCGCTCGAGCGGGGCGTCGCGGAAGTGCAGGTCCATCGCGTGCGCGCCCTCGAGCAGTTCGAGGAAGTTGTGCTCGCCGATGGACAGCATGATCGGCAGTCCGATCGCCGACCACAGGCTGAAGCGGCCTCCGACCCAGTCCCAGAACTCGAACATGTTGCTGGGGTCGATCCCGAAGTCGCTGACCGCCTTCAGGTTGGTGGACACGGCCACGAAGTGCCTGGCCACCGCCTGCGGTTCCTGCGCGCGGCGCAGGAACCAATCGCGCGCGGTGTGCGCGTTGGTCAGGGTTTCCTGGGTGGTGAAGGTCTTGGATTCGATGATGAACAGCGTGGTCTCGGCATGCACCCTGCGCAGCGTCTCCTTCAGCTGGGCGCTGTCCACGCTGGAGACGAAGTGCATGTCCAGCCGGGGATGGGCATGGGCGCGCAGCGCCTGGCAGACCATCAGCGAGCCCAGGTCCGAGCCGCCGATGCCGATGTTGACCACGTCGGTGATCGGCTGGTGGGTGTAGCCCAGCCATTGGCCGCTGCGCACCCTGGAGGCGAAGGCCGCCATGCGCTCGAGCACCGAGCGCACCTTGGGCATCACGTCTTCGCCGTCGATGCGCATGGGTTGATCCGACCGGTTGCGCAGCGCGACGTGCAGCGCGGCGCGGTGCTCGGTGGTGTTGATCCGCTCGCCCGCGAACATCGCCGCGATGCCTTCGGCAACCCCGGCTTCGCGCGCCAACTGCAGCAGCAGGGTCATCGTCTGGGTGGTGATGCGGTTCTTCGAATAGTCCAGGCGCAGCCCGCAGTGCTCCAGCCAGAAGGTCCGTGCGCGTTGCGGGTCGGCCTCGAAGAGCTGGCGCATGTGCCAGTCACGCGCGTGGGTGAAGTGGCTCCACAGCGCTTTCCAGGAGGGCAGTTCGGTCAGGTGCATGGCGGGTCGTCGGGGTCGGCGCCGGGGCTGGCCGCCGCGGCGCGCAGCCTGCGCTGGCGCAGGCTGCTCTTGGTGCGTGCCAGCGGCGCGATGGCCTCGGGGCCGCGCTTGAGCGCCACGCCGACCGCCAGGGTGTCGATCAGCGCCAGGTGGACCAGGCGCGAGGTCATCGGGCTGTAGACGTCGCCGTCCTCGCCGGCGTCGGCCAGGATGGCCAGCGTGGCCAGCCTGGCCAGCGGCGTGCCCGGCGAGGTGATCGCCAGCACGCGGCAGCCGTTGCGCAGCGCGATGGCCACCGCGTCGAGCAGCTCGGCGGTGCGCCCCGAGTGGGAGATGGCGACCAGCACGTCGCGCGGGCCGAGCAGCGCGGCGGCCATCGACTGGGTGTGCGCGTCGGCGTAGGCGACGGTGGCGATGTCGAAGCGGAAGAACTTGTGCTGGGCGTCGGCTGCGACGATGCCCGAATTGCCCAGGCCATAGAACTCCACCCGCCGCGCGCCGGCCAGCCAGTCGACGGCCCGTTGCATGTTGGGGGCGCTGATTTCGTTGCGGCACTTGATCAGCGCCGACACGGCGTTGTCCAGCACCTTGGCCGAGACCTCGGCCATGCCGTCGCCCGGTGCCACCGCGGCGTGCACGTAGGGCACGCCGCCGACCAGGCTGGCGGCCAGCTTGAGCTTGAGCTCCTGCAGTCCGCTCAATCCCAGCGAACGCGCGAAGCGGATCACCGTGGGCTGGCTGACCCCGGCCTCGCGCGCGATGTCGGCCACCGCGGCGCGGGCGAATTCGTTCGGTCGCCGCAGCAGTTCGTCGGCCACCCGGCGTTCGGCGGCCGACAGCTGGGGGTACTGGTCGTGCACCCGCTCAAGCATCGCTGCGGCCTTGCAGGTGCTGCTGCAGCGCGGCGCCGGCGCCCAGCAGGCCCGGCCACGCGCTGTGGATCACGTACACCGGGATCTCGGCCAGCGCGCCGGCGAAGCGGCCCTTGGCCTCGAAGCGCTGGCGGAAGGGCGATGCCGCGAACAGCCCGGCGATGCGCGGCACGATGCCGCCGCCCACGTACACCCCGGCGCGCGCGTCCAGCGTGAGCGCCAGGTTGCCGGCCAGTGTCCCGAGCATGCCGCAGAACATCCGCAAGGTCTGCCGGCACAGCTCGTCGTCCTCGTGCAGCGCGCCCCGGGTGATCGCCGCCGCGTCGCGCTCCGGAGCGCCTCCGGCGAGCTCGCCAAGCCAGCGGTGGATGAGCTCCAGCCCGCTGCCGCTGAGCAGCCTCTCGGCCGACACGTGGCCGTGGCGCTCGCGGGCATGGCGCCACAGCTCCACCTCCTGTTCGTCGGCGGGGCTGAAGCTGACGTGGCCGCCTTCGCCGGCCAGCGCCTGCCAGCGGCCTTCCCCGGCCGGCAGCAGCGCGCCCACGCCCAGCCCGGTCCCGGCGCCCAGCACCACCCTCGCCGCACCGGGAGCGGCTCGTCCGCCGCCGACCTGCTGCAATTCGTGGTCCGGCAGCACGGGCAGCGCCAGCGCCTGCGCGGCGAAATCGTTGATCACCAGCAGCTCCTGCAGCCCCAGTTCGGCTCGCAGCTGCTCGATGGAGAAGCTCCAGTGGTGATTGGTCATGCGCAGGCTGTCGGAATGCACCGGATTGGCGATCCCCAGCGCTGCGTGTCGCACGCTCGCGCGCTGTGCCTGCAGGTAATGCCGCAAGGCCTGCTGCAGGCTGTCGAAGTCGGCGCAGCGCAGCACCTGCACGCGGTCGATGCCCCCGGGGTGCTGGAGCGCGAAGCGGGCGTTGGTGCCGCCGATGTCGCCGAGCAGGCGCGGAAATCCGGGAAGGCTCATGGCGACCAGAAGGTGACAAGCGGCGCCGCGCGCGCGCGCAGCAGGCGGGCGACGGGAAGCGGGCTATCGGGCTGCGCGCAGGCGGTCTCGTAGACCTCGCGCTTGCGTTGACCGTCGATGGACAGCAGCAGCTGCGGCGCCTGCGCCAGCGCGCGCAGGCTCATGCTGACCCGCGCATGCGGGGCGTGCCGGGGGACCAGGCCGACGTAGGTGTGGGGGCAGCGCGGGTCCATCGCCTGCTCGCCGCCGCGCGCGTCGGCGAACAGCGATGCGGTGTGGCCGTCCTCGCCCATGCCCAGGATCACCACGTCGGCGGCCAGCGCGCGACGCTCGGCCTCGCGCACGCAGGCCTGCAGTCCGGCTGCCGGGTCGTCGAACAGCGCGTGCAGGCGCGCCGCCGCCGCGGCATCGCGCAGCAGGTGCTCGCGCACCAGCCGCTGATTGCTGTCGGGATCGTCGGCCGCCACCAGGCGCTCGTCGACCAGCGTGACGGTGATCGCGGACCAGCGCAGGTCCAGCAGGCGCAGGCGCTCGAACAGAGCCACCGGCGAGCGCCCGCCCGACACCGCCAGCACCGCGCCGCCGCGGCTGTCGCAGGCGCGCCGCAGCCACCGGGCAGCCGTCGCGGCCAGCGCGGCCGCGCGCGCGGCAGCGTCGTCGAAGGTGTGCAACGCAGGGCAGGCGGCTGGTGTCGCGGCCACGCTCAGATCTCCTCGTGCCAGGCCACGCCGTCGCGCGACAGCAGCGCGCTGGATGCGGCGGGCCCCCAGGTGCCCGCGGTATAGGCCTTGGGCTGGCTGGCGTCGCGCTCCCAGGTCTCGAGGATCGGTTCCACCCAGCGCCAGGCCGCCGCGAGTTCGTCGCGGCGCATGAACAGGCCCAGCTGGCCGCGTATGACATCGAGCAGCAGGCGCTCGTAGGCATCGGCGCGGCGCCGGTGGGAGGTCGACAGCAGGTCCAGGTCGAGCGACGTGGGTTGCAGCCGCATGCCGTCGCCGGCCTGCTTGGCCAGGAAGTGCAGGCTGATGCGCTCCTCGGGCTGCAGGCGGATGACCATGCGGTTGACCCCCTGGGTGGTCGAGGGCATGCCGAACAGGCTCAGGGGCACCGGGCGGAAGTGGATCACGATCTCGGCCAGCCGCTCGGGCATGCGCTTGCCGCTGCGCAGGAAGAACGGGACGCCCGACCAGCGCCAGCTCGCCACCTCGGCGCGCACCGCGACGAAGGTCTCGGTCAGGCTGTCGGCAGCCACCGCAGGCTCCTGGCGGTAGCCGACCACCGGCTGGCCGCCGGCGGCGCCGGCGCGGTACTGGCCGCGCACCGTGCAGCGCGGCACGTCGTCCTCGCGGATGGGCTTGAGCGACTTCAGCACCTTGAGCTTTTCGTCGCGGATGGCGTCGGCGTCCAGGCTGGCCGGAGGCTCCATCGCGACCATGCACAGCAGTTGCAGCAGGTGGTTCTGCAGCATGTCGCGCAGCGCGCCGGTCTTGTCGTAGAACTCACCCCGCCCCTCGACTCCGAGGTCCTCGGCGATGGTGATCTGCACGTGGTCGATCCATTCGCGGCGCCACAAGGGCTCGAACAGCACGTTGCCGAACCGGATCGCCATCAGGTTCTGCACCGACTCCTTGCCCAGGTAGTGGTCGATGCGGTAGATCTGCTGCTCCTGGAAATGCCTCGCGACTTCCGCATTGATCGCCTCGGACGAAGCCCAATCATGCCCCAGGGGCTTTTCCAGCACCACCCGCACGTTGCCGTGGTTCAGCCCGCACGCGGCCAGGTGGGCGCAGATGGGCGCGAACAGCCGCGGCGCGGTCGCCAGGTAGCACACCACCACCCGCTGCCGGGGCGCGTTGCCCAGCCAGTCGCCGAGTGGGGGAAAGTCCTCGGCCCGCGAGGCGTCGAGCTGCAGGAAGTCGATTCGCTGCACGAAGCCCTGCCAGGCCGGGTCGGCTGCGTCCACGCGCAGGTGAGGGCGCGCCTGGCGTTCGACCTGCTGCAGGTATTCGGCGCGCGATCCGGCGGCCCGGCCCAGCGCGAGGATGCGGCCGTCCGGGTGCAGCGTGCCTTCGCGATGGGCCTCGAACAGGGCCGGCAGGATCTTGCGCATCGCCAGGTCGCCGGTGCCGCCGAACAGCACCATGTCAAACGCGGGAGTCGTGGACATGCTTGTCGTGTTTGCCTCGAAGGGACGGCCCGAGCACACCGGCCGCGGCCGTGATGGCTTCAGTGTATGAAGGAAAACTACATGGAGTCAATTGATTTCTCCGCGGGTTCTGCTAACCTGCACACTGCGCCTTTTTGGACGGAATGACGGTCGGATCGGCGTAAAAAGTTGTCAAACTACATGCAGGAGCCGCGATGGATACCCGCCCCGAATTGCATCCCGTGGTGGCCGAGGTGACGCGACGGGTGCTCGCCCGCAGCGCGGATGCCCGCGCCGCCTACCTCGGGCATCTGCGCGCGGGCTTCGGTACCCGGGTGCAGCGCAGCCAGCTCTCGTGCACCAACCTGGCGCACGCGATGGCCGCGATGCCGCGGCCCGCCAGGCACATGCTGGCGCAAGTGCAGGAGCAGGCGGCGCCCAACCTGGCCATCGTCTCGGCCTACAACGACATGCTGTCGGCGCACCAGCCGCTGCAGGAGTATCCGCAGTGGATCAAGCAGGCGGCGGCCGAGGTCGGCGCGACCGCCCAGTTCGCGGGCGGCGTGCCGGCGATGTGCGACGGCGTGACCCAGGGACAGCCGTCGATGGAACTGTCGCTGTTCTCGCGCGACGTGATCGCGATGGCCGCCGCGGTCGCGCTGACCCATCAGATGTTCGACGCCGCGCTGTATCTGGGGGTGTGCGACAAGATCGTTCCCGGCCTGCTCATCGCCGCGTTGAGCTTCGGCCACCTGCCGGCGCTGTTCGTTCCCGCCGGACCGATGCCCAGCGGCCTGCCCAACGACCAGAAGGCGCGGGTGCGCCAGCAGTACGCGGCCGGGCTGATCGGGCGCGAG
Organism: Pseudomonadota bacterium; assembly: GCA_021845505.1. Taxonomy (GTDB): domain Bacteria; phylum Pseudomonadota; class Gammaproteobacteria; order Burkholderiales; family Burkholderiaceae_C; genus Thiomonas_A. The sequence continues at coordinate 23,173 of JAJZVU010000020.1, read as the reverse complement.
CAGTTGCTGGAAGCCGAAACCCTTTCGTATCACTCTGCAGGCACCTGCACCTTCTACGGCACCGCCAACTCCAACCAGATGCTCATGGAGGTCATGGGACTGCACCTGCCGGGCAGCGCCTTCGTCCCTCCGGGCACGCCGTTGCGCAAGGCGCTGACCATGCAGGCCGCCAGGCGGGCGGTGGAGTTGTGCGCGCACTCGGGCTCGTTCACCCCGGTGGGGGAGATGATCGACGCGCGTTCGCTGATCAACGGCATCGTCGGCCTGCTGGCCACCGGCGGCTCGACCAACCACACCATCCATCTGGTGGCCATCGCCCGCGCCGCCGGGGTGCTGATCGACTGGAACGACTTCGACGACCTGTCGCGCGCCGTCCCGCTGCTGGCGCGCATCTACCCGAATGGCAGCGCCGACGTCAACCAGTTCCATGCCGCCGGCGGCATGGGTTTCGTGATCCGTGAACTGCTGGATGCCGGGTTGCTGCACGAAGACGTGGGCACCGTGGCCGGGCAGGGTCTGCGCGCCTACACCCGCGAGCCTTGCCTGGATGGCGAGCGGCTGGTCTGGCGCGACGCTCCGGCGCGCTCGGGCGACTCGCAGTTGCTGCGCGGAGTGGCCGATCCCTTCAGCGCCGAAGGCGGGCTGCGGCTGCTTGCCGGCAACCTGGGGCGGGCGGTGATCAAGGTGTCGGCGGTCAAGCCCGAGCACCAGGTGATCACTGCGCCGGCACGGGTGTTCGACAGCCAGGACGAACTGCTGGCGGCGTTCCAGCGCGGCGAACTCGAGCGCGACTTCATCGCCGTGGTGCGCTTCCAGGGGCCGCGCGCCAACGGCATGCCCGAGTTGCACAAGCTGACTCCGGCGCTGGGGCTGCTGCAGGACCGCGGCCGGCGGGTCGCGCTGGTCACCGACGGTCGCATGTCGGGGGCCTCGGGCAAGGTCCCGGCGGCGATCCACGTCACTCCCGAGGCGGTGGCCGGCGGGGCGCTGGCGCGGCTGCGCGACGGCGACCTGCTGAGCCTGGACGCGCCGCGCGGCGTGCTGCAGGCGCTGGTCGACCCGCAGGAATGGCAGCGCCGCCAGCACGCGCGCGATACGGCGGGCGCGCACGACCATGGCTGGGGGCGCGAGTTGTTCGCGGTGTTCCGGCAGGTCGCCGACACCGCCGAGCAGGGCGCGGCGTCGTTCGCCCATCCGGACCATGTCCACCAGGCGCCGCTGGCGACGACGGAGGTGGTGCGATGAAGGCGCGTGACATCCTGCGCCTGGCGCCGGTGATGCCGGTGCTGGTGGTCGGCGACCCGGGACTGGCCGAGGACCTCGCGCACACCCTGGTCGACGCCGGGCTGCCGGTGCTGGAGATCACCTTGCGCACCGCGGCCGCGCTGCCGGTGCTCAGGCGCATCCGCGACGCGGTGCCGCGCGCCGTGGTGGGCGCGGGCACCGTGCTCGATGCCTCGCAGTGGGCACAGGCGCTGGACGCCGGCGCGATGTTCGGTGTCAGCCCGGGACTGACCCCGGCGCTGGCCGCGGCGGTGTTGCGGCGTGGCATGGCCTTCCTGCCCGGGGTGGCGACTGCCAGCGAGGCCATGTGCGCCGCCGAACAGGGCTTCGACGCCCTCAAGCTGTTTCCCGCCGAGGCGGTGGGCGGGCGCGCGTTGCTGCGCTCGCTGCACGGGCCGTTGCCGCAACTGGTGTTCTGCCCGACCGGCGGGGTCGACGCGGACAACGCCGGCGATTACCTGGCGCTGCCCAACGTGGCCTGCGTCGGCGGGTCCTGGGTGACTCCGCAGGCCGCGCTGGCGGCGCGCGACTGGCCGACCATCGCCGCGCTGGCCGCGCAGGCCGCGGCGCTGCCGCGCCCGCGCGGATCCGCCGCGCCCGGGAGCGGCGCAGGCGGGGCTGGCGCGGGCGACGCTAGCGCAGGCGCGGGTCGGTGATCGCCGCGAAGAACAACCCGGCGAATCCCAGCGAGAACGCCATCCCCAGCCCGAGCAGCAGCCGCCAGCCGGCGGGCACGAACAGCGCGTCGGCGGCCAGCGCCGCGCCGACGCCCAGCGCCGCGGCCAGCGCATAGCGCCAGACGGGACGCAGGGCAGGTCGGGCGCGGGAAGGGCGAGGCATGGGCCGGTGGTGTCGTGGTGCAGGTGCGAGAATAGCGCCAGCGGCCGATGCGCCGCCAGACTCAGGCCATGGTTCCACCCCCCACCCGACGCATCTGGGCCGACGGCGAGGCCGGGCGCATCGAGGTGCTGCTCGACGCCCCGGCGGGAACGCCGCGCGGCCTGGGAATCGTCGCCCACCCGCAGCCGCTGCTCGGCGGCAGTGCCAGGCACAAGGTTCCCCATGTGCTCGCCCACGCGCTGCGCGACCAGGGCTGGCTCGCGCTGCGCCCGAACTTCCGCGGGGTCGGGGCGAGCGAGGGCGTGCACGATCGCGGCGAGGGCGAGGCCCGCGACCTGCTGCAGCTGGCGCGACAGGCGCGCGCCGGCCATCCCGGGCTGCCGTTGGCGCTGCTGGGATTTTCCTTCGGCGCCTACGTGCAGTCGCATGTCGCCGCGCGACTGGCCGACGCCGGCGACGCGGCGCGCCATGTGCTGCTGGCCGGCATGCCGGTCGGGCGGGTCGAGGACTCGATGGACTACCGGCCGGCGCCGCTGCCCGGCGCCTGGCTGGTGCATGGCGAATGCGACGAGCGGGCTTCGCTGCCGGCGCTGCTGCAATGGGCGCGCCCGCGGCGCCAGCCGGTGTTCGTGATCCCCGGCGCCGACCACTTTTTCACGGCCAGGCTGCACCTGCTGCGCGAGCTCGTCGCGGCGCAGTGCGCCGCCGCCTGAGGTCGCGCTAAGCTTTCGGCTCGCGCGCGGGCCGCGCCGGACCCTGTGGGCCACGCCGGGCCGGCGGCGCCGGCGCGGACCCGACGAACTCCAAGGCAGGACGAATGCTTCCCGACAATATTCGCGACAAGGTGGTGGTGATCACCGGCGCCAGCAGCGGCCTCGGCGAGGCCAGTGCGCGCATGCTCGGCGCGCTGGGCGCGGTGGTGGTGCTGGGCGCGCGCCGCCAGCCGCGCATCGACGCGCTGGCCGCCGAGCTGCAGGCCGCCGGAGGCCGCGCGCTGGCGCTGCGCACCGACGTCACCGACGCGGCCCAGGTGCAGGCGCTGGTCGACGCCGCAGCGGCGCGCTACGGCCGCGTCGACGTGATGATCAACAACGCGGGCGTCATGCCGCATTCGCTGCTGGAGCGGCGAAGGCTCGACGACTGGAACCGCATGATCGACGTCAACATCAGGGGGGTGCTGCACGGCATCGCCGCGGTGCTGCCGCTGATGCGCGAGCGCAAGAGCGGGCACATCATCAACGTGTCGTCGGTGGCCGGCCACAAGGTGCGTCCGGGCAGCGCGGTGTACGCGGCGACCAAGCATGCGGTGCGGGTGATCTCCGAGGGGCTGCGCATGGAGGTCAAGCCCTACCGCATCCGCACCACGGTGATCTCCCCCGGCGCGGTGGCCACCGAGCTGCCGTCGTCGATCACCGAGCCCGACGTCGCGCACAACGTGCGCAAGCTCTACGAGCTGGCGGTCGGCGCCGACTCCTTCGCGCGTGCCGTGGTCTACGCGATGTCCCAGCCGGACGACGTGGACATCAACGAAATCCTCTACCGGCCGACCGCGCAGGAGCTCTGAGCCGGGCCGCGCGCCGGCCCAACGCGCCGGCTCAACGCGCCGGCGGCGGCTCGGCCGCGCCGCGGCGCAGCCGCATCGCGCGGCCGATGCGCTGCAGCTGCTCGTCGTCGAGCAGGCGTTCGGCCATCGGCAGCACCTCGGCCTGCTCGTAGTCGATGTGCTGGCGGTACGCGGCGACGAAGGCCTGCACCTGTTGCGGCTGCAACGCCGACGCGTCGCCGGCCTGCACCGCCTGCAGCGACTCGCGCAGCGCCAGCCAGCGCTGCTCGAGCACCCGATGCTCGGCGCCCAGGCGGGCGATGATGTCGCGTATGCACACGGCGTCGGAACCCGCCATCGCCTCGAGCAGCGCCGGCAGCAGGTCCTGTTCCTCGTCCTGGTGGTGGTCGCGCGCGGCGGTCTCGAAGTAGCGCTGGATGCGCTCGCAGGCTTCGCTGGCCTGGCTGTCGGCGCCATGTTCCTGCAGGTGCTGGAGCAGGCGCTGCAGCAGTTCGAACTGCTGCTGCATGCGGGCGTGGCAGGCGGCGAGCATTTCCAGCGGCACTTCCCAACCGGCCGTGCCGGCGGTCGAACCTTGCGGGGAGATTTGCATCGGCGGATCCTCCGGCCTGCCGGCGGGCCCGGGCTCGGGCGGCTGCGGCACGTGAAACGGAATTATAAATGCCGATTCAAGCGCGCGACCGCGCGGGCCTCAGGGCTCGACCCGGATGGCCCGCGCCAGCAGCGCGCCGCCGGCGCCCGCCGGCGCGAACCGCACCCGCACCCGCGCGCCGTCGAGCAGCGCGCCGCCGTGCGGCGCGACCCCGCCGCGCAGGATGCGCAGGCCGTTGACCTCGAAGGCCTGCGGGCCCACCCGGTAGGCGCGCCCGCGGGTGCTGCGCAGCGCTGGCGTGGCGCCGTCGGGCGGGCGCCGCCACGCGGACACGCTGTAGGCCAGCAGGCTGTCGGCCTGCTGGACGGCCTCGATGCGCACCGTCGAGCCGTCGTGCAATTCGCTGGTGCGCAGCCGGTCGAACACCGCATTGGGAGCCAGGTTCACCAGCGAGGCCTCGGTCACGCCCTCGTCGCTCCAGCTCAGCACCAGGCTGCCGCGAGTCGGGTCGTACTGGCTGACCGTTCCGCGCAGGTCCACCGTGCCTCCTCGCGGGGCCATCGCCAGGTGTCGCACCCGGCTCGCCAGCACCCTGTCGGGGGCCGCCGGATCGACCTGGCCCAGCACCTGCACGAAGGCCCCGTTGCCCAGCCGCGCGCCGGCCAGCGCCGCGCTGGCGTCCACGGCGACCCCGCGCACCAGGAAATGGCCGTTGTCGACATAGCTGGTGACATTGCCGCGCAGCCGCACCTGCGGTCCCTGCCCGGCGTACCGCTGCACGCTGCTCGCCAGCACCCGGCCGCCGTCGGCGGCGACGCGGCCGCGCACCCGCACGTACTGGCCGTTGCGCAGCGAGGCGATCTGGCCGGCCGCCGTGGCGTCCGCCGGCGCGATGGCGATTCCCGCCACCCGCAGCGCTGCGTTGGCACCGACGGTGGCCAGGCCGCCGATGCGCGCCTGCCCGGATGCGCCGAGCAGGCTGCGCACCCGCACCACCGCGGCATCGAGCACGCCGCCGTGGATGCGCCGCGGGCTCCACGCATTCACCAGCTCGCCGTCGCGCAGCGTGGATCCGGCCGGGTAGATCTGGGTCGCAGAGCCCAGGCGCACCGTCACGCGGCCCAGCCGCAGCGTGCCGCGGGCCGCGTCGAAGCGCGAGACCAGGCCGCTCAGCCGGGCCTGGGTGGTGTCTGGCGGCAACTGCACGACCCGGCTGGCCAGCAGGTAGGGCCGGCCGGCGGAGTCCAGCCCGAACGCGCCGTCGATTCGCACGACCGTCGAGCCGGCACGCAGCCCGGCCAAGCCCGCCAGCCCGGAGTAGAAGGTCGGCGGGGCCAGCCGCGGGTCGGCGTTGACCCGGATGCGCAGGCCGTTGACCTCCAGGCTGCCATCGGCCAGCGAAACCGCTTGCACCGGGCCGACGACGGCGGGCTCCACCAGCGCTGCGCCGCCGGCCGCGCCGGTGATCATCTGCAGCCGCTGGCCCAGGCCGACCGCGCTGGCAGGCTGCGCCGCCCCCGGGTCGTCGTCGTTGAAGTAGTGCGGCGGCGCGCCCTCGAAGCTGTGTCCTTCCACGATCACGCTGCCCAATCCGGTGACGGTGCCGATGTACACCCCGCTGGTGCCGACCGGATCGGCGGCGGCGCCGCTGCGCGACGGCGCGCCGCCGCCGCAGGCGGCCAGCGCGCTCAGCGCCAGCGCGGCGCCGGACATCCTGAGCTGGCGCAGCCAGGCCGTCCACAGGTCGGTCATTCCAGCTGCTCCGGGTCGTGCAGCGCGTCGGCCGCGTCCGCTGCGTCCTGCTCCTCGGCCCAGTAGTAGGAGCCGAAGCGCATGCGCCGGGTGGCGTCGGCGCGGCCGCGGTCGGATTCGTACAGCCGGCTCGCCTCGCCGATCATCTGCCGCCTGGCGTGCATCCACAGGTTGCGCGCCAGATCGCCCAGTCGCCGCGCCGACTCCGGGCTGAGGCCGCTGGCAAACACGCTTTGTTCCATGAACGGCCCCTGGCCCAGCAGGTTGGCCACCGCGCTGGCCGCATGGTCGGCGACGTTGGCGCCGAACAACTCGACCAGTTCGCGCGAGCCCGGCGCGGGAACGAAACCCTCGGAGTGGGGGACCACCCAGTCCTGGCCGTCGCGCTGTTCGACCTGCACCAGACCCAGCCTCAGCAGCTCTCCCAGCAGCGTGAAGGGGTGCACGTCCTGGGTCACCGAACGCGCCAGCGCTTCGAAGGAGGGCCCGGGCCCCAGGCGCGGCAGCGCCTGCGGGCGCCCCTGCGGGTCACACAGCCGGGGATCGGCCAGCCAGTGGGCGAACAGCTGCGACGGCGGCGAGACTTCCTGCGCGATGCGCAGGTGCAATCCACCCTCGCGCCAGGCGCGCACGTCCTTGCGATGCACTCCGCTGAGCACGCTGATCGCCGAATCGGTCGGGCGCTGCCCGTGGCGCGCCAGCTCCAGCCGCGCCTGCTCGATGAACAGGGGCTTGAGTTCGGCCGACAGCCGCGTATAGTCGACTCCACTGGCCAGCAGCAGCCGCACCAGCGGGGCCAGCACCTGACCGAGGGCGTGCAGCACCTCGGCCGCCGGCGGGGCTGCGGGCGTGTGTGCGGCAGCACCATGCGGGCGAAGGGGCAGGCGTCCCATGGGGTCGGGTGGAGGCCGCGCGCGGGCGCGGCGGGTTCACGATAGGCTGCATGGTAGCCTAGCAGCGATCTGGGCTGGTAAAAATTCCCATCTTGACGCGCGCGGATCGCTTCGCCGAGCCGCGGCCTGGGCGCCGGCCATGCGCGGGTCTTGCTCGGGGCTGCGGTCCTTCGCGTCTCGCCGGCGTCCGGCGTCCGGCATCCGGCATCCGGCGTCAATAGGCGGTCAACGCTCCGTTGGCCTGCACCCGCACCCGTTGGCCCACCGGCGGCGCGTTCGACAGCGTCAGCACCCGCGTGGCGCCGTCGTCCATGCGGATGCGCACCCGGTACACGGTCTTGGCGTCGATGCGCTTTTGCACCTCGTTGCCGGCGAAGCCGCCGCCCACCGCGCCCAGCACGGTGGCCGCGGTGCGTCCGTTGCCGGCACCGATCTGGTGGCCCAGCAGGCCGCCGACCAGTCCGCCCACCACCGCTCCCACTCCGTTGGCCTGGCCCTGCTGCTGCACCGGCTGGACCGCGACCACGGTGCCGCAGTCGGCACAGGCGGGTGCGGGCGATGCCTGGCGGGTGAAGCTCTGCGGCTGGAACGCGGCGCCGGGCCCGGCCGACGGCCCGGCCACCTGCATCGCCGGCGCGGCCGGCCGCGCGGCGCCGTCGGCATCGCGCCGGGCGCCCGACAACGGCGGGAAGGCCGCCCCCGGGCTCGCCGCGGGCAGGGTGCCGGTGACGGCGACCGCCGAGCGCGGCGGCGGCATCGCGCCCTGGGGCGGTTGCGCCGCCGACGCGGCCGCGGTGGCCGGCAGTGCGTCGGCGGGCGGTGACGCCGGCACGCTGAGCTTGTACAGCACGGCGGCCAGCAGCACGACGATCAGCGTGCCGATGGCGCCGAAGGCGATCCATGCCGCCCTGGGCAACGCCGGGCGGGGTGCGGACGGGGGAAGGTTCGGAGTGGACATCGCGGGTTGCGGTGGGTCGGGGCCGTTACGTGCAACAACAGTAGAGCATGAATGTAACGGCGCAACCCCGCCTGGCGACGACAGCGCCGCGCCAGCCGCGCGCGACGCGGTCGCCGGTCAGCCGAACCAGCGCCCGACCCAGGGAGCGAGCAGCACCATCGCGATGCCGGCGAACACCATGGTCAGGCTGGAGACCGCGCCGATCTCGGCGTCGAGTTCGTAGGCCTTGGCGGTGCCGGCGGCGTGCGCGGCCGCGCCCAGCGAGGCTCCGCGCGACACGCTGGAGCGCAGGCCGAGCCAGCCTTGCACGGCCTCGCCGACCAGCAGTCCGAACACCCCTGTGCCCAGCACGCACAGCGCGGTGATGTCGGGCGTTCCGCCGAAATATCCCGAGGCCGCCATCGCGAACGGGGTCGACACCGAGCGGGTGAGCAGGCTGTGCGCCAGCACGGGAGGCAGCCGCAGCAGATGCGCCAGCGACCAGGAGCCGAGCAGGCCGAGCACCAGGCCGCTGAGCACCCCGGCCGTCAGGCTCAGCGGATAGCGTCGCAGCAGCGCGCGCCGCTGGTAGATCGGGTAGGCGTAGGCGATGGTCGCCGGGCCCATCATCCACATCAGCCAGCGGGTGTCGCGCAGGTACACCCCGTAGCCCACGCCGCTGAGCAGCAGCAGCGACAGCAGCACCAGCGGAGCGGTCACCAGGGGCTGCAGCCAGGCGCGCCGGTGGCGGCGGTACAGCCAGCGCGCCAGCGCGTAGCAGCCGACGGTGGCCAGCAGGCACGCCAGGCTGGCCGCGGCGACGCGGTCGTTCGTCAGGTTCATGGCTGCTCGCTCCCGCCGTCGGCTGCACGCAGGCGGCGGGAGCGCTCCCAGTGCGCCACGCGCTCGACGCTCAGGCCGGTGCCGGCCATCACCAGCAGGCTGCCCAGCGCGATGGCCGCGAGCAGCCGCCAGCCGCTGGCGGCCAGCAACGGCCCGAAGCGCACCACCGCGAGCACCGGCGGAATGAAGAACAGCAGCATCTCCCCCAGCAGCCAGTCGGCGCCGCTGGCCAGGTGCCGCTCCGGCAGGGTCTTGCTGGCCAGCAGCAGCAGCACCGCGAACAAGCCCAGCACCGCGGCCGGCAGTCGCCAGTGCAGCCACTGCACCGCGGCCTGGGCCAGCCACCATACGGCGACGAAAAACAGGATCTGGGAGAGCGCGCCCAGCGCGTGGCGGGTCCCGCGGGGCGGCGTGGCGGCGGACGAAGGGATCACTGCGGACATGGTGTTCACGCCGGATCGCGGCGTGCAGCAAGGGGTGCGGAGGAAACGCCCGGGTCGGTGCGATGCGATGACCGTTACTTTAGGCCGGGCATTGCATTCCATGAATGCTTATTTAAGATGGAAATCATTCCAAGAAAGAATTCAATTCCCGATGGAACTGCGCAACCTCGAAGCCTTCGTCCAGGTCGTCCAATGCGGCGGCTTCACCGCCGCCGCCGATCGCCTGGGGACCACCCAGCCGACGGTCAGCAAGCTGCTCGCCCAGCTCGAGCGCGAACTCGGCGAGCCGCTGCTGCAGCGGCCCGTCCGGCGGGCCCTGCCCACCGACGTCGGGCGACTGGTGCTCGGACACGCCGAGCGCATGTTGCGCGAGGCCGCCAGCATCCGCGCCGGGGTCGCCGACCTGCGGCAGGGCCTCGGCGGGGAGCTGCGGATCGGCGTGCCGCCGCTGGGACCGCAGCTGTTCGTGCCGCTGATCCACGCCTTCAAGCTGCGCCACCCGGGGATCGAGCTCAAGCTGTACGAAGACGGCTCCAGGGCCATCGAGCAGGCGATGCTGGCCGGCGAGCTCGAACTCGGCGGCTTGCTCGCGCCGCTGGACGATCGCCGCTACGAACACCTGATGCTCATCGACGACCGGCTCGCGCTGCTGGCGCCCGCGCGCTCGCGCTGGAGCCGCCATCCGGTGGTGCGGCTGGCCGAGCTGGCCGAGGAGCCGCTGATCCTGTTCCTCGCCCCCTACATGCTCAACGAGCGCATCGACGAGGCCTGCCGGCAATGCGGCTTCACCCCGCAGATCGCCGGGCGCAGCGGGCAGATCGGGTTCATCCTGGAACTCGTGCGCAGCGGGGTCGGCGTGGCGCTGCTGCCGGGCTCGGAACTGCCGCGCCCGGACGCCGGCGAATTCGCGGTTTCCGCGCTGGTCGAGCCGGAGATCGCCTGGCGCATCGACCTGGCCTGGCTGCGCGGCGCCTACCTGTCGCATGCCGCGCGGGCCTGGCTGCAGGTGGTGCGCGAGCATCTGGCCGCCGCGCGGCCGCGCCGGGGAGAAGCCCCGATGGCCAAATCAGTGATCCCCTGATAGGGAGTGTTGCGACTTGTTACTAGGATGGCTTCATCGCGGCTGCCGGGCATCCCCGTCTCGCGGCCCGCAACGTTTCCCATCATGGACTCGGAGACCAAGATGAAACCAACCATTTCTCTGCTGCCATCGCACCGCCCACCGGCCGGAACGACCCTCGACGGAGGCCGGTCATGAACGCCCCCTGCGCAGCCAGGCTGCTGGCGCAGCCCGGGTCGGCGGGTGCGGCCGCTGCGGCAGACGCCTGTTCGATGTGTTTCCACCGCCGCAACTGCCTGCCCGGGGTGCTGGGCGAACAGGCGCCCGCCGCGCTGCAGGAGGTGCTCGGCAGCCCGCAGCGGGTGGCCAAGGGCGCCCGCCTGGTGCGCGCCGGCCAGCCGGCGTCGCGGGTGTTCATCGTCCACCATGGCGCGTTCAAGGCGCTGGTCGGCCTGGCCGACGGACGCCAGCGCATCGTCGGCTTCCACGAGGCCGGCGACTGGCTGGGCCTGGAGGGGCTGGGCGGGGTGTACGGGGCCGACGTGGTCGCGCTCGAGGCTTCGCAGGTCTGCGAGGTCGACCTGGCCCACCTCGAGGTGCTGGCCGGGCGCTTCCCGGCCGTGCAGCGCCACCTGTGCCGGGCGATGGCGCAGGCGCTGGTGCAGGCGCAGGGCCAGCAGTTCGCGCTGGGCAGCATGCACGTGCGCGAGCGCCTGGTGCGCTTCCTGCTGGAATTGTCGCAGCGCTACGCCCGGCGCGGGCTCGCCGGCGATGAATTCACCTTGCGCATGAGCCGCGAGGACATCGGCGAATACCTGGGCTTCCGCCTGGAGACGGTCAGTCGGGTGTTCACCGAGTTGCATCGCGCCGGCCTGCTGGCGCTGGCCCGGCGCAGGGTGCGCATCGTCGACCGCGCGGCGTTGCTGGCGCTGCTGGATACCAGCGAGCCGCGCGTGGGCGTGCGCGCCGCAGCGGCGCGCGTCGCGATGCCGCCGCAGCGCGCTTCCGCGCTGGCCGGGCTGGCGCCGGCAATGGCCGCGTGATGCGGCCTTCCCGGCGCAGGCGGCGCAGCGGCGGCTTGGCAGCGCGGCCGCGATGCTTTAAGGTGGATGGTTGGGGCGCCGCGCTTGCGCGCCCCCCATCACGGGCCGCCGCGGCATGAGCTCCAACCTGGCGCCACCCGACGCCGGCACGCGCCGGGCGGACGGCTGGCGCATCCTGCTGGTCGACGACCATCCGCTGGTGCGCATGGGCTTGCGCGCGCTGCTCGAAGGCGAACCCGACCTGCAGGTCTGCGGCGAGGCCGCCAGCCTCGCCGATGCGCTGGCCGCGGTGCGCGCGCTGCATCCCGATCTGGTGGTCACCGACCTGTCGCTGGGCGACGGCAACGGCCTGGAGCTGATCAAGCGCCTGCATGCCCAGCAGCCGCAGCTGCGGGTGCTGGTGTGCTCGATGCACGACGAAAAGCTGTTCGCGCTGCGCGCCCTCGGCGCCGGCGCCTGCGGCTACGTCAGCAAGGAGGAGGCCGGGCGGCACGTCGCCGACGCGGTGCGCGAATGCCTGCGCGGGCATGTCTGGCTGAGCCGGGCGATGACCGAGCAGACGGTCAGCGGGCTGCGCAGCGGCGTCTCGCCCAACGAGGCGATCGGCCGCCTGACCGCGCGCGAACTCGCGGTGTTCGAACTCATCGGCCGCGGCCTCAAGCCCTCGCAGATCGCCTCCCACCTGCACCTGAGCGTGAAGACGGTGGAGACCCACCGCGAGAAGGCCAAGCGCAAGCTCAACCTGCACAGCGGCAGCGAACTCACCCGCAGCGCGATGCAGTGGGTGGAGAGCCAGGGGCAGCCGGAGTGAGCCGCCGGGGCGGCTTCAGCGGCCGCGCTTTTTCGCGCTCTGGCCGGCGATGCCGAAGTGCTGCTTGGGCATCTCGACCAGCAGCACCCGGATGGACTCCACCGGGGCGTCGATGGCGCGGTGGATGGCCTCGGTGACCTCGGCGATCAGGCGCTCCTTGCGCTCGTCGTCGCGGCCTTCGAGGATGTACAGATGGGCGATGGGCATGGCGGCTCCGCGCGGTTGCAGGCGATTCAGGTCATTCAGGCAAAGCGGATCGACGTCGAGCCGGCGCCCTGCAGGCGCAGGCTGACATGGTCGCCGGCGGCGACGGCCACGGCCTCGGTGATGCCCCCCGACAGCACGATGGAGCCGGCGGGCAGGCTGCGGCCGAGGGCGCCGAGGTGGTTGGCCAGCATGGCCACCGCGGTGGCCGGGTGCCCGAGCACCGCGGCGCCGGCGCCGAAGGCCACCGGCAGGCCGTTTTTCTCCATCACCACGCCGGCCGTGCGCAGTTCGCTGCCGGCCACCGCCAGCGGCTGGCCGCCGACCACGAAGCGCGCCGCCGAGGTGTTGTCGGCGATCACGCTCTTGAGGTCGAACTTGAAGTCGCGGTAGCGGCTGTCGATCACCTCGATGCCGGCGAGCACGAAGTCGGTGGCGGCCAGCACCGCGCCGATGTGGCAGCCCGGGCCCTTGAGCTCGCGCCCCAGCACGAAGGCGATCTCCGGCTCCACCTTGGGGTGGATCAGCTCGGCCGCCTTGCACTCGCCGCCGTCGACCAGCGCGTGGGCGTCGAGCAGGTAGCCGAACACCGGCGAGTCCACCCCCATCTGGCGCATCTTGGCAAACGAGGTCAGCCCGGCCTTGTAGCCCACCAGGCGCGCCCCGCGAGCCAGTTGCCGCCCGCACAGCGCGTCCTGCACCGCGTAGGCGTCGGCCCAGTCCATGTCCGGGTGATCGTCGGTGATCTTGGTCGTGTCGCGCGCGTGCAGCGCGCACTCGTCCAGGCGCTGCGCCAGCGCGGCCACCGTCTGCGCGTCCAGCGTCATGCCGCCTCCTTGGCCGCGGCGGCCGCGCGCTGGCGCTGCAGGGTCAGCGCGGTGTCCTCGATCATGTCCTCCTGGCCGCCCACCATGCCGCGGCGTCCCAGCTCCACCAGGATGTCGCGCGCCGGCACCCCGTACTTGTCCTGCGCGCGCTTGGCGAACAGCAGGAACGAGCCGTACACCCCGGCGTAGCCCAGGGTCAGCGCGTCGCGGTCGATGCGGATCGGGAAGTCCATCAGCGGCACCACCAGGTCCTCGGCCACGTCCTGGATCTTCCACACGTCCACTCCGGTGCGCACGCCCATGCGGTCGAGCACCGCCACCAGCACCTCCATCGGGGTGTTGCCGGCGCCGGCGCCCAGCCCGGCGCACGCGGCGTCGATGCGGTTGGCCCCGCAGTCGATGGCCATCAGCGAGTTGGCCACCCCCATCGCCAGGTTGTGGTGGCCGTGGAAGCCCAGTTCGGTCTCGGGCTTGAGCGCTGCGCGCACCGCGTCGATGCGCGCCTTCACGTCGTCGGGCAGCATGTAGCCGGCCGAGTCGGTGACGTAGATGCAGTTGGCCCCGTACCCCTCCATCAGCTTCGCCTGCCTGACCAGGCCCTCGGGGCTGTTCATGTGGGCCATCATCAGGAAGCCCACCGTGTCCATGCCCAGCTTGCGCGCCAGGGTGATGTGCTGCTCGGACACGTCGGCCTCGGTGCAGTGGGTGGCCACGCGGATGGTGTGCACCCCCAGCTCGTGGGCCATCCTCAGGTGGTCGACGGTGCCGATCCCCGGCAGCAGCAGCGCCGACACCTTGGTGCGCTTCATCAGCGGCACCACCGCCTCCAGGTACTCGCGGTCGGTGTGCGCCGGAAATCCGTAGTTCACCGAGGCGCCGCCCAGGCCGTCGCCGTGGGTGACCTCCAGCATCGGCATGCCCGCCTCGTCGAGCGCGCGCGCGACCTGGCGCATCTGCTCCAGGCTGATCTGGTGGCGCTTGGGATGCATGCCGTCGCGCAGCGTCATGTCGTGCAGCGTGATGTTCCTGCCCTTCAGGTCCATGATCGTTTCCTTGCGTGTGGGGTGGCCGTGGGGGGCTCAGGCGGCGATCGCCACCGGCTCCAGGGTGATGCGCCCGGCCAGCAGTTCCTCGGCGAACATCTCGGCGGTGCGCGCTGCCGCGGCCGTCATGATGTCCAGGTTGCCGGCGTACTTGGGCAGGTAGTCGCCCAGGCCCTCGACCTCCAGGTAGATCGACACCCGCTTGCCGTCGAACACCGGGCCGTTGACCACGCGGTAGCCGGGAACGTACTTGCGCACCTCGGCGACCATGCGCTCGACCGACTCGCGGATGCGCGCCTGGTCGGGCTCGCCGGCGGTCAGGCAGTGCACGGTGTCGCGCATGATCAGCGGCGGCTCGGCCGGGTTGATGATGATGATGGCCTTGCCCTCGCGCGCGCCTCCCACCTTGGCCACCGCGCCCGAGGTGGTGCGGGTGAACTCGTCGATGTTCTTGCGCGTTCCCGGGCCGGCCGAGCGCGAGGACACGGTGGCCACGATCTCCGCGTAGTCCACAGGCTGCACGCGCGAGACCGCGTAGACCATCGGGATCGTCGCCTGGCCGCCGCAGGTGACCATGTTGACGTTCATCTCGCGGCGCCCGATGTGCTCGGCCAGGTTCACCGGCGGAACGCAGTACGGACCGATGGCCGCCGGCGTGAGGTCGACCATCATCACCCCCAGCGCGTTGAGCTTGTCGGAGTTGGCCTTGTGCACGTACGCGCTGGTGGCGTCGAAGGCGATCTGGATGCCGTCGGCGGCCACGTGCGGCAGCAGGCCGTCGACCCCCTCCGCGGTGGTCTTCAGCCCCAGCTCGCGCGCCTTCTTCAGGCCGTCCGACGTGGGGTCGATTCCCACCATCCACACCGGCTCGAGCACCGGGCTGCGCATCAGCTTGGCCAGCAGATCGGTGCCGATGTTGCCCGGACCGATCAGCGCACAACGGATCTTCTTGCTCATCGTCTCATCCTTCAGGAAAACAGGGTATGCAGGGGACCGGCCATGCGCGGGCGATCCGTCGATTCAGCCGATGCAGCGCACCACTCCGCCCTCGGCGCGCACCGCGGCGCCGTTGATGGCGCTGGACAGGGGGCTGCAGACAAAGGCCACCACGGCGGCGACCTCGGCCGGCTCGGCCAGCCGGCGGTTGATCGAGGTCGGCCGCGCCTCGCGGAAGAAGCGCTCGACGAAGTCCTCGCGCGACACCCCGGCCTGGCTGGCGAGCTGACCGAAGAACTCGGCCACGCCCTCGGTGCCGGTGGGGCCGGGAAGCACGCTGTTGACCGTCACGCCGGTGCCGGTGGTGGTCTCGGCGATGCCGCGCGCGACGGCGATCTGCGCCGTCTTGCTCATGCCGTAATGCACCATCTCGGCCGGCGGGCACAGGCCGGACTCGCTCGAAATGAACACGATGCGCCCCCAGCCCGCGGCCTTCATGCGCGGCAGGTAGTGGCGCGACAGCCGCACGCCGCTCATCACGTTGACCTCGAACATGCGCATCCAGTCGGCATCGGGAATGTGCTCGAAGGCCTTGGGTTCGAAGATGCCCAGGTTGTTGACCAGGATGTCGATGTCCGGCTGGGCGCGCAGCAACCCGGCGCAGCCGTCGGCGCTGGCGAGGTCGGCCGGCGCGGCCACCAGGCTGGCGGTGCCGCCCAGCTCCCGGCGCAGCGCGTCGATGGTCGCGTCCACGCGCGCCGCCGAGCGGCCGTTGACCAGCACCGTCGCGCCTTCGGCGGCCAGCACGCCGGCGATCGCGCGACCGATTCCCGCGGTCGATCCGGTGACCAGAGCGCGCTTGCCTCGCAATTGCAGGTCCATCGCCGGATCCTCAGGCAAAGCGCACCGCGCACGACCCGATGCCGCCGATGCTCACCCGGAAATGGTCCCCCGCGGCGATCGGCGCCATCGCCGCCAGCGCCCCCGACAGGATCACTTCCCCGGCTTCCAGGCCGATGCCCAGCCGCCCCAGGGTGTTGGCCAGCCAGGCCACCGCGTTCAGCGGCGAGCCCAGCGCGGCGGCGCCGGCACCTGTTGCGAACACCTCGCCGTTCTTCTCCAGCACCATGCCGCAGCTGGTCAGGTCCACCTCGCGAGGGCTCACCGCGCGGTCGCCCAGCACGAACACCCCGCACGAGGCGTTGTCGGCCACCGTGTCCTGGATGCGGATCTTCCAGTCGCGGATGCGCGAGTCGACGATCTCGAAGCAGGGCATGACGTATTCGGTGGCCGCCAGCACCTGCGCCGCGCTGACCCCGGGGCCGCGCAGCGCGTGCTTGAGCACGAAGGCGATCTCCCCCTCGGCCTTGGGCTGGATCAGCCTGGAGCGCTCGATGGTGCTGCCGTCGTCGAACACCATGCCCGAGAGCAGCCAGCCGAAGTCCGGCTGGTACACCCCCAGCATGTCCATCACCGCCTTCGACGTCACGCCGATCTTCTTGCCCACCACGGTCTCGCCGGCCCCCAGCCGGCGCGCGATCATGCGCTGCTGCACCGCATAGGCGTCCTCGATGGTGATGTCGGGGTGGCGCGAGCTCAGCGGCTCGAGTACCTTGCCCGCGCGCAGCGCGTCGTAGAGCTCGTCGCCCAGGGTTTCGATCAGGGGTTGTTGCATGGAATCAGGTCCTCGACAGGGGCGCCGGCTCGTCGGCAGCCGCCTCGGCAAAGAAGTCTCCGACGAGGCGAGCGAAGCGCTGCGCGTGCTCGATCTGCGTCCAGTGTCCGCACTGCCCGTAGACGTGCAGCTGGGCGCGCGGGATCCACGACGCCAGGGTCAGCGAGGTCGACAGCGGGATCACCCGGTCCTCGCGCCCATGCACCACCAGCGTCTGGTGGGGCAGCGAGCGGATGTCGCTCTCGCGGCTGGCCATCGCGTCGACCCAGCGCTGGCGGGGCGCCGGGAACATCGCGGCGAAGGACTCCTGGAAACCCGGCCGGATGCTGGCGGCGTAGCGCAGCTGAGCCAGCTCGTCGTTGACCAGCGAGCGGTCCCAGGCGAAGATGTCCAGCAGCTCGCGCATGCGCGCCAGCGACGGCTGGTAGCCCCAGACCGCATCCAGCCCGGGGGTGATGTCGAAGGGCACTCCCACGCTGCCCATCAGCACCAGCCTGCGCACGCGCTGCGGGTGGGCGATCGCCAGCGCCAGCGCCAGCGCGCCGCCGAAGGAGTTGCCGACGAGGTCGCAGCGCTCGATGGACAGCGCGTCGAGCAGCCCGACCGCCTGCGCGACCCAGGTCGGCATGTCGTAGCGCTGGCCGGCACGGCGCTCGGTGAAGCCGAAGCCCGCCATGTCCGGCGCGAGCACGCGCGCCTGGCGCGACAGCTCGGGCAGCAGCAGCCGCCAGTTGGCCCACGCCGACACGCCGGGTCCCGAGCCGTGGATCAGCAGCACCGGCGGGCCCTCGCCGACGTCGTGGTAGTTGGTGCGGATCCCCGCCGCGACGACTTCGCGGGCGATCTCGGGGTTGGCCGGTGCGGCCTGCTGCGCTGCGCTCATCGTGCGTGGCTCCTGGCGTCGCTGGTTTTCACAGCTTGATGCAGACGTTCTTCAGTTCGGTGTAGAACTCCAGCGAGTGCACGCCGCCCTCGCGCCCGATTCCCGACTGCTTGGCGCCGCCGAAGGGGGTGCGCAGGTCGCGCAGGAACCAGGAGTTGACCCAGGCGATTCCCACCTCGATGGCGGCGGCCACGCGGTGCGCGCGCTGCAGGTCGCGCGTCCAGATGGCGGTGGCCAGCCCGTAGGCGTTGTCGTTGACCCGGCGCAGCACTTCCTCCTCGGTGTCGAAGGGCATGAGCAGCGCGCAGGGGCCGAAGATCTCCTCGCGGGCGATCGGCGAGTCGTCGCCCAGCCCGGTCCACAGCGTGGGCTGCACCCAGGCGCCGCCGGCCAGATCCGCCGGCATGTCGGGCACGCCGCCTCCGGTGACCACGACGGCGCCCAGCTCGGCCGCCTTGCGGTAGTACGACAGCACCTTGTCGCGGTGCTCCTGGCTGATCAGCGGGCCCATCGCGGTGGCCGGGTCCTCGGGGCGCCCGAGCCGCATGGCCTCGGCCCCGCGCCGCAGGGCCTGCACGAAGCGATCGAAGAGCGGGCGCTGCACGTACACCCTCTCGGTGCCCAGGCAGACCTGGCCGCAGTTGGCGAAGCACGAGCGCAGCGTGCCCTCGATGGCGGCGTCGAAGTCGCAGTCCTCGAACACCACCGCGGCGTTCTTGCCCCCCATCTCCAGGCTCACCGGGCGCGCGCCGGTGGCGGCGGCCTTCATGATCACCTCGCCGGTGCGGGTCTCGCCGGTGAAGGTGATGGCGTTGACCCCGGGGTGGCTGGTGAGGAACTCGCCGGCCGAACCCGGCCCGAAGCCGTGCACCACGTTGTACACCCCGGCCGGAACCCCGGCCGCGTTCATCACCTCGCCCAGCAGCGTGGCGGTCTGCGGCGTCTCCTCCGAGGGCTTGACCACCACGGTGTTGCCGCAGGCCAGCGCCGGGCCCACCTTCCAGGTCATCAGCAGCAGCGGCAGGTTCCACGGGCAGATCACGCCGACCACGCCCACCGGGCGGCGCAGCGCGTAGTTGATCGCCCCCAGCCCGTCGGGGGTGGACATCTCGAAGAATTCGGTCGGCACGTTCTTCACCACGTCGGCGAAGATCTTGAAGTTCGCAGCCCCGCGCGGGATGTCCACGTGGCGCGCCAGGCTCATCGGCTTGCCGGTGTCGGCCACCTCGGCGGCCAGGAAGTCGTCGAAGCGCCGGTTGATTCCATCGGCCACCGCGTACAGCAGGTCGACCCGCTGCGCCACGGTCAGGGTTCCCCACGGGCCCCCGAGCGCCGCGCGCGCGGCGCGCACCGCGCTGTCGACCTGCTCGCGCGTGGCCTCGGCCACGCGCGCCAGCAGCCGCCCGTCCAGCGGCGAGCGCTTGTCGAATCGGCGCGCCGAGGCGACCGCCGTGCCGTTGATGAAGTGGTCGATCTGCAGCGCGTCGGTGCCGGCGCTGCTGCGCGCCGGGGCTTGGGGTTCGGTGATCAGCATGATGGATGGGTGGAGTTGGAAGACGGACTAGGGCGCGGCCTCGGACGCCTGCGCCAGCGCCTGGCAGCCGGCCTGCGCGCAGGCCTCGTCCTGCTGCTCGCTGCCGCCGGACACGCCGATGCCGCCGATGCGCTGGCCGCCTTCGAGCAGCGGCAGCCCGCCGCCGAAGGCGACGAAGCGCGGGCGCAGCGGCAGTCCCTGGCGCACCGCCGGCGAATGCTGCTGCAGCGCGTCGGTCCAGGCGCCGGTGGGCAGGCCGAAGCTGGCCGCGGTGTAGGCCTTGTCGATCGCGATGTCGATGGAGTGCAGCGGAGCCCCCGGCATGCGCAGGAACGCCGCCAGGTTGCCGCCGCAATCGACCACCGCGACGTTGACCTGCACGCCCAGCTGCGCCGCGTGCCGCGCCGCGGCCTGCACGGCGCGCGCCGCGGCGGGCCAGTCGACGACCCGCTGCTGCACGCTGGCGCCGGCGGCGGCGCCAGCCTGGGCCTGGCTGCCGGCAGCCATCAGGTGTAGACCTCGGTGAAGGAGGGCACCAGCTCCCCGGTGTGGTAGAAGATGCCGCTGCCCAGGTGGTCCTCGGTCCACGTGGTCACCGGCCGGTCGGGCTGCGCCATGTAGCCCAGGCCCGCGAAGGTCTCGTTGCGGTTGCCGCTGGGGTCGAAGAAGTAGATGGTGGTGCCGCGGGTGATGCCGTGCCGGGTGGGCGCGACGTCGATGCGGGTCTTGTTCTTGGCCATCACGTCGGCCGCCTTCAGCACGTCGTCCCACGAATCGAGGAAGAACGCGATGTGGTGCAGCCCCATGCGCGGGCCGGCGACGAAGGCGATGTCGTGCGGGGTGGAGGTGCGGAACATCCAGGTCGCCGCCTGGATGGAGTTGCCCGGGCCCACCATGACCTGCTCGGCCAGGTAGAAGTCCAGCACCTTGGACATGAACTCGGTGTTCTCGGCCACCTTGTTGATCCCCGCCTCGGGGTTCATCTCGCACATCAGCAGGCAGTGGTCGAGCCAGTGCGCGCCGGCGCCGCGGATGTCGTCGGGCCAGGGGTCGGGGTTGGTCGAGCCGACGTCGGTGCCGACCTTCTCCTTCATCGCGTACAGCCGCATCTCGTGCCCGCTGGGCAGGTTGAACTGCAGCATGCGCCCGGTCGACGGCAGCGTGCCCTCGGGCAGCACCGCGGTCTTGATGCCGTAGGCCTCGATGCGCTTTTGCAGCGCGTCCAGGTCGGAGTCATGCTCGACCTTGTAGGCCACGTGGTTCAGCCCGGCCTCCTCGGCCGGGGTCAGCACCAGCGAGTACTTGTCCCACTCGTCCCAGCACTTCAGGTACACGTTGCCCTTGTTGTCCTCCATGGTCTTCTTCATCCCCAGCACCTTCTCGTAGTGCTTGAGGGCGGCTGCCATGTCCATCACCTTCAGGCTGGCATGGCCGATTCGCATCACACCCATGTTCATCTCCTCGTCGTGGTTACTTGGGGGAAACCGGATTCGCGCCACTGCCGAATCCCTTGAAAAACGGCTTGCAGAACTTGCCCGCGACCTCCACCTCGAGTTCGCTGCAAGGCGCCACGCGGCAGGCCAGCGTGTAGCCCTGGCCCTCCTCGTCGCTCGTGACATGCGCCCGGCTGACCGGGCCGAGCCTGCTCACCTGCCCGCTGAGCAGGCGGATCTTGCACACCCCGCAGCCCCCGCCCAGGCAGCCCACCGGAATGCCCCGGCGCCCGGTGGAGGCCATCGCCGCCAGCACCGACTGGTCGTCGCGGCACGCGAAGGACTCCCCGGTCTGGCGGATGGTGACCTGCAGCTTGCTGGCGGCTGCCTGGCTCATGTCAGATCCTCTTGAACAGCGGGCTGCGCACTTGTTGGGCGTCGGCCGCCGAGATGAATTTCTCGTGGTAGATATTCGCCTCGTACAGCCTTCCCTGCATCAGCGCGTTGATGCAGGCGTCGATCATCAGGGGAGGGCCGCACAGGTAGGCGCTTTGCTGCGAGAAGTCGCCGGCGAAGTGCGACTTGGCCACTTCGTGCACCATGCCCTGCGCCACGTCCGCGCCGCCGGGCGACGGTTCCGACAGCGCCGGCAGGTAGTGGAAATTGGCGTGGCGCGCGGCCAGTTCGCGGAACTCGCGGTCGTAGTAGAGCTCCGCCGCGCTGCGCTGGCCGTAGACCAGGGTGATCGGCAGCTCGCAGCCCTGGTGCAGCAGGTCCAGGATCATCGAGCGCGGGCTCGACAGTCCGGAACCGCCGGCCATGAACAGCAGCGGGCGCTGCGCCGAGCGCCGCACGAAGAACCGGCCGTAGGGGCCGGACAGCCGCAGCCGCTGCCCGGTCTGCAGCTGCTCGTGCAGGTAGCCGGTGCCCTGGCCGCCGGGAACCCGCCGCACGTTGATCTCGATGCATCCGCTGGCCTCGACCTCGTGCGGCGCGTTGGCGATGGAGAACGCGCGGCTCTGGCCGAGGCCGGGGATTTCCAGCTGCACGTACTGGCCGGCCTGGAACTGCAGCGCCTTGTCCAGCCGCAGCCAGATGGCGCGGATGGTGGGTGTCAGGTCCTCGATGCGAACGACCTCGGCGGCGAAGTCGCGTACCGGGATCACCAGCGCGTCGGGCTCCTCGTCGATGTCGGCCTCGATGGTCGTGTCGCCCTGCAGCGTGGCGCAGCAGGCCAGCGCCTTGCCCTCGTCGCGCTCGAAATCCATCAAGGCGAAGGGGTTGGCTTCGCCGATGTCGATCTCCCCGCTCTGCACCTGCACCTTGCAGGTTCCGCAAAGGCCGTGGCAGCAGGCGTGCGGCAGGTAGATGCCGTTGCGCAGCGCGGCGTCGAGCATGGTCTGGCCGTCCTCGACCTCGATGGTCGCGCCCAGGGGTTCGATGGTCAGTTGGAAGCTCATGGTGGTGTTCCCGGCGCGGCGGCGCCCGCGAGGGCGCCGCCGGCCAGTCCTCAGCTGCAGGAACCCTGGATGCCGTTCAGGCCCGGGGTGCGGAAGCGGATCACGTCCTTGTGGCGCAGCCCGTTCTCGGCCAGCGACTTCGCCGGGTCGGGCGAGAAGGGCTTGCCCGACTTGAGCCACTGCACCTTCTGCCAGTCGATGCGGGCGAAGTCCGGGTGGTAGCCGTAGATACCCGGCAGCACCTGGGTGGCCAGCGCGCCGAACGGCATGTCCGGCGGCAGCGGCAGGCAGAACGGGGCGCAGAACAGCAGGTGGTCTTCCCAGCCGATGTACAGCAGCGGGGCGGGGAACTTGTCCACCGTGTCGCGGGCGGGCAGTTCGTAGGGGGCGACGGCAGCTACGCTCATCGTTGTCTCCTGGTGGAAAGGGTCACGGGGTAGGGGAGATCGCCGCTCAGACGCTTTGCGCCTGGCCGCGCCAATGGGCGAAGTTCTTCTGGTCCTCCGACCCCTCGAAGTCGAAGTTGTCGCGCCCCACCGCGAGTTCGTAGTAATCCAGCACCGCGAGCAGCGGGTCGAAGCCCTCGCGAGTGGGGTCGGTTCCCGGCTTGAAGCAGTGGCCCTGGTAGATCTGATGGACCGGGAGCCACGACTGGATGTACTTCTGCGGCTCGTGGTCGAAGATCTCCTTGCAGTGATCGCTGCAGAAGTGGTACTTGTCGCCGCCGAAGTCGCTTTCGCGGTAGCAGATCTTGGTCGCGTCGCCGGGCTCGGTGAACAGCATCGGGATCTGGCAGGTCGTGCACAGCATCGGCAGCGTCTTGTTGTAGAAGCGGTTGTTGTGCTGGGCCTGCTCCTTCCAGTACTCCAGCCGCGGCCGGTACAGCTTGTCGAAGCTGTCGGGATACTGCTGGGAGAGCCATTCCATCTCGTCCTCGCGCGGGATCCAGGTGTGGAACGGCGCGGCCGCGGCGTAGTTGTAGAAGGTGCCCCAGGCCTGGTGGCTGATGTGGTCCTTGGCCTCGCAGGCGTCCTTCCAGCCCTTGGGCTCGCGGATGCCGTAGCGCGCCAGGTCGCGGAACAGCGCGCCGCCGTTCTGCTCGGCGTAGATCTCCCA
>JAJZVU010000060.1 GCA_021845505.1 Pseudomonadota bacterium | reverse complement strand
TGCGGCAGGCTGTCGACCACGTGGGCCTTGATCTCCAGCAGTCCGAGCTCGAACACCTGGAACAGCCCGACGGGGCCGGCGCCGACGATCAACGCGTCGGTCTCGATGGGCCGGTCGTGGAGGCGGGCAATGTCTGTGATCGCGGGATCGGGATGCAGGTCCATGGTCTCAGTCTTGTGGGGATGGCACGATGGAGACGAAGCGCGCGCCCGCGGGCGCGGCATTCAGCGGTTCGGCGCCTGCGCCGACGACCACCACCGTCGGGCGTCCGGCGTGCAGCAGCGCGGCATGGGCGAGTTGGTCGACGCGGTGGCGACTGCGCAGGCTGTCGGCGCAACCGGCGCGAGATACCACGCTGACCGCGGTGGCGGGCTCCCAGCCGGCCTGGCGCAGCGCCCGGCCCAGCGCGCCCAACTGACGCCCCGCCATGTAGAACACCTCGGTGTCGGCGTGCCGCCCGACCCGCAGGCTGGCGTCGCGGGTCATCGCGGTGCTGAACGCCACGCTGCGTCCGCGCCCGCGTCGCGTCAGCGGCAGCCGCGAGTCGGCTGCCGCGGCCAGCGCGGCGCTGATTCCCGGCACCACCTCGCAGTCGATGCCCGCGCCGGCCAGCGCCTCGAGTTCCTCGTCCAGGCGGCCGAACACCCCCGGGTCGCCGCCCTTGAGGCGCACGACCAGGTCGTGCGAGCGCGCCGCGCTCAGCAGCAGCGAGTGGATGCGCGCCTGGCTGGTGCTGGGCCGGAAACCCCGCTTGCCCACGTCGATCCAGCGCGCCTGCGGCGCCAGCTCGCGCAACGCCGGGTCGACCAGCGCATCGGCGAGCACGACCTCGGCGCACCCCAGCAACCTGGCGCCGCGCAGGGTGACGAGGTCGGCCGCGCCGGGGCCGGCGCCGACGAAGGCGACGCGCCCCATCACGCGGCCCGCGAGCGCAGGAACAACGGTCGCGGTTCGCGCACGTCGCCCTGGTAGAAGGATCCCGGCAGCAGGCCCTGGAAGAAGCCCAGCGCGCGAGAGGCCACCGCGGGGTCCTGCCCGGGGCGCAGCCTGGCCACGTCGAATCCGGTGCGTGCGAGTTGCAGCGCCATGTCGACCACCACGTCGCCGTCGGCGCGCAGTTCGCCCTGCCAGCGCAGCCGCCTGCGCAGCAGCCGCGCCTGGGAGTATGCGCGTCCGTCGGTCCACTTGGGAAAGCGCAGCGCGATGGTGGCGAAGCGCCCCAGCGGCAGATCGAGCGACTGCAGGTCCGCGTCGTTGTCCAGCAGCAGGCCCGCGGGGAGGGCGTCGGGCCATTGCGCGGCGAGTTCGCGCCACTGCGCCGGCGTCAGCAACAGGCGCTGGCCGACGCGCGGCGAGTCGGTGGGTGCCCAGCCGTCGGCTTCGCGGGGAATGCACTGCATCATGCGGCCTCCTGGTTGCGGGCGGTGCTGCGCCGCACGGCGTCGGCGGCGGCCCGGAAGGTGTCGATGGGACTGCGGCGGGCGAATTCCGCGAAGCGCTCGCCCGGCGCGCGCTGCGCCAGGTAGGCCTCGAGCAGCGCCTCGACCACGTCGGGCACCTCGTCGGCGGCGAAGGCCGGGCCGATGATCCGCCCGGGCCCGGCGGCGGGGCCGCGGCCGGAGCCGTCGGCGCCGCCGACCGTGACCTGGTACCACTCGGAGCCGTCCTTGTCGACGCCGAGGATGCCGATGTGCCCGCTGTGGTGGTGGCCGCAGGAGTTGATGCACCCGCTGATGTTCAGCGCGATGTCGCCGATGTCGTGGAGTTCGTCCAGGTCGGTGTAGCGCTCGGCCAGCGCCGCGGCGATGGGCAGCGAGCGCGCGTTGGCCAGAGCGCACACATCGCCGCCGGGGCAGGAGATCATGTCGGTGAGCAGGCCGATGTTGGGTGTGGCGAAGCCGTGCTCGCGCGCGCGCCGCCACAGTTCGGGCAGGCGCCGCGCCTCGACCCAGGGCAGCAGCAGGTTCTGCTCGTGGCTGACCCGCAGTTCGCCGAAGCCGAAGGCCTCGGCCAGGTCGGCAGCGGCGCGCATCTGCGCGCTGGTGACATCGCCCGGCGCCTGGCCCACCCGCTTGAGCGACAGGGTCACGGCGCGGTAGGCGGCGAAACGGTGGGGGTGCACATTGCGCTGCAGCCAGCGCGCGTAAGCCGGCTCGCCGGGAAGCGCGGGCACCTGCTGGGGTTCCTCGAGCACGCCCGGCGGAGGCGCGAACTGGGCGGCCACGCGCTGCAGTTCGGCCTCGGTGATCAGGTGCGCGGCACCGTCCAGGTCCTGGTGCACGATGGCATCGAATTCCCGTTCCACGGCCTCCACGAAGCGCTCGCCCTCGGACTTCACCAGCACCTTGATGCGCGCCTTCCAGATGTTGTCGCGCCGGCCGTAGCTGTTGTAGACGCGCAGGATGGCCTCGACGTACAGCAGCATGTGCTGCCACGGCAGGAACTCGCGCACCACGCGCCCGATCATCGGCGTGCGCCCCATGCCGCCGCCGACCTGCACTTTCCAGCCGCCTCGCCCGTCGGCGTCGCGCACCGCGTGCAGCGCGATGTCGTACCAGCCCGCCGCCACCCGGTCCTCCAGCGCGCCGTTGAGGGAGATCTTGAACTTGCGCGGCAGGTAGGCGAACTCCGGATGGAGGGTGCTCCACTGGCGCAGGATCTCGGCGAAGGGGCGCGGGTCGACGAGTTCGTCGTCGGCGATGCCGGCGAACACGTCGCTGGCGATGTTGCGCACGCAGTTTCCGCTGGTCTGGATGCCGTGCATGTCGACATCGGCCAGGCGATCCATGACGTCGGCCGCGCGCGGCAGCGCGATCCAGTTGAACTGCACGTTCTGCCGCGTCGTGAAGTGGGCGTAGCCGCGATCGAACTCGTCGGCGATGCCGGCCAGCGCGCGCAACTGGTCGGCGCGCAGTTCGCCGTAGGGGATCGCGATGCGGGTCATCGGTGCGTGGCGCTGGATATACCAGCCGTTCTGCAGCCGCAGCGGCTTGAACTCCTCGTCGCCCAGTTCGCCCGCCAGGTGGCGCTGCAGCTGGTCGCGGAACTGCGCGGCGCGGGCGCGCAGGAATCGGCGGTCGAAATCGGTGTATCGGTACATGGATGCGCCTGGAGCCCGGCTGGTCTTGCGGGCACATCCTAGGCAGCCGCGGGCACGCCGCAAACGACCCTTTTGTCATACCGTTAGACCGCGCCGGAATAAGCGCGGTGCGGCCCGGCTCGCCGGGTCAGGCTGCGACCCGCCGCCTCGCGCAGGCGGCGACCCCGTCGTCCAGCGCCCAGCGCAACGGGGCCCCCAGCGCGACCACCGCGGCCTGCAGCGCGCGCCGCTGCAACGCGCCCGGGGGCTGGCGGCGCAACAGCGGGTAGGCCCAGTGCGGCAGGTGGGCGAGGGCGGCCTGCACCAGCAGCCGCTGCAGCGCCAGCCTGCCCGGAGCCAGCGGGGTGTCGTGCAGCAGCTGCAGCACGAAGGCCGAGCGCTCGGAGAACTCCAGCTGGTCGAGGTAGTCCCGCATGTCGGCCCGCGCCTGCTGTTCGGTGACCGCGATGCGCGCGGCGCGCAGCGCCGCGGCGTCGCAGCCCAGCAGCTGCGCGATGCGCGCCATCTCGGCGTGGTAGCGGTCGCGGCGGGCCCGGCTCATCGCCGGGTCGACGAAGGCCCGGTAGCAGCGCAGGAAGCAGCTGCACTCGGTGAGGTGCACCCAGTACAGCAGCTGCGGGTCGTCAGCGCGGTAGCTCCTGCCGTCGGGATGGTGGCCGACGACCTGGGAGTGGATCGAGCGCACGCGCGCGATCGCCTGCTCGGCCATCGCGCGGCCGCCGTAGCTGGTGGCGGCGATGAACGAGGCCGTGCGCGCCAGTCGGCCGCGCAGGTCCTGGCGGAAGCTGGAATGATCCCATACCCCGGCCAGCGCCAGCGGGTGCAGCGACTGCAGCACCAGCGCGCCGATGCCGCCGATCATCATCGGCAGCAGGTCGGCATGCACCCGCCAGACCTCGGACCCGGGCCCGAACAGGCCCGGATCGCCGCGCGGCTGCAGGTACTCCAGCGGCGCCGAGCCGTCGCCTCCGACGAGGGCGCGGGCGCGGCGCCGAATCAGGCTCTTGAGCATGCGCCGATGGTAGCCGCGGCGAGCGCGGCGGATCCGCTCACACCTCGTTCACCCCTTCAGTGGGCGAAGTCGGTGCGTTGCATGCGGATCAGGGTTTCCAGCAGCCGCAGTTCGTCCTCGCCGAGCTGCAGCGCGACGTCCACCCAGTCGGCGACCACGGTCGCCAGTTCGGCGTAGTCCAGCGGTTGCATGCGCGCGCGTGCGCGCTGCACGGCCAGGCGTGCGCTGCGGCGCTTGGCATGCTCCTCGATGAACTCGCGCACCGCGATGTCGCCGCGCGCGACCGGGCAGACCTGGTCGATCACCCCCATCTCCAGCAGTTCGGTGGCGCTGTACATGCGGCCGCCACGGATCATTCGCTCGGCCGCCGCCAAGCCGATGCGGCGGCCGAGCAGGCTCATCGCGCCGTTGCAGGGAAACAACCCGAAAAGGATCTCGGGAAAACCGAATTCGGTGCCTTCCTCGGCGATCACATAATCGGCCGCCAGCGCCGCCTCGAAACCGGCTCCGAGCGCGCGACCCTGCACCAGGGAAATCGTCGTGACCCCGTGGTTCCACGCGGTGGCCCACAGGTAGAGGGTATCCAGCGATTGCATCGCATGGCGGCGCAGCGCGCCGCCGTCGCGTTTGCGGGCGCATTCCAGCAGATGTTCGAGGTCGCTGCCCAGACTGAAGCAATGGGGATGCTCCGAGCGCAGCACCGCATAATGCACCGGAAACTCCGCCCCGGCGCCGTGCCAGCGCAGTTCGCTTTCCGCCACCTGATCCAGCAGTTCGCGCAGGCGCTGCAATACGTCGGCCGCCAGGTGGTGCGTCCGCCGAAAACGGGACTGCAGCGCGATCCACAGCGTCGATGTCGTCTCGTCGAAACGCGTGGAAAGCAGCGGTTCGGTCGCCGGGAAAATCGTGGAGATAATGCGGGGAGAGATTTCCGGGGGCATCATGGCGGGGCCTTGCTGGATACGGGGAGCCACTGCGATCGCATCGCTGCCCGTGTTCCAAGCAAGGAGCATGCCATGGCTGCCGGAGGGTTCGCCGGCCCGCTCCCGAAGGGTTTGCCGGGTCGCCGCGGGCGCGCCGCGCCGGAATCTTGACGCGGGCGGCGCCGGTATCCGGCGCGCCAGCCTCAGTGCGCCGGATCGGCGGCGCGCACGACCAGCGCCGCATTGACCCCGCCAAAACCGGCGGACAGCGACAGCGCGCGCCGCACGCGGCGCCCGCCGAGCAGTTCCGGCACGTGCAGCAGCCCGCCGCAATCGGGGTCCACCGCGTCCAGCCAGGCCGTCGGGGGAATGAATCCGTCGCGGATCGCCAACAGGCACACCAGCAGTTCCATCGCGCTGGCCGCGCCCAGCATGTGCCCGTGCAACGCCTTGGTCGAACTCACCGGCACCTGCGCCGCGGCATCGCCGAGGACCTCGCGCAGCGCCGCCACTTCCACCGGGTCGCCGCCGCGCGTCGCGGTCGCGTGGGCGTTCAGGTAGTCCAGCGCGGCCGGCTCGACGCCGGCCGTGCGCAGCGCCGAGCGCATGGCAGCGACCTGTCCGCGCTGGTGCGGGGCGCCGATGTGATGGGCGTCGGAGGCCACCGCCCAGCCTTCGAGCACCCCCAGCACGCGCGCTGCGCGCGCCTGCGCATGCTCGCGGGTCTCGAGGACGAAGAACACGCTGCCTTCGCCGAGCACCAGCCCGCTGCGGGCGCTGGAAAAGGGCTTGCAGCTGCGCGCCGGGTCGTCGGCGTCGACCTCGGCCAGCGCGCGCAGGCCGTCCCAGGCGCTGAGGAACTGGCTGGCCAGCGGTGCCTCGGCGCCGCCGGCCAGCGCGATGTCCAGGTCGCCGGCGCGCAGGTAGCGGCAGGCGTCGGCGATCGCCGAGCCCGACGACGCGCAGGCCGTGGTATGGCAGGCGGTGACGCCGAGGATCTGGTGCTTGATCGAAATGAACGACGCCGCGGCATTGGCCATGCAGCCCATGATCACGTAGGGCTTGGCGGTCTTGCGTCCGGCGTAGAAATGCCGCAAGCCCTCCCATTCCGTGGTGCCCCCGCCACGCACCGTGCCGTAAAAGATGCCCGCGCGGTCGCCGAGCGTGGAAAAATTCACGATCCCGCAGTCTTCGGTGGCCTGGCGCGCGGCAAGCAGCGCCATTTGGGTAGTACGATCGAGGAAAGGTCGTTCGAGCCGGGTAAACGAGGCCGAGAAATCGGCGGGCACGCGGGCGACCGGGAATGCACGGGAGATTTCGTCGGATTCGAAGCTGCCGACACCGGAGCGCGATTGCAGCAGGCTGTCGCGTACCTCGTCGGGTGAGTTGCCGATCGGCGAGATCACCCCGATTCCGGTGATGACGACTTCATGCATGCGCGGCGCCCTGCAAGTTGCGCATCACCATGGCGGCGACGTCTTGCAGGGTGGGATTCTTCGGCAGGTCGATATCCTTGATCTTTTTCCCGACCAGGTCCTCGAGGCTCATGACCACGTCGAGGATGGCCATCGAATCGAGGCCGCTGTCGCGAATCTGCATCGAAGGCGCGGCCTCGCTCAAGTCGATGTCGAAGGTGCTTTGAACAATATTCTTGATCGCGTCGATAATTCGTTGCTCGTTCCAGGATTCGGACATGGCGGGTTCTCGGCTGTGGACCATCCCGACCATGCTAGCCCAGATGAGGTGACGGCACAAGCGTGCTATATTGAACGAAACCGGTTTGGGTCGCCGGCGTGCCGGCGACGCGCCGCGAATCGGGTTTCATCCTGCGCACACGTGCAGCTCGGATCGAGTCTTTGCGATGAATGAAAACATGGCCATGGATGGCTGGGTCAGGCAGCCTTCGATCATGATCGTCGACGATCAGGCGACGAATTGCCGCCTGCTCGCCGAAATCGCCAAGGGTTTTTGCCCGGAGGCGCGCATCGAGGTTTTCAGCGATCCGTTGCTGGCCATCGAATTCGCCCATCGAAACGAGCTCGACCTGGTCCTCACCGATTACCGCATGCCCCAAATGAACGGCGTCGCCATGATTCGCACGCTGCGCCGCGTCGAGCACCTGAAGGAGTCGCCGATCATTTGCGTGACCGCGATCGACGACCTGCAGGTGCGCTATGAGGCGCTGGACGCCGGGGCGAACGATTACCTGAGCCGCCCGCTGGACTATCGGGAGTGCGCGGCGCGCTGCCGCAACCTGCTGAAGATGCGGCGATACCAGCTGGCGATGCTGCAGCACGCCAGGAACCTGGAAAGCCAGGTCGAGAGCGCGGTGGCCGACCTGCAGCAGAAGAAGCTGGAGACGCTGACCCGCCTGGCCAAGGTGGCCGAGCAGCGCGATACCGACACCGGCGCCCACCTGGGGCGCATCGGCCGCTTCTCGGCGCTGCTGGCGCGCCGGGTCGGGCTGGGCGAGGGGTACGCGACCATGCTCGAAGTGGCGGCTCCGCTGCACGACATCGGCAAGGTGGCGATACCCGACAGCATCCTGCTCGCGCAGCGTTCGCTGAGCGAGGACGAATGGGACATCATGCGCCGGCATACTCTGATCGGCCACGCGATGCTCGCCGGCGGGGATTCCGAGCCGCTGATGGTGGCCGCCGAGATCGCCCGCTCCCACCATGAGCGCTTCGACGGAGCCGGCTACCCCGACGGCCTGACGCGCCACGACATCCCGGTGTCGGCGCGAATCCTGGCGGTGGTCGACGTGTTCGACGCGCTGACCTCCAAGCGTCCGTACAAGGAGAAGTGGAGCGACGAGCGCGCCACCGAGTATCTGCGCAATCAGGCGGGCAAGCAGCTCGACCCGGAGTTCGTGCAGGCCTTCCTGTCCGATCCCCAGGGTATCGCGCAGGTCCGGAACAGTTTCCAGTAACCACGGACCGGCGCGCGATGGCGGATCTCGATACGGTCGGGCCAGCACCGCGTGCACGCCGGCGCCACGCGCAGGCGTCGCCCGAGGACATGGCGCCCGACTGGGGCGCCGCGCTGCGCGGGCAGGCTTTGCTGCGCGTGGGTCTCGGCGGCGTGCTCATCCTGGGCGGCCTGGTCGGCGTGCGGCTGCTGCACATGCGCCTGCCCTACGCGTCGCTGATGGGAGTGTGCTATCTGGCCTACGCGGCAGGCCTGCAGGCGCTGACCTCCGGCGCAGGGCTGGTCGCGTCGCGGCGAATGGCCTACGTCACCGCGGTGGTCGACTCGGTGATGCTCACCGCGTGGATGCTGGTCAGCGGCAGCGTCGGCCAGCTGATCGTGCCCGTCTACCTGTTCACCGCCATCGGCTACGGCATGCGCACCGGCAGCCGGCGCATCATGCAGGTCTCGCAGGCCTCGGCCGTGCTGGGGCTGCTGCTGGCGCCGCTGGTGCCCTATTGGCGCGAGCACACCATGTTCTGGTTGTCCGCGCTGGTGTCGGTGGTGCTGGTGCCGAGCTACGTCGGCGTGCTCATGCAGAAGGTCCACCGGGCGCTGCGCCACGCCGAGGCCGAGAGCCGGGCCAAGAGCGGCCTGCTGGCTCGCGTCGGGCGCGAACTGCGCACCCCGCTGTCGGGCATTTCCAACGCCGCCGAACTGATCCAGGTGGAGGCGCAGGAGGCCCGCCCGCGCCAGCTCGCGCGCACCATCCTTTCGCTGAGCAACCACCTGCTGGCCGATCTGCGGGCCATGCTCGAGCAGGGCACGGCGACGCTGGGCAAGCTCGAGCTGGCCAGCGAGCCGCTGCACCTGGCCCGCCTGCTGCAGGTCGTCGGCGCCGCGGTGGAAATCCGCGCGCGCAACAAGGCGCTGGACTTTTCCGTGCACGTGGACCCGCGCATCCGCGACGCGGTGCTGGGCGACCCCAACTGGTTGTCGCGGGTGCTGATCAACCTGCTGGGCAACGCGGTGAAGTTCACCGAATCGGGTTCGGTGAGCCTCGATGTCTGCCTGCTGCGCGAGCGCACCGACGCCTACCTGGTCCGCTTCGCGGTGCACGATACCGGCGTGGGGATCGCCAAGGAGCACCAGCAGCGGATCTTCGATCCCTTCGTGCAGGTCGGGGAGCCGGCGACCTCGCAGGCCGACGGCGCCGGGCTGGGCCTGGCGATCTGCCGGCAGGTGGTCGAGCGCATGGGCGGCACGCTGCGCCTGCGCAGCGAGCCCGGGGTCGGCAGCAGCTTTTCCTTCGATCTCCCGCTGCGCAGGGTGAGCGCGCAAGCCGCGCCGGTCGACGACCCGGACTCCCTGGTCTGGCTCGGCGAGGAGCCGCCGCGCCGCCTGCTGGTGGTCGACGACCATCCGACCAACCGCGTGCTGCTGCAGCAATTGCTGCAGCGCGAGGGTCACGAAGTGGTCGTCGCGACCAGCGGCGAGCACGCGCTGCGCATCCTGGCCGACGACCCGCACTTCGACCTGCTGCTGATCGACTGCGACGCGGGCGGAGTCGACGCCGCGCTGCTGCTGCGGACCCACCGCGCAGCCGCGCGCCGCTCGGTGCCAGCCTATTTGCTGAGCGCCGACGCCGACGCGCCGGGCGCGTCGACGATGCGCGAAAGCGGTGCGCTGGGGGTGCTGACCAAGCCGGTGCGGCTGCGTGCGCTGCGCGATGCCATCCGCACGGCCTGCTCGGGCGAGAAGCCGTTGCCGCAGGCCGGCGGGCCGGGCCTGGCGCCCACGCCCAGGCAGGCCGCCGCGGCCGCCGCCGCCCGCCTGCGGCCGGTTCCCGTGGTGTACATCGACATGGCGGTGATCGACCGTCTGCGCGGCATCGGCACCAGCCCGGGTTTCGTCCAGGAACTGCTCGAGCGCGCGGTGGCCGACATCGAGGACGGCACCCGACTCCTGCTGCAGTCGCTGCAGGGCGGCGACCTGGAGGCGGCGCGCGACGCCGCGCATGCCCTCAAGGGGGTGTGCATGGAAACCGGGGCGATGCGCCTGATGAATCTTGCGCTGGCGGTGATGCGCACCGACGGCAGCTACCTGCTGGAAAGCCGTTCGCGCATCGCGTCCGAACTGCGCGAGACCAGCCAGCGCACGGCCGAGGCGCTGGCGGCGATCGCCGCCGACGCCACGCGGCAGGTCGCGGGGTTCTGAAGCCGGCAACGGGCGCCGGCGCGCGAGGGCCCGCGCGGCGCCGCGTCAGGCGGCGGCGACTTCCGCGGTGGCGCGGGCGTCGGCCTCGCACAGCACGCGCGCCAGCGCATCGTCGCAATCGCGCAGTTCGTGCCGGCTCAGCACCCTGCCGAGCCTGGACAGCGAGTCGTTCACCGCCCATTGCTCGGCGCCACAGGCGAACATGAGTTCGCTGCAGCGGTTGAGCGCCTGCACGAATTCCAGGCTGTACTGGGGCGTCGCGCCGATGCCGGCGCGACCCAGCGCCTTCAGCGCGCCGATCCAGCCCAGGTTGTGGGTCAGGCCCGCGAGGTAGGCATCGAAGGTGTCGACTCCGTGCTCGCCGGCGATGTCGTGGCACCAGCCGCTCTTGCTCTGGGCGTGCGCCCACAGCCGCGGCAGCGCCACCGCCAGCAGCGGCTCGCGGCGGGCGTCGAACAGCGGGCGCAGCAGGCTGGAGCTCACGGCGCGCCGCAGGCCGTCGATGCCCAGGCGGGTCGCGGCGCGCTCGAGGTCGGTGACCGGCGCGCCATGCTGGTGGCGTGCCGAATTGGCCAGCCGCAGGATTTCGGCGGCCAGGTACGGGTCGGCCTGCAGCAGCGCGCAGGTCTCGCGCAGCGAGGCGTCGTCGTCGCGCAGGCAGGCGAGCAGCCGAGGCAGCACCGCCGGCGGGCGCGGGATCCACGCCAGGATGCTGCCGGGGGCCCGCAGCAGCCGCTCCAGGCTGCGCAGCACCTCGCGCTCGGCGTCGTCGAGCGCCTTGCCGCTGCTGCACTCGCGGCCGGTCGCGTAGACGAAGAAGCGGCAGGCATCGGGCTGCGGCGGCGCCTCGCCGGCCTCGTCGCCGGCCGCCCGCGGTGGCACCGGCATGGTCGGCACGAAGGGTTGCGGCGGCGGCAGCGGAGCCGTGGCGGCGAACTGCGGCGACGGCTCCCGGCGTTGCGGGCCGGCCGCGCGGCCGGTCAGGCGCCGGGCAAGATCGAGCAAACCCATGATGCGCAGCCCTTTCGGGAAACGGGAGGAAACACCGGGCGCCAGCGCGACCGGCCCTTGCAGACTGTAACCAACCGGCGGGCGCCGCGCAGCAAGGATTTCACCGCGGGTCCGCGCCGCCGGGCTGCACGGCAGCCTGCGCCGGCAGTGGCACCGAGCAGCGTACCTCGGTGCCCCCCGAGCGCCTGCGCCGCACCGCCAGGCGCGCGCCGAGCACTCCGGCGCGGTAGGCCATGGTGTGCAGCCCGAGGTTGCCCTTGCGGGCGGTGGCGGCATCGATGCCCAGGCCGTCGTCCAGCACCTGCAGGACCAGTTCGCCGCGCAGGCGCTTCAGGCGCAGTTCGATGCGCGTGGCATGGGCGTGCCGCAGGGCGTTGTTCATGGCCTCCTGGGCGATGCGCAGCAGGTGCATGCAGCGGCTGGCGTCGCCCAGGTCCAGGCTGTCCAGCCCGCGGTACAGGCAGGCGATTCCCGTGGCCGATTCGACGTCGGCGACCAGCGTGCGCAGCGCCTGCGGCAGGCCGCGGCGATCGATGTCGACCGCCGCCAGGCCGCGCGCCAGCGCGCGGGTCTGCGCCAGTGCCGACTCCAGGTGCTGCTGCAACTGCTGCAGCGCATCGGCCTCGGCGAGCTGTCCGCTGCCACGCAGCCGGCGCTGCAGCCCGCTGCTCAGCAGGGTCAGCGCGGTCAGCTGCTGGCCGATGCCGTCGTGGATTTCGCGGCCTATGCGTTCCTGCTCGGCGGTGGCGACCTCGAGGATGCGCCGTTGCAGTTCCTTGCGTGCGGTGATGTCGGTGGCGATGGCCAGCACCCGCGCCTGGCCGTCGAGTTGCACCGGGCTGAGCTGCACCTCCTCCCAGCGCGGCTGGCCCTGCGCGTCGAGGCTGCGCCACTCCAGCAGGTGCCCGGCGCTGGCCGCGGAGCGGATTTCCCGCGCAGCGCCGGCGCAGGCGAAACCCGCGCCCGGCGTCGCCTTCGCCGGGGTCGCGGGCTGCGTCGCGCCGCCGCACTGCGCCAGCGCGCGCGCGTTGGCCTGCAGCAGCTCGCCGGTCTGCGCATGATGGATGCTGATCGATACCGGCGCGTGGTCGAACACCGTGCGAAAGCGCTGCTCGGCGTCGCGCAGCGCATCCTGCGCGTCCTTGCGGGACTGGATGTCCTCGATCACTCCGATGAAGTGCTCGGGCACCCCTGCCGGCCCTCGCACCAGCGCCGCGGTGGTCTGCACCCACAGGCTGGAGCCGTCCTTGCGCAGCAGCCGCTGCTGGGACGTCGAGCTGGGCAGGCTGGCGTCGAGCATGCGTCCGATGGTCCGGCGCGCCGCGTCGCGGTCCTCGGCGTGCAGCCATTGCAGCGCGTCGCGGCCGACCAGTTCGTGCTCGGCGCAACCGACGAGTTCGCACAGCTTCGGGTTGGCGCGCAGCCAGGTGAGCTGCGGGGTGAGCAGCGCCATGCCCACCGCGGCATGCGCGAAAGTGGTTTCGAAGCGCGCCTGGCTGGTGCGCAGCAACTCCGCCTGCAAGCGTTGTTCGCGCAGCCCGGCGGCTGCCAGGTGTCCCTGCAGGCGGCTGCTTTCCAGCAGCAGGGCGACCAGCAGCGTGGCGTCGGCCACCAGGGTGCACAGTTGTCCGGTGTACCAGCCGACATCGAAGCGGCTGCCGTGCAGGCTGCCGCCCAGCAGCAGCGCCAGCAGCCACGCCAGCAGCACCACCCGCAGCCACAGGTCGTGCAGCGACTGCAGTCCGCGGCGCCACTGCAGCGCCAGCGCGAGCGCGCCGACGGACGACGCGGCCAGCGTCAGCGCGGTCCGCGGCTCGGCGCTGACCGCGATGGTTCGCGCAGCGCTGTCCGCCAGCAGCAGCGCGAGCGCCACCAGCGCGCTGCTGGCCGCCAGCGCCGGCAGCAGGCGGACCCTGCCGGGCTGGCGCGCGGGCCACGCCGCGTACGCGGCGATCCCCAGCGCGAACCCTCCATGCCACAGCCATTGCAGCCATGCCGCCGCGGAGCCGGCGCCCGGCAGGCGCAGGGCGTGCGCGACGGTCATCCACGCCGAGAACCAGTAGCTGCCGCCCAGCCACAACAGCGCCTGCGAGCCGGTGCTGCGCGCTTGCGCCAGCAGCAGCGACGCGGTGAGCAGCGCCACCAGCGCGAGGGTCGCCTGGTAGGGCGCCACCACGGCAAGCAACGGCGGCAGCGCGGTGCGCGCCTGCGGCCACGCCAGCGCGAACAGCAGCAGCAGCGCGGCAGCCACCACCAGCGCCGCAGAGCGCTGCGCCGCGCTGGCCGCCGGCGGGCCCGGCGCCGGCATCGCGGCGCGGGCATCGGCCTCGCTGGTTTGGACCGCAAGCGGAAAATCTTGCATGAAAACGCCACGCACACTGATGGATGATCAAAGTATGCCCTGGAAATCGGTACATACGTTGATTTTGCTCAGTGATTTTCGGATCTTTTCGGATTCCGACTCGAGCAGGCCGCGGCCGGGATCAGGCGCTGGCGTTCGCCGGGCGCACGAACTCGGCCTCGATGCGCAGCCGCACGGTGTCGCCGACCAGGCCGGGCCAGGCCGGCAGGCCCAGGCGCGTCCGGGAGAACGAGCCGCGGGCGGAAAAGCCCAGGGTGGTCAGGCCGTCGACGGGGTCGACCCCATAGCCGTGGAAGTGCACATGCAGCAGCAGCGGGACCGCATGCCGGCCCAGGCTCAGCGTTGCGCGCAGCAGCCCATGGCCGGCATCCACCATGCGCAGCCCGCTCGCCTGCAGGCGCAGCAGCCGGTGGCGCCGGCAGTCGAGCATGCCGGCGCCGCACAGCAGCGAGTCCAGCGCCGGGTCGTTGGTGTCGATGCTCGAGGTGCGCACCCAGGCCCGCACGCTGGCGCCGGACGGTCCCGCGGGCGGCCACACCAGCGTCGCGCCGGCGCGGTCGAAGCGCATCACGTAGCGCGAAAAGCCCAGGTGGTCGACGTCGAACACCACGCTCCAATGGTGCTTGTCGAGCCGGTAGGTTCCGGGGGCGACCGCCGCCAGGTCGCGCGACTGCATTCGGGTGACGGCGCGCAGGTCCGAGCAGCCGCCGAGCAGCAACCCGACGACCGCCAGGCAGGGCAGCAGAAGGCGCACCGGGCGTCGCACCGGGCGGCGCACCGGGCGTCGCACCAAGCGGCGCACCAGGCGGCTCACCAGGCGGCGCACCGGGCGGAGTGCTCGGGGCGGCGCAGGCAGCGGGGGCATCGCAGGCACGGTCTCCACCATCGCGGGTCGTGCCGGCCATGCTACCCCGGCCGGCGGCTGGCGCGCTGCCCTGCGCCCGGCCTGGCGCAAGCCGCGCCGCGCGCGGCTCACTCGGACTGGAAGCGGAATTCCTGGATCACCGGAACCGGCGGGCCGGGCCGATCCTCGCACCGGTACTGCCGCATGGCGTGCCGAACCGCGGCGTGGAAGATCCGCGGGCCGGAAACGATGCGCACCTGGCCGAGGCGGCCGTGCTGCAGCAGCGCGCGCGCCACCACGGTGCCGCCGAGGCCTTGCTCCACCGCCCGATCGGGGATGCGCGGGAGCACCTGGTGCGGGCACAGCAGCGCGGCCGCCAGCGGCGCGGCGGGCAGCGTGCCGCCCGCAGTCGCAGCGCCGGCCGCAGTCGCAGCGCCGGCCGCTGCCGCCGCCGACCCC
>JAJZVU010000084.1 GCA_021845505.1 Pseudomonadota bacterium | reverse complement strand
CCAGTCCGCTGGCGTGACCCAGCGGCTCCAGCACGACCTGCACGCTGCCCCCGCAGGGCAGTCCGAAGCGGCGCACCTCCTCGGCGGTCTGGCCGTAGATGGTGGCCTCGGGCCGGTGCAGCGCCAGTTCCCCGGCGGCCACGCGCCGGATCAGGTCGTCTTCGATGCAGCCTCCCGATACCGAGCCGGCCACCTGGCCGTCGTCGCGGATGATCATCATGGAGCCCGGCGGACGCGGTGCCGAGCCCCAGGTGCGCACGACGGTTCCGAGCACGACCCGCCGGCCTCGCCCCAGCCAGTCCAGCGCGGTTTGGATGACTTCGATGTCGAGACTGTTCATGGTGTGCAAGCCCGCGGACCCTCGCGCGTGGGGAGGAGTTCAGGCGGCGGCATAGCCACGCAGGCGATCCCCGCCCCGCGCCGCATGCACGCTGGCATTGAAGGACACGATGATGCGATCAATCTCGCCCCGGTACGCCAACGCCTGATGCGCCAGCCAGGACGGAAACACGATCAGTTGCCCGGGCCGCGGCGCGATGTCTAGATGAGCCGACTGCAGGTAGGCGTTGCCGAGGTCGGCATGCGCCCCACCCAAGTGGGGAAAGTACGGTCCGTAGAAGCGGGTCACCCCATTGTGCTCGCCCAGCACCGGGTCGGCGACACGTCGGGCATGCTCGTCGACCTGCACGCAGTACACCCCCGACCAGGAACAGTTGCCGTGGGTATGCACGTCGTGGCTGGCGCCCTGGTTGGCAATCTGGAACCACATGCCGCGCAGGTGTACCCGCAACGCGGGCGCCGGCTGCGGCCAGGCTCCGTGATTGGCCTGCGCCACGGTCGCATGCAGGGAATCGACGACAAAGCGCACGAGGTCCTGCCATTCGGGCAGCCGGATGCGCTCAAGCAGATCGTCCTCGCTGGCGAAGAACGGCACGGGCTGCGGCTGCGACACCGCGCGCAGGCTGCCGAGCACCCGGGCCAGCAGGGGATTGAGCTCCTGCGCACGCGCCCAGCGATGCACGCCCAGCGGCGTCGACCACAACGACAGCAGCGGCCGCGCGGACAGCCCGGAGTCGGCGCTCGTCGTGCTCACGGCCGCATCGCGGGACGCGCAAGGTCAGGCGGCCAGCGCAGCTGGTGCCCGGTGCGCTGCGCCAGCGCCTCGATGTCCTGCTCGGTGTCGATGTCCACCGCATAGCGCCGGTTCGAGGTCGGCCAGCGCAGCACCTGCGAGGCATGGCGCTCCTGCCAGCGGCGGCAGGCCGCGTCGCCGGGTCCGGCGAGGATCTGCTCCCGCACCGCAGCGCTGAACACCAGCGGATTGCCGGGTTGCCCTTCGACCAGCGGCTGCACCAGCTCGATGCCCTCGCCACGCTGCTTGTAGGCCTTGATCAACTCGCTCACGTCCTGCGCGTGCAGCAAGGGCTGGTCGCCCAGCGCGACGAGCACGCAGTCGACCTCCGGCAGGGCCTGCAGCCCGACGCGGGTCGACGACGCCTGCCCCTGCTCCGGTTCAGGGTTGCGCACGACACTCACCGGGAACTCCGACACCACGGGTTCGATGCGCGCGGCATGGTGCCCGAGCACGACCACCAGCTCATCGACCCCTCCGCCCGACAGGGCGATCAACTGGCGTCGCAGCAGCGGCACGCCGCCAAGCTCCAGCAGGCACTTGGGCCGGCCGCCCAGGCGCGAGCCCTGCCCGGCCGCGAGCAGCACGGCCCCCACGCGCAGGCGGCTGTACAGCCCGCCGCCTCCCTTCAGGATGCACCCCATGGCCTTCAGTGGCCGCAGCAGGAGTGGCTGCCAGCGGCGGCCGGCACGGGCTGCCCGGCGGCCTGCGGCGAACCGTGGCCGCAGCACGAAGCCGCCTCGGGCAACGCCACCTCGGCCGCAGGCGCGCCGCGGCCACAGCATGCCCCCTCCGCGGATGCCCCGGGAGCCACCGGGTCGATCGCCGCAACATTCGCTTGTGGTGCCGCTTGCGCCATCTCGATCGCGGGCACGCCGGCGCGGCGCGCTGCGACCACCGCCGCCAGCACGGACAATGCGATTTCGGGCGGCGTGCGGGCGCTGATCGGGGTGCC
The DNA here is from genome assembly GCA_021845505.1 of Pseudomonadota bacterium. Taxonomy (GTDB): domain Bacteria; phylum Pseudomonadota; class Gammaproteobacteria; order Burkholderiales; family Burkholderiaceae_C; genus Thiomonas_A. Next base: position 461 of record JAJZVU010000084.1, on the reverse strand, counting down.
GGCAGGCGCCACGATGGCCTGCACGGCTGGCGCATCGGCGCCCGCGGCGATCAGGCTCTCGCGCAGTACCGCCGCCTTGCGCGCGCTGGCCACGAACCAGACGCCGCCTGCCCGCAACGCCAGCGCGGCACGCAGACCCTGCAGGTCACGCTGCCCCTGGGTGGCGACGACGACAAAGCCGCCATCGCCGAGCTCTCGTCGCAGCACCTCGGGGTCGTCGCTGGCGATGCACTGCACGCCCTCGGCCTCCTGCTGCCGCAGCCCGACTCCCGCCCAGGCCACGCGCAGTCCCAGCTGCGGCGCCAGGGAGACCAGGGAACGCGCCACCAGGGTATTGCCGATCACCACGAGCAGCGGATCGGCCAGCACCGGGTCCACGAACAGCTCGAGGGTCCCGCCCGAGTGGCAGGCCATGCCGAACTCGAGCACGTCGCCCAGGTCGCGCTCGCTGCCCTGCGCCG
>JAJZVU010000083.1 GCA_021845505.1 Pseudomonadota bacterium | reverse complement strand
CGGCGCAGGGCAGCGAGCGCGACCTGGGCGACGTGCTCGAGTTCGGCATGGCCTGCCACTCGGGCGGGACCCTCGAGCTGTTCGTGGACCCGGTGCTGGCCGATCCGCTGCTCGTGGTGATCGGCAACACCCCGGTGGCGCGTTCCCTGGTCTCGCTGGCGCCGCAGCTGGGACTGCGCGTGGCCTGGGCGGGAGTCGGGCTGCGGCAGCAGGAGGACGAGGGCGTGCAGTGCATCGCCAGCGACGACCCCGAGGTGCTGCGACGAGAGCTCGGCGATGGCGGCTTTGTCGTGGTCGCCACCCAGGGGCAGCGAGATCTGCAGGGCCTGCGCGCCGCGCTGGCGTTGCGGGCAGGCGGTGTCTGGTTCGTGGCCAGCGCGCGCAAGGCGTCGGTACTGCGCGAGAGCCTGATCGCCGCGGGCGCCGATGCGCCAGCCGTGCAGGCCATCGTGGCGCCTGCCGGCACCCCGATCGGCGCCCGCACGCCGCCCGAAATCGCATTGTCCGTGCTGGCGGCGGTGGTCGCAGCGCGCCGCGCCGGCGGGCCCGCGATCGAGATGGCGCAAGCGGCACCACAAGCGAATGTTGCGGCGATTGCCCCGGTGGCTCCCGGGGCATCCGCGGAGGGGGCATGCTGTGGCCGTGGCGCGCCTGCGGCCGAGGTGGCGGTGCCCGAGGCGGCTTCGTGCTGCGGTCACGGTTCGCCGCAAGCCGCCGGGCAGCCCGTGACGGCCGCCGCTGGCAGCCACTCCTGCTGCGGCCACTGAAGGCCATGGGGTGCATCCTGAAGGGAGGCGGCGGGCTGTACAGCCGCCTGCGCGTGGGGGCCGTACTGCTCGCGGCCGGGCAGGGCTCGCGCCTGGGCGGCCGGCCCAAGTGCCTGCTGGAGCTTGGCGGCGTGCCGCTGCTGCGACGCCAGTTGATCGCGCTGTCGGGCGGAGGGGTCGATGAGCTGGTGGTCGTGCTCGGGCACCATGCCGCGCGCATCGAACCCGTGGTGTCGGAGTTCCCGGTGAGTGTCGTGCGCAACCCTGAACCGGAGCAGGGGCAGGCGTCGTCGACCCGCGTCGGGCTGCAGGCCCTGCCGGAGGTCGACTGCGTGCTCGTCGCGCTGGGCGACCAGCCCTTGCTGCACGCGCAGGACGTGAGCGAGTTGATCAAGGCCTACAAGCAGCGTGGCGAGGGCATCGAGCTGGTGCAGCCGCTGGTCGAAGGGCAACCCGGCAATCCGCTGGTGTTCAGCGCTGCGGTGCGGGAGCAGATCCTCGCCGGACCCGGCGACGCGGCCTGCCGCCGCTGGCAGGAGCGCCATGCCTCGCAGGTGCTGCGCTGGCCGACCTCGAACCGGCGCTATGCGGTGGACATCGACACCGAGCAGGACATCGAGGCGCTGGCGCAGCGCACCGGGCACCAGCTGCGCTGGCCGCCTGACCTTGCGCGTCCCGCGATGCGGCCGTGAGCACGACGAGCGCCGACTCCGGGCTGTCCGCGCGGCCGCTGCTGTCGTTGTGGTCGACGCCGCTGGGCGTGCATCGCTGGGCGCGTGCGCAGGAGCTCAATCCCCTGCTGGCCCGGGTGCTCGGCAGCCTGCGCGCGGTGTCGCAGCCGCAGCCCGTGCCGTTCTTCGCCAGCGAGGACGATCTGCTTGAGCGCATCCGGCTGCCCGAATGGCAGGACTTCGTGCGCTTTGTCGTCGATTCCCTGCATGCGACCGTGGCGCAGGCCAATCACGGAGCCTGGCCGCAGCCGGCGCCCGCGTTGCAGGTACACCTGCGCGGCATGTGGTTCCAGGTTGCCAATCAGGGCGCCAGCCACGACGTGCATACCCACGGCAACTGTTCCTGGTCGGGGGTGTACTGCGTGCAGGTCGACGAACATGCCCGACGTGTCGCCGACCCGGTGCTGGGCGAGCACAATGGGGTGACCCGTTTCTACGGACCGTACTTTCCCCACTTGGGTGGGGCGCATGCCGACCTCGGCAACGCCTACCTGCAGTCGGCTCACCTAGACATCGCGCCGCGGCCCGGGCAACTGATCGTGTTTCCGTCCTGGCTGGCGCATCAGGCGTTAGCGTACCGGGGCGAGATTGACCGCATCATCGTGTCCTTCAATGCCAGCGTGCATGCGGCGCGGGGCGGGGATCGCCTGCGTGGCTATGCCGCCGCCTGAACTCCTCCCCACGCGCGAGGGCCCGCGGGCTTGCACACCATGAACAGTATCGACATCGAAGTCATCCACACCGCGCTGGACTGGCTGGGGCGAGGCCGGCGGGTCGTGCTCGGCACCGTCGTGCGCACCTGGGGCTCGGCACCGCGTCCGCCGGGCTCCATGATGATCATCCGCGACGACGGCCAGGTGGCCGGCTCGGTATCGGGAGGCTGCATCGAGGACGACCTGATCCGGCGCGTGGCCGCCGGGGACCTGGCGCTGCACCGGCCCGAGGCCACCATCTACGGCCAGACCGCCGAGGAGGTGCGCCGCTTCGGACTGCCCTGCGGGGGCAGCGTGCAGGTCGTGCTGGAGCCGCTGGGTCACGCCAGCGGACTGG
>JAJZVU010000082.1 GCA_021845505.1 Pseudomonadota bacterium | reverse complement strand
CGTCTCGATGCCCAGCTCGCGGCACGCGCGGATGATGCGCACCGCGATCTCGCCCCGATTGGCCACCAGCACCCGTCTGATCTTCGACCCCATCGCCTTGCCCTCACGTCCATGCAGTTGTCACAAGATGCCCGCCGGCCGCAGGCCGCATCGCGCGGCCGCGGCCCCGGGTCGTCGCGCACGCCGCTCGCCGCACGCGGCAGCCGGGTGGTGGCGGGCAACCCCGCGCCGATTCCCCCGGGTTCATGGCTGCTCCCCGGCGTCGCGCAGCACCACCAGCGCGTCGGCGGCCTGCACGCCGCTGCCGGCGGCGCCGACGAACACCGGATTGAGGTCGATCTCGGCGATCCGGTCGCCGTGGTCGGCGATCAGCCGCGACACGCGGCTGATCAGGTCGGCCAGCGCGTCCAGGTCGGCGGGCGGCCGCCCGCGCGCGCCCTGCAGCACCGAGCGCGCCTGCACCTGCTCGATCAGGCCCCGCGCCTGGCGCGCGTCCAGCGGCGCGAAGCCTATGCTGACGTCGTTGAGCACCTCGGCGAAAATGCCGCCCAGCCCGAATACCACCGTCGGCCCGAAATAGCGGTTGCTGGTGGCACCCACGATCACCTCGGTGCCCTGGGCCATCGACTGCAGCAGCACGCCGTGGATGCGCGCCTGCGGGCTGTGGCGCCGCGCCGAATCCAGCATCTGCTCCACGGCCTGCCGCACCTCGCCCCAGTCGCGCAGCCCCACGCGCACCGCGCCGGCCTCGCTCTTGTGCGGCAGGTCGGCCGAGTCGAGCTTGGCCACCAGCGGGTAGCCGAGCGGCGACTCGGTCAGCCCGGGCAGGTCTTGCAGCGCCACCAGCACCTCCGGCACGCAGGGGATGTCGTAGGCGCGCAGCACCGCCTTGGATTCGTGCTCGCTGAGCGTGCGCGCGCCGGCCGGCAGCTGCAGCGCCCGACGCGCGGGCGCCGGCACGGGCGCGGGCTCCCGCAGCAGCAGCCGGCGCCGACGCTCGAATTCCCATACCGCAGCCGCCGCGCGCACCAGGCGCCCCGGCGTGTCGAACACCGCGATGCGGTGCGCGGCGAGGATCCGGCGCGCTTCGGCCGAGCGCTCGAGCGGAGCGCTCGAGTTCACCAGCAGCGGCTTGTCGCTGCCGGCCGCAAGCCCGGCCAGGCTGCCCGCCAGCTGCTCCGCCAGCGCCCCGTCGATCGACGCGGTGAGCACCATCAACTGGTCCACCTCGGGGTCCTGCAGCACCACCCTCACCACCTGCGCGAAGGCCGCGGAATCGTTGAACACCTGCGCGGTCACGTCGATCGGGTTGGCCACCGAGCTGAACGCCGGCAGCAGGCGGCGCAGCTCGGCCGTGGTGGCCTCGCCCAGCGCCGCAAGCCGCAGCCCGGCCTTGTCGCAGCGATCGGCCGCCAGCACCCCCGCGCCGCCGGAGATCGACACCACCGCCACCCGGTCGCCCGCGGGCACGCGCCCGGACTCGAAGGCGCGCGCGATGTCCACCAGGTCACCCACGTCGTCGACCTCCAGGCAACCGCCCTGCGCGAAGGCCGCGCGGTACAGCGCGTACTCGGCGCTCAGGTTGGCGGTGTGCGAGGCCGCTGCGCGCCGGCCGGCCTGCGAATTGCCCACCTTCCACACGAGGATCGGCTTGCCCAGCTGCAGCGCGGTCCGGCCCAGACGCAACAACCGCCGCCCGTCGCGGACGCCTTCCAGGTAGGCCGCGACCAGGCTGGTGTCATCGCGCCGCAGCAGCGCCTCGATCAGGTCCAGCGAACTCAGGTCGGCCTCGTTGCCGCTGGAGATCACGTGGTTGAACGCCAGCCCCTCGGCCTCCGCCAGGCCCATGACCGCATAGCCGAATCCGCCCGACTGGGTGACCATGGCCACGCGCCCGCGGCGCGTGTGGGCATACAGGAAGGGAGCGCCGAAGCCGCAGTAGTTGGCGTACACGGTGCTCATCAACCCCTGGCAGTTCGGCCCGATCACCCGCACTGCGCTGTCGCGGATCGCGCGATCGAGCTCGCGCTGCAGTTCCCGGCCGGACTCGCCGATTTCGCGGAAGCCCGCCGACAGCACCACCGCGAAGCCGATGCCGGCGCGCCCGCAGTCGCGGATCAGATCGGGCACGAGCTTGCCGGCCACGCAGATCAGCGCCACGTCGCAGGGCTTGGGCACCGAGGCCAGGTCGGGGTAGCTGGGCAGCCCCTGGATTTCGCCATGCTTGGGGTTGACCGGATAGATGGCCCCCCGATAGCCGAACTCCTTGAGCGCGCGGATCGGCTGTCCGCCGATGCGCCGGACCTCGGCGGAGGCGCCGACGATGGCCACCCCGCGCGGGTCGAGCAGCCGGGAAAGATCCACCTCGCACACCGCATCGAGCATGTCTGTCGTCTCCTCGGGTCGCATGCTCTGCGTCAGCCCTGCGGGTCGATGACCATCAGCGCCTCGCCGAACTCCACCGCCTGGCTGTCGCGGGCCAGCACCCGCCGCACCACCCCGGCCTGCCCGGCGGTGATGGAGTTCATCAGCTTCATCACCTCGATGATGCA
>JAJZVU010000019.1 GCA_021845505.1 Pseudomonadota bacterium | reverse complement strand
GCCGCAGCGCTGGCCCGCGGGGCGGCTGCGCTGGCACGCGGTGCCGCAGCGCTGGCTCGCGGGGCGGCTGCGCTGGCACGCGGGGCCGCTGCGCCGGCTCGCGGGGCCGCTGCGCTGCCGTAGGGCGCCGGCGCGTGCCGAGGCAGACCGTACTGGACCACATGCGGCGGGTGGGGCGGCTTGCGCGCCTGGCGCTCGAACTCGCGGCGCTGGGCTGGCGAAAGCTTCTGGTAATCCTCCCAGGCACGGCGGCGGCTTTGCAGCGGCGCGCGTCCGGTGGCCAGGAAGGTCTGCCTGGCCAGCCGGCGCTGGCGCGGGGTCATGCGCACCCACTCGCCGATCCGGCGTTGCAGTACGTCACGCTGTTGCGCGCTCAGGGCCGGGTAGCGCGCCGCGATGTTCAGCCATTTCTTGCGTTGCACAGCCGACAGCGAGGGCCAGCGCTCGCGCAGCGGCGCCAGCGCCTGGCGTTGCTGCGGGCTCAGGTGGTTCCAGTCGGCGGCATGGCCGGCCGGAGCAGCCGCCCAGCAGGTGGCGCAGGCCAGCAGACACAGGCCGGCCAGCATCCGGCGCAGCGCGTGGCGCAAGCGAGCGGTCGACCCGACGGACTCCCGCGGCATCACTCTCCCTGCCGCAGGTAGTGCCGGAAACCCGGGTCGGTATAGGCCTGCGGCGGCAGGTCGTCGAGCAGCAGCGCGGTGTCGATGTCGGCGATGCGATGCACAAACCGCTCCTGCTGGTAATGCTGCAGCGCATACAGGCCGAACCACAGTGCCGGCAGCGCCAGCGCGGCCGCCAGCCGTGCGCGCCAGCTCGCGCGATCGCCAGGCCCGCCGGCGATGACCGCCGTCGCGGCGCCACCCAGCCAGACGCGCGTGCCGGCCCGACGCTGCTGGCGTGCCAGCGCGCGCATGCGCGCCTGATCCAGCGCCGCCATCGTCCCCGCCGGCAGCTGCTCGCTGCCCAGGCTCAGCCGTGCCGCGACGGCGTAGCCGAAGCGAGTCTGCGCTGCTTCGTGCAGCGCGACCGATTCATGATTGTTTTTCATCGTTCCAACCTCGTGCCCGCAGCGCCTTGGCCAGGGACTGTGCCGCGCGGGAGCAGTGCGTTTTCACGCTCCCCTCGGAACAGCCCATCGCCTCGGCGGTTTCGGCCACATCCAGCCCCTCCCAGTAACGCAGCAGGAAGGCCTCGCGTTGACGCTCGGGAAGCCGGGAGATCTCCGCCTCGAGGATCGCCAGCGTCTGGATGCGCTCGAGCTGGCGGTCCGAACCTTCGCCAAGCGCCGACGACTCGCGTACGTCGAGGGTTTCCAGCAGGTCGAAGCCGACTTCCGGATCGTCGTCTCCGGTGCTGAAATCCGACATATTGCTCATCCAGCCGGCGCGCACCTTCTGGCGCCGGTGCCAGTCCAGGATCGCGTTGGTGAGGATCCGCTGGAACAGCATCGGCCACTCGGAAGGGTCGCGAGCGCCATACTTTTCGGCAAGCCGGATCATCGAGTCCTGGACGATGTCCAGCGCCGAATCCGGGTTCTGGGTGGCGAACTGGGCGCGTTTGAAAGCCCTGTTCTGCACGCTGCGCAAAAAGACCGAAAGTTCCTGTTCGGAGGCCACAAGCTGGGCCCTGCGGGCAGGGCGGGAGCGGAGTCAGCCGGCCATTATGCCCCCGCCGCAGGCGTGGGCATGGCCGGGCCTCAGCCCGCGGAAGCGCCCAGCAGGTCGAAGTGCTCGACCTGCGGCGGCCGCGCGAAAAACGGTCCGACGATTTCGCGCCAGCGGGCGTAGTCGGCCGACTTGCGAAATCCTTCCATATGGTCCTCGACGCTGCGCCAATGGATCTGCAGCAGATAGCGCTGGGGGTTGTCGATGCCCTTGTGCACCCGCCATCCGAGGAAACCCTCGGCCTGGGCGATGATCTGGGTCACGCCGCGCTGGATCGCGGCGTCGAATTCGGCCTCGCGGCCAGGCTGGATCTGGATGTCGGCAAGTTCGAGGATCATCGGGGTTCTCGTTGTCTGAAAGGGCCAGGGTGGGGCCGCGCCGCCAGGCCGGCCTCGCTGCATTGTCGGACAGGCGCGGCGCGCTTGCAGCCCGGCAGCGTTCGCGGCGACGCCGCGCAGCGCGCCCTTCTACAATGGCGGGTCTGCCTGTGTCGGCCCAGCGGCCTCCCACCCATGCCCATTTGCCCCATCTCGGAAATCGTCGACGAAATGCGTGCCGGTCGCATGGTCGTGCTGGTCGACGAGGAGGACCGCGAAAACGAGGGCGACCTCGTTCTGGCCGCCGAGCACGTGTCGGCCGAGTCGATCAATTTCATGGCCACCCACGGCCGCGGCCTCATCTGCCTGGCGCTCACCCGCGCGCGCTGCGAACGCCTGGGGCTGCGGCCCATGGTGCGCAACAACGGCTCGGCCCACGGCACCGCGTTCACCGTGTCCATCGAGGCGGCCGAAGGGGTCAGCACCGGCATTTCGGCTGCCGACCGCGCGCACACCGTCGAGGTCGCGGTCGCGCGCAACGCCCGTGCCGAGGACATCGTGCAGCCCGGCCACGTGTTTCCGTTGATGGCGCAGGACGGCGGCGTGCTGATGCGGGCCGGCCATACCGAGGCCGGTTGCGACCTGGCGCAGCTGGCCGGGCTGGAGCCGGCGGCCGTGATCTGCGAGATCATGAACGAGGACGGCACGATGGCCAGGCTGCCCGACCTGGAGCTGTTCGCCCGCCGGCACGGCCTGAAGATCGGCGCGATCGCCGACCTGATCGAATACCGCAGTCGTCACGAAAGCCTGATCGAGCGCGCGCAGCAGCGCGACATGCTGACCGCTGCCGGGCAGGTGCAGGCGCTGCTGTATCGCGACCGCGCGGGCGGCGGGGTGCATCTGGCGCTGGTCAAGGGCCGCCCGCAAGGCAGCGAGCAGCCGGTGCTGGTGCGGGTGCACGAACCGCTGTCGGTGCTCGACGTGCTCGACCGGCAGTCCACCCGCCACAGCTGGAGCGTGCAGCAGGCGCTCGAGCGCATCGGCGAGGCCGGCTGCGGTGTCGTCGTGCTGCTCAACGTCGGCGAGGCGGCCGATGCGGTCGCGCAGCACTTCGACGCGGCACCGGCCCGCGAGCGGATCCGCGCCGGCGCCGCGGCGCTGCGCAACTACGGAATCGGCGCGCAGATCCTGCGCGACGTCGGGGTGCGGCGCATGCGCCTGCTGGCCGCGCCGCGCAGGATGCCCAGCATGGCCGGCTTCGGGCTGGAGGTCGACGGCTTCGAGCCGCCGCCGCAGCCGGGCGCGCAGGCGCTGGCGTGTGCTTCCGGGCACGACGGCTGAGGCGGCGAGATGCACGATTCACAACGGCGGGACGATCCCGCGATGCTCGACGGCAAGGGGTTGCGCGTGGCGATCGTGCAGGCCCGCTTCAACATCGACATCACCGAACAACTGGCCGCCGCGTGCGTGGAGCAGTTGCGCGCGCTCGGCGCCGAGCCGCCGCGGCTGCTCAGCGTGCCCGGCGCGCTGGAATTGCCCCAGGCCTTGGAGTGGCTGGCGCGCGACGGGTCCTGCGACGCGCTGGTCGCGCTGGGCTGCGTGATCCGCGGCGAAACCTACCACTTCGAGCTGGTGTGCGACACCTCGGCGGCCGGAGTGCAGCAGGTGGCGCTGCGCCATGGCATCGCGGTGGCCAACGGCATCCTCACGGTCGAGGATCGGCAGCAGGCCCTGCAGCGCATCGACAAGGGCGCCGAATGCGCCCGGGTCGCGGTGGAAATGGCCCGGCTGGCGCGTGCGCTGGGCGCGCGGCGCGGTGTCTGAGACGGGCGAGGAGGGTTCTGCGATGACTGCTGCCACCCCGGCCAAGAGCGCGCGCCGCAAGGCGCGCGAACTGGCCCTGCAGGGTTTGTTCGAGTGGTTGCTCGCCGGCAGCGACGCCGGCGCCATCGAGGCCTTCCTCGACGAGCGCTATCCCACCATCAAGCTCGACCGGGAACTGTTCGGGTCGCTGCTCCACGGCTGCATACGCGAGGCCGCGGCCCTCGACGAGGCGCTGCAGCCGCTGCTCGACCGTCCCAGCCGCGAGCTTTCGCCGGTCGAGCACGCGTTGCTGCTGCTCGGAGCGTATGAAATGCGCTTCCTGCCCGAGGTGCCGTACAAGGTGATCATCAACGAAGCGGTCGACCTGGCCAAGTCCTACGGCGGAACCGACGGCTTCAAGTACGTCAACGGCGTTCTCGATCGCCTGGCGCTGCAACTGCGCAGCGCCGAGACCGGTCCGCGCGACGCGGCGCAGCGCCCGACTCAGCGCACGCGCGCGCCGCAGCCCAACCCGGCCGCGGCGGTGCCCGTGAGCATCAAGCCGCGCTCCAGCCGGCCCGCCGCGCGAAGCCGCCGCGGCCCCGGCCCCGGCTGAAGGCGCGCCGGCCGGCGCCGCGCCTCAGGGGGGCTGCGGCAGGGGGCCGCCTCAGCGTGCAGTCTCAGCGTGCAGTCTCAGGGCGCCAGGCGCGCGGTCCAGCGCAGGTCCGGGCCGATGGCGTCGACTCGCGCGCGGTGCAGCCGCAGCCCTTGCGCAACGTCCTGCAGCGGCCCGAACGGAGCGATTCCGGCGCCTTGCCCGAGCAGCAGCGGCGCCTGGTACAGCAGCCATTCGTCGACCAGGCCGGCGCCCAGCAGCGAGGCATTCAGCCGCGCTCCGGCCTCCACGTGGATTTCCCCCAGCTGGCGCTGCGCCAGCAGCCGCAGCAGCGCGAGCAGGTCGAGCTTGCCCGGCTTGTGCGGATCGGCCGGCACGGCGAGCAGTTGCGCCCCGCCATCGACCAACGGCGCGCCGCGGCGCGCCGCCTGCGCCGGGTCGAGCGCATGCGCGACCAGCAGCCGGCCGGCGCGGGCATGGTGCATGACCCGCGCCTGCGGCGACAGCTCGAGTCGGCTGTCGACCACCACGCACCAGGGCTGGCGCGGCGTCGCGACATGGCGCACGTCCAGTCGCGGATCGTCGTCGCGCACGGTGCCCATGCCGGTCAGCACCGCGCAGGCGCGCGCGCGCCAGTGATGGGCGTCCACCCGCGCGGCCGGGCCGGTGATCCATTGGCTGGCCCCGTTGGGCAGCGCGGTGATTCCGTCCAGCGAGGCCGCCACCTTCAGCCGCAGCCACGGGCGTGCGCGTTCGATGCGGGAAAAGAACCCGGGGTTGAGTTCGCGCGACTGCTCTTCCAGCAGGCCGCAGTCGCAGCGCACCCCGGCCGCGCGCAGCCGTGCCAGCCCGCCGCCGTCGACCAGCGGATGGGGGTCGCGCGCCGCGGCCACCACCCTGGCCACCCCGGCGGCGATCAACGCGTCGGCGCAAGGCGGGGTGCGGCCGTGATGGGAACAGGGTTCGAGGCTGACGTAGGCGGTGGCGCCGCGCGCGTCCAGGCCGCGGCGCCCTGCCTGGTCGAGGGCGACGATTTCGGCATGCCGCCGTCCTGCTTCCTCGGTCGCGCCTTCGCCCAGCACCTGGCCGTCGCGTACCAGCACGCAGCCCACCCGCGGGTTGGGACTGGTGCGGTACAGCGCGCGCTCGGCCAGCGCGAGCGCGCGCTGCATCATGCGCCGGTCGAACGCGGCGTCCGGGCGCTCGCTCATGGCTTGCGCCTGCCCTGCGCGGGTCGCCTGGCCGTTGCGCGAGGCTGGCCGCCGCGAGCCATTTCCTCGAGGATCTGCACAAACTGCGCCGGATCCTTGAAGCTGCGATAGACCGAGGCGAAGCGCACGTAGGCGACTTCGTCGAGGCGCTTGAGTTCGTCCATGACCCATTCGCCCAGGCGAGCCGACTCGAGCTCCCGCGCTCCCGTCTGCAACAGCCGTTGCTCGATGCGTCCGATCGCGGCGTCGACTTCCTCGGCGGCCACCGGGCGCTTGCGCAGCGCCAGCGCCAGAGACGCGGCGAGCTTGGGGCGGGAATACTCGACCCGCCGCCCGTCCTTCTTGACCACCGCGGGGAAGCTCACCTCGGCGCGTTCGTAGGTGGTGAAGCGCTTGTCGCAGCCGGCGCAGCGCCGGCGCCGGCGCAGCGCGGTGCCGTCCTCGACCTCGCGGGTCTCCACGACCTGGGTGTCCGGATGCTGGCAGAAGGGGCATTTCATGGCATGTGCCGGCGGCGCGAAAGCCGCATTATCCGATGCGCGGCGCCGCGCCAGGCGCCGCGCCCGAGCCATCCGGCCGGCGGCCCGCCCGCAGCGCCGCGGGCTCGCGCACGGCGGCCGATTACACTTCGGGAATGGGCGAGCAAGTGCGGTCGATGGTGATCCTGATTTCCGGCACGGGGTCGAACATGCAGGCGGTCGCCCGCGCCTGTGTCGAACAGCGCTGGCCGGCGCGGGTCGCCGCGGTGATCAGCAATCGCGCCCAGGCGCCCGGCTTGCGGCTGGCTGCCGAGATGGGCATCGCCACCGAGGTGCTGGAACCCCAGCGCAACGCCGGCCGCGACGCCTACGACCAGGAACTCGCGCGGCGCATCGACCGCCATGCGCCCGACGCCGTCGTGCTGGCGGGGTTCATGCGGGTGCTCGGCGAGGCTTTCGTCAGCCACTACCAGGGCCGGTTGATCAACGTGCATCCCTCGCTGCTGCCGGCTTTTCCCGGACTGCATACCCACCGCCGGGCGCTCGAGGCCGGGGTCAAATGGCACGGCGCCACCGTGCACCTGGTCAGCGCCGAGGTCGATGCCGGACCGATTGTCGACCAGGCGGTGGTCGCGGTGCAGGACGACGATACCGAGGCCAGCCTGGCAGCGCGGGTGCTGCAGCAGGAGCACCGCATCTATCCGCCGGCGGTGCGCGCTCTGCTCGAGGGGCGGCTGCGGCTGGCCGGGCGGCGGGTGCGCACGCTGGCCACCGCGCGGGACGCGGCATGAACCGCGGCGCCCGGCCGCGTGCCGCGGCGGAGCGCGGCATGCACCTGCTCGAGCATGGGGTCGAATTGCTGCGCCAGGTGCTGCGCCTGGACTCGCCCGCCGATGCCGTGGTGTCGCGCTATTTCCGCGCCCATCCGCGGCTGGGCCAGCGCGACCGCCACCAGCTCGCCGAGGCGACGTACGCGGTGTTGCGCAACCTGCGGTTGTGGCGCCACCTGGCGCAGACGGCTCCCGAGGGCAGCGCCGAGTCGCGGCTGCTGGCGCTGGGTTGGCAGGCGCCGGGGCCGACCGGAGGCCTGAGCCCGCGCCTGCTGGAGTGGAGCCGGCAGGCGCTGGCGCAGCCGACCGCCGACCTGCCCGCCGCGCTGCGTTACAGCCTTCCCGACTGGCTCGCCGAGGCCATGCGGCAGTCGCTGCCGTTCCTCGGAGAAGGTGGTTTCGACTCGCTGGCGCAGTCGCTGCTGCAAGCCGCGCCGCTGGACCTGCGGGTCAACGCGCTGAAGGCCGACCGCGAGCAGGCGCGGACCCTGCTGGGCGAGCAGGGTATCGACGCGTCGCCCACCGCGTTGTCGCCCTGGGGGCTGAGGGTGCAGGGAAAGCCCGCGCTGCAACGCAGCAAGGCCTTCGAGCAGGGACTGGTCGAGGTGCAGGACGAAGGCAGCCAGTTGCTGGCGTTGCTGCTGGCGCCACGGCGCGGCGAGATGGTGGTGGATTTCTGCGCCGGAGCGGGAGGCAAGACCCTGGCGCTGGGAGCGATGATGCGGGGCAGCGGGCGTCTGTACGCCTTCGACGTGTCCCAGTCCAGGCTGGACAGGCTGCGCCCGCGACTGGCGCGCAGCGGCCTGTCCAACGTCTACCCGGTGGCCATCCGCAGCGAGCGCGACGACCGGGTGCAGCGCCTGGCGGGCAAGATCGACCGCGTGCTGGTCGACGCGCCGTGCAGCGGCGTGGGGACGCTGCGCCGCAACCCCGACCTGAAGTGGCGCATCGATGCGCAGCAGGTGCAGCGCCTGGCGCAGCAGCAGCGCGCCATCCTGCGCCAGGCGGCGGCGCTGCTCAAGCCCGGGGGGCGCCTGGTGTATGCGACCTGCAGCCTGCTCGATATCGAGAATGACCAGGTCGTGCAGGATTTCCTGCGGGATCATCCTTCGTTCGGCGCGCTCGACGCGGGCGAATGGTGGGCGCGCCAGGGCTTTCCCGGGGCGCCGGCCGCCGGGCCCTGGCTGCGCTTGTTTCCCCACCTGCACGCCACCGACGGATTCTTCGCCGCGCTGCTCGAACGCCGGGGCGCCTGAGCGCCGGCGCAGGGTCGCCGGACCGCGTTTTGGCCTCGCGGCGCACTGTGGGGTATGCTGGCCTCTGGCCGGCGCCCGCCGCTGGGGCGGGCCGGCCCTGCGGGAAAGGATCCATGCTGCAAACGCTGTTGAACTGGGCCGCCCACGGCCTTTGGCACGCCGGGCTGGGCACCGTGCTGCTGTACACCCTGTTGACCACCCATGTGACCATTGTCGCGGTGACGGTCTATCTGCATCGGTCGCAGGCGCACCGCGCGCTGGACCTGCACCCCGGCCTGATGCACTTTTTCCGCTTCTGGCTGTGGTTGAGCACCGGCATGTCGACCCGCCAATGGGTCGCGGTCCATCGCAAGCACCATGCCCGCTGCGAGACTCCCGAGGACCCGCACAGCCCGGTGACCCGGGGTATCGGCACCGTGCTGCTGCGCGGGGTCGAACTCTACCGCGCCGAGGCGGCCGACCCGCAGACCGTGGAGCGCTACGGTCATGGCACCCCGGACGACTGGCTGGAACGCCGGGTCTACTCCCGCATGGACTGGCAGGGCGTGGGCCTGCTGCTGGTCGCCGACGTGCTGCTGTTCGGGGTGCTCGGGGCCACGGTGTGGGCCGTGCAGATGCTGTGGATTCCCATCTGGGCTGCCGGGGTGGTCAACGGCCTCGGGCATTGGTGGGGCTATCGCAACTTCAGCAGCCGCGATGCCAGCCGCAACGTGCTGCCGTGGGGACTCGTCATCGGCGGCGAGGAGTTGCACAACAACCACCACACCTTTCCCACTTCGGCCAAGCTGTCGGTCAAGTGGTGGGAATTCGACCTGGGGTGGGGCTACATCCGGCTGTTCTCCTGGCTCGGCCTGGCGCAGGTGCGCAGGCTGCCCCCCAAGCCGCGGCTCGGCGAGGCGCGCTCGCAGGTCGATCCCGCGCTGCTGCAGAGTGTGATCGCCAACCGCTACGACCTGATGGCGCGCTACGCGCGCGAACTGCGGCGCGCGCTGGGGGCCGAGTTGCGCAGGGTGCGCGCGGCCGGAGGCGCCAAGTCGCAGTTGCGGGCCTTGCGCGCGGCGCGCAGGCTGGTCGGCCGCGAGCCGCAGAGCCTCGATGCCAGCGCGCGCGAGACCATCGACACGGCGGCGCAGGGCAACGCCGCGCTGCTCAGTCTGCTGCGCATGCGCGAGGAACTGGCCAAGGTGTGGGAACACTCGAGCGCGTCGGCGGAGCAGCTGCGCCAGCAGTTGCAGGACTGGTGCCTGCAGGCCGAGCACAGCGGCGTCACCGCGCTGCAGATGCTGTCGCTGCGGGTGCGCAGCTACACCGCCTGAGTACAGCGCCCCAAGTACGGCGCCCGAGTCCGCCGACCGGGGCGCCCGCCCGGCAGCCGGCGAGCGACCCGGCCGCGCGCCGGGCTGCCCATGCTGCGGCGCATCGGCCAGCGCAGCCTCCAGCGCATCCGCCCCCGCGTTCGGGGGCGGCGACTATTGCAACTGCTGCTGCAGCACCTTGAGGATCTGCGTGGCCGCGGCGCCGGTGTCCTCGCTGCCCTGCAGCGAGTGCACGGTGACCCGCGAGCCGCTGCCGGCGGACTGCACCAGGATGCGCAGGTGCTGCGGCGTGACCGGGGCGGGCTTGCTGCCGAACAGCTTGCTGAGGAAGCCCTGGCTGTCGCGCTCGGCCTTCAGCGCCGCCTGCGGGTCGACGTAGCGCACGTCGAAGGTGCCGCTGGCACGGTTGCGGTCGGTGACCGTGAAGCCGGCGGTGTTCAGCGCCAGGCTGACGCGCCGCCAGGCGTGGTCGAAGCCGTCGGGCAACTGCAGCGCGTGGCCATCGTCGACCAGCGTCGCCTGCGGGGCGTGCTGGGCTTGTTGCTGGGCCTGCACGATCTGCTGCCGGGCCTGCTGCTCGCTGGCTCCGAGCGCGACCATCAGCTTGCGCAGGAACACCACATCCAGCGTCGGGTCGGGGGTTCCGGGCTGCCACATGGTCTGGGTGCGGTCGGTGTTGCTGTAGACCTGCACCATCGTCTGGTGGCTGATGAAGATCTGCGTACCCTTTCCGTCGGGGGTGCGCTCGAACACCGTGCGGTAGCGGTCGCGCTCGCCGGTGTCGTAGATGCTGTCGAACACCTTGCCGAGGTACTTGCGGATGAAGTCCTGCGGCAGCTTGGCGCGGTTCTCGGCCCAGTCGGTCTGCATCACCCCGAGCTGGCGGTCGGATTCGGTCAGGTAGAAGCCGTTCTGCTGCCAGAAGGTCTGCACCTTGTCCCACAGCGCCGCCGGCGGGGCGTCGACCACCAGCCAGCGCTGGGTTCCCTGCTGCTCGATGTGCAGCCCCGGGTACTGCGGCAGCACCGCGTTGCTGGCCTGGACTTCCTCGGTGGTGCGGGTTTGCGTCTGATAGGCCAGCGCGCTCACCGATTGCGAGGCCGCGGGCGCGCCGGGAATGCTGTAGCGTTGCTCGGTGCTGAGCTGGGTGAGGTCGGGCGGCACGTCCAGCGAAGGCGCCGCCTTGGCGCTCTGGTAGTCGACGGAATGCCCACCGAACACATCGCCCAGCGACGAGCAGCCGCCCAGCGCAAAGGCAGCGCCCAGCGCTGCGGCAAGGCAGGTGCGACGCGCGTGTTGCAGTCCGCGTGAAGAATTTGGGCGCATGTCGGAAAGGCTCGAGTGTCGGTTAATGGAGGAGTGGGATGCCGAGCGCGGACAGCGCCGCACGCAGTTCGTCGTGGTGGCTGCTCAGCGCGACCAGCGGCAGGCGGATTCCGCCTTCGATGCGTCCCATCGCCGCCAGCGCCCACTTGACCGGGATCGGGTTGGCCTCGCACATCAGCAGGGCGTTGAGGTTCATCATCCGCATATGCAGTTCGACGGCCTCGCGAGTCCGCCCGGCCACCGCGGCCATGCACATCTGGTGCATCAGCCCCGGCACCACGTTGGCCGTCACGCTGACATTGCCGCGACCGCCGACGAGCATCAGCGCCACCGCGGTGAAATCATCGCCCGAATACACCGCGAACTCGGGCGGGGCGTCGCGCAGGATCTGCAGCGCGCGGTCGATGTTGCCGGTCGCTTCCTTGATGCCGACGATGTTGGGGATCCCGGCCAGTCGCAGCACGGTCTGCGGCTGCACGTCCGCGACGGTGCGCCCCGGCACGTTGTACAGCACCATCGGAATGTCGGCGGCCTCGGCGATCGCCCGGAAATGGCGGTAGATGCCCTCCTGCGTGGGCTTGTTGTAGTAGGGAACCACCTGCAACGTGCAGTCGGCGCCCACCTCCTTGCAGAAGTGCGAGAGTTCGATCGCCTCGGCAGTCGAATTGGCGCCCGCTCCGGCCATGATCGGGACCCGCCCCGCGGCGTGTTCGACCGCGACCCGGATCACCTCGTGGTGCTCGTCGACGTTGACCGTGGGGGACTCGCCGGTGGTTCCGACCACGCCGATGCAGTCGGTGCCTTCGGCGATATGCCAGTCGATGAGGCGGCGCAGCGCGTCGAAGTCGACGCGGCCGTCCTCGTGCATCGGGGTGACCAGGGCGACAATGCTGCCGGTGATGGTTTTCATGCCAGGCACTCGGGGAAAATCACAGATTGTACTTGGGCGGGTCGTCGCCTTCGGCGCCCGTGCCCGCCTCGCGCACCGCGCAAATCCTCTGCACGAACGCGGGCTGCGGCAGGGACACGAAACCGTCCTCGTAGGCCACCACCCGCAGCGCCGGGCGCACCGCGTCCAGCAGTTCGCCCGGGCGCAGCAGGAATTCGGGGTTGCGCGGGCGCCCGATGGTCTGCTGGCCGAGCGCGAAGGTCTCGTACAGCAGCACGCCGCCGGCAGCCACCGCGCCGACCACCTGGGGCAACAGCGGACGCCACAGGTAATGGGTCACCACCACGCAGCCGAAGCGTTGCCCGGGTAGCGGCCACGGCGCCTGCTCCAGGTCCGCGGCCAGCCTTCGCACGCCCGGCAGTTCGGCCACCGCGGCCAGCGCCTGCGGGTCGCGATCCACCGCCAGCACCGGGTGGCCGAGCGCGGCCAGCGCGCGGGCGTGGCGGCCGTGGCCGCAGGCCAGGTCGAGCACCGGCGAGCCGGGGGGGATCAGGTGGGCGAAGCGCAGCACCCAGGGCGAAGCCTCGGAGGCGCGGGCGTGGGCGGTGGGTACGGGCACGAAGGGAGGGGTCAGGCCTACGCCGCGCATCGTACAGCCGCCGGCGCAAGCCGCGATTCAAGCACAGCCGTCCCCGCTTGTCCCGCGCGCTGGCCGAGCAGGGGCGGGACACTAGAATCGAACGCTTGGCCGCGTCTGCCGCGCGCAGCGCATGGCATGCCGCGCCGGCCCTGTCAAGGCCTTGCCGATGCCGCGCCGGCCTGCCTGCTTTTTGGGCATTGGCAGCCCGGGCCGCGCAAATCCTGGGTTCGCCGCCGCCAGCAGGGCAGGCTATCCCCATCTGGTGGGGATAAGTGCCAGGGCGGCGCGACCGCCGGTCGCGGCCTTCGCGTTGTCCACATTCATCGAGTCTTATCCACAACCCCCGATGGCCACAGCCAAGCCAGACACCTACAGCGAAGCCTCGATCCGTGTGCTCAAGGGACTGGAGCCCGTCAGGCAACGCCCTGGCATGTACACGTCCACAGCGAATCCGCTGCACATCATCCAGGAGGTCATCGACAACAGCGCGGACGAGGCACTCGCCGGGAACGCCAGGCTCATCGATGTGATCGTGCACCTGGATGGAAGTGTCACCGTGCAGGACGACGGCCGCGGAATTCCGGTCGGGCTGCATCCCGAGGAAGGCCTTCCGGTGGTCGAACTGGTGTTCACCCAGCTGCACGCCGGAGGCAAGTTCGACAAGCTGCAGACAGGCGCCGCCTACCGCTTCTCCGGCGGGCTGCATGGAGTGGGGGTCAGTGTGACCAACGCCCTATCGAGCCGCCTGGAAGTGGAGGTGCATCGCGACGGTCAGGCCAGCCTGCTGGTGTTCACCGACGGCGCGGCGCGCGAACCGCTGCGCAGCCGCCCGCTTGCGCGCGGCGAGGCGCGCAGCGGGACCCGGGTGAGGGTGTGGCCGGACCCGCGCTATTTCGACTCGGTGCAACTGCCCCAGGCCGAATTGCTGCAATTGCTGCGCAGCAAGGCCGTGCTGCTGCCGGGCTTGCGGGTGCGGGCGCACCTGGAAGCCGCCGCGCAGACCCACGAGTGGCTGTACCAGCAGGGACTGCGGGGCTACCTGCGCGAGGCGCTGGCCGACACCCCGGTGTTGCTGGAATTCGAGGGCAGCGGCAGCGCGCAGGCGAAGGACGAGGGTTTTGCCGCCGGCGAAGGTGCCGACTGGTGCGTGGCGTTCAGCGCCGAGGGCAGCGTGCTGCGCGAGTCCTACGTGAACCTGATCCCGACACCCTCGGGAGGTACCCACGAGGCCGGCTTGCGCGAAGGGCTGTTCCAGGCCGTCAAGGGTTTCATCGACCTGCACGCGCTGGCGCCCAAGGGGCTGCGGCTGCTTCCCGAGGACGTGTTCTCGCGCGCCTCGTACGTGCTGTCGGCGCGCGTGCTCGACCCCCAGTTCCAGGGGCAGATGAAGCAGCGCCTGAACAGCCGCGACGCGGTGCGCCTGGTCTCCGGTTTCGTGCGGCCCGCGCTCGAGCTCTGGCTGGGGCAGCACCTGGAGCAGGGCAAGGCGCTGGCCGATCTGGTCATCGCCCAGGCGCAGAGCCGGCAGCGCGCGGCGCAGCGGGTGGAGCGGCGCAAGGGCTCGGCGATGGCCGTGCTTCCCGGCAAGCTCACCGATTGCGAAAGCCGCGATGTCTCGCGCAACGAACTGTTCCTGGTCGAGGGCGATTCGGCCGGCGGGTCGGCGAAGATGGGGCGCGACAAGGAGTTCCAGGCGGTGCTGCCGCTGCGCGGCAAGGTGCTCAATTCATGGGAGATCGAGCGCGACCGGCTGTTCGCCAACCAGGAGATCCATGACATCGCGGTGGCCATCGGCCTGGACCCCCACGGCCTGCACGATGCGGTCGACCTGTCGGGGCTGCGCTACGGCAAGATCTGCATCCTCAGCGATGCCGATGTCGACGGTTCGCATATCCAGGTGCTGCTGCTGACCCTGTTCCTGCGGCACTTCCCGCAACTCGTGCAGCGCGGCCACGTGCACGTCGCGCGCCCGCCGCTGTACCGTGTCGACGCCCCGGCGCGCGGCAGGAAGCCGGCGGCCAAGCTCTACGCCCTCGACGACGGCGAGTTGCAGGCGATCTGCGACCGCCTGCGCAACGACGGCCTGCGCGACGGTGCCTGGAGCGTGTCGCGCTTCAAGGGACTGGGGGAGATGAGCGCCGAGCAGCTGTGGGAGACCACCCTCAACCCCGACACCCGGCGGCTGCTGCAGGTGGGCTTCGGCGGCCTGGGCAGCCAGGGTACGGCCGAGCTGTTCACCCGCCTGATGGGCAAGGGCGAGGCGCAGGCCCGCCGCGAATTGATGGAAACCTTCGGCGACCAGGTCGAGGTCGACGTCTAGGCCTGTCCACCACCCCCTTCCTTCCCGAGCCGACTTCCCAGGTATGACCGAGAACGAGCCACAGCCATCCACGGCGCAGCCGCCGCACGACACCACGCCCGACCTGTTCGCCGCTCCCGCGGGCGAGCAGTTGGCGCTGGCCGACTATGCGCGCCAGGCCTACCTCGACTATGCGGTGTCGGTGGTCAAGGGGCGCGCGCTGCCCGACGTCTGCGACGGCCTCAAGCCGGTGCAGCGGCGCATCCTGTATGCGATGGACCGCATGGGGCTGGGCGCGGCGGCCAAGCCGGTGAAATCGGCGCGGGTGGTCGGCGATGTGCTGGGCAAGTTCCATCCGCACGGAGACCAGGCCGCGTACGACGCGCTGGTGCGCCTGGCCCAGGATTTCGCCCAGCGCTACCCCCTGATCGACGGCCAGGGCAATTTCGGCTCGCGCGACGGCGACGGCGCCGCGGCGATGCGCTACACCGAGGCGCGGCTGACCCCGATCGCGCGCGTGCTGCTCGACGAGGTCGACCAGGGCACGGTGGACTTCGCTCCCAACTACGACGGCTCCACCGAGGAGCCGCGGCTGCTGCCGGCCCGGCTGCCGATGCTGCTGCTCAACGGGGCCAGCGGAATCGCCGTGGGCATGGCCACCGAAATTCCCTCCCACAACCTGCGCGAGGTCGCCGCGGCCTGCGTGGCGTTGCTGCGCAAGCCGGGCATCGGCCTCGACGAACTGCTGGAACTGGTGCCCGGGCCGGATTTTCCGACGGCCGGGCAGGTGATCAGCAGCGCCGCCGACATCCGCCAGGCCTACGCCAGCGGCCGCGGCAGCCTGAAGGTGCGGGCGCGCTGGAGCGTGGAGGAACTGGCGCGCGGCCAGTGGCAGCTGGTGGTGACCGAGCTGCCGCCGGGCAGTTCGGCGCAACGGGTGCTGCAGGAAATCGAGGAGATCACCGATCCCAAGCCCAAGGCCGGAAGGAAGTCCCTGAGTTCCGAGCAGCAGCAGTTGCGGCAGACCGTGCTCGGGGTGCTCGACGGAGTGCGCGACGAGTCCGGGCGCGAGGCCGCGGTGCGACTGGTGTTCGAGCCCAAGACCTCGCGCGTCGACGTGGCCGAGCTGGTGTCGGTGCTGCTGGCGACCACCAGCCTAGAGCTCAGCGTCGCGCTGAACCTGGTGATGATCGGAGCCGACGGCAAGCCGCGGCAGAAGAGCCTGCCCGACATCCTGCGGGAATGGACCGACTTCCGGCTGCGCACGGTGCGGCGGCGCAGCGCCCACAGGCTGCAGCAGGTGGTCGATCGCCTGCACATCCTCGAGGGGCGGCGCGTCGTGCTGCTGCAGATCGATCAGGTGATCCGGATCATCCGCGAAAGCGACGAGCCCAGGCCGGCGCTGATGCAGCACTTCGGGTTGAGCCAGCGCCAGGCCGAGGACATCCTGGAAATCCGCCTGCGCCAATTGGCGCGGCTGGAGGCCATCCGCATCGACGAGGAAATCGCACGGCTGAACGACGAGCGCGACGAATTGCGGACCCTGCTCGACGACGACAAGGCGCTGCGCAGGAAGGTGATCCGGGAGATCGAGGCCGACGCTCGGCAGTACGGCGACGCGCGCCGCACGCTGCTGCAAAGCGAAAGCCGCGCGACGCTGGAACTGCGGGTCGTCGACGAGCCGGTGACGGTGGTCGTCTCGCGCATGGGCTGGCTGCGCGCGCTCAAGGGACACGAGGTCGATCGCGCGGCGCTGGCCTTCAAGCCCGGCGACGACCTGCTCGACGTGTTCGCCGCTCGCAGTACCGACACGCTGTGGGTGCTGGGCAGCGACGGCCGCGCCTACAGCCTGGCGGTGGCGCAACTGCCCGGCGGTCGCGGCGACGGCCTGCCGGTGACCCGCTTCATCGAGCCGGCGCCCGACAGCACCCCGGTGCAATACTGGTGCGGCCCGCCCGACACCCCGCTGCTGCTCGCCGGCTCGGCCGGCTATGGCCTGGTCGCGGCGGCGCACAACCTGGGCAGCCGGCAGCGTGCCGGCAAGGCCTTTTTCGCGCTGGAGTCCGGCGAGACCCTGCTGCCGGTGCAGCCGTTGACCCGCGCCGCGGAGCAGCGCGACGCGCAGCCCGCGCAGTGGCTGGCCGTGCTCGACGACGGCGGCCGCCTGCTGCTGCTGGACCCCGCGGAAGTGCGCGAGCTGCCGCGCGGCGGCAGGGGGGTGCAGCTGATGTCGCTGCGCCCGGGGCACTCGCTGCTGGCGGTGCTGGCGCTGGGCGCCGGCGACGGCGTCGAGCTGACGGGCAGCGGGCGCGGCGGCAAGCCGCGCAGCCAGTTGCTGTCGGCGCGCGCGCTGCAGGCCTATGTCGGCAGGCGAGCCGGGCGCGGCAAGGCGGTGGAGGTGTCGTTCAAGCCGCTGGAGATGCGTCGCGCGTGACGCGCGCAGCCGCGGCGGCGGCCGCGGCCGCCGCGGTCAGTCCTGCAGTTCGGCGATGAGCTCGATTTCCACCGCCGCCCCCATCGGCAGCTGCGCCACGCCGAAGGCGCTGCGCGCGTGCCGGCCGGCGGCGCCGAACACCTCGCCCAGCAGTTCCGACGCGCCGTTGATCACCAGGTGCTGCTCGGTGTAGCCGGGCGTGGAATTGACCAGCCCCATCAGCTTGACGATGCGCCGCACGCGGCGCAGGTCGCCGCAGGCGGCGTGCAGGGTGCCCATCAGGTCGATCGCCACGCCGCGCGCGGCCTCGCGGCCCTGCGCGGTGTCGAGGTCGCGCCCGAGCTGGCCCGCCAGCACCTTGCCGTCGCGCTTGCTGATGTGCCCGGAGACGAACAGCAGGTCGCCGCTCTGCACGAACGGCAGGTAGGCCGCCGCCGGCGTGGCGACTTCGGGCAGGGTGATTCCCAGGCTCTGCAGGGTGGCGTAGATGGACATCGCGAAGGTTCCTCGTCGAGGGTTGGGGGCATGGCCGGCGGGGTGCCTGCGCCATGCATCTGCGCAGCGAGCATAGCCAATCGCCGGCCGGCGGTCATCGCGGGAGGCCTTTGCGGCACGCTCGACGCCAGCGCGTGCTAGACTCGCAATCTTGCCGGCTTGCCTACAGTTTGCCTTGCCGGCTGTCGAATCCGACCTTCGCCGGTGCTAGCCGGCCGTTGCCCGACGACAAACTGGAGCCTTGCGCGACGGCCCTTGCTGGCCGCAGCGGTCGAGGCGGTCGTCGAGGTTTCCCGCCCGCCCCGCGTTGGACGCCCGGGTAGGCGGGTCCTGAAAGAGTTCATGACCTTCACTTCCCTCGGGCTCAGCGAGCCCATCTTGCGCGCGGTCAGCGAGCAAGGCTACTCCACTCCCACCCCCATCCAGCTCCAGGCCATCCCGGCGGTCCTCGCGGGCGGCGACCTGCTGGCCGCGGCGCAGACCGGAACCGGCAAGACGGCCGCCTTCACGCTGCCGCTGCTGCAGCGGCTCAGCCAGGCACGCCCGGCGCGCAACGCACGCGGCCAGGTGATCCCGCGGGTACTGGTGCTGGTGCCGACCCGCGAGCTGGCGGCGCAGGTGGCCGACAACATCCGCGACTACGGCAAGCACCTGCAGCTGCGCAGCATGGTGATGTTCGGCGGCGTGGGCATGCAGCCGCAGGTCGACGCGCTGCGCCGCGGGGTCGACATCGTGGTCGCGACGCCCGGGCGCATGCTCGACCACCACGGCCAGCGCAACCTCGACCTGTCGGCGATCGACACCCTGGTGCTGGACGAGGCCGACCGCATGCTCGACATGGGCTTCATCCACGACATCCGCAGGGTCCTGTCGCTGCTGCCGGCCAAGCGCCAGAACCTGTTGTTCTCGGCGACCTTTTCCGACGACATCAAGGCGCTGGCCAACAGCCTGCTCGACCGTCCGCAGGTCATCGAGGTGGCGCGACGCAACATCGCGGCCGCCACGGTGGGGCAGGTCGTGCATCCGGTCGGCCGCGAGCGCAAGCGCGAGCTGCTCAGCCACCTGGTGCGCCAGCACAACTGGTGGCAGGTGCTGGTGTTCACCCGCACCAAGCACGGCGCCAACCGCCTGGCCGAACAGTTGCGCGGCGACGGCATCGGCGCCGACGCCATCCACGGCAACAAGAGCCAGGGGGCGCGCACCCGCGCGCTGGCCGAATTCAAGAGCGGCAAGCTGCAGGTGCTGGTCGCCACCGACATCGCGGCGCGGGGCATCGACATCGACCAGTTGCCGCTGGTGGTGAACTACGAGCTGCCCAACGTTCCCGAGGATTACGTGCACCGCATCGGTCGCACCGGGCGCGCCGGCGCCGAGGGGCAGGCGATTTCGCTGGTGTGCGTCGACGAGCTGCGATTCCTGCGCGATATCGAGACCCTCATCGGGCGCGGCATCGAGCGCGCGTTGATCGCCGGCTTCGAGCCCGATCCCAAGGAGCGCGCTCAGCCGATCCGGGTCGGCCGCACGGTCATCGGCGGCGGCAAGCCCGCGGCGGCGCGTCGCGCCGATGCGCCGCGCGCGCAGGGTGGTCGCGGCGACGGCGGCGCCGCCCGCCAGGGCCGCGGCAGGCACGACTCCCAGCCGCGTCGCGAAGGCGCGCGGGCGGGTTCGCCGCGCCCGGGCGCCTCGCAGCGCCGCAACGGCACCACCGGCTGAAGCCGGGCTGCGGGCACGCCGCAGGCGTGCGTGCCCGTCAGCGCGCCGGCGTGCTGCGCCCGGAGTCTTCCATCAGGCGCCGCAGCTCGGCCCACGCCCATTGCGGGTCGAGCGCGCGCAGGCAGTTCAGGTGGCCCAGCGGGCATTCGCGCCGGAAGCAGGGGCTGCAAGGCAACCGCAGCCACAGCGCGGCGCTGCGGCGTGCCGCCGGCGGCGTGTGGCGTGGATCGGTCGATCCGTACAGCCCCAGCGTCGGGCGGCCGAGGGCGGCCGCGATGTGCATCAGCCCCGAGTCGTTGCTGACCACCCCGTCGGCCGCTGCCAGCACCTGCATGGCCTGCAGCAGCGTGGTTGCGCCGCACAGGTCCACCAGTCCGCGAGGGTCGCCGGCGACCTGCCCGACGATTGCGGCGGCCACCGGGCGCTCGCGCGCGCTGCCGACCAGCACCACCTGCAGCCCCGCCTGCCGCGCCAGCGCGGCCAGCGCCGCGTGGTGCGCCGCCGGCCATTGCTTGGCCGGCCCGTACTCGGCACCCGGGCACAACACGACGTAGGGCGGGCGCAGCCCGAACTGCGCCGCGGTGCGCGCGGCCTCGGGCTGCGGCAGTCGCAGCAGCGGCTGCGGCACATCCCGCGCGAGCAGCGGCGCATGCTCGAGCGGCGGCGTCGCCAGGCCGCGCCCGGGCACGTCGCCGGCGAGCCGGGCGTAGTGCAGCCGCATGTCCGGGCGCCTGCCGGGCGAGTCCTCGCGCAGGCAGTGGCTGAGCAGCCAGCCCGCGGCCTCGCCGCGCCAGCCGATGCGCACGCCGATGCCCGCCAGCCAGGGCACCAGGCGCGACTTCAGGTTGTTGCCCAGCACGTAGGCGCGGTCGAAGCCACGCCCACGCAACTGCGCGGCCAGCCGCAGCCGCGCCCCGAGGTCCAGCCGGCGATGCGCGAAAGGCGCCTCGATCACCTCGTCGATCCCGGGCATCGCGCGCAGCACCGGCGCCACCGCCGGCAGCGCGATGGCGCTCAGGCGCTCGCCGCGCGCCGCGAGCATCGCGACCAGCGGCTGCGCCATCACGGCGTCGCCGATCCACTGCGGCGCGACCAGCAGGCTGCGCTGCCGCGACGCCGGCGATTGCGCGGCCTTCAATGACCGTGCGCGACCTCGCCCTCGGCCAGGCGGTAGCGGGTGCCGCAGTACGGGCATGCCGCCTCGCCGTGGCGGATGTCGAGGAACACGCGCGGGTGGGCGCTCCACACCGGCATCGCCGGGTTGGGGCAGAAGGCGGGCAGGTCGGCGGCCTTGAGTTCGACCACCGGCATCTCGGGCTTGGGAATGGCGCTCATATCGGGACTCTCGGGCAAACCGCCAGGGCGGGGTTCAGACGCGGGTCAGCCAGTCGGCATACTTGGGGTTGCGGCCGCCGACGATGTCGAAAAAGGCCTGCTGGATGCGCTCGGTGACCGGGCCGCGGCGGCCTGCACCGATGCTCACGCCGTCGAGTTCGCGGATCGGCGTGATCTCGGCCGCGGTGCCGCTGAAGAAGGCCTCGTCGGAAATGTAGATCTCGTCGCGCGGGATGCGCTTGGACACCACCTGCAGCCCCAGGTCCTCGCAGATCGCGAACACCGTGCGGCGGGTGATTCCGTTGAGCGCGCCGGAAGACGCATCGGGGGTGTAGATCACGCCGTCGCGCACGACGAAGATGTTCTCCCCGGCGCCTTCGCTGACAAAGCCCTGCGGGTCGAGCAGCAGCGCCTCGTCGTAGCCGTCGGCGGTGACCTCCAGGTTGGCGAGGATGCTGTTGGTGTAGTTGCTGACCGTCTTCGCGTTGCACATGGTGATGTTCACGTGGTGCCGCGTGTAGCTGCTGGTCTTCACCCGGATGCCCTTGGCCAGGCCTTCCTCGCCCAGGTACGCGCCCCAGGGCCAGGCGGCGACCATCAGGTGGATGGTGTTGCCGCGCGGCGAGACGCCGAGCCGGCGGTCGCCGATCCACACCAGCGGACGGATGTAGCAGGAGGCGAAGCCGTTGGTCCGCACGACCTCGATCTGGGCCTGCATCGCCTGCTCGAAGCTGAAGGGGATCTCCATGCGCAGGATCTTCGCGCTGTCGTACAGCCTGCGCGTGTGGTCCTGCAGCCGGAAGATCGCCGTGCCCTGGCCGGTCTCGTAGGCCCGGACGCCTTCGAAGGCGCCGCAGCCGTAATGCAGGGTATGGGTCAGCACGTGGATCTTGGCGTCACGCCATTCGACGAGCTGGCCGTCCATCCAGATTTTCCCGTCGCGGTCGGACATGGACGCGGGAGTCGGCAAGGCCATGAAGGTCTCCAGGATTCGGGTAGCAAAGGCTGCATTTTAAGGAGCGCGGCGAGTCGCGCCCAGCACCGTCGGTTGCGGGCACAATGGCGGCTTGCCGCGGCAGCGCGTGCCGGGCGCATTTCCCCCCGTTCGAGTCATGTCCAGCCCCACTCCCGCCAGCCGGCCCTACCGCTTCTCGATGCGCCAGTTCCTGGAAATCGCCAGGCCCTACTGGGTGTCGGACGACAAGCGCATGGGCTGGCTGCTCTTGCTCAGCGTGCTGGGGATGAACCTGGCGCTGATCTGGATCAACGTCCGGCTGAACTTCTGGAACCGCGACTTTTTCAACGCCCTGCAGGCGCACGCCTACCCGCGCTTCAAGCACCTGCTGCTGGTGTTCACGATGCTGGCCTTCGCCTATATCGTGCTGGCCGTGTATTCCCAGTACCTGCAGCAGATGCTGGAGATCCGCTGGCGGCGCTGGGTCACCGAGGTGTTCCTGCGCGACTGGCTGGGCGGCGGCACCCATTACCGCATGGCCTTGCGCCGCGGCCAGGAGGACAACCCCGACCAGCGGATCGCCGACGACATCCGCGCGCTGGTCAACACCACGCTGAACCTGTTCTTCGGCCTGGTGTCCTCGGTGGTCACGCTGGTGTCCTTCCTGTTCGTGCTGTGGCAGCTGTCGGGGGCCTTCACGCTGTGGGGACTGCACATTCCTGGCTACATGGTCTGGGCCGCGCTGCTGTATTCGGGGGTCGGAAGCTACCTGGCGCATCGCGTCGGGCGGCCGCTGATCCGCCTGAACTTCGACCAGCAGCGCTACGAGGCGGATTTCCGCTTCGGCCTGGCGCGCACCCGCGAGCACAACGAGGGCATCGCGCTGTACCGCGGCGAGGCGCGGGAGATCGAGGCGCACCGCCAGCGCTTCTCGCGGGTGTGGGACAACTGGTGGGGCATCATGAAGCGCCAGAAGCTGTTCACCTGGTACAGCTCCTTCTACGCCCAGCTGGCGATCATCTTCCCCATCCTGGTCGCCGCACCGCGCTACTTCGCCGGGCAGATCCAGCTCGGCGGGCTGACCCAGACCACCAACGCCTTCGGCCAGGTGCAGGGCTCGCTGTCCTGGTTCATCTCGGCGTATGGCGACATCGTCGGCTGGCTGGCCACGCTGCAGCGTCTGGCCACCTTCCTCGATTCGGTGAAGTCCGTGAAGGCGCAGGGCGCCGCGCCGGCCGTCGCGGTGCAGGCGGCGCCGCCCGGAGACGCGGTGGCGCTGGGCGACCTGCGCATCGACGCCCCCGACGGACGCCCGCTGCTGCAGACCGCCGACGAGCGCATCGAGGCCGGCCAGCACACGCTGATCGTCGGCTCCTCCGGGCTGGGCAAGAGCACCCTGATGCGCTGGCTGGCCGGAATCTGGCCCTACGCCCAGGGCCGGCGCTACCACCTGCCCGGCGGACGGACCCTGTTCCTGCCGCAAAAGCCCTACCTGCCGATGGGAACGCTGCGCGAAGCGCTGAGCTACCCGATGCCGGCCGAAGCCTTCGACGATGCCCGGCTGCGCCGGGTGCTGGAGCTGGCGCAGCTGCCGCAGCTGGTGGCGCTGCTCGATCTGGACGACGGCTGGATGCAGCGGCTGTCGCCGGGCGAGCAGCAGCGGCTGGCCATCGCCCGCGCGCTGCTGGCGCAGCCCGACTGGCTGTTCCTCGACGAGGCGACCAGCGCGCTCGATTCGGCGCTGGAGGCGCAGATGTACCGCCTGCTGCTCTCCGAGCTGCCGCGCACCACCCTGGTCAGCGTCGCCCATCGCAGCGGGGTCGCAGCCTTCCACAGCCAGGTGTTCGAATTGCGCGCCGGCGCCGACGGCGAGCCGGCGCGTCTGCGGGTGCACAGCCCGGCGCAGTGGCTGCAGGACGTCGAGCAGCAGCTGGCCGGCGTCGAGTGAGCCCGCGCGGCCGCGCCGCTCACCCGCCGTCGGGCAGCGAGCGCAGCAGTTCCAGCGCTTCCTCGATGCGCTGCACCGGATGCAGCTGCATGCCGTCGAGCTGCTGCGGCTTGCCGCGCGGTGCGTTGGCCGCCGGGATGATCGCCGCCGAGAAGCCCAGCTTGGCCGCCTCGCGCAGGCGCTCCTGGCCGCGCGGTGCCGGGCGGATCTCGCCGGCCAGGCCGACCTCGCCGAAGGCCACGAGGCCGCGCGGCAGCGCGCGGTTGCGCAGCGAGGACTGGATGGCCAGCAGCACGGCCAGGTCGGCCGCCGGCTCGCCCACGCGCACTCCGCCGACCGCATTCACGAACACGTCCTGGTCGGCGCAGGACACGCCGGCATGGCGGTGCAGCACGGCCAGCAGCATGGCCAGCCGCGCCGGGTCCAGCCCGACGCTCAGCCGGCGCGGGCTCGGCGCAGCGGCGCCGTCGGCCAGCGCCTGGATTTCCACCAGCAGCGGGCGGCTGCCCTCCAGCGTGGCCAGCACGCACGAACCCGGGACCGGCGCGCCATGGTGGGAGAGGAAGATCGCCGAGGGGTTGGCCACCCCCTTGAGGCCGCGCTCGGTCATCGCGAACACCCCGAGCTCGCCGACGCCGCCGAAGCGGTTCTTGATGGCTCGGATCAGCCGGTAATTGCTGTGGGTGTCGCCCTCGAAGTACAGCACGGTGTCCACCATGTGCTCGAGCACCCGCGGTCCCGCCAGCGCGCCCTCCTTGGTGACGTGGCCGACCAGCACGACGCAGGTGCCGGCCGACTTGGCGTGGCGGGTCAGCTGGGCCGCGCACTCGCGCACCTGCGCCACCGAGCCGGGCGCCGAGGACAGCTCCTCGGTGTAGACCGTCTGGATGGAGTCGATCACGCACACCGCCGGGCGCTCGGCGGCCAGCGCCTCGCCGATGCGCTCGAGCTGGATCTCGGCCATCAGCCGCACCGCCGACTGCTGCAGTCCCAGGCGCTGCGCGCGCAGCCCCACCTGGGCCGCCGATTCCTCGCCGCTGACGTACAGCACCCGCGTGGTCCCGGCCAGCGAACCCAGCACCTGCAGCAGCAGCGTGGACTTGCCGATTCCCGGGTCGCCTCCGAGCAGCACCACGCTGCCGGCGACCAGCCCGCCGCCCAGCGCGCGGTCGAGTTCGCCGATTCCGCTGGGCATGTGCTGCTGCAGCGCAGGCTCGATGCCGGCCAGGTCCTGCACCGTCGACGCGGGCGCCAGCGCGGCTGCCTCGCGCGCGGGTCGGCCCAGCGCGCCGCCGCGCCGCGCCGGCGCCGCCGCGCGCGTTTCCACCAGGGTGTTCCAGGAGCCGCAATGGGGGCAGCGCCCGAGCCATTGCGCCGACTGCCCGCCGCAGTCGCTGCAGACGTAGGCGCCGCTCGCGCGGGCCATCAGTCGACCTGCACCGGCACTCGGGGCGCCAGCGCGCACATCAGTTCATAGCCGATGGTGCCGCAGGCCTGCGCCACCTCGTCGATGGCCAGTTCGGCCTGCATGTGGCGTCCCCAGCACAGCACCGGGCTGCCGACCTCGGCGGCGCGCCCGGCGGCGCGCACGGGTTCCAGGTCGACCGTCACCATGTCCATCGACACGCGGCCGACGATGCGGGTGCGGATGCCGTCGACGACGATCGGCGTTCCGCTGGGGGCGTGCCGCGGGTAGCCGTCGGCGTAGCCGACCGCGGCCACGCCGACGCGCATCGCCCGCTCGGCGCGAAAGCCCGCGCCGTAGCCCACCGCGGCGCCGGCCTCGACGTTCTGCACGCCGATGATCCGCGTCAGCAGGGTCATCCCCGGCTGCAGCCGCCAGGCTTGCGCGTCGGCCGCCAGCCCGGTGGGCGAACCCCCGTACAACGCGATGCCCGGCCGCACCCAGTCGCCGAGCAGCGTGCTGGCGTCGGCGCGCGGCGACGGCGCGTCGCTGCCGTAGCGCAGCAGCGCGGCCGAATTGCACAGGCTGCGTTCGCCGGGCAGGCCGTCGACGCTGGCGGCGAAACGATCGAGCGCGTCGTCGATTCCCTGCGGGCCGTCGGCGGTGGCGAAGTGGGTCATGTGCGACACCCCGCCGACCGCCGGCAGGCGCTGCAGGTGCTGCCACGCCGAGCGGTATTGCTGCGGGCTGAAGCCCAGGCGGTTCATGCCGCTGTTGAGCTTGAGGAACACCCGGTGCGCGCGCGCCTTGCGACGCAGCGACAGCCAGTGGATCTGCGCCGGGTCGTGCACCACATGCCACAGGTTCAGCCGCTCGCAGGTCGCCAGGTCGTCGAGCCCGAAGCAGCCTTCGAGCAGCAGGATCGGGCCGCCCCAGCCGAGGGCGCGCAGCGCCTCGGCCTCGGCCAGGTCGAGCAGCGCGAAACCGTCGGCTTCGCGCAGCGCCGGGAACGCGCGCTGGATTCCGTGGCCGTAGGCATTGGCCTTGACCACCGCCCACACCCGCGCCTGCCCGGCGGCGCTGCGCGCGCGCGCCAGGTTGTGGCGCAGCGCCTGCGGGTGGATCGTGGCCTGGATCGGGCGGGGCATGACACTCGCCAGTGTAGTGCCTGCGCAGCCCCTGGCGCGCCAGGGGCTGTGCTATAACGTTTCGCTTTCGCGCAGGACTGCGTGACCACGCGGCGCAGCCGCTCGACCCAGGGTGGAATGAAAAAAGGCTTTTACTGGATCATGGCCGCGCAGTTCTGTTCGTCGCTGGCCGACAATGCGCTGCTGATCGCCGCCATCGCGCTGCTGGTCCAGTCGGAGGCCCCGGGGTGGATGACCCCGCTGCTGAAGTTCTTCTTCACCGCTTCGTACGTGGTGCTGGGGCCTTTCGTCGGCGGTTTCTCCGACTCGCTGAAAAAGGGCCAGGTGATGCTGATCACCAACCTGGTCAAGCTCGCCGGGCTGCTGCTGATGCTGTTCGGCACCCATCCGCTGTGGGCCTACGCGGTGGTCGGGCTCGGCGCAGCGGCGTATTCCCCGGCCAAGTACGGCATCCTCACCGAACTGCTGCCGCCCCAGCAACTGGTCGCCGCCAACGGCTGGATCGAGGGCACGACGGTGGGCTCGATCATCCTGGGCACGGTGCTCGGCGGCTTCCTGGTCAGTCGCGGAGCCGCCGCTTGGCTGCTCGGGTTGCCGGCGCTGCACGCGCTGCACGTGCGCAGCGCCGCCGGCGCGGCGCTGGCGATGATCGCGCTGGTCTATGTCGTGGCCGCGCTGTGCAACCTGCGCATTCCCGACACCGGCGCGCGCTATCCCCACCAGACCTTCCACCCCGCGCGCCAGCTGGTCGAGTTCAGCCACTGCCTGCGCGTGCTGTGGAGCGACAAGCTGGGACAGATCTCGATGGCCGTGACCACGCTGTTCTGGGGCGCGGGCGCGACGCTGCAGTTCATTGTCATCAAATGGGCCGAGGCCGCGCTCGGACTGGACCTCAGCAAGGCGGCGGCGCTGCAGGCCACGGTGGCCTTCGGCGTCGCGCTGGGGGCGATGCTGGCCGCCATGCGCGTGCCGCTGAAGAACAGCCTGCGCGTGCTGCCGGTGGGCCTGGCGATGGGGGTGATGTGCATGCTGGTGTCGCTGTACTCGCGCCGCGTCGTTCCCGACCTGACGATCGCCGTCGGCCACCTGCAGCTGCCGCTGTACCTGCTGCTGGCCAGCGTGTTCATGATGATCATCGGCGCCATGGCCGGCTATTTCGTCGTGCCGATGAACGCCCTGCTGCAGCACCGGGGCTACGTGCTGCTGTCGGCGGGCCACTCGATCGCGGTGCAGAACTTCAACGAGAACCTCAGCGTGCTGGCCATGCTCGGCATGTACTCGCTGCTGGTCGGCGCCAACCTGGGGGTGGCGGCCACCATGATGCTGTTCGGGGTCTTCATCGTCGCCACGATGTGGCTGGTCATGCGCTGGAATCGCCGCAACATGCGCCAGCGCGACTGGACGCAGCTGATCGGCGAGCCGCGCCACCCGGCGCAGACCTGAGCCGCGCCGCCGGGTCATGCAAGCCATCCGCCTGGGTCCGCTGCTGCTGCCGGTCGCCCCGCTGCTGCTGGTGCTGGGCTGGTGGGCGGCGCAGGCGCTGGCCGCGCGGCTTGCGCGCGGGGCGGTCGCGGGCGGCCCGGCGCCGCGGCCCGGCCCGGCGCTGCTCGCCGCGGCGCTGGCCGGACTGCTGGCGGCGCGGCTGCTGTTCGTGCTGCGCTGGCACGCCCACTATTCGGTGGCCGGCGCGCTGTTCGACCTGCGCGACGGCGGCTTCGTGCGCTGGGCCGGCTGGCTCGCGGCCGCGCTGGTGCTGGCGCTGTGGGGGTGGCGCCGGCCGCCGCTGCGCCGGCCGCTGGCCGGTGCGTTGGCGGCGGCCGCGCTGGTGGTGCTGGGCGGCCAGCTCGTGCTGGGCGCGCTGCAACCGCCGCCGCGCCCGCTGCCGGCGCTGGTGCTGCGCGACCTGCAGGACCACCCGGTGGCGCTGCGCTCGCTGCGCGGGCAGCCGCTGGTGCTCAACCTGTGGGCGACCTGGTGTCCGCCGTGCCGGCGCGAACTGCCGATGCTGCTGCGCCGCGCCGCCGCGGTGCGCGGCGTGCGCATCGTGCTGGCCGAGCAGGGCGATGCGCCGCAGCAGGTGCGTTCGCTGCTGCGCTCGCTGGGCTTGCCGCAGGCGCCGCAGGTCGTGCTCGATTCCGGCCGCCAGCTGGCCGCCTACTACGACGTGCCGGGTTTTCCCACCACGCTGTTCATCCGCGCCGACGGGACGCTGCAGCGCATGTACGTCGGCGAGATGTCGGCCGCCACGCTGCAGCAGGGCATCGAGCGGCTGCGCGGTGCTCGATGACGGCCGGCGGGCGCAGCGGTGCGGCCGCGCGGACCTGGCCTGCCGCCGGCGGCCTGGTGCTCAGCGCGCTGGTCTGGGGCCTGTCGTGGTGGCCGGTGCGCCACCTGCAGCAACTCGGCGTGCAGCCGCTGTGGACCACCGCGCTGGCCTATCTTCCCGGCGCGCTGCTGGTGCTGCTGGCGCGGCCGCGCGCGCTGGGGCAACTCCGGCGCAGCCCGGAGCTGGCGGTGGTGGCGCTGTCGGCCGGCGCAGCCAACGCCTGCTTCAACCTCGGCGTGGCCAACGGCGATGTCGTGCGGGTGGTGCTGCTGTTCTATCTGATGCCGGTGTGGGCGACGCTGCTGGCGCGCCCGCTGCTGGGCGAGCGTGTCGACGCCCGCGCCGCGCTGCGGCTGCTGCTGGCGCTGTCCGGCGCGGCGATCGTGCTGTGGCCGCGCCACGGCGGCTGGCCGCTGCCGCGCCAGCCGGCCGACTGGTTCGGCCTGGGCGGCGGCGTGTTCTTCGCTCTCAACAATGTCATGTTGCGGCGCAATCGGGAGGCTGGCGCGGCGGCCAGCATGCTGGCGCTGTTCGCCGGCGGGCTGCTCTGCGGCGCGCTGCTCGCCTGGCTGCTGCAGGCCGTCGCGGGCGCTCCCGCGTTGCCGCCGCCGCAAGCGGCGTGGCTGCTGCCGGCCGGGTTGTTCGGCCTGGCGCTGACCGTCGCCGGCTTCGGGCTGCAATACGGCGCGGCGCGCCTTCCGGCGGCGCTGACCGCGGTGGTCATGATGCTGGAGATCGTCTTCGCCAGCCTGAGTTCGGCGCTGCTGGGGGCCAGCCATCCGGGGCTGCGCACCCTGCTGGGGGCGCTGCTGATCGGCGCCGGCGTGCTGCTGGGGGCGCTGGCCGAGGCGGCGGCGCAACCGACGGCCCCGGGCTGACGCGTCGGCGCGCGGCCGTGCACAATGCAGGCTGGCAGCAGGCGGTTGCCATGGCCAGGAGCCCGCGATGACGGTCCACCCACCCACCCCCGGCAGTCCGGCGGCGCAGCCGCAGGCTGCGCCGCGGCCGGCGACCACGGCCTTCGACTTCAGCGCCCGCGACATCCAGGGCCAGGAACAGTCGCTGGAGCGCTGGCGCGGCCAGGTGCTGCTGGTGGTCAACACCGCCAGCGCCTGCGGTTTCACCCCGCAGTACGCCGGGCTCCAGGCGCTGTTCCACGCCTATCGCGGGCGGGGATTCAGCGTGCTGGCGTTCCCGTGCAACCAGTTCGGAGCCCAGGAGCCGGGAACTGCGGCGCAGATCGCGGCCTTCTGCTCGACCAACTACGGCGTCGAATTCCCGATCTTCGACAAGGTCGATGTCAACGGCGCGCGCGCCCATCCGCTGTGGCGTTGGCTCAAGGAGCAGGCCAGCGGGGTGCTGGGCACCGAGGCGATCAAGTGGAATTTCACCAAGTTCCTGGTCGGCCGCGACGGCCAGGTGATCCGCCGCTATTCGCCGCAGACCCAGCCCGACGCGCTGCGCGCGGACATCGAGATGGCGCTCGACGCGGCGGCCGCCTGAGCCTGCCGTGGCCACCGCCTGAGCCTGCCGTGGCCACCGCCTGAGCCTGCCGTGGCCACCGCCTCAGCCTGCCGTGGCGACCGCCTGAGCCTGCCGCGGCCGCCTCAGTCGCGGCCTGGCTCGCGCGCGCGCAAGGCCACCAGCGGTTGCACCTCGGGCGCGCGCAACTGCGGGCGGTTCGCCGGCAGCGAGCGCAGCGGCTCGACCTCGCGCATGGTCTGCAGGCTGCGCACGGCCAGTTCCTGGTAGGTGCGGGTGCCCGCGGCCTTCCAGGCCATGTCCTGCTCGCTGAGTTCGCGCTTGATGCGCGCCGGCATGCCGGCCACCAGCACCCGCGGGGGAATCCGCATGCCCGCCGGGACGAAGGCGCAGGCGGCGACGATCGAGCGCTCGCCCACCTCGGCGTCGTCCATCACCACCGCGTTCATGCCGACCAGCGCGTCGCGGTGCACCACGCAGCTGTGCAGCACCGCGGCGTGACCGATATGCCCGCCCGGGTGCACCACGGTGTCGTGTCCGGGGTAGCCGTGCATGATGCAGCAGTCCTGCAGGTTGCTGCCTTCGTGCACGACGATGCGCCCGAAGTCGCCGCGCAGGCTGGCGCAGGGCCCGACATAGCAGCCCGGGCCGACGTACACGTCGCCGATGAGCACCGCGCTGGGGTGCACGTAGGCGCTGGCGTCGACCACCGGGACGACGCCGTCGATCGAATAGCAGGGCATCGGCTGCTCCACCTCCACGGGGTTGGTACGCCGACAGCGTAGCAGGCGTGCGCCGGGAAGGGCGCCGGCGGGCGCGGCGGCTTCGGGACCCTGCGCCGGCTGAGGTCATTACCCGCGGGCCACCGGGGCGGGGCCATGCCCTGGTGCACAATGTGGAGTTGGCGGGCCCGCCTTCGGCACCGCCTGCGGGCACCCCGGCGGAAGGCCTTTGTGCATCGGGACAGGACACCAGCATGGGACACCGACTCAGCGCGATCACCACCCGCACCGGCGACGGCGGGACCACCGGGCTCGGCGACGGTTCGCGCTGCTCGAAGGCGGCGCCTCGCATCGAGGCGCTGGGTGCGGTCGACGAACTCAACGCCCACGTCGGGCTGCTGCTGTGCGAGGAGCTCGCGCAGCCGACGCGGCAGTTGCTGCTGCGCATCCAGCAGGACCTGTTCGACCTCGGTGGCGAGCTCGCGGTACCTGGAATGCAGCTGCTCGCCGAGGCCGCGCTGCAACGGCTCGACGACGCGATCGCCGAGTCCAACGCGACGCTGCCGCCGTTGAAGGAATTCATCCTGCCCGGAGGCAGCCGCGCGTCCAGCCAGGCGCATGTGTGCCGCACCGTGGCGCGGCGCGCCGAGCGCGCTCTGGTGCGGCTGCGCGAGCAGGGGCCGCAGGCCGCGGAGCCGGAGCAGCAGGCCGCGGAGCCGGGGCAGCAGGGGCTGGCGCTGCAGTACCTGAACCGGCTGTCCGACCTGCTGTTCGTGCTGGCCCGGGTGTTCAACGCCGGTGGCGAGGAAGTGCTGTGGCAGCACCGCCGCGAGCGCCCGCCGGTCGCGCGCTCGGGCGGCGAGTGAGTCGGCGCGGGACGTGCCGGGCGCCCGGGCGCGCGGCCGGCGCGACACCGCTGCAACATTCGTTCACAATCGCTGCATGATGCCGACATACCCGGCGGGCAACATCGGGGCATGGTCCGGCGCGCCGATGCGCCGGCCGGCCCGCGGGCCCTGGCCGGGCCCTTTTGCGCGATGACCGACCGATCCGACAACCCCGCCCCGCCTGCCCGCCGGCCCTCGCGGCGCTGGCCCTGGCTGCTCGCGCTGCTGCTGGTGCTGCTGGCGGTCGGCTGGTGGTGGCAGCGCGGCCGCGACGCGCGTCCGGCAGCGCCGGCCGGCGGCCGCCCCGGCGCGATGGCGATGTTCGGGCCCGCCGCGGTGACCGCGGCGGTCGCGAAGCAGCAGACCGTGCCGGTCTGGCTGGGCGCGCTGGGCACGGTCACCCCCCATGTGCTGGCCAGCGTGATGCCGCGGGTGTCGGGGCTGTTGCAGAGCGTGGACTTCCACCAGGGGCAGCCGGTTCGCGCAGGGCAGTTGCTGGCGACCATCGATCCGCGGCCGTTCCGCATCGCGGTCGAGCAGGCGCGGGCGCAGCGCGAGCAGACCGCGGCCCAGCTCGCCGGGGCGCGCGGCGACCTGCGGCGCTACGAGACCTTGCTGCGGCAGCATGCGATCTCGGCCCAGCAGGTGGCCGACCAGCGAGCCACCGTGGCCCAGCTCAAGGCGCAACTCGACGCCAACGGCGCGGCGCTGGACAACGCCAGGCTGCAGCTGGAGTGGACGCGCATCACCGCGCCGGTGTCGGGGATCGCCGGGTTGCGCCAGGTCGATCCCGGCAACATGGTCGGGCCCGGCGGCGCGGTCGGCGTGTCCTCGGCCACCGCCTCCACCTCCGCGTCGGGCAGCGGGCAGGGCGCGGCCGCGGGGGCGACGCCGATCGCGACCATCGCGCAGGTGCAGCCCATCGAGGTCACGTTCGCGCTGCCCCAGGCGCAGGTGTCGCCGCTGTTGCGCCAGCTGGCCGCGGGGCGGCATGCCGTGGTGCAGGCCTGGGACGCCAGCGACAGCCGGATGCTGGCGCAGGGCCGGCTGCTCGCCGCCGACAACCAGATCTCCAGCAGCACCGGCACGCTGGCGCTGCGGGCGCGTTTCGGCAACGACTCGCTGAGCCTGTACCCCAACGAGTTCGTCAACGTGCGGGTACTCGAGCGCAGCGTCGCCGACGCGGTGGTCGTGCCCAGCACCGCGGTGGGGGTCGGCGCGGACGGCGACTATGTCTACGTGATCGGCGCCGACGGCAAGGTCACGATGCGACGGGTGGTCACCGGGGTGGTCTGGCAGGGGCTGACCCAGGTGGTCAGCGGGATCGAGCCCGGCGCGCGGGTGGTGACCGCCGGCCTCGACCACCTGCGCGACGGCGCGCGTGTCCGCGTGGTGCCGGCGGCGCCGCGGCCAGCGGCGACCGGCGGCCCGGCCGGCAAGGCCGTCGACTCCGGCCGGCGCGGCGCCTCGGCGCCCGCGCCGCGGGCTTCGCGCTGACATGCGGCAGCGGCAGGACGGTCCGGAGCCGTCGCCGGAGACGGCCGGCACGCGTCCGAGCCCGTCGCGGGTGTTCATCCTGCGGCCCATCGCGACCTCGCTGCTGATGATCGCGGTGCTGGTGGCGGGGCTGGTGGGCCTGCACCTGCTGCCCGAGGCGCCGCTGCCCCAGGTCGACTACCCGACCATCCAGGTCACGACCCTGTACCCGGGAGCCAGCCCCGACGTCATGGCGTCGTCGGTGACGGCGCCGCTGGAGCGGCAGTTCGGGCAGATGCCGGGGCTGGCGCAGATGTGGTCGGTCAGCTCGGGCGGCGCGTCGGTGGTCACGCTGCGCTTCGACCTCTCGCTGCCGCTGGACGTGGCCGAGCAGGAGGTGCAGGCGGCGATCAACGCCGCGGGATCGCTGCTGCCCGCGGACCTGCCGCAGCCCCCGGTGTACGCCAAGGTCAACCCGGCCGACGCGCCGGTGATCACCCTCGGGCTGACCTCGCGCTCGCTGCCGCTGACCACCCTGTACGACCTGGCCGACACCCGGCTGACGCAAAAGCTCTCGCAGGTGCCCGGAGTCGGGCTGGTCACGCTGTCGGGAGGCCACAAGCCGGCGATCCGCGTGCAGGTGGACGCGCGCGCGCTGGCGGCGGTGGGAATCGGGCTCGATGCCGTGCGCACGGCCATCGCCAACGCCAACGTGAACAGCCCGAAGGGCGCCATCGACGGCGCGCAGCAGGCCTTCACGATCGACGCCAACGACCAGATCGGCACGCCGCAGGAATACCGCCGGCTGATCATCGGCTACAGCGGCGGCGCCGCGGTGCGCCTGGGCGACGTCGCGCGCGTGGACACCGGCGCCGAGAACGCCTGGCAGGCCGCGCTGGTCGACGGCAGCCCGGGGATTGTCATCAACGTGCAGCGCCAGCCCGGGGCCAATGTCATCCAGGTGGTCGACCGCATCCACGAGCTGCTGCCCCAGCTGCGCGGGCAACTGCCGCAGGCGGCCGACCTGAGGGTGTTGTCCGATCGCACGGTGACCATACGCGCCGCGATCGCCGACGTCAGCTTCGAGCTGGTGCTGTCGGTGGCGCTGGTGGTGCTGGTGATCTTCGCCTTCCTGCGCAGCGCGCGCGCCACCTTCATCCCGGCCACGGCCGTTCCGCTGGCGCTGGTCGGCACCTTCGGCGCGATGTACCTGCTGGGTTTCTCGATCAACACCCTGACGCTGATGGCCCTGACCATCGCGACGGGCTTCGTGGTCGACGACGCCATCGTGATGATCGAGAACGTGGCCCGGCACATCGAGGACGGCGAGCCGGCGCTGCAGGCCGCGCTCAAGGGCGCCGGCCAGATCGGCTTCACGATCATCTCGCTGACCTTCTCGCTGATCGCGGTGCTCATTCCCCTGTTGTTCATGGGGGACGTGGTCGGCCGGTTGTTCCGCGAGTTCGCGATCACGCTGGCCGTGGCGATCGTGATCTCGGCGGCGGTGTCGCTGAGCTTCACCCCGATGCTGTGCGCGCGCATGCTGCGCCGCGTTCCGGCCGAGCAGCAGGGGCGCTGGTTCCGCGCCTCCGGCGCGGCGTTCGACCGACTGGCCGAGTCGTACACCCGAGGGCTGCGCTGGGTGCTGCGCCACCAGCCCGCGGTGCTGCTGGGCACGCTGGCGCTGGTCGCGCTGACCGCGGTGCTGTACGTGGTCATCCCCAAGGGCTTCTTCCCGCAGCAGGATACCGGACTGGTCGAGGGCACTCTGGTGGCGGCTCAGGACGTGTCGTTCGGCGGCATGCAGCGGCGCCAGGCGGCGCTGGTGCGCGCGCTGCTGCGCGACCCGGCGGTGGCCAGCATCTCGGCCATCGCCGGAATCGACGGCATCAACACCACGATGAACAGCTCGCGGCTGCTGATCAGCCTCAAGCCGCTGGCGCAGCGGGCGCGCATGCCCGCGGTGCTGCAGGGGCTGCAGCGGCGCGCCGACGCGCTGCCCGCGGTGCGCCT
The DNA here is from genome assembly GCA_021845505.1 of Pseudomonadota bacterium. Lineage (GTDB taxonomy): Bacteria > Pseudomonadota > Gammaproteobacteria > Burkholderiales > Burkholderiaceae_C > Thiomonas_A. The sequence continues at coordinate 30,203 of JAJZVU010000019.1, read as the reverse complement.
GTACCTGCAGCCGGTGCAGGACCTGAGCATCGACGACCTGCTCAGCCGCTATCCCTACCAGTTCAGCCTGTCGGCGACCAGTGCCGGCCAGCTGGCCGACGCGGTGCACGCGCTGCTGCCCAGGCTGCGCGCGCTGCCGCAGCTGTCGGGCGTCAGCGACGACCTGCAGCAGCGCGGGCTGCAGGCCTACGTCGACGTCGACCGTGCCAGCGCGGCGCGGCTGGGGGTGACCATGGCCGCGATCGACGCCGCGCTGTACGACGCCTTCGGCCAGCGCCTGGTGTCGACGGTGTTCACCCAGTCGGCGCAGTATCGCGTGGTGCTCGGGCTGCGCCAGCCGCCGGCGGCCGGGCTGGCCGCCTTCGACAGGGTCTACCTGAGCACCAGCGGCGGCCAGCAGGTGCCGCTGCGCAGCGTGGCCCGCATCGAGCAGCGCACCACGCCGCTGGCGCAGGATCACCTGGGGCAGTTCCCGGCCAGCCTGCTGTCCTTCCAGCTGGCCCCCGGTGCCTCGCTGGGCGCGGCGGTGCAGGCCATCGAGCGAGCCGCCGCGCAGGCGCGGCTGCCGGCCGCGGTGAGCCTGCAGTTCCAGGGCGCCGCCAGCGCATTCCAGGCCGCGTTGTCGAACGAACTGTGGCTGCTGCTGGCGGCCGTGGCGACCATGTACATCGTGCTGGGGGTGCTCTACGAGAGCTACATCCACCCGGTGACCATCCTGTCGACCCTGCCGTCGGCAGGAATCGGCGCGCTGCTGGCGCTGCTGGCCAGCGGCCATGACCTGAGCGTGATCGCCATCATCGGCATCGTGCTGTTGATCGGCATCGTGCAGAAGAACGCCATCCTGATGGTCGACTTCGCGCTCGATGCCCAGCGCAACCAGGGGATGCCGGCCGAGCAGGCGATGCTGCAGGCCGCTCGGCTGCGGCTGCGGCCGATCCTCATGACCACCTTCGCCGCGCTGTTCGGAGCCGTACCCCTGGTGGTCGGCGGGGGCATGGGCGCCGAACTGCGCCAGCCGCTGGGTATTTCGCTGATCGGCGGGCTGCTGCTTTCGCAATTGCTGACCCTGTTCACGACGCCGGTGATCTACCTCGGATTCGACCGCCTGGCGTCGAGGCTGGCGGCGCGGCGCGGCGGCCCGGCCGCCGAGGCGGGCACGTGAACCTGAGCGCGCCCTTCATCCGGCGGCGCGTCGCCACCACGCTGCTGGCGGTGGCGGTGCTGCTGGCCGGGGCGATCGCCTTCAGCCAGTTGCCGGTCTCCCCGCTGCCGCAGGTGGACTTCCCCACCATCGTGGTGCAGGCGAACATGGCGGGTGCCAGCCCCGAGGTCATGGCGGCCACGGTGGCCACGCCGCTGGAGCGCTCGCTGGGGACGATCTCCGGCATCACCCAGATGACCTCGAGCAGTTCGCAGGGCTCGACCGACGTGGTGCTGCAGTTCGACCTGTCGAAGAACATCAACGACGCCGCGCGCCAGGTGCAGGCGGCGATCAATGCGGCCAAGCCGCTGCTGCCCAGCGGGCTGGCGGCCAACCCGACCTATCGCAAGGTCAATCCGGCCGACGCGCCGGTGCTGATCATGGCGCTGACCTCCAAGGTGCTTTCGCGCGGCCAGATGTACGACGCTGCGTCGACGGTGCTCGCGCAGAAGATCTCGCAGTTGCGTGGAATCGGCCAGGTGATCGTCGGCGGTTCGGCGCTGCCGGCGGTGCGCGTCGAGCTCGACCTGCCGCGCCTGGAGGCCATGGGGGTGGGCCTGGAGCAGGTGCGCCAGGCGATCGCCAGCGCCAACGTCGACTCCCCGAAGGGGGCGATCGACAGCGCGGGCAGGCGCTGGCAGGTCGCCGCCAACGACCAGCTCAGCCTGCCGCAGCAGTACCGCCGGGTCACGGTGGCCTACCGCAACGGCGTGCCCGTGACGCTGTCGCAGGTCGCATCGGTGTACGAGGGCATGCAGGACACGCAGAACATCGGGCTGGCCGACGGCGAGCCGGCGGTGCTGCTGATCGTGTTCCGCCAGCCGGGCGCCAACATCATCCAGGCCGTCGACGGCGTGAAGGCCGCGCTGCCCCGGTTGCGGGCGTCGATCCCGGCGGCGATCGACGTGCGCGTGCTGTCGGACCGCACGACCACCATCCGCGCGTCGCTGCGCGACGTCGAGAGCACCCTGGTGCTGGCGGTGCTGCTGGTGGTGCTGGTCGTCTGGGTGTTCCTGCGCGACTGGCGAGCCACCTTCATCCCGGCGCTGGCGGTGCCGCTTTCGCTGGTCGGCACCTTCGCGGCGATGTGGCTGCTGGGCTACTCGCTGGACAACCTGTCGCTGATGGCGCTGATCGTCGCGACGGGCTTCGTCGTCGACGATGCGATCGTGGTCACCGAGAACATCTCCCGCCATGTCGAGCAGGGAGTTCCGGCGCTGCAGGCGGCGTTGCGGGGAGCTCGCGAGGTGGGCTTCACGGTGCTGTCGATGAGCCTGTCGCTGGTCGCGGTGTTCCTGCCGGTGCTGTTCATGGGGGGGATCATCGGCAGGCTGTTCCACGAGTTCGCGGTCACGCTGTCGGTGGCCATCGGCATCTCGCTGCTGGTGTCGCTGACCGTGACGCCGATGCTGGCCTCGCGCTGGCTGCGCGCCCACGACGCGCGCGGCGGGCCAACTGCGCCGTCGCTGCTGCAACGGCTGTGGGACGGCGTGCACGCCGGCTACGCGCGCAGCCTGCGCGTGGCGTTGCGCCACCCGCTGTGGATGCTGCTGCTGTTCGGCGGCAGCATCGTGCTGGCGGGCTACCTGTACGCGATCGTCCCCAAGGGCTTCTTCCCCACCCAGGACACCGGGCTGCTGCTGAGTTCGGTGCGCGCGGACCAGTCGACTTCGTTTCGCGCGATGAGCCGGCGGCTCGGGCGCATCGTGGCCATCGTGCGCCGCAACCCCGCGGTCGAGCACGTGATGGGTTTCGCCAGCGGCGGCAGCGGCGCCTTCCTGTACATGCAGCTCAAGCCGCTGTCCGAGCGCGTCGGCGTGCAGCAGGTGATGGCGCAACTGCACCGCGCGCTGGCCGGGGTCGGCGGCATGCAGGTCTTCATGTTTCCCGGCCAGGACATCCACGTCGGCGGCCGGCAGGCGCAGGCCATGTACGAGTACACCCTGCAATCCAACAGCCTGCAGGAGTTGCTGCAATGGGAGCCGCGGGTGCTGCGGGCCTTCCGGAGCATCCCCGGCATGAACAACGTGAGCAGCGACCAGCAGGCGGCGGGCCTGGAGCTGCGGCTGGTCATCGACCGCGCCGCCGCGGCGCGCCTGGGCATCCCGATCGCGACCATCGATGCGACGCTGGAGGACGCCTTCGGCCAGCGCCAGGTGTCGACCATCTACGCCCCGCTGAACCAGTACAAGGTGGTGATGGAGGCGGCGCGGGCCTTCCAGCGCGACCGCAACGCGCTCGAGCGGCTGCACGTGGTGGCGCCTTCGGGGGCGGTGGTGCCGCTGTCGCAGCTCGCCCACTACGAACTGGGCAACACGCCGCTGACGGTGAACCACCAGGGGCTGTTCGCCGCGTCGACCATCTTCTTCAACCTCGACTCCGGGGTGTCGCTGAGCCAGGCGCAGGGTCGCATCCAGCAGGCGATGGCCGAGATCGCGCTGCCCCCGGGGATCCACGGAGGCTTCCAGGGGACGGCCAAGGTGTTCGCGCAGACCCTGCGCGACCAGCCGCTGTTCATCGCGGCGGCGATTTTCACCATCTACGTGGTGCTGGGCATGCTGTATGAAAGCACCCTGCATCCGTTGACCATCCTGTCCACGCTGCCGCCGGCCGGGGTGGGCGCGGTGCTGGCCCTGATGCTGTTCCACACCCAGTTTTCCATCATCGCGCTGATCGGGGTGTTCCTGCTCATCGGCATTGTCAAGAAGAACGCCATCCTGATGGTCGACTTCGCGCTGCAGGCCGAGCGCGAGCAGGCGCTGGATCCGCGCGAGGCGATCTACCTGGCCGCGACGCTGCGCCTGCGGCCGATCCTGATGACCACGCTGGCGGCGCTGTTCACCGCGTTGCCGCTGGCGCTGGTGCGGGGCAACGGTGCGGAGTTGCGCCAGCCGCTGGGCATCGCGATCGCCGGCGGGCTGCTGGTCAGCCAGGCGCTGACCCTGTACACCACCCCGGTGATCTACCTGGAGCTCGACCGGCTGCGGCGCTGGACGCTGCGCAGCCTCGGCCGCAGCGATCGTCCGCTTCCCCTGGATCCGCGCAGATGAAGCCCCTGCATTCCACGGTTCGCCGGCCTCCGGGCGCAGCGGCAGCGCTGCTGGCCCTGTTGCTCGGCGCCTGTTCGGCCGAGCCGCCGATGCCCGCGCTGCGCACCGCGATGCCTGCCGCCTATGCCGCCACCTCCGCGTGGCGGCAGGCGCCGCCGGCGGCCTCGATGCCGGCCGCCGGGCAATGGTGGAAGGCCTTCGGCGACCCGACCCTCGACACCCTGGAGGTCGAACTGTCGCGCCACAACCAGAGCCTGGCCGCGCAGCTCGCGGTGTACGACCAGGCGCAGGCGGCGCTGCGCCAGGCGCGCGCCGCCTATGCGCCGGTGGTGTCGGCGCAGGCCAACGCCAGCCGCGGCGCGGCCGCGGGCGCCTCCAGCAGCGTGGACAACCAGGTCGGCGCGCAGCTGTCGGCGAGCTGGGAGCCGGACCTGTGGGGCCGGGTGCGGCTGCAGGTCGAGCAGGGCAGCGCCCAGCTGCAGGCCAGCGCCGACACCCTGCGTTCGACCCGGCTGAGCCTGCAGGCCAGCCTGGCGCAGGGCTACCTGCAACTGCGGGTGGTCGACGCCCAGGACCTGCTGGCCGCGCAGACGGTGCGAGCCTACGCGCGGGCGCTGCAGCTCACCGAGCAGCGGCTGCGCGCCGGAGTGGCCACCGCGGCCGACGTGGCGCAGGCTCGCACCCAGCTGTTGCAGGCGCAGACCTCGCGCACCGACCTGCAAGTGACGCGGCGCCAGCTGCTCGACGCCATCGCGGTGCTCGCGGGGCGGCCGGCGCCGCGTTTCGACCTGGCGTCCGGCCAGCCGCTGCCGCGCCTGCCGCGCATCCCGGCCGGGTTGCCCGCGCAGTTGCTGCTGCGTCGCCCCGACCTCGCGGCGGCGCTGCAGCAGGTGCGGGCGGCCAACGCCCAGATCGGCATTTCCCAGCGTGCCTGGCTGCCCTCGCTGACCCTGGGAGCCAGCGGCGGCAGCCAGGCGGCGACGCTGGCCGGGCTGTTGCGCGCCCCCAGCCTGTACTGGTCGCTGGGGCCGAGCCTGGCGGCCACGCTGTTCGATGGCGGGTTGCGCGGCGCCCAGCTGGCGAGCAGCCGCGCGGCCTACCGGCAGGCGGTGGCCAACTACCGGCAGGACGTGCTGCAGGCCATGCAGCAGGTGCAGGACAACCTGGCGGCGCAGCGCGTGCTGCGCGAGGAAGCGCGCCAGCAGGACGAGGTCGTGCAGTCGGCCCGGCTGTCGCTGCGGCTGGTGCTCAGCCAGTACAAGGCGGGCACGGTCAGCTACCTGAACGTGATCACCGCGCAGACCACCGCGACCGCGGCGCGCAACGCCGTGCTCGCGCTGCGCCAGCGGCGCTACGCGGCGGCGGTGAACCTGATCGCCGCGCTCGGCGGACAGTGGGGTGAATCGCACAGCGGGCCTGAAGGAGCGGCCGAACGGCCCTAGACTGCGGGCTGGCTCACGCAACCCCCATGTCATCCCCGCCCACGCCGGTTTCCCGGGCCTCCGCCGACGCCGCGGCCGACACCGCAGCCGACACGCAGCCGGTGAGCCTGGCGCAGTTCGCACAGCTGTTCACCGCGGTGATGCTGCCGATCTTCCTCGCCGCGCTCGACCAGACGCTGCTGGCCACAGCGACCCCGGCGATCGCCCGCGATTTCAGCGACCTGCACGACAGCACCTGGATCGCCGTCGGCTACCTGCTGGCCTCGACCATCATGGCGCCGCTGTACGGCCGTCTGGGCGACCGCTACGGCCGGCGCGATGCGCTGCTGGGCGCGTTGGCGCTGTTCGCGCTGGGCTCGGTGGCTTGCGCCGGCAGCCCGGGCATGTGGTGGCTGATCGCAGCGCGGGTGCTGCAGGGGCTCGGCGGCGGCGGGTTGATGGTGATGAGCCAGGCGCTGATCGGCGAGGTCGTCCCGCCGCGCCAGCGCCCGCGCTTCCAGGCCTGGCTGAGCGCGGTGTTCGTGCTGTCCAGCGTCACCGGCCCGGTGGTCGGCGGGCTGGTGGTCACCAGTTACAGCTGGCGCTGGCTGTTCGTGGCCAACCTGCCGCTGTGCGCGCTGGCGGCGTGGCGGGTGACCCGGCTGGCGCGCGGCGGCGGGCACGTCGAGCCGGGCCAGAACCACGACGCCGCCGGCGTGCTGATGTTCGCCGGCAGCGCGGCGCTGGCGTTGCTGTGGCTGACCCTGGGCGGCCACCGCTTCGCCTGGCTGTCGCCTCCCAGCCTGCTGATGGCCGGCTGCGCGGCGGCGCTGGCGTGGCTGCTGCTGCGACACGAGCGGCGCCAGCGCCACCCCTTCCTGCCGCTGGAGTTGCTGCGCCTGCCCGCCACGGCCTGGATGACCCTGACCGTCATGCTGTTCGCCTGCAGCATGTTCGCGCTGGTGTTCTTCCTGCCGGTCTACCTGCAGATCGCCCGCCACGGCAGCGCGGCGCATGCCGGGCTGTTGCTGCTGCCGTTGACCGCGGGCATTGTCATCGGCGCCAACGCGACCGGCCGGCTGATCGGCCGCAGCGGCCGCCCGGACCTGCCGCCGCGTTTCGGCCTCTCGGTGTCGGCGCTGGCGTTGCTGGCGCTGGCGCTGGTGCCCCCGCAGAGCCTGCAGGTGGGCGCGCTGGGCTTGCTGGCCGGGCTGGGTTTCGGCAGCGTGATGCCCAGCGCGCAACTGCTGGTGCAGACGGTGGCCGGCCGCAGCCGGCTGGGGGCCGCGGCGGCGACCATCTCGCTGGCACGATCCACCGGCGCCTCGCTGGGCACCGCGGTGTTCGGCGCTCTGGTGTTCGGCGTGGTCTCGCCGGCCGACCTGCAGGCCGCGCTGCACGATGCCGGCGGGCCGGTTGCGCTGCGCGTCACCGAAGCCTTCCATCTCGGCTTCGGCGCGGCGGCCGCGCTCACGCTGCTGGCGGTGGTGGTGGCGAGCCGGGTGCCGCGGGTCGAGCTGTAGCTCCGGAGCACACCCGGCAGTGGGGGTTGCGCTGCAACTGCATGGTGCGGATGTCCATGTCCAGCGCGTCGATCAGCAGCAGGCGGCCGCTCAGGCTGCGGCCGGCGCCGGCCAGCAGCTTGAGCGCCTCCAGCGCCTGCAGGCTGCCGACCACGCCGACCAGCGGGGCGAGCACCCCCATGACCGCGCAGCGCACTTCCTCGACCTGCGCGTCGGGGTCGAACAGGCACGCATAGCACGGCCCCGGCCCTTGTTCGGCGGGCCGGGTGTCGAACACCCCGACCTGGCCGTCGAAGCCGATCGCCGCGCCGCTGACCAGCGCCACCCCGTGGCGCACGCATGCGGCGTTCACGCAGTGGCGGGTCGCGTAGTTGTCGCTGCAGTCCAGCACCACCGAGGCGTCGGCGAGCAACTCGTCGAGCAGCGCGGCATCGGCGCGCCGCGCGACGGCCTCGATGCGCGGCCCCGGGTTGAGCTGGCGCATCGCGGTGCGCGCCGACTCCACCTTGGGCTGGCCGATGCGCTGCTCGGCATGCGCGATCTGGCGCTGCAGGTTGGTCGCGTCGACGGTGTCGTCGTCGACCAGCGTGATGCGGCCGACTCCTGCCGCGGCCAGGTACAGCGCCGCCGGCGAGCCCAGCCCGCCGGCGCCGACGATCACCGCGTGCGACTCGAGGATCCGCTGCTGGCCCTCGATGCCGATGGCGTCGAGCAGGATGTGGCGCGAGTAGCGCAGCAGTTCGGAGTCGTTCATCGCGCCCCGCGGATCACCCCCGCCGCGCGGGCTTGCCGGCGGCGGTCAGCGGGTCAGCGGGTCGGTGGGCCAATGGGTCAGTGGGCATGCGAGGCGGCCGAGGCGGGCGGCCGCGGCGTGCTGGCGGCCGGCGCCGAAGCTGCGCTCGCGGTGGCCGCGGCGGCGCCTGTCGCCGAAGTGACCACCGGCTTGTGCTCGAGCAGGTTCAGCGCCTGCTTGAGCTGCCAGTCGTCGGCGCTGCCGTAGGCGGGCAGCTTGGGAAACTTCTTCGGGTCCTTCTCGATCGCGGCTTCGAGTTCGCGGCGCGCCTGTTCCTGGCGTTGCAGCTCCTTGCGCACCTGGGGCGATGCCGAGGACTCGGCACCGGTGCCGATCTGGTTGCTGTAGTCGATCTCCCGCATGCGCAGCGCGGCGTAGGGGTCGCCGCTGGGCAGCGGCCCGACGAGATAGTTGGGGGTGATTCCCCGCGCCTGGATCGACTGGCCGTTCGGGGTGAAGTAGCGCGCGGTGGTGAGCTTGAGCGCGGTGTCGGGCCCCAGCGGCAGCACCGTCTGCACCGAACCCTTGCCGAAGGTCGGCTCGCCGATCACCGTGGCGCGCTTGTAGTCCTGCAGCGCGCCGGTGACGATTTCCGAGGCCGAAGCCGAGCCGCCGTTGACCAGCACGACCAGCGGCACGCTCTTGATCGCCGCGGGCAGCGACGCCAGCGGGTTTTCGCCGATGCTGCGCGAATAGTCGCTGGGGGTGTTGCGGTAGCTCACGTTGGCCTCGGGGATCTGGCCGCGCGTGGAGACGATCACCGCGTCGGCCGGCAGGAAGGCCGACGCGACGCCGACCGCGCTCTCCAGCAGGCCACCCGGGTCGTTGCGCAGGTCCAGCACCAGGCCCTTGAGCTTCGGGTCGGCCTTGTAGAAGGAGTCGACCTGCGACACGAACTGCGGCAGGGTGTCGGACTGGAACTGGGTGATGCGCACCCACGCGTAGCCGGGACGCACCATCTTCCCGCGCACGCTCTGCACGTGGATTTCCTCGCGGGTGATGGTCAGCGTGAAGCTGCGGTTCACACTCTTGCGCAGCAGGGTCAGCCGCACCTGGGTGCCGGGCTTGCCGCGCATCAGCTTGACCGCCTTGTCCAGCGGCATGCCCTTGACCGAGGTGTCGTCGATGCGGGTGATCAGGTCGCCCGCCTCGATTCCGGCGTGCGCCGCCGGCGAGCCCTCGATCGGCGAGACGACCTCGATCAGGCCGTCGCGCGGGGCGATCTCGATGCCCACGCCGACGAACTTGCCGCTGGTGCTCTCGCGGAAGGACTTGAAGTCCTTGGCGTCCAGGTATTCCGAATGGGGGTCGAGGCCGTTGACCATGCCGTTGATGGCGTCGTGCACCAGCTTCTTGCCCTGCACCGGCTCGAAATAGTCGGCCTTGATCAGCCCGTAGACCGCTGCGAACTGTTGCAGTTCGTGCAACGGCAACGGCGCCGCGGCGCCGCGGGCGAAGGCCTGCAGCTGCAGGGTTGCAAGCGCCCCGGTCAGGATGCCCGCGCCGACCCACGCGGCGATTTTGAGTTTGCCAGCCATCAGGTGTTCCTCGGATGCCGCGAAAGTATAGGGCCGCCGGCCGGCCGGCGCCGCCCGTCTCAGGCGAGCGGCCCGGGTTGTTCGAGGTAGTAGCGGCGCAGCGGCCGCAGCTCGGCGTCGAGCTCGTAGACCAGCGGCACCCCGTTGGGGATGTTCAGGCCGACGATGTCGCTGTCGGAAATCCCGTCCAGGTGCTTGATGATCGCGCGCATCGAATTGCCGTGGGAGACCGCCAGCACGCGTCGCCCGGCGCGGATCGCCGGCGCCAGCGACTCCTCCCACAGCGGCAGCACCCGGTGCACGGTGTCCTTCAGGCACTCGGCCAGCGGCAGGTCGGCCGGGCTGACCTTGGCGTAGCGCGGATCGGCGGCCAGCTGGTGGCGATGCGCCTCGTCCATCAGCGGCGGGCGCACGTCGTAGCTGCGGCGCCACTGCAGCACCTGCTCGTCGCCGAACCGGGCCGCCGTCTCCGCCTTGTTCAGGCCCTGCAGCGCGCCGTAGTGGCGCTCGTTGAGCCGCCAGCTGTGCACGGTCGGCAGCCACATGCGGTCCATCGACTCCAGGCACAGCCACAGCGTGCGCACCGCGCGCTTGAGCACCGAGGTGTAGGCCAGGTCGAAGTCCAGCCCGTGCGAGCGCAGCAGCTGGCCGGCCTGGCGCGCCTCGGCGATGCCCTTGTCGGTGAGGTCGACGTCGACCCAGCCTGTGAAGCGGTTCTCCTGGTTCCAGGTCGATTCGCCGTGGCGAATCATCACGAGCTTGTGCATGGTGCGGGCGCGAAAAAAGCACTATCGTAGTGCAGCAGCTGCCGCGCGCAGGAGCGCCGGAGTTCCTACAATGAGCGGTTGGCTTTCAGGCTTGCGGAGCACATCGTGAAGTTCATCCTCGACAATCTGGCGTTGATCGCCATCGCCGTGGTCTCGGGCGGCATGCTGCTTTGGACCTCGTTTTCGCGGCCCGGATCCTCGGGGGGCGTGTCCGCGGCCGAGGCGGTGCGCCTGATGAACCGCGAGAAGGGCGTGCTGATCGACGTCTGCGAAGCCTCCGAGCATGCCGCCGGGCACTGCGTGGGCTCGCGCAACATTCCGCTGGGCGAGCTCGAGCGGCGCGCCGCCGAATTGCCCAAGAACAAGCAGTTGCCGGTGCTGCTGATGTGCCAGAGCGGCGCCCGGGCGGGGCGCGCCGCCGCCGCGTTGCGCAAGCTGGGCTACGAGCGCGCGCTGCCGGTGCAGGGCGGGTTGCGGGCGTGGCGCGAGGCCGGGCTTCCGGTGGAAAAGGCCGCTGCCGGCAAGGCGGCGGCCGAGAAGTCCTGACTCCGGCGCGGATGCCGGCGATACCCTGGAGGACACGCCCCATGTCGACCCCCGCAGTTCGCATGTACACCACCGCGGTCTGCCCCTATTGCCTGCGCGCCAAGGACCTGCTGCAGCGCCGGGGAGTGCGGCAGATCGAGGAACTGCGGGTCGATCTCGACCCGCAGGCCCGGCAGGCGATGATGCGCAGCACCGGGCGGCGCACGGTGCCGCAGATCTACATCGGCGACACCCATGTCGGCGGCTGCGACGACCTGTACGCCCTCGACGCGTCCGGCGGCCTGCAGGAACTGCTGCGCGCCGCGGGCGAGGGCCAGCGCGGCTGACGCGGCGCTGGCGTCGCGCCGGCAGCCCCGGGCGGCGGTCGCCGCCGTGCCGGCACCTACAATGCGCGTCAAGCGGCCCCGGCGCGGGCCGCGTCGGCGCCTTGCCGCGCAGTCCGCAGGGCCGCGGCAGCCGATTCCCAACCCAGACAGGAGTCTTTCTGCATGAGCACCCCCGACGCGGCCGATGCCGCACAGCAGTCGCAACCCGTGTTCGCGTTGCAGCGTTGCTACCTGAAGGACCTGTCGCTGGAGCAGCCCAACTCCCCGCAGATCCTGCTGGAGCAGGCGCAGCCGACGGTGGACGTGCAGATGAACCTGGAGTCGCAGAACCTCGCCGACGGCGTGGTCGAGGTGTGCGTGACCGCCACCATCACCGCGCGCATCGACCAGCGCACGCTGTTCCTGGTCGAAGGCAAGCAGGCGGGCATTTTCGAGTTGCGCAACGTGCCGCAGGAGCATGTCGACCTGCTGCTGGGGATCGCCTGTCCGCAGACCGTCTATCCGTACCTGCGCGCCAACCTGGCCGACGCGATCACGCGCGCCGGCTTTCCCCCGGTGCACCTGGCGGAGATCAATTTCCAGGCCATGTTCGAGGCCCAGCGCGCGCAGCAGGAACAGGGGCAGGGCGGCGCCATGGCTGGCGGCGCGGGCCTGAACTGACAGCGGTCGCGCCACCGCGATGTCCGCATCCGGCGTGCCGCTGGCGGTGCTCGGCGCAGGCGCCTGGGGCAGCGCGCTGGCGGTGCATGCCGCGGCGCGCAACCCCGTGCTGTTGTGGGGGCGCGACCCGCAGCTGATGCAGCAGATCCGGCGCCGCGGGGAAAACACCCGCTATCTGCCGGGCGTGCCGTTTCCCGAGTCGCTGCGCCTGGAGGAATCGCTGGCGCCGGCGCTGCAGCACGTGGCCGGCGACGGCCTGCTGGTGCTGGCCGTGCCGGTGGCCGGGCTGCGCGATCTGGCGCAGGAATTGCGCCGGCACTGGACCGCGGCAGCGGCACCGGCGCCGGCGCCGCTGGTCATCCTCGCCAAGGGCTTCGAGCGCGACAGCGGCTTGCTGCCCCACCAGGTGGTCGCCGAGGTGTTCGACGGCTGGCCGCAGGCGCCGCAGGCCGGCTTGCTGTCGGGCCCGAGCTTCGCCCTCGAGGTGGCGCGGGGACTGCCGGTGGCGCTGGTAGCGGCCGGCGGCGAGGACTGGCTGCCGCGGGTGGTGCAGGCGCTGCATGGCGGTGGCATGCGGGTGTATGCCAGCGACGACCTGACCGGGGTGGCGGTCGGCGCCGCGGTGAAGAACGTGCTGGCGATCGCCTGCGGGGTCAGCGACGGCCTGTCGCAGGGCGCGAACGCGCGCGCCGCGCTGATCACCCGCGGCCTGGCCGAACTGGCCCGGCTCGGTCTGGCGCTGGGCGCGCGCCAGGAGACCTTCCTCGGCCTGAGCGGCGTCGGCGACCTGGTGCTGACCTGCACCGGCGAGCTGTCGCGCAACCGCCGCGTGGGCATGCAGCTGGCCGCCGGCAAGGGGCTGCAGCAGGTCATGCGCGATCTCGGCCATGTCGCCGAGGGGGTGTACACCGCGCGCACGGTGCTCGAGCTGGCGCGCCGCCTCGAGCTGCAGGCGCCGATCACCGACCAGGTGTGCGCTCTGCTCGAAGGGCGGGTCGACGCGCGTGGCGCGGTGCAGGCCCTGCTGGCGCGCCAGCCGCGCGCCGAGGCCGAGGCCGGAGGCGCCGAGTGATCCGGCTGATCGTCGGGCTGGGCAACCCCGGCGCCGAGCATGCCCAGCAGCGGCACAACGCCGGTTTCTGGTGGCTCGACCAGGTGGTCGAATCCCACAAGCTGCAGTTGCGGCCGGAAAAGGGCTTCTTCGGGCACATGGCGCGGCTGCGCGGACCGCAAGGCGACGTGTGGCTGCTCGAGCCCGGCACCTACATGAACCGGTCCGGCCAGGCGGTGGCCGCGGTGGCGCGTTTCTACAAGGTGCCGCCGGATGAAATCCTGGTCGCCCACGACGAACTCGACCTGGCGCCCGGCCAGGTCAAGCTCAAGTGCGGGGGCGGCCACGCCGGGCACAACGGCCTGCGCGATATCGTCGCCCAGCTGGGAACGCCGATGTTCTGGCGCCTGCGCCTGGGAATCGGCCACCCGGGCAGCCGCGAAGCGGTGATCGGCTTTGTGCTGGGCCGGCCGCCGCGCGGCGAACTGCAGGCCATCGAACAGGCGATGCAGCGGTCCCTCCAAGTCTTGCCCCGGATCCTGCGCGGCGAACTCGACGTGGCGGTGATGGAACTGCACCGCGGCAACCCCGCTCCCGCGCCGACGAAGACGACCGAGTGAAGCGGCGCGCGCGGGCCCTTCGGGGCCGGCCCGCAGCGAGTCTGGCCAGCACCTGGCTCGCGCGCCGAATCCGGCGCTGCGCGATACCGATGGCCCTTGTGCGATGGCAAGGGCAGACGACAGCCCCAGGGTGGAACTTCCTCGGGCGCCAGCTGTCGGCACCGAAGCAAGCAGCGTCCTACCTTCCGGGAGCAGCCCAACATGGGTTTCGCACGATTCCCCCGGGAATCCGGTGGCGGATCGCCTAATCTTGGTTCGATCGCTCGGGCCTCCGCGCTGCGGTCGGGCTCCGGGCCATCGATGCGGGGCGTGTCGGGGCTCGAGCCGGTGCGCCTTTGCCATCGCTTGCGCTGGACCCGTGCACTGCCAGGAGATTGCCATGTCGCTTTGGAACTCGCTTCGGAGAACGCGGGCGCTGCTCGCGGCCGGTGGGTGGGCCGTGCTGGCCCTCGCTCCGGCGTGGGCCGGGGAGGCCCGGGTGGAAGGCTGGAATGTGGTCAGCCGATCGTGTGGCCGTTGCGGCTCGCAGGAAAGCATCACCTACAAGTCCTTCGATCACCGGGTGTTGTGGACTGCGTCGGCCCACTACGACGCCAACGGCAACTGGCTGCACAACGTCAACACCGCGGCCAAGGCTCCAGCGACCGGTGGCTGGGAGGATACCTGGCGGTCCTACGCAGGGCACCTGGGTAGCGAATTCTGGTATGGCCGGGTCGTCGGCTATCACTGGGCGTACGACGCGGGCGTGGTGCATCCATTGCGTTCCACCGAGGCGCGCGACTGCAACCTCGGTGTGCATCGATCTCCCGCGGCCTTTCGCAGCGATGCGGCCTGCGCCATGCCGCTGGCGGCCCCGCTTCGGGCACGCGACCGCGGCGCAGCGCCCGCCCCGGTGCCTTCCGCACCCACCGATACCGTGTCGCCGCTGGTGCCGCTGGCACGCCCTCTGCCCGGCGCCGATCCTGCCCTGGGGATCCCGGTGGGCCAGCTCAGCGTGGTGTCGATCGACGACCTTCCTCCCTGGATGCGCGCCCAGGCCGGGCAGCATCTGCGTACCGTCGCGGCGGGATACGAATGCGTGCCGACCGCGGTGGTGAGCGATACCTACGAAGCGATCGGCAGAGTGCTGCAGCGGGGGGGCCATGCCGTGGCCGGCGACTCCCGCGAACTGTTGCCACTGCGCTCGACCCCGCTGGCGGAGTGGAAGTTCCTCGGCAACCTGCCCGGAATGCATGCCGGCGACCAGACCGTCATCGCCACCCGGGTCTTCGAGCGCAGTGACGGCGTGCCGTTGACCCTGGAGGAATTCCACTACAAGCGCTCGCCGGGAGGGGCGGTGGTACGCATACGCGAACTCTCGAATGTTCGCGTCGGACGCCATGCGGCAACCCTCTGGGTGCAGCGCACCTCCGACGGGCTCAGCGCCACCCGGTTGCACTGGACGACCGACGAGGCCCATTACACCTTGGTGCTCCTCGACGATGTCGACCACCCCCGGCAGCCGCAGTGGGATCGGCCATGGCTGCTGCATCTCGCCGCGAGCCTGCCGACCTGATGGCCGCGGGCTGCGGGCCGCCAGCGACCCGAGCGACGGTGCGCGGCCCGCTGTCAGGCGGGGCCGCGCTCGCTTGCGTCGGCGGGTTCAGCGGTGGCTTCGGTGGTTTCGCGCCCGCGTTGCAGCCGCAGGTAGCGTTCCCACAGCTGCTCGCGGCTTTCCACGTGCTGCGGGTGCACCGGAATGCAGTCGACAGGGCACAGTTGCACGCACTGCGGCTGATCGAAATGGCCCACGCATTCGGTGCAGCGCTCGGGGTCGATGCGGTAGATCTGCGGGCCCATCGAAATCGCCTGGTTCGGGCACTCGCTCTCGCACACATCGCAATTGATGCACTCGTCGGTGATCCACAGGGCCATGGCGGGACGAAACGGGGTAGGGCGCGCGGGCGCCTGGGCGGCGTGCGCGACGCGGTCGGGTCAGCGCGGCGAGGCCTCGCGGGTGGCGGCCCGCTTGCGGTCGGCGACCTTGATGGCCAGCCGCTCGGTGACCAGCGGCAGGACGAATTTTCCGACATCGCCGCCGAGCAGCGCAATCTCCCGCACGAAGGTTCCGGACACGAACTGGTACTGGTCGCCAGGGGTCAGGAACAGGGTCTCGACGTCGGGCATCAGCTGGCGGTTCATCCCGGCCATCTGGAATTCGTATTCGAAGTCGCTGACCGCCCGCAGCCCGCGCACGATGACCCGGGCGTTCTGCTGCTCGACAAAATCCTTCAGCAGGCCGGTGAAGCCCTCGACCCGCACGTTGGGGTAGCGCTGCAGGATGGCGCGCGCCAGGTCGAGGCGTTCGTCGATGCTGAACAGCGCGTTCTTGTGGTGGCCGGCCGCGACGCCGACGATCAGTCGCTGGAACAGCGTGCTCGCGCGCCGCACCAGGTCCTCGTGGCCGCGGGTGAAGGGATCGAAGGTGCCGGGGTAGACCGCGGTCAGCATCGGTGGCTCCAGGAGTCTGCAGGGGCAAGGGCGCTGGGCTGGCAGTTTAGCCGCCCGCGCTGCCGGGCGCGCCGGCGGGGGCGGCGCGCAGCAGCGCGTAATGCACCTGGCCGGCGCGCGCGCTGCGCACGATCTCCCAGCCGCCAGCGGCCCATTCGCGCAGGCTGGCGGAGTCCGGCGCCTCCAGGTAGACCATGCCGTCGGGCGCCAGCACGCGCGCGGCCTGCGCCAGCGCGCGCTGGTGCATTCCCCGCAGGTCGAACGGCGGGTCGACGAACACCAGGTCGTAGCTGCCCGGTGGGCAGGCCGCGGCGAAGGCCAGCGCATCGCCGGCGTGCACCTGCACCGCGTCGGCGTGCAGTCGTTCGGCCGCCAGCCGCAGCGCCCGCGCCAGCTGCGGCTGGCGTTCGACCATGTCGACCCGCGCCGCACCGCGCGACGCGGCCTCCAGGCCGAGCGCGCCGCTGCCGGCGAACAGGTCCAGACAGCGCAGGCCCGGCAACTGCTGGCCGAGCCAGTTGAACAGGGTTTCGCGCACCCGGTCGGGGGTCGGCCGCAGCCCGGGCAGGTCGGGTACCGCCAGTCGGCTGCCACGCAGCCGCCCGCCGACGATGCGCACGCTGCCGGCGCCGCGATGGCGGCGTGCGCTGGCGACGGGGGCGGCAGGCATGCGGTGGCGAGGCAGGCGGTGGCGAGGCAGGCGGTGGCGAGGCGGGGGCCAGCGCGCCAGCATAGCGGCTGCCGGCATGGGTCGCCGGCCGGCAGGCGACAATAGCGCGCTGGCGGCGCGTCGTGCGCTCGCGCATCCTTCCCGTTTCCCATGTTTCGTTTCCTCAAGCGCAAGTCGTCCGCGGCCGACGCACCCGCCGCTGCTGCGTCGCAGACGCTGTCCGAAGTCCTCGCCGATCCGGACACCCGAACCGCCGATGTGTCGCGCCAGGCGGACGCGCCGGCGGTGCCCGGGGCGCCTGCCGGGCAGCCGGCCGGGCAGCCGGCTGGCTGGTACGCCCGGCTGCGCCAGGGGCTGCGCAAGACCGGCGCCGGCCTGAGCGGGCTGTTCGGCGGCAGCCGGATCGACGAGACCCTGTTCGAGGAACTCGAGACCGCGCTGATCCTGGCCGACGCCGGCAGCGCGGCCACCGCCGAGTTGCTCGCGCAGTTGCGGCGCAAGGTGCGCGCCAGCCACGCCGAAACCCCGCAGCAGGTCAGGGACCTGTTGCGCGAGGCGCTGGCGGAACTGCTGGCGCCGCTGCACAAGACCCTGGACATCGGCGCCACCAGCCCGACGGTGATCATGATGGTCGGGGTCAACGGCGCCGGCAAGACCACCAGCATCGGCAAGCTCACCCGGCATCTGCAGGCCGCCGGCTGCTCGGTGCTGCTGGCCGCCGGCGACACCTTCCGCGCCGCGGCGCGCGAACAGCTCGCCGCCTGGGGTCAGCGCAACCAGGTGCAGGTGATCTCCCAGCAGGGGGGCGACCCCGCCGCGGTGGCCTTCGATGCGGTACAGGCCGGCCGCGCGCGCGGCAGCGACGTGGTGATCGTCGATACCGCGGGGCGGTTGCCGACCCAGGCCCACCTGATGGAGGAGCTGAAAAAGGTCAAGCGGGTGATCGGCAAGGCGCTGGAGGGCGCGCCCCACGAAATCATCCTGGTCATCGACGCGACCAACGGCCAGAACGCGCTGGCCCAATTGCGCGCCTTCGACGACACCCTGGGCCTGAGCGGGATCATCCTCACCAAGCTCGACGGCAGCGCCAAGGGCGGAGTCATCGCGGCGATCGCCCGCGAGCGCCCGGTGCCGATCTAT
Source organism: Pseudomonadota bacterium (assembly GCA_021845505.1). Classification (GTDB taxonomy): domain Bacteria; phylum Pseudomonadota; class Gammaproteobacteria; order Burkholderiales; family Burkholderiaceae_C; genus Thiomonas_A. The sequence goes on along the minus strand of JAJZVU010000019.1, from coordinate 12,407 downwards.
TTCATCGGCGTCGGCGAGAGCCTGGACGACCTGCAGGTGTTCGACGCCGACGCCTTCGCCCGCGCGCTGGTCGACTGAGCGGCCGTCGCGGGCCCGCACGAGGCGGGCTGCGCGGACGATCATCCGGAAAATCTATCGCGCTCATTGTCCTGATCGGCTATCGAGCCCATCAAGAGAATTTCGTTGATGAGCCCCTGGGCCATCCCTAGACTTTGTCGGGTCGCGCCTTCCGCTGCGCGGCCGTCTGCAAGTCGTCCAAGGAGCCAGGAATGTCCAGTCAAGTCCGATGCCCGTACGCGGGCTCCCAGCCGATCCAGACCATGGGCCGCGGCGGTCGCGCCAATCGCGACTGGTGGCCCGGGCAGCTCAACCTCGACATGCTGCACCAGCAGGGCCGGAGCGCCGACCCGATGGGCGCGGACTACGACTACGCGCGCGAATTCCTCGGTCTGGACCTGCACGCGGTGAGGGCCGACCTGCGCGAGCTGATGACCGACTCGCAGCCCTGGTGGCCGGCCGACTACGGCCACTACGGCCCGCTGTTCGTTCGCATGGCCTGGCACTCGGCGGGTACCTACCGCATCCACGACGGGCGCGGCGGCGCCGGTTCGGGAGCCCAGCGCTTCGCCCCGCTCAACAGCTGGCCCGACAACGCCAACCTGGACAAGGCGCGGCGCCTGCTCTGGCCGATCAAGCGCAAGTACGGCCGCAAGCTGTCGTGGGCCGACCTGATCATTCTCGCCGGGACCGTGGCCCTGGAGTCCATGGGGCTGAAGACCTTCGGCTTCGCCGGCGGGCGCCGCGATATCTGGGAGCCCGAGCAGGACGTCAACTGGGGGCCGGAGGCCGGCTGGCTGGGCGAGCAGCGCTACAGCGGCGAGCGCCAGCTGGCCGAGCCGCTGGCCGCGGTGCAGATGGGGCTGATCTATGTCAACCCCGAGGGACCGGACGGCAAGCCGGACCCCGTGGCCGCGGCGAGGGACATCCGGGAAACCTTCGGCAGGATGGCGATGGACGACGAAGAGACTGTGGCGCTGATCGCCGGAGGCCACACCTTCGGCAAGTGCCACGGTGCGGTCGCGGGCAAGCTGCTGGGCCCCGAGCCGGAAGCCGCCGACGTCGCCGAGCAAGGCCTGGGGTGGCGCAACCCGGTGGGCGACGGCCATGGCGCGAACACCACGACCAGTGGCCTGGAGGGCGCCTGGACGCCCGCGCCCACGCGCTGGGACGACGGCTACCTGCAGACCCTGTTCGGCTACGAATGGGAACTCGGCCGCAGCCCCGCCGGGGCGCAGCAGTGGTTTCCCAAGGGCGGTGCCGGTGCCGGCAGCGTTCCCGATGCCCACGAGGCAGGCAGGACCCACGCGCCGATGATGCTCACGACCGACCTCGCGCTGCGTGCCGACCCGGCGTACGAGGCCATCGCCCGCCGCTTCCTGCACGACCACGCGGCCTTCGAGCGCGCCTTCGCGCGCGCCTGGTTCAAGCTGACCCACCGCGACATGGGGCCGCGCTCGCGCTACCTGGGCCCGCTGGTGCCGGCCGAGGAACTGATCTGGCAGGACCCGATCCCGCGTTGCAGCCACCCGCTGGTCGACGCGGCCGACATCGCCGGGCTCAAGGCCCGGGTGCTGCAAAGCGGTCTGTCGGTCGCCCAGCTGGTACGCACCGCGTGGGCCTCGGCGTCGACCTTCCGCGGCAGCGACAAGCGCGGCGGCGCCAACGGCGCACGCATCCGCCTGGCGCCGCAAAGGGACTGGGAGGTCAACGAGCCCGCCGAACTCGCCCGGGTGCTGCAGGTGCTCGAAGACATCCAGCAGGCGTTCAACCGCGAGCAGTCGGGGGGCAAGAGGGTTTCGCTGGCCGACCTGATCGTGCTGGGCGGCGCCGCCGCGATCGAGGAGGCGGCGCGCCGCGGCGGGCACGCGGTGAGCGTGCCCTTCCACCCCGGCCGCATGGATGCCAGCCAGCAGCAGACCGATGTCGAATCCTTCGCGGTGCTCGAGCCGCGCGCCGACGGCTTCCGCAACTACCTGCGCGCCGGCCTCGAGGAGCGTGCCGCCGAACTGCTGGTCGACAAGGCGCAGTTGCTCGGCCTGAGCGTGCCGCAGATGACGGCGCTGCTCGGTGGCCTGCGGGTGCTCGGCGCCCATTTCGCCGGATCGCGGCACGGGGTGTTCACCACGCGGCCGCAGACGCTCAGCCAGGACTACTTTGTCAACCTGCTGGACATGGGCACGGCATGGCAGCGCTCGGCCGCCGACCCGGCGGTGCTGGAGGGGCGCGCGCGCGCCGACGGCACGCTGCGCTGGACCGCCACGGTGGTCGACCTGGTGTTCGGCTCCAATGCCCAGTTGCGCGCGGTGGCCGAGGTCTACGCCAGTCGCGACGGCGAGGCCGCGCTGGTGCGCGATTTCGTCGCCGCCTGGGCCCAGGTGATGGACCTCGATCGCTTCGACCTGGCGTGACGCGGCAGGGCCGGCCGCCGCCTCAGCGCGCGGCCGGCGCGCCCATGTGGCCGCTGACCGTGGCGCCGTCGCTCGGGTGCAAGCGCAGGAAGAAGGGGATCGCCAGCAGAGGCAGCGCGGCCAGCACCAGGAAGCTCAGGCGCAGCGGCCCGAGTCCCGGGTTGGCGTGGGGCGCGAGCAGGCGCAGGATCGCCGCGCCGCCGCCCACGCCCAGGCTCACGGTCAGTTGCTGCAGCAGGCCGCCCAGGCTGGTCGCCCGGCTCAGCCGATCGGAGGCGACATCGGCGTAGGCCAGCGTGTTGGACGACATGTACTGGGTCGAGCGCACTGCGCCATAGACGACGATCAGCGCGGCGATCGCCCAGTGCGGGGTGGCGGGCGCGATCGCCGAGAAGCTGGCCAGGATCGCCGCGCAGGCGCAGGCGCTGCCGGCCAGCAGCGCGCGAAACCCCCAGCGCTTGAGCGCAGGGCCGATGCCCAGCCGGATGACCGGCGATCCCAGCGCCGACAGGAAGACCAGCGAGCCTGCGCGCACCGGGCTCATCCCCAGGCCGATCTGCAGCAGCAGCGGAAGCAGGTACAGCGGTGCGTTCATGGCCATGCGGCACAGCCCTCCGGCCAGGGTCGCGATCGCGAAGGCGCGCTCGCGCAGCAGGCCCAGGTCCACCGCCGGGCGCCGGCTGCCGCGGCTGCGCCGCACGAAGGCCAGCAGCAGCAGGCAGCCCAGCGACCCGGTGCCCAGCAGCAGCGCCGGGGAGGCCAGGCCGAGGGATTCGACCAGCCATTGCACTGCGGCCACCGCGGCGGCGAAGGTGGCGAAGCCGACCAGGTCGAACGCGGCGTCGGGCTCGGCGGCCAGCGGGCTGACCTGGCGAGCCGCCAGCGCCATGCCGAACAGGCCGAAAGGCACGTTGACGAAAAAGATCCAGCGCCACGAAAGATAGGTGCTCAAGTACCCCCCGACGAGGGGGCCGAGCAGCGGCCCGATGATCGCCGGCAGGGTGATGTAGGTCATCGCCCGCACCAGCTGGCTGCGCGGGAAGCTGCGCAGCAGGATCAGCCGCCCGACCGGGGTCATCATCGCCCCGCCCAGTCCCTGCACCACCCGCGTGGCCACCAGCATGCCGAAGCTCTGCGCCGCGCCACAGGCCATCGATCCGGCGGTGAACAGCAGCAGCGCGCCCAGGAACACCCGCCGCGTGCCGAAGCGGTCCGCGAACCAGCCGCTCAGCGGAATGAACACCGCCAGGGTCAGCACGTAGGCGCTGACCGCCAGGTTCATGTCCACCGCGCTGGTGTGCAGCGCGCGCGCCATCGCCGGCAGCGCGGTGGTGATGATGGTCGAGTCCAGCTGTTCCATCAGGAACGCGGTCGCCACCACCGCGGCGATCAGCAGCGGGTGGCGCGGGCCGGCAGGCTCGGCGTGCTCGGGCGGCGGGGGTCGGGGCGCGCAGGCGGCGGGGTCGGGCATCGGCGGCTGGGCGGCTGGGCTGCGGCGCCGGGCGACGTGCCGCAGCCGACAGCGTAGCGGCTGGCGGGGCGGCGCGCCGTCGCCTTGCGCCGCAGCAGCCTTCGCGTCGGGGTCTTAGCACTCGTTCGGCGAGAGTGCTAAAATACCCCCTAGTGAACACTAGGAGTCTGGCGATGGCCCGAAGCAATGCTCTGGCGGTTTCCGGCGGGCTGGCGCTGCGTTCGCAGGCGCTGGCGTTTCCTGCCCAGGTGCCCAGCCTGGGCAACCTGGAGTCCTATATCGCCGCGGTCAACCGCATGCCGATGCTGTCCCTCGACGAGGAACGGCAACTGGCGCGCGCCTGGCGCCAGCGCGAGGACCGCGAGGCGGCCGGCAAGCTGGTGATGTCCCACCTGCGGGTGGTGGTCTCGGTGGCCCGTCACTACCTGGGCTACGGCCTGCCGCATGCCGACCTGATCCAGGAAGGCAACATCGGGCTGATGAAAGCGGTGCGGCGCTTCGACCCCGAGCAGGGGGTGCGGCTGGTCAGCTACGCGCTGCACTGGATCAAGGCCGAGATCCACGAATACATCCTGCGCAACTGGCGCCTGGTCAAGGTGGCGACGACCAAGGCGCAGCGCAAGCTGTTCTTCAACCTGCGCTCCCTCAAGCAGGGCCTCGAGGGCTTCCACGACGCCGAGATCGACGCGGTCGCGGCGAAGCTGCAGGTCAAGCGCGGCGAAGTGATCGAAATGGAGCAGCGCATGGGCGGCTCCGACGTGTCGCTGCAGCCCGGCGGCGACGACGGCGCCGAGACCTTCGCGCCGATCGCCTACCTCAGCGACGCCAGCCACGAGCCCGAGGCGGTGCTGGAGGCGCGCGGTCGCGAGCGCATGCAGGTCGAGGGCCTGGAGCAGGCGTTGCAGAGCCTGGACGAGCGCAGCCGGCGCATCGTCGAGCAGCGCTGGCTGGCCGTGAACGACGACGGCAGCGGCGGACGCACGCTGCACGACCTGGCGGCCGAGTACGGCGTGTCGGCCGAACGCATCCGCCAGATCGAGGTCCAGGCGATGAAAAAGATGCGCAAGAGCCTGGCCGCCTACGCCTGAGGCGCGCGGCCGCCGGCGGCCGGCCGCGGCGCCAGCTGCTCCCAGTCGGCGATTCCCAGCAGCACTTCGCACAGCGCCTGCGCGGCGGTCGACAGCCTGCGCTCGGCGCTGGTGAACAGTCCGATGCGACGTTCCAGCCGCACGCCGTGCAGCGGCAGGCAGCAGGCACCGAGCTCGACCATCTGCTGCACGCAGAATCCCGGCACCGCGCTGACTCCCAGCCCGTGGGCGACCATGCGGCCGAGGGTCGCCAGCTGGTGGCACTCGAAGTCCGCGGCGAGTTCGCGACCGGACTCGGCGAAGGCCCGCTCGAGCAGCAGTCGCACCGCCGACGGGCGCTGCAGCGTGATGAAGCGCTCGGCGGCGAGTTCGCTCCACGCCACCGCGTCGCCGCCGCGCAGCCGGCTGCCGGGCGGCACGACAGCCACGAAGCGGTCGGTGTAGAAGGGGCTGAAACGCAGCCGGTCGACTCCATAGGGTTCGAACGCGATCCCCAGCTCGACTCGCCCGCCCTGGATCATTTCCAGCACTTCCTCGTTGATCACGTCGTGCACCGCGACGCTGATCCGCGGGTAGTCGCGCAGGAACAGCGACAGCGCCCGCGGCAGCAGGTTGCCCGCGAACGACGGGATCGCGGCGATCGATACGCGGCCGATGTGCAGTTCGAAATGCTGCCGCAGCAGGTCGCGGGCATTGTCCCAGTCGGCCAGCAGCCGCGGCGCCATCGCCAGCAGCACCTCGCCTTCGGGAGTCAGTTGCACGCTGCGGCTGCTGCGCACGAACAGGGGGCCGCCGAGGGAATTCTCCAATGCCTTGATGGCCAGGCTGAGCGCAGGCTGCGACAGGTGCAGGCGTTCGCAGGCCTGCACGAAGCTCAGCGTCTGGGCGACCGCCAGGAAGGCCTTGAGTTGCTTGACGGTCATGCCGATGATTTTAGAAAATAAATCGATTATACTGAAAATTAAAATTAACAAATCCAGCTTTCCCAGCGACCATCGAACATTGACCAGCAACCATCGACCGCCGACCATGGCGGCTCGGGCGAGCGAACAGGAGTGAGAATGAAGGGACTCGACAAGCGCGTGCACAGCTATGCGCAGGCCCTGGAAGGCCTGCGCGACGGCATGACGGTGATCGCCGGGGGCTTCGGCCTGTGCGGGATCCCGGAAAACCTGATCGCCGAGATCCGGCGCCTCGGAGCGCGCGACCTGACCGTGGTGTCCAACAATTGCGGGGTCGACGGCTGGGGGCTGGGGGTGCTGCTGGAAAGCCGGCAGATCCGCAAGGTCATCGCCTCCTATGTCGGGGAGAACGCGCTGTTCGAGCAGCAGTTGCTCGCCGGGGAGATCGAGGTCGAGCTGACGCCGCAGGGCACGCTGGCCGAGAAGCTGCGCGCCGGGGGCGCGGGCATCCCGGCGTTCTACACCGCGACCGGCTACGGAACCCCGGTGGCCGAAGGCAAGGAAGTGCGCCGCTTCGGCGAGCGCAACTACATCCTGGAGCCGTCGATCACCGGCGACTTCGCGATCGTCAAGGGCTGGAAGGCCGATCACTTCGGCAATGTGATCTACCGCCATACCGCGCAGAACTTCAACCCGATGGCCGCGACCGCGGGGCGCATCACCGTGGTCGAGGTCGAGGAGATCGTGCCGCCCGGCGCGCTCGAGCCCAGCCAGATCCATACCCCGGGGATCTACGTCGACCGCGTCATCCAGGGAAGCTTCGAAAAGCGCATCGAGCAGCGCACGGTGCGCGGCTGAGACGGCCCCGGCAAGCAAAGGACCCCACGATGAGTCTGACACGTGAACAAATGGCCCGCCGCGTCGCGCGCGAGCTGCGCGACGGCTACTACGTCAACCTGGGCATCGGCATTCCGACGCTGGTCGCCAACTACGTGCCCGAAGGCATGGACGTGATGCTGCAGTCGGAAAACGGCCTGCTCGGCATGGGACCGTTTCCGACCGAGGGCGAGGTCGATCCCGACATGATCAACGCCGGCAAGCAGACCGTCACCGCGCGCCCGGGGGCGGCGATCTTCAGTTCCGCCGAATCCTTCGCGATGATCCGCGGCGGCCATGTCGACCTGACGGTGCTGGGCGCCTTCGAGGTCGACGTCGAGGGCAACATCGCCTCCTGGATGATTCCCGGCAAGCTGGTCAAGGGCATGGGCGGGGCGATGGACCTGGTCGCCGGGGCCGCCAACATCATCGTGGTGATGACCCACGCGTCGAAGAACGGCGAATCCAAGCTGCTGCCGCGCTGCAGCCTGCCGCTGACCGGGGCGGGTTGCATCCGCCGCGTGCTCACCGACCTGGCCTACCTGGAGATCGAGGGCGGCGCCTTCGTGCTCAAGGAGCGCGCGCCCGGCGTTCCGGTCGAGGAAATCGTCGCCAAGACCGCGGGCAAGCTGGTGGTTCCGCAGCAGGTGCCGGAGATGCAGTTCTGAGCAGCCGATGCCCGCGCCGGCGCGGGCACCGGCCTCCACGCGGTCACAGCAGCACGATGTCGAACTGGTGCTGGTGGTAGGCGGCCTCCACCTGCAGCGCGATGGGCTTGCCGATGAAGTCCGACAACTCGGCCAGGTGGGCGCTTTCCTCCTCGAGGAACAGGTCGATCACCGCGTCGGACGCCAGGATGCGGAACTCCTTGGGGTTGAACTGACGCGCCTCGCGCAGGATTTCGCGCAGGATGTCGTAGCAGGTGGTGCGGGCGGTTTTCACCAGGCCCTGGCCGCCGCAGGTGGGGCAGGGCTCGCACAGCAGGTGGGCGAGGGACTCGCGGGTGCGCTTGCGGGTCATTTCCACCAGCCCGAGCTGGGAAAATCCGTTGACCGTCACCTTGACCTTGTCGCGTGACAGGGACTTGCGCAGTTCCTCGAGCACCGCGGCGCGGTGCTGCGGGCTGTGCATGTCGATGAAGTCGAGCAGGATGATTCCCCCCAGGTTGCGCAGCCGGAGCTGGCGGGCGATGGCCTGCGCCGCCTCGAGGTTGGTCTTGAACACCGTGTCGTCGAAGTTGCGCGCGCCGACGAAGCCTCCGGTGTTGACGTCGACCGTGGTCATCGCCTCGGTCTGGTCGACGATCAGGTAGCCGCCGGACTTCAGGTCCACCCTGCGGCCCAGCGCCTTCTCGATCTCCCCGTCGATGTTGTAGAGGTCGAACAGCGGGCGCTCGCCGCGGTAGAGCTGGATCTTGTCGAGCACCGCCGGCATGTACTCGGCGGCGAACTCGCGCAGCCTCTGGTAGTTCTCCCGCGAGTCGACCTGGATCGCGCGCGTGAGTTCCGAGGCGAGGTCGCGCAGCACGCGCTGCGCCAGGCTGAGCTCCTGGTAGAGCAGCGCCGGCGCCTGCGCGTTGCGCATGCGCGCCTGCAGCGCCTGCCAGGTCTTGCGCAGGTACGCGATGTCCTCCAGCAACTCGGCGTCGCCCGCGTCCTCGGCGTTGGTGCGCACGATGAACCCCATGCCGGCCGCCCGGTCGTGCTGCTGGGCCAGGCTGGCCACCCGCTGGCGCAGGCTGTCGCGCAATTCGGGGTTGTCGATGCGCTGCGAAATCCCGATGTGGCCGTCCTGCGGCAGGTGCACCAGCAGGCGCCCGGCCAGGCTGATCTGGGTCGACAGCCTGGCACCCTTGGCGCCGATCGGGTCCTTGATCACCTGCACCAGCAGCGACTGGCCTTCGAACACCAGCTTTTCCATCGGCAGCGGCTGGCTGGCCGCGCCCGCCTGGCGCGCCTCGCCGTTGCCCTGCATGCGCTGCCACAGGTCGGCCACGTGCAGGAAGGCCGCGCGTTCCAGCCCGATGTCGACAAACGCCGACTGCATCCCGGGCAGCACCCGCACGACCCGGCCCAGGTAGACGTTGCCGGCCAGCCCGCGCTCCAGGGTTCGCTCGATGTGGATTTCCTGCACCGCGGCCTGGGCGACCACGGCGACCCGGGTTTCCTGGGGGGTGATGTTGATCAGCAGGTCTTCTTGCATGGGGATCAGGATACGCGGGCGCCGCAGACTTCGATGCCGGCCTGGCGCAACAGCGCTGCCGTCTCGAAAAGCGGCAGTCCCATGATGCCGGAATAACTGCCTTGGATATGCTGGACGAACACGGCCGCCAGGCCCTGCACCGCATAGGCGCCGGCCTTGCCGAAGGGCTCGCCGCTGGCGACGTAGGCCTGGATCGCCTGCGGGTCGATGTCGGCGAAGCGCACCCGGCTGGTGCTGAGCGCCTCGGCCCGCTTCCAGCGGCCGCCGCGCTGGGGCCACGCCAGCGCGACCGCGCTGAGTACCCGGTGCTGGCGGCCGGCCAGGCTGCGCAGCATGTCGCAAGCGTGCGCCGCGTCGCGCGGCTTGCCCAGGATGCGCCGACCCAGCGCGACCGTGGTGTCGGCGCACAGCACCACGCCGCGCGGCAGTCCGCGGCGGCGCAGGCGCAGCAGCGCCGCGTCCAGCTTGGCCGAACTCACCCGTTGCACATAGTCGGCGGCGGCCTCGCCGGGCAGCGCTTCCTCCAGCGCTTCGGGGTCCTCGTCGGCGTCGGCCGCCAGCAGGCCGCACTCCACCCCGATCTGCCGCAGCAGTTCGCGCCGCCGCGGGCTGGCCGAAGCGAGATACAGGGGGCTGGGTCGGGGCATGCCGGGCGTCCGTCGGGAAACCGGACCATCATACGGTGTGCCGCGCCCACCGCGCCCCGCCCGCAGCCGGACTGCGCGCACCCTGGCACAATGCCGGCTGCGCGCGGGCGGATTGCCGCAGCGCGCCCGACGCCGCCCACGCAGCCACCTTCCCGATGTCCCTACTCAGTTGCCAGGACCTGAGCCTGGCCTTCGGGGTGCAGCCCCTGCTCGATCGGGCCAGCCTCAGCCTGGAGCCCGGCGAGCGCGTCGCGCTGGTCGGGCGCAACGGCAGCGGCAAGTCCTCGTTGCTGCGCCTGATCGCCGGCCTGGAGCGTCCCGACTCGGGCGACATCCGGCGCCAGCAGGGGCTGCGGGTCGGATACGTCCCCCAGCAGCCTGCGCTCGACGGCTTCGAGACGGTGTTCGATGCGGTCGCCGAGGGCCTGGCCGAGGCGCGCGCGCTGCGGCTGCGATTCGAATCCCATGCCGTTGGCGAGGACCTGGACGCCCTGCAGACCCGCATCGAACTGCTCGGCGGCTGGAACTGGGAGCAGCGGGTGGAGCAGGTGCTGCAGCGCCTGGGGCTGTCGGCGCAGGCCCGGCTGGCCGAGCTGTCGGGCGGGCAGCAAAAGCGCGTCGCGCTGGCGCAGGCGCTGGCCGCGTCGCCCGAGCTGCTGCTGCTCGACGAGCCGACCAACCATCTCGATTTGCAGGCCATCGCCTGGCTGGAGGGCCTGCTGGCGGGCTTTGCCGGCACCGTGCTGCTGATCAGCCACGACCGCGCCTTCATCGACGCGGTGGCCACCCGCATGGTCGAGCTCGACCGCGGGGTGCTGCGCAGCTACCCGGGCAACTACACCGCCTACGAACAGCGCAAGGCGCGCGAACTCGCCGACGAGGCGCTCGCGCAGGCGCGCAGCGACAAGCTGCTGGCGCAGGAGGAGGAGTGGATACGCCGCGGCGTCGAGGCCCGGCGCACGCGCAGCGTGGCGCGGGTGCAGCGACTGCAGCAGCTGCGCCAGCAGCGAGTCGAGCGCCGCGCCGAACTGGGCCGCGTGCGCATGCAGCTCGAGCGCGGCGACGCCGGCGGGCGCATCGTGGCCGAACTCGAGCAGGTGCACAAGGCCTTCGGCGACGTGCGACCGGTGCGCGGCCTGTCGACCATCGTGCTGCGCGGCGACAAGGTGGGCATCCTCGGCCCCAATGGCTGCGGCAAGACCACGCTGCTCAAGCTGCTGCTGGGCGAACTCGCTGCCGACAGCGGGCGCGTGCGCCGTGGCAGCGGCCTGCGCGTGGCGTACTTCGACCAGATGCGCTCGGCGCTGGACCCGCAAGCCACGTTGGCCGACACCATCAGCCCGGGCAGCGACTGGATCGAGCTCGGCGGCGCGCGCAAGCATGTCAGCGCCTACCTGGGCGACTTCCTGTTTCCGCCGTCGCGCGCCCGCGCGCCGGTGCACTCGCTGTCGGGAGGAGAGCGCGCCCGGCTGCTGCTGGCGCGGCTGTTCGCCCAGCCGGCCAACGTGGTGGTGCTGGACGAGCCGACCAACGACCTGGACATCGACAGCATCGAGTTGCTCGAGCAGCTGCTGCAGGACTATCCGGGCACGGTGTTCCTGGTCAGCCACGACCGGCGCTTCGTCGATCGCGTGGTCACCAGCACGCTGGCCTGGCAGGGGCCGGGAACCTGGCTGGAGTTCGAAGGCGGGGTCGAGGACTGGTTGCAGCAGAGCCAGCGCCTGGCACAGGCGGCAGGCGCGCAGGCCGCGCCGCCCCCAGCGCCCGCGGCTGCGCGCAAGCCGGCGCCGGCCGCGGCGCCGACCCGCCGCAAGCTCGGTTTCAACGAGCAGCGCGAATTGCAGCAATTGCCCCAGCGCATCGAGTCGCTGGAGGCCGAACAGCGCGAACTCACCGATCGCCTGGCCGACCCGGAGCTGTACCGCCAGGCCCCGCAGCAGGTGGCGGCGATGCGCGCGCGCTACCAGGCCATCGACGACGAGCTGGGCGCTGCGCTGCAGCGCTGGCAGGACCTGGAAGACCTGGCCGGCGCCTGAGGCGCGGGCCGGCCGGATCAGTCGCCGCGGTGGTACGGGTGGCCGGCCAGCAGGCTGTGCACCCGGTAGACCTGCTCGGCCAGCAGCACCCGCACCAGGGCGTGCGGCAGCGTCAGGTCCGACAGCCGCAGCAGCAGGTCGGCGCGCTGCTTGATGCGCTCGGCCAGCCCGTCCGCCCCGCCGATGACAAAGGCGACGTCGCGCCCCTGCTGGCGCCAGTCCTGCACCTGCCGCGCGAGTTGTTCGGTGCTCAGCCGCGAGCCGCGCTCGTCGAGCACCACCCGCAGGCATTGCGCGGGAAGCGCCTCCTCGATGCGCCGTGCCTCGCGCTCGAGCACGCTCGCGGTGTCCAGCCCGCCGCCGCGGGTTTCGGCGCGAAGTTCCCGCAGTTGCAGCGCGGCCTGCGCGGGCAGGCGCCTGGCGTATTCCTGGTATCCCTGCTGCACCCAGCCGGGCATGCGCTGGCCGACCGCGATCAGCCAGAGCTTCATGGCCTCGCCGGCATGGCCTCAGCCGGCGGGCTTGGCGCGCTTGCGAGCCGGCGCGCCGGTGCCTTGCGCAGCCCGGGGCGCGGCCTTGCGCGCCGCCGGGGCCGCCCGCGACGCCTTGCCCGCGGCGGCCTTGGGCCTGGCGCCGGAGGCCGTGCCCGGCGCCGCACCGGCGCCCGACCTGGCGCCCGACCTGGCGGCCGGCTTGGCGCCCGACCTGGCGGCCGAC
>JAJZVU010000081.1 GCA_021845505.1 Pseudomonadota bacterium | reverse complement strand
CCGCGCGGGCGCAGGCGCCGGGGCCGGGGCGGCGCCCGGCTCGGGCAGCCGCGCGGGAAAGCGGGCGCGCCGCACCGGAGTGGACATCGGCGAGCCGGCGGCTCAACCCGGCCCGAGGGCCGCAAAGCGCTTGCGGCAGTCCTCGAGCAGGCGGTAGTGGGTCAGGTCCAGCTGCAGCGGCGTGAGCGCAGCGTAGCCCTGGGCGATGGCGTGGAAATCGGTGCCCGGCTGGTCGTCGAGCGCATCGCCGGCCGAGCCGATCCAGTACACCGGTTCGTTGCGCGGGTTGCGCTGCATCACCACCGGCTGGCTGGGATGGCGCTTGCCCAGGCGGGTGACCTGCAGGCCGCGCAGCTGGTCGCGCGGCAGGTTGGGCACGTTCAGGTTGAACAGCACCGGCGACTGCGGCGGCTGCTCCGCCACCTGCTGCGCCACCCGCACCGCCAGATCGACCGCGGTGTCCAGGTGCGCCCAGCCCTTTTGCACCAGCGACACCGCCAGCGCGGGCAGCCCGAACAGGTAGCCCTCGGTGGCGGCGGCGACGGTGCCCGAGTAGATGGTGTCGTCGCCCAGGTTGGCGCCGTTGTTGACTCCGCTGACCACCAGGTCGGGGCGGAAGTCGAGCAGACCGGTCAGCGCGATGTGCACGCAGTCCGACGGGGTCCCGTTGACGTAGAGGAAGCCGTTGTCGGCGCTGAGCACCGACAGCGGGCGGTTCAGGGTCAACGCGTTCGACGCCGCGCTGGCGTTTTGCTCCGGGGCCACCACGGTGACCTCGCCGAGTCGCCGCAGCCCGGCGTACAGGGCGTGCAGCCCGGGGGCCAGGTAGCCGTCGTCGTTGGCGAGCAGGATGCGCATGCCGTCAGTGTATCGGGCCGCGGCCACCCGCCCGCGTCAGCCGAGGACTTCGCGCAACAGCGGCAGCGCATGCTCGGTGGCGCGCAGCCCTTCGACCATCGCCACCTCTCCGCGGTGATAGTCCAGCGGGCCGATTCCCGCCACGCGCGGCCGGATCACCACCTCGGCGGGCTCGCCGGCAAGGCGTGCGTTGGTGATGCGCACCTGCATGATGTTCAGGCTGGCGGTGAGCACGCCGAGCAGCGAAGGCATCGGCAGCGATTCGGGCTGCTCGCTGCCCGGCCACAACCTGGACCACATCGACTCGCGGTCGCGCGAGCGTGCCGTGCGGCCGGGCCCGGCCGGGGCGCGCGTGCGGCGGCCGACCAGGTCCCAGTTCAGGTCGACCGCGATCACCACGTCGGCGCCCATCGCCCTGCACAGCGACACCGGCACCGGGTTGACCAGGCCGCCGTCGACCAGCAGCCGGCCGTCGCGCTGCACCGGGGTGAACAGCCCGGGCAGCGCGATCGACGCGCGCACCGCGTCGATCACCGGCCCGTCGCGCAGCCAGATCTCGCGCCCGCTGTCGAGTTCGGTGGCCACGCAGGCGAAGGCGCGCGGCAGCTTGTCGATTCCCGGATCGTCGAAATGGGAGCGGAAGTACTGCACCAGCTTGCGCCCCTCGATCATGCCCGCCGACAGCTTGAGGTCGACCAGTCCCATCACGCCCTGGCGGGTCAGCGAGCGCACCCAGGGCTCGAGGCGGTCGATCTCGCCGGCGGCGTAGGCCGCGCCGACCAGCGCGCCGATGGAACTGCCGCAGACGATGTCGGGTTCGATCCCCGCCTGCAGCAAGCCGCGGATCACCCCGACGTGCGACCAGCCGCGCGCCGAGCCGCTGCCCAGCGCCAGTCCGATGCGAATCTTCCGTGTTGCGTGCACCATCCCCCCTCGCCTGCGCGCGCGCAGCGGCGTCGCCGCTGCGGCCCGCAGTGGCACAGGATAGCGGCCCCGCGCGCTCGCGCGGTGGCGCTACAGTGGAGTGGTCGCAGCCCCTGGCGCCGATCATGAGCGACGATTCCCAGATCCTCGTCCCGCCCTCGTTCATCGCCCTGTTCATCGAGCCGGGGCGCGCGCGCCCGACAGCGGCGCGACAGGCCATCGTCGAGCGCTACGAATACTGCGAAGACCTGGCGCAGCTGCTGTGCCAGCGCGCCGGCGAGATCCGCGCCGACCTGGGAATCACCGAGCACGACGTGCTCGAGCGCATGCGGCGCGGCCTGCTCGGCGGTGACGCCGGGGTCGACGAGCGCGAGGCGGGCTGGGTGCTGACCCGTCTGGCCGAGCTGCTCGGGTGGGCCGCCGCCAGCGCTCCGCCCGGGAACTAGCATGCGGGGGCGGGCGCTGCGCGCGGCCCGCTGCGCCACTTCGACAGCCAGCCAGACCATGCGCCACCCGCGAATGCCCGATTCCTCCCGCCCGCGCGCCGCGCCCACACCGGCGGGGTGCATTCTCGCGGCTTGCCTGGGCTGGCTGACCTGGCCCGCGGCGCTGGCCGCCCCGGTCCCGCAGCCGCCGCACGCCGCGCCGGCCGCGCCGCCGCCCGCCGCGACGCTGGCGTCACCACCGGCGCGCTGCGCCAGCGGGCCGTCGCGAGCCGACTACGTCAGCCTGCGCGCGGCCACCGAATCGGCTCTTGCGGCCGCGGTGGCGCACTGCCGCAGCCTGGGCTACCGGCGCGTCGGCGGGGCGGCGCGCGCGGTCGTGAGCAATCCGGGAGCGTCATCGCCCGAGCTGTATTTCCAGGTGATGGTGGTTCCTCCTGGCGCGGCGGCCAGCGCGGCGGC
>JAJZVU010000018.1 GCA_021845505.1 Pseudomonadota bacterium | reverse complement strand
GCGCCGGGCCGTAGCGTGTCCTCCAGTGAAGGAAGGTAACCGAGCGTTCGGCGGGCTTGGAAGCGCCGGAGTGTAACGCAGGTGTCGGCGTATTGCGAAAATCGCCGACCCGAGACCCCACTCGGCGGCGCGGCCACCGGCGATGCGCCGCTCGATCAGCCCTCCCTGCCCGACTCGATGGCAGCGGCTTCGACGACTCGCTGAGGTGGAGCCTCGGCAGACGCTCAGCGGTCGGACAGCGCCCACGAAAAAGCCGGCTCGTGGCCGGCTCTCGTATTTCCTCGGTCTCAATGGTCGGGGCGAGAAGATTCGAACTTCCGACCCCCTGCACCCCATGCAGGTGCGCTACCAGGCTGCGCTACGCCCCGACGGACCGAAAACGGCTAGTGTAGCAGACGCGATCGAGCGCGAGCGGCTTCGGCGAGGCACGAGCCGGAACGCGGCAAAGGTCCTAGACTGGTGCCGGGTCCGCCGAGGCAGGCAGCGTGGCGCGGCCAGGCCACGCCCGGCAGCAGGTCGGGCTCGCCGATCCGCAACGGCAGCCGAGCCGCCATGCGTGCCCTGCGGGCCGGCGGCGGCGGCCGGCGCGGGCGCACAGGAGAGGAGCCATGGCGAGTTGTTGCGAGGACAAGGGCTGCGAGCTCTCGGCCCTGCGCGAACGGCACGGTCGCGTACTGTGGGCCGTGCTCGCCATCAACGCCGCGATGTTCGTCGTCGAGGGGGAAAGCGGCTTGCTCGCCCACTCCACGTCGCTGCTGGCCGATGCGCTCGACATGCTGGGGGATGCGCTGGTGTTCGGCTTCAGCCTGTTCGTGCTTTCCCGTTCGGAGGGCTGGCAGGCCGCGGCGGCGCTGGCCAAAGGAGTGTTCATGCTGGCGCTCGGGCTGGGGGTCCTCGGGGAGGCCGTCTGCAAGGTGTTCGTCCCGGTCATGCCGGGCGCGCAGACCATGGGCATCGTCGGCGCTCTGGCGCTGCTGGCCAACCTCGGCTGCGTCTTCCTGCTGTACCGCCATCGCGGCGACAACCTGAACATGCGGTCGACCTGGCAATGCTCGCGCAACGACGTGATCGCCAATGTCGGGGTGCTGCTCGCCGCGGGCGGCGGCTACCTGTGGGCGTCCCGCTGGCCCGACATCGTCGTCGGCAGCGTCATCGCCGGGCTGTTCCTGCGCACGGCGATCGACGTGGTGCGTCAGTCGCTGCGAGCGCTGCGCGGACCTGCGAGGTGGGCGCCCGCCATCAAGCCGCGGTGAGCGGCGGGGCCGACGGACAGGCTCGCCCGCGACCCGGGCCGCCGCTTCAGTCGCCGGCGAGCAGGTCGCGCAGCAGCAGCAATTCGGCGAGCAGCTCCTGGCGGCTGGCCGGCGGCCACTGCCGCGGATCGCCGGACGGCAGCGGCGGCGGCGCCTCGCGCGGCGTCTCGGGACGCGGCGCGGCGTCGCCCGGGGCCACCTGCCCGAGCTTGGCACGCGCGCCATGGATGGTGAAGCCCTGGTCGTACAGCAGTTCGCGGATGCGCCGGATCAGCAGCACCTCGTGGTGCTGGTAGTAGCGCCGGTTGCCCCGCCGCTTCATCGGCCGCAGCTGGCTGAACTCCTGTTCCCAGTAGCGCAGCACGTGCGCCTTGACCCCGCACAGATCGCTGACCTCGCCGATGGTGAAGTAGCGCTTGGCCGGGATCGGCGGCAGGTCCGAGGAGGATGTCATCGGCTGGCAGGGTCTGCGGGCTGGGGGGGATCAGGCCGGCGCGCGCCGCATCAGCGCTGCAGCAGCGTGTCCGCCGCCGGCAGCGGCTGGACGACTCCGGCCTGCAACTGCTCCTTGAACTTCTGGCTGGGATGGAAGGTGACCACCCGCCGCGCGCGGATGGGGATCATCTCCCCGGTGCGCGGGTTGCGCCCCGGCCGCTGGGCCTTGTCGCGCAGCTGGAAATTGCCGAAGTTGGACAGCTTCACGTCCTCGCCCCGCGCCAGCGCGTCGCGGATGAGGTCGAAGAAGGCGTCGACCATGTCCTTGGACTCGCGCTTGTTCAGGCCGATGCGTTCGTACAGCAGTTCGGCGAGCTCGGCCTTGGTCAGGCTCGGCGTCTGCAGGCTGGTCACCAGTTTTTCCATGGTCGGCTCCCCTCGGGCAGCAGGATATGCGCTCGCACGCCTCAGGCTCGCAGCCGTGCGTCGAAGTCGCGTTGCATCGCGTCGACCACCGCCGCGCAGGCGGCGTCGGCCTGGGCGTCGGTCAGGGTCTCCTCGGCCTGCAGGGTCAGGCGCAACCCCAGGCTGCGGTGCACTCCGTCGGGCAGCGCGAACACGTCGAAAATCACCAGGTCGGCGAGCATCGAGCAGCGCGGCTCGGTGTCGCGCAGCGCCCGCACCCGCTCGAGCACCTGGCCCGCCGGCACCGCGCGCGGCAGCACGAAGGCCAGGTCGCGCGACACCTGCGGGGTGCGCGGCAGCGGTCGCGGCTCGGGCAGCTGCTGGCGCTGCAGCGCCGCGGCGTCGAGCTCGAACACCAGCGGCGCCTGTGGCAGGTCGTAGCGTTGCACCCAGCGTGGGTGCAGTTCGCCGATGAATCCGATGTCCTGCCCGTCCAGCAGCACCCGCGCGGCGCGCCCGGGGTGCAGCGCCGGGTGCTCGGCGGCCTGCCATTGCAGGCGCCCGCAGCCGGCGCACAGCTGCTGCAGGTCGGCCTTGACGTCGTAGAAGTCCACCGCGCGCTCGGCTGCGGCCCAGCCGGTGGGCCATACCGGCCCGTAGGCCAGCGCGGCGATGCGCATCGGCTGCTCCACCCCGCGCGGGCTGAGGTCCTGGCGCTGCGGCGCGCGCAGGAACACCCGCCCGAGTTCGAAAATGCGCACCCGCCGCGCCTTGTGGCTGAGGTTGGAGCGCAGGGTCTGCAGCAGGCCCCCGACGAGGCTCGAACGCATCACCGCGGCCTCGGCGCTGATCGGGTTGCGCAGAGCGATCGGCTGCTCGTTGCCGGCGAGGTCGCTCTCCCAGTCGGCCTGGGCGAAGCTGAACTGGATGGTTTCCTGGTAGCCGCGCTCGACCAGCAGGCGGCGCAACGCATGCTGGTCGCGCCGGCCCTCGGGCTCGGGCAGCACCCGCGCCTGCAGCCGCGGCGGGCGCACCGGGATGCGGGCGTAGCCGTGGATGCGCGCCACTTCCTCGACCAGGTCCTCCTCGATCTCCAGGTCGAAGCGGTGGCTCGGCGGGGTCACGACAAAGGCTTCCTGCGGCGTGCCCTGGGCTTCGCGGGTCGCCGGCAGCCCCAGGCGGGCGAAGATCTCGGCCATGCGCTCGGCACCGATGTCGCAGCCGACGATGCGCTCGCAGCGCGCCACCCGCATGCGCACCGCCGGGCGCTGCGGCAGCCGCAGGCTGTGGTCGTCGACCGGCCCCGGCTGGCCGCCACAGATGTCGACGATCAGGCGGGTGAGGTAGTGCAGGTGCTCGACCGTGGTCGCCGGGTCGACCCCGCGCTCGAAGCGGGCCCCGGCGTCGGTGCTGAAGTTGTAGCGCCTGGCGCGTCCGCGGATCGCCTGCGGCCACCAGAATGCCGCCTCGACGTAGACGTTGCGGGTGTCCAGGCTCACCGCGGTGGCCTCGCCCCCCATGATCCCGGCCAGCGACTCCACGCCATTGCCGGCGGCGATCACCCCGACCGTGGGGTCGAGCTGAACGGTCTGGCCGTTGAGCAGGCGCAGCGACTCGCCCGCACGCCCCCAGCGCACTTCCAGCCCGCCGTCGATGCGGTCGAGGTCGAACACATGGCTGGGGCGGCCGAGCTCGAGCATCACGTAGTTGGAAATGTCCACCAGCGCCGAAATGCTGCGCTGCCCGGCGCGCTCCAGCCGCCGACGCAGCCAGCCGGGAGTGGGCGCGCGCGCGTCGACTCCGCGGATCACCCGTCCGGAGAATCGGCCGCACAGATCGGGCGCCAGCACCCGCACCGGCAGCATCTGGTCGATGGCCGCGGCCACCGGCTCCAGGCGCGGCTCGCGCAGCGGCGTGCCGGTGATCGCCGCGACTTCGCGCGCGACGCCGTGGATGCTCATGCAGTGACCCAGGTTGGGCGTCAGCTTGATCTCCAGCACCTGTTCGTCGAGTTCCAGCGCCTGGCGCAGGTCCAGGCCGGTGGGCAGCGCCTGGTCGAGTTCCAGCAGTCCGGAGTGGTCGGCCGACAGCCCGAGTTCGCGTGCCGAGCACAGCATGCCCTGGGAATCGACTCCGCGCATGCGCGCCGCGCCGATGCGCAGCGGCGGCTGGCCCGGCTCGGCGGCGGGAAGCTCGGCGCCGACGACGGCGCAGGGAACGACGATGCCCTCGCGGGCGTTGGGCGCGCCGCAGACGATCTGCAGCGGCTCGGGGCCGCCGGTGTCGACCCGGCACACCCGCAGGCGATCGGCGTCCGGGTGCGCGTGCACCTGCAGCACCCGCGCGACCACCACCTTGCTGAAGGCCGGCGCCGCGGCGCGCATGTCCTCGACCTCCAGCCCGGCCATGGTCAGTTCGTCGGCGATGCGGGCGATGCCCAGGCTCGGGTCACAGAAACTGCGCAGCCAGGATTCGGGTACTAGCATGGATCAAACAGGGCGGGAAAGTCGGTCGGGTCGCGGGCTCGGGGCCGTGCGGGTCAGGCCGCGTTGAACTGCTCGAGAAAGCGCAGGTCCGAGCCGTAGAACTGGCGCAGGTCGCCGATCCCGTAGCGCAGCATGGTCAGGCGCTCGATCCCCGAGCCGAAGGCAAAGCCCATGAACTCCTCGGGGTCCAGGCCGAAATTGCGCACCACCGTGGGGTGCACCTGGCCGGCGCCCGAGATCTCCAGCCAGCGGCCGCGCAGCGGCCCGCTGTCGAAGCGCATGTCGATTTCGGCGGAAGGCTCGGTGAACGGGAAGTACGACGGCCGGAAACGCAGTTCGATGTCGTCGCGCTCGAAGAACCCATGGAGGAAGCCGGTGTACAGGCCCTTGAGGTCGGCCATCGACACGGCGCGCCCGATCCACAGTCCCTCGAACTGGTGGAACATCGGCGAATGGGTGGCGTCGCTGTCGACGCGGTAGGTGCGCCCGGGCGCGATCACCCGGATGTCGGGCATGTCGGGCGAGCCGGCGAAGGCCTGCACATGGGCCCTGGCGTGGCGCACCTGCATCGGCGAGGTATGGGTGCGCAGCAACAGCGGCTGGCCGCGCTCGTCCTCGACGTCGACGTAGAAGGTGTCCTGCATCGAACGCGCCGGGTGGTCCTGCGGCGAGTTCAACGCGGTGAAATTGGTCCAGTCGTCCTCGATCTCCGGGCCTTCGGCGACCTCGAAACCCATGCTGCGGAACAGGGACTCGATGCGCATCCACGAACGCACCACCGGGTGCAGGCCGCCGCGCCGCTGGCCGCGCCCGTCCAGCGTGACGTCGATCGCCTCCTCGGCCAGGCGCTGGCGCAACTCGGCCTCGGCCAGCGCATCGCGCCGCGCCTGCAGCGCCTGCTCGATGGCCTGCTTGGCCAGGTTGACCTCGGCGCCCTGCTCGCGCTTTTGCTCGGCGGGCAGGCGAGCCAGGTCCTTCATCAGCGCGGTGATGGCTCCCGATTTGCCGAGGTAGCGCGCCTTGGCGTTTTCCAGCTCGGAAGCGCCGTGGCAGGACGCGAAGAGTTCGCGGGCTTCATCCACCAACTGCCGTGCATGCGTGGTCGTGCTCATTGCGAAACCTGCAAGCGGCCGCCGCACGGCACGCGCCGGCGGCGGGAAATCGAAAAAGGCCCGGCCATGCCAGGCCTGCAGCCAGCGGCGGCGCTGCGCGCCGCCGCCCGGACAGGCGGGCCGGCAGCCGGGCCCGCCCGCGCGCGCCTCAGGCCAGCGCGGCGCGCACCGCCTCGACGATCTTGCCGAAGGCCGCGCTGTCGTGCACGGCCATGTCGGCCAGGACCTTGCGGTCGATGTCGATCGAGGCCTTCTTCATGCCGTTGACGAACACGCTGTAGCTCATGCCGAGCTCCCGCACCGCGGCATTGATGCGGGTGATCCACAGAGCGCGGAATTCGCGCTTTTTCGCACGCCGGTCGCGGTAGGCGTACTGACCGGCCTTCATCACCGCCTGCTTGGCGATGCGGAAGACATTCTTGCGGCGGCCGCGGAACCCCTTGGCCTGATCGAGGACTTTCTTGTGGCGGGCGCGGGCCGTCACACCACGTTTGACGCGAGGCATTCGAACTCTCCTATACCGGAATCGGGCAACGACGCCTGGGCACTGGGCTCAGGCGAAAGGCATCATCTGGGCGATATGGCCCATGTTGGTGGCATGCACCGCGGTGCTGCCTCGCAGATGCCTCTTGTTCTTGGTCGTCTTCTTGGTCAGGATGTGGCGCTTGAACGCCTGGCCGCGCTTGACGGTACCGCCGGGTCGTACACGAAAGCGCTTGGCGGCGCTCTTCTTGGTCTTCATCTTGGGCATCGAAGCCTCCGTTGGAATGAACATGTTCACAGGCGCCCGCCAGCGCGGGACTTCGGCCTGTGCGCACTTGGAATCGGCAGCGCGCGCCGGGGCGCTGCGCTGCCGGGGGCCGCGCCATGGCCAGGCCATGGCGGCGGATCGGGTGTTGCCGGTTCGGGATGGCCAGCCGGCCAGCGCCTGCCTTACTTCTTCTTGCGGGGCGCCAGCACCATGATCATCTGTCGGCCCTCCAGGCGAGGCATCTGCTCGACCTGGGCTTGCGGCTCGAGGTCGTCGCGCACGCGCTCGAGCAGCCGCATGCCGATTTCCTGGTGGGTGATCTCACGGCCGCGGAAGCGCAGCGACACCTTGGCCTTGTCGCCGTCGTCGAGAAAGCGCCTGAGGTTGCGCAACTTGATCTGGTAATCGCCCTCGTCGGTGGCAGGCCGGAACTTGACCTCCTTGATCTGGATCTGCTTTTGCTTGAGCTTGGCCTCGTGCGAGCGCTTCTGCTCCTGGTATTTGAACTTGCCGTAATCCATCAGCCGGCAGACCGGAGGCGCCGCCGTCGGGGCGATCTCCACCAGGTCGACCCCTCGCTCCTCGGCCAGGCGCAAGGCCTCGCCGATGGAGACGATCCCCAGCGCCTCGTTGTCCTCGCCGGCCAGACGGACTTCAGGCACGTTGATTTCGCGATTCAGGCGGTGGGCCCTTTTCTCCGGGGCGTTGCGGCTAGGTAGCGTAGCGATGGTTCAGCCTTTCAGAATGAAGCCGGATGGAACGAAGGAGGGTGCGCCAGCTTCAGCGCGCCAGCACCGAGTCGAGCTCGGAACGCAGGCGAGCCTCGAACTCGGGCAGGTGCATCACCCCCAGGTCCTGGTTGCCGCGCGCGCGCACAGCAACCGTTTCGCTCTTGCGTTCTTTCTCCCCGACCACCAGCAGGTAGGGAATTTTCTGCAGTGAATGTTCGCGAATCTTAAAGCTTATCTTTTCGTTGCGCAAATCAGACTCGACCCTAAGGCCTTGTTTTTGCAGTCTTTGTGTCAGCTGCGCAGCATAGTCGGCCGACTCGTCGGTGATGCTCAGCACCACCGCCTGCACGGGAGCGAGCCACGCCGGCAGCGCGCCCGCGTGGTGTTCGATCAGCACGCCGATGAATCGCTCCATCGAGCCGAGGATCGCGCGGTGCAGCATCACCGGGCGACGGCGGGTCGAGTGTTCGTCGATGTAGTTGGCGTCCAGCCGCTCGGGCATCATGAAGTCCACCTGCATGGTGCCCACCTGCCAGCCACGCCCTATCGAGTCCTTGATGTGGTACTCGATCTTCGGACCGTAGAACGCGCCCTCGCCGGGCAGCTCGGTCCACGGCACGCCGCAGCCCTGCAGCGCCGCCCGCAGCGCCGCCTCGGCCTTGTCCCACACCTCGTCGCTGCCGATGCGCTTGGCCGGCCGCAACGCGATCTTCAGCTCGATGTCGGTCAGCTCGAAATCCGCGTAGGTGCGCATCGCCTGGCGGTGGAACGCGGCGACCTCGGATTCGATCTGCCCTTCGGTGCAGAAGATGTGGCCGTCGTCCTGGGTGAAGCCGCGCACCCGCAGCAGCCCGTGCAGGGCCCCCGACGGCTCGTTGCGGTGACAGCCGCCGAACTCCCCGTAGCGCAGAGGCAGGTCGCGGTAGCTGCGCAGCGCCGAGTTGAAAATCTGCACGTGCCCCGGGCAGTTCATCGGCTTGAGCGCGTATTCCCTGTTCTCCGACTGGGTGAAGAACATGTTCTCGGCGTAGTTGTCCCAGTGCCCGGAACGCTTCCACAGGTTCACGTCGAGCACCTGCGGCGCCCGCACCTCGTGGTAGCCGCTGTCGCGGTAGACCCGGCGCATGTATTGCTCGACCGCCTGCCACACCTGCCAGCCCCTGGGGTGCCAGAACGGCAGCCCGGGCGCTTCGTCCTGGAAATGGAACAGGTCGAGTTCGCGGCCCAGGCGGCGGTGGTCGCGCCGCTCGGCCTCCTGCAGGCGATGCAGGTAGGCGTCGAGGTCTTCCTTGCGCGCCCAGGCGGTGCCGTAGATGCGCTGCAACTGCTCGTTGCGGTGATCGCCCCGCCAGTAGGCGCCGGCGACCTTCATCAGCTTGAACACCCGCAGCCGTCCGGTAGACGGTACGTGCGGGCCGCGGCACAGGTCGGTGAACGACCCCTCGGTGTACAGCGAAACGTCTTCGCCGGCCGGGATGTCGCGGATGATCTCGGCCTTGTAGCGCTCGCCCTGGGCCTCGAAGAACTCGACCGCCTGCTGGCGCGGCAGCACCTGCCTGCGCACCGGCTCGTCGCGCTCTGCGATCTGCCGCATGCGTTGCTCGATGGCTTGCAGGTCCTCGGGGGTGAAGGGCCGCTTGTACGCGAAGTCGTAGTAGAAGCCGTCCTCGATCACCGGCCCGATGGTCACCTGGGCCTCGGGGAACAGCTCCTTGACCGCGTAGGCCAGCAGGTGGGCGGTCGAATGGCGCAGGATCGCCAGGCCCTCCGGGTCCTTCGCGGTGACGATGCTCACGCGGCCGTCGTGCTCGACCCGGTGGTCGAGGTCGACCAGGCGGTCGTCGAGCCTGGCGGCCAGCGCCGCCTTGGCCAGCCCCGGGCCGATGCCGGCCGCCACTTCGGCCAGGGTGACCGGGTGGTCATAGCTGCGTCGCGAACCGTCGGGAAGGGTGATGTTCGGCATGGTGCGAAGGGGGCGGAGCGCCACGCGGTCCGCTCGCGCCGTCGCTGCCTGCGCGAGGGACTCGGGAGCGTCCCGGCAAGCCGTCCGGCCCAAACCCGGGCACCCGGGTCCGCTGCGCCGGCAAGGCAAACCATCGTCTGGATCTGGTAGGCGGTATTGGAATCGAACCAACGACCTCTTGCATGTCAAGCAAGCGCTCTAACCATCTGAGCTAACCGCCTGGAAGCTGAAAATCATAACACGCCCGCTCGTCCGCGCCTGCCGACCGGCTTCAGCGGCGCTGCGCCTTGCGCACGCCCTTGACCTCGCGCAGCATCGCCAGCGCCGAGCCGAGCGCCTCCAGTCCGGGCAGCTCGACGGTGAACAGCATGTGCGCGGTGTCGCCGCGGGTCTGGGTGTGCACGCCGATGACATTGAGCTTCTGCTTGGAGAACACCTCCGAGATGTCGCGCAGCAGGCCGTGGCGATCGCCGGCCTCGACCAGCAGGTCGACCGCGTAGACCCCGTCGTTGCGCGCGCCCCAGGTCACCGGGATCACCCGCTCGGCATGGCGCTGCCGCAGGTGGCGGGCATTGCTGCAGTCGGCGCGGTGCACCGACACGCCGCGACCGCGGGTGACAAAGCCGCAGATGGCGTCCGGCGGGGCCGGCTTGCAGCAGCCGGCCAGCTGGGTCAGCAGCGCGTCGACTCCGACCACCAGCACCCCGCCGCCTTGCGCCTTGGCCGCGCGCAGCGCCATTTCGTCGGCTGCGCCGGCGCTCGGCGCGCCCCGCAGGTACTGCTCGACCTGGCGCAGCGGCAGGTTCTCGCTGCCCACGCGCTCGAACAACTGCTCGGGGCTGCGCAGCCCCAGCCCCACCGCCAGGTCCTGCAGGCTCAGCCCGCCGCGGCCCTCGCGCTGCAGCAGCCTTTCCACCTGGGCCCTTCCCGACGCGATGGTCTGCTCGAGCAGCTGGGCGTTGAACCAGGCCCGCACCTTGGCGCGCGCCCGCTGCGAATGCAGGAAGCCGAGCTCCGGGTTGAGCCAGTCGCGCGAAGGGCCGCCCTGCTTGGCGACGATGATCTCCACCGTCTGCCCGCTGCGCAGCGGGGTGTTCAGCGGCAGCAGCGCGCCGTCGACCCGCGCGCCGCGGCAGCGGTGCCCGAGGTCGGTGTGCACCGCGTAGGCGAAGTCCACCGCGGTGCTGCCGCTGTCGAGCTCGACGATGCGCGCCTGCGGCGTGAGCACGTAGACGCGGTCGTCGAAGGGATTGGCCGCGGCGCCGCCGCCGGCGGCGTACTCGCCGCGCCACGCCAGCAGCTGGCGCGCCAGCGCCACCTTGGCGTCGAAGCCCGAAGCCGCCACGACCCCCTTGTAGCCTTGCGCGCCGGCCTCCTTGTAGGCCCAATGCGCGGCCACCCCCTGCTCGGCGTGGCGGTGCATCGCCTGGGTGCGGATCTGCACTTCCAGCGGCAGCTGCGCCGGCCCGCGCACCACGGTATGCAGCGACTGGTAGCCGTTGAGCTTGGGGCGGGCGATGTAGTCGTCGTACTCGGCTTCCAGCGGGCTCCACAGCTGGTGCACCACCCCCAGCGAGGCATAGCACTGGTCGACGCTGTCGACGATGACCCGCAGCGCCAGCAGGTCCATCACCTTGTCGAGTTCCAGGGACTTGCCCTGCATCTTGCGCCAGATGCTGTAGGCATGCTTGCGCCTGCCGCCGACCTCGGCGGCGATGCCCTGCGCGGCCAGCGCGCGCAGCAGCTCGGCGCTGGCCTGGGCGATCGACGCCTCCTGCTCGGCACCGCGTCGGCGCATCCACTCGGTGACGCGGGCGTACTCTTGCGGCTGCTCGAGGCGGAAGGCCAGGTCCTCGATCTGCCATTTGATCTGCCACAGCCCCAGGCGATTGGCCAGCGGCGCCCAGATGTGCAGCGACGACTGCACGAACTCCGCCGAGGGCTCGATGCCGGCCGCGTGGAAGAACCGCAGGGTCTGCAGGCGCGACGCCAGGCGCAGCGGAACGACCCGCAGGTCCTCCGACATCGCCAGCAGCAGCCGGCGCAGCATCTCGCGGCTGTGCGCCGCGCCGTCGCCGCTGGCGGTCTCGGCACCCTTGCGCGCCAGCGTGAAAATGCCCATCAGCTTGCGGCTCTCCAGCGCCAGCCGCGCGATGTCGCGGCCGAAGGCCTTGCCGAGTTGCTCCTCGGGCTTGGCCAGCTGGCCTGCCGCCTGGGTCAGCCAGCACGCCGCCCGCGTGGCCTCGTCGGCGCCGATCGAGGCCAGGATGGCCTGTGTCGCGTCGGCATGCTGCAGCGCGGGCTCGCCGCTGTCGAGCAGCACCCCGGCGAGCAGCGGGGAGCTGAAGCCGCGCGCGCGCTGCAGCAGGTCGCCCGCCGCGGGCTCGGAGGCGGCATCGGGCTTCAACGGGCGTCCGCCGCCGCGCCGGCCGCCAGGTGGCGCTGCAGGAATTGCAGCACCGGGTCGATCTGCTGCGCGGTCATCAGGGTGGGCGCGTGGCCGACACCCGGCCACTGCAGCAAGGCGGCTCGCGGCCCGCGCTCGCCCATCGCGCGCGCGGTGTCGGCGTCCAGGATGTCCGACTGCGCCCCGCGCAGCAGCAGCGTGGGCGCGGCGATGCGGTCGTACAGATGCCATACCGCCTGCTCGGCGGCGGCCAGCGCGGGCGCCGCCGCCGGGTCGGCGAGGCGGGAGAAGGCCTGCAGGATCGCCGGGTCGTAGTGCAACCTCACGCCGCCCTGCGGGTCGTCCACCAGCATCGGGCGGCACAGTTCCAGCCAGTCGGCCCGGCTGTGCGGGCCGAAGCCCTGCGACACCGACCACAGCGCGTCGGCGGCCTGCTCGAGGTCGGCGAAGTGCATCTTCTGGCCCAGGCTGGAGGCGATGCGCCGCAACCCCGCCTCGGCCAGCGTCGGGCCGATGTCGTTGAGCACCAGCGCGCTCAGCGGGCTTTGCTGCAGGCCGCCCAGCGCGATGCCGATCAGCCCGCCCATCGAGGTGCCGACCCAGCCCAGGCTGCGTGCGCGCAGCCGCGCCAGCAGCGTGACCATGTCGGACACGTACTGCTCGACCTGGTACTGCTCGGGAGCCAGCCATTGCGAGCGCCCGCGGCCCGCGACGTCGGGGCAGACGACCCGGAAGCGCGCGCTCAGCGCGAGCGCCAGGCGGTCGAAGTCGCGGCCCTGGCGCGACAACCCGTGCACGCACACCACCACGTCGGGATTCGCGGCATCGCCCCACTCCCAGTAGGCCATGCGGTGCAGCCCTCCGGGGTGCAGGCAGCGGACATGATGCAGGCGGGGCTGGACGGTGGAGTTCATCGCGGGATTCGGGCGGCCAGCCGCGCCGGCTCGGCGAGGCTGCAGGTACGATCGAGCCTGCATCTTAGGCCCGCGCCGTGCGCGCATCGCGAGGTTTGTGCGTCCATGTTCCCCACCCCCTACGAAGACCTGCTGCGACAGGTGCTGCGCGAAGGCGCCGACAAGCCCGACCGCACCGGCACCGGCACGCGCAGCTTCTTCGGCGCCCAGTTGCGCTTCGACCTCGGCCAGGGCTTCCCGCTGGTCACGACCAAGAAGGTGCACTTCAAGAGCATTGTCGTCGAGCTGCTGTGGTTCCTGCGGGGCGACAGCAACATTTCCTACCTGCGCGACCACGGCGTGACCATCTGGGACGAATGGGCCGACGCGCAGGGCGAACTCGGCCCGGTGTACGGGGTGCAATGGCGTTCCTGGCCGGCGCCCGACGGCAGCCGAATCGACCAGATCGCCCAGCTGCTCGAAGGGCTGCGCCGCAACCCCGACTCGCGCCGCCACCTGGTCAGCGCGTGGAACGTCGCCGACATCCCGCGCATGGCGCTGCCCCCCTGCCATGTGCTGTTCCAGTTCCATGTCACGCCGGCGCGAAGCGGCGAGGCGCCGCGGCTGAGCTGCCAGCTCTACCAGCGCAGCGCCGACCTGTTCCTCGGCGTGCCCTTCAACATCGCCAGCTACAGCCTGCTGACCCACATGGTGGCCGAACAGTGCGGGATGCAGCCCGGCGAATTCATCTGGACCGGCGGCGACTGCCACATCTACCACAACCATTTCGAGCAGGTGCGCCTGCAGCTGTCGAGGCCGCCGTTCGCGCCACCGCGGCTGCGGCTGCTGCGCCGGCCGGCCGAGCTGGCCGACTACCGCCTGGAGGACTTCGAGTTGCTGGACTACCGGCACCATCCGGCGATCAAGGCGCAGGTGGCGGTATGAGCGACGACCGGCAAGCCTCGCCGGGGCTGCCCGCGCAGACCCGTGTCAGCCTGGTCGCCGCGCTCGCGCGCAACCGCGCGATCGGCCGCGGCCAGGCGCTGATCTGGCGCATACCGGCCGACCTGGCCCATTTCAAGAAGCTCACCCACGGCCATCCGGTGATCATGGGCCGAGCCACCTGGGAGTCGATCGGCCGCGCGCTGCCGGGACGGCGCAACCTGGTGCTCAGCCGGCGCCCGGGCTACGCCGCGACGGGGGCCGAGGTCGTGCCCACGCTGGAGCAGGCGCTGCGGGACTGCGCCGAGGCTCCCGAGGTGTTCGTGATCGGCGGCGCGCAGGTCTACGAGCAGGCGCTGCCGCTGGCGCAACGGTTGTGGCTGACCGAGATCGACGCGGCTCCCGAGGCCGACGCGTATTTCCCGCGCTGGCCGCGCGAGCGCTTCCGCCAGGTCAGCCGCGAGCACCACGCGGCCGAGCGCGAAGTGCCCGCCTACGACTTCGTGCTGTACGAGCGCGTCGGCTGAAGGCGCCCGCGCCGGCGGCTGAACGCCGGGGCGCCGTCGGCGCGTCAGCTGCCGGCCACGGTCATCGACTCGACCAGGATCGAGCCGGTGCTGCGGCTGCCGCTGACATGCACGTCGGCACCGACCGCGCGGATTCCCAGCAGCATGTCGCGCAGGTTCGACGCGATGGTGATTTCGTGCACCGGGTAGCGGATCTGCCCGCCTTCGACCCAGAAGCCCATCGCGCCGCGGGAGTAGTCCCCGGTGACGTAATTGATGCCGTGGCCGATCAGCTCGATCACGAACAGCCCGCGGTCGAGCTTGCGCAGCATCCGCGGCAGGTCGTCGTCGGCTCGGGTCAGCGAGCTGCTCAGGCTGAGGTTGTGCGCTCCGCCGGAGTTGCCGGTGGTGGGCAGCCCGAGCTTGCGCCCCGAGTAGGTGGACAGGAAGTAGCCTTCGAGGACTCCGGCGCGCACCACCTGCCGGCGCCGTGTGCGCACGCCCTCGTCGTCGAACGGCGCGCTGCCCATGCCGTCGGGCACCTGCGGGTCCTCGAGCAGGTCGAGGTGGTCGGCCAGCACCTGCCGGCCCAGCTGGTCGACCAGGAACGAGGTCTTGCGGTACAGCGAGCCGCCGCTGGCCGCATGCACCAGCGAGCCGATCAACCCGGCCGCCAGCGGTGCCTCGAACAGCACCGGGTACTGCCCGGTGGCGAGCTTGCGGGCGCGCAGCCGCGCCAGCGCGCGCTCGGCGGCGTAGCGCCCGAGCGCCTCGGCGGGCGCCAGTTGCGACGCGTCGCGCCGGCTGCTCCACCAGTAATCCCGTTGCATGTCGTCGCCGCGGCCGGCGATCGGCACGCACGACAGGCTGTGGCGGGTGCTGGCGTAGCCGCCGCTGAAGCCGCGGGTGTTGGCCAGCCGGAAATGCATGTGCTGCGCCGACACCCCGGCGCCCTCGCTGTTGCGGATGCGGCGGTCGGTGGCGAAGGCCGCGTCCTCGGCGCGCCGCGCCAGCTCGACCGCCTGCTCGACGCTGGGCTGCCATGGGTGGTACAGCCCGGGGTCGCTCACCGCGCCGGCGAGCAGCTCGGCCTCGGGCAGCCCGGCGCAGTCGTCCTCGGCGGTGTAGCGGGCGATGTCGAACGCGGCGCGAGCCGTGCTGCGGATGGCCTGCGCCGAGA
Source organism: Pseudomonadota bacterium (assembly GCA_021845505.1). Taxonomy (GTDB): domain Bacteria; phylum Pseudomonadota; class Gammaproteobacteria; order Burkholderiales; family Burkholderiaceae_C; genus Thiomonas_A. Next base: position 50,695 of record JAJZVU010000018.1, on the reverse strand, counting down.
AATCCGAGGTGCTGGCGTGGCCGCGCCGCCGCCCGGCGTACACCGTGATGTCCAGGCCCTTGTCGGTGTTGTGCTCGACCTGCTCGACCCGCCCGAGTCGCACGTTGACACTCAGCCCCTGGCCCTCGGACACCTCGACCGCGGCGTCGCTGGCGCCGGCCTGCAGCGCCTCGCGCAGCGCGAGCTGGGTAAGTTCGTCGAAATCGGCCTGGGTGTATGCGAAGGGATCCACGGAATACCTGCGACTGGAAGGGGAATCGGCGGCGGGAATCGGCGGCGCCGCGGGCCGCTGGCTGCGTACCCGAGGTGCGACCCGACCGATAATACCGGCCGATGAACATTCCGACCGACCCGCACGACGTGGCCGACGATGCCGGCGCCGGCCCGCCGAGCAAGAGCCAGCGCAAGCGCGAGATGCTCGAGCTGCAGGAGCTGGGCGAGCGCCTGGCGCGCCTGCCGCGCCAGCGCATCGACCTGCTCGACGTGCCCGACACGCTGCGCCAGGCGCTGCGCGAGGCGTCGCGCCTGTCCAGCTTCGAGGCCCGGCGCCGCCACGCGCAGTACATCGGCAAGCTCATGCGCCAGGTCGACGCCGAGCCGCTGCGCCAGGCGCTGCTCGACGCCACCGGGGACAGCCGCGCCGAGGTCGCGCGGCTGCACCAGCTCGAGGACCTGCGCGAGCGCCTGCTCGCCGACGACCGGGCGCTGACGCTCTGGCTGCACGAAAACCCGCGGGCGCCTGCGCAGGCGCTGCGCCAATGCATCCGCGCCGCGCGCGCCGAGCGCGCGGCGGGCAAGCCGCCCCGCCACTACCGCGCGTTGTACCGCCAACTCAAGGAACTGCTGCAAGGTACCGACGATGAGCACCCAGCCACCGACTCCGAGTGACTCCGCCGCGAACTTCGATCCGGCGCACATCGGCCTGGTCTCCATCAGCGACCGCGCCTCCAGCGGCCAATACGCCGACCAGGGCCTGCCTTCGCTGCGCGAGTGGCTGCAGCGCGCGCTGCGCAACCCGCTGCGCCTGAGCGAGCGGCTGATCCCCGACGAGCGGCCGACCATCGCCGCGACGCTGCGCGAACTGGTCGACGAGCAGCGCTGCGACCTCGTGCTGACCACCGGCGGAACCGGGCCGGCGCCGCGCGACGTGACCCCGGAGGCCACCGCCGACGTGGCCGATCGGCTGCTGCCGGGATTCGGCGAGGAAATGCGGCGCATCAGCCTGCATTTCGTGCCCACCGCGATCCTGTCGCGCCAGCTCGGCGTGATCCGCGGCCAGGCGCTGATCCTCAACCTTCCGGGGCAGCCGAAGTCCATCCGCGAGACCCTGGAGGGCGTACGGGACGCCGACGGCCGGCTGCTGGTCAAGGGGGTGTTCGCCGCGGTGCCCTATTGCATCGACCTGATCGGCGGACCGTACCTGGAGACCGACCCCGAGGTCTGCCCGGCCTTCCGCCCGAAATCGGCCCAGCGCAAGCCGCGCTGACGGCGCGCGGCCGGGCGGACACGCCCGATTCGTTCAACCTTCAGCCGGCCAGCCACTGCAGCAGCTGCAGCGGGCGCTCCAGCACATGGTGCGCGCCCCACTGGCGCGCCGCGTCGGCGCCGCCGTAGCCGTAGGCCGCGGCCGCCGCGTCCATGCCGGCGGCCAGCGCGGCCTGCACGTCGCGCAGGTCGTCGCCGACGTACAGGCACGCGCCCGGGTCGACCCCCAGGCTGGCGGCCGCGTGCAGCAGCGGATCGGGTGCCGGCTTGGCGCGCGCCACGGTGTCGCCGCTGACCACGCAGCCGGGCCGCTCGCCGAGGTCGAGCCGATCGAGCAGCGCGCTGCTGTAGCGGGAAAGCTTGTTGGTGACGATTCCCCAGGGCAGCGCTCGCCGGCGCAGCTCCCGCAACAACTCCTCGACTCCGTCGAAGGGGCGGGTGTGCACGCAGATCGCCGACTCGTAGTTGGCGAGGAATTCGTCGCGCAGCAGCACCCAGTCGGGGTCGCCCGGCGCGGCCCCCAGCCCCGCCTGCAGCAGCCCGCGGGCGCCGTGCGAGGCCATCGGCCGCAACTGCTCGAGCGGCGCGTCGGGAAGTCCGCGCCGGCGGCGCATGCGGTTGAGCGCAGCCGCCAGATCGGGCGCGCTGTCGACCAGCGTGCCGTCGAGGTCGAACAGCACGCAGCGGTAGGGCCAGCGGGGAGCCGCGGCCAGCGCCGGCGCCGCGGCGGCATCGGGGGACGCCATCAGCGGCTGCGCCTGCAGGCGAGGAAGTAGTTCACGTCGACCCGCCGGCCCAGGCGCCAGCCGGCGCCCAGCCAGTCCGGCTCGAGGCCGCGGAATTCCACCGCGTCCAGCCCGGCCTGGCGCGCCCAGCCGGCCAGTTCGCTGGGGCGGATGAGCCGCGCGTAGTCGTGGGTGCCGCGGGGCAGCAGCCGCAGCAGGTATTCGGCGCCGACGATCGCCAGCGCGAAGGACTTGAAGTTGCGGTTGATGGTCGAGAAGAACACCCAGCCGCCGTCGCGCACCAGCCGCCCCGCGGCCCTGACCACCGAGGCCGGATCGGGAACATGCTCGAGCATTTCCATGCAGCACACGACGTCGAAGGCCGCAGGCCGCTGCTCGGCCAGTTGCTCGGCGCTGCACAGCTGGTAGTCGATCTCCAGCCCGGCCTCCAGCGCATGCATGCGCGCCACCTTGAGCGCGCGCTCGGCCAGGTCGATGGCGCTGACCTGCGCGCCGCGCGCGGCCAGCGACTCCGACAGGATGCCCCCGCCGCAGCCGATGTCCAGCACCCGGCTGCCGGCCAGCTCGACGTGCGAGGCGATCCACTGCAGGCGCAGCGGGTTGATGTCGTGCAGGGTCTTGAACTCGCCGTCGGCGTCCCACCAGCGGTGCGCCGCCTCGGCGAATTTGTTCAGTTCGGCCGCGTCGGAATTGCCGGGACTCGCTTCGGGCCGGGGACTTGCAGTGGAGGGTTCCATGATCGATCGCGCGGGCAGCGCGCTGTTGGCTCGCCACCCACCGAGTATGCCAGCAAAAAGCCCCGCCGAGGCGGGGCTGCGAACCGCGCCAGGGCGCGGCCGGGGACGGGCTGCTTGCAGCCTGCCGCGACCGGGCCGTCAGGCCCGGCCGCCGGGGCTCACTGCTGAGCGGGCTGCTTCATCACCATGTGGCTGCCGACGATCTCGACCACCGCACGGCGGTTCGGCGCCTGGCAGGCCACGCGCTGCTTGAAGGTGCCGTGGCAGGTCTTCGGATCGACACGGAAGTCGGTCTTGCCCTTGCCTTCGATGTAGATCTTGTCGGCCGGGATTCCCTGGCTGACCAGGTAGTCCTTGACCGACTCGGCGCGACGCTGCGACAGCTTCATGTTGTACGCGGCGCTGCCGAAGCTGTCGGTGTAGCCGGTCGACACGACGGTCTCGAGGTTGACGTCCTTGATCTTGGCCGCCAGTTCGGCCAGCGCCTGCTTGCCCGCCGGGCGCAGCACCGCCTTGTCGAACTGGAAGAACGCGTCGGCCGAGTAGGTCACCTTCTCGCTGGTCGGAACGGGCGCGGGCGCCGGGGCCGGAGCCGGAGCGGGTTCGGCGGCCGGGGCCGGGGCCGGCATCGCGGCCTGGGCGACGATCGCGCCGTCGCAGCCGGTCATCGCGGTGGCGGGCGTCCAGAAGTTGTCGCGCCAGCACAGTCCGGTACCGCTTTTCCAGGCCTGGCCATAGGGGTTGACCCAGTTGTCGACGCGCGACGCGCTCTGCGCGAACGCCGTACCGCCAAATGCGGTCAAAGCGACAATGACCAGAATTTTTGCAAGCTTGTGGGTCTTGATCATGTTTTTCATCTCCAAAGTGGGAACCGCCGCAATATCCTACGCGGGGTGGCAGGGCAAGCGCGACACGCGTCTGCGTTGGCAACTCGCCGCGGTCCGTCCGTCGTAGGAATTCTGCCACAAGCAGCGCCGGACGTCGCGTCGTCGGGCGCATGGCTTGACGTGGCGCTACCTGCGGGAGCAAGCGCCGGCGCTGTTACCATGGCCCGCTTGACTTTCGATCGCGCCGGCCCGGCAGCAACGCGACTGGCGCACGCCCCCACCGAGCATGTCCGTCTACGCCAAAGAAACCCTTCCGGTCAGCCTGGAAGAAGAAATGCGCCGCTCCTACCTCGATTACGCGATGAGCGTGATCGTGGGGCGGGCACTGCCCGATGTGCGCGACGGGCTGAAGCCGGTGCATCGCCGGGTTCTGTACGCCATGCATGAACTCGGCAATTCATGGAACCGGCCGTACAAGAAATCGGCGCGCATCGTCGGCGACGTGATCGGTAAATACCATCCGCACGGCGACCAGTCGGTCTACGACACCATCGTCCGCATGGCGCAGGATTTTTCCTTGCGATATATGCTGGTCGACGGACAGGGCAATTTCGGCTCGGTCGACGGCGATAACGCCGCGGCGATGCGGTATACCGAAATCCGCCTCGCCAGGATCGCCCATGAAATGCTGGCCGACATCGACAAGGAAACCGTCGACTTCGGCCCGAACTACGACGGCTCCGAGCAGGAGCCGCTGGTGTTGCCGGCGCGCATCCCCAACCTGCTGCTCAACGGCTCGGCGGGTATCGCGGTCGGCATGGCGACCAACATCCCGCCGCACAACCTGGGTGAACTGATCGACGGCTGCCAGCACCTGCTGCGGCACCCCGACGCCGACGTCGAAACCCTGATGCAGTTCATCCCGGCGCCGGATTTCCCGACCGCGGGGATCGTCTACGGGCTGGCGGGAGTCCGCGAGGCCTATCGCACCGGGCGCGGCCGGGTGGTGATGCGCGCGCGCTGCCATTTCGAGGACATCGACCGCGGCCAGCGACAGGCGATCATCGTCGACGAACTGCCCTATCAGGTCAACAAGCGCACCCTGCTCGAGCGCATCGCCGAACTGGTGCGGGAAAAGAAGATCGACGGCATCAGCCATATCCAGGACGAGTCCGACAAGTCGGGCATGCGGGTGGTCATCGAGCTCAAGCGGGGCGAAATGGCCGAGGTGGTGCTGAACAAGCTGTACAAGCAGACCCAGCTGCAGGACACCTTCGGGGTCAACATGGTGTGCCTGGTCGACGGCCAGCCGCGGCTGCTCGACCTGCGGCAGATGCTCCAGGCCTTCCTGCAGCACCGCCGCGAGGTCATCACCCGGCGCAGCGTGTACGAGTTGCGCAAGGCGCGCGAGCGCGGCCACGTGCTCGAGGGGCTGGCGGTGGCGCTGGCCAACCTGGACCGCATGATCGAGCTGATCAAGTCGGCGCCGACCCCGCCGGTGGCGCGCGAGCGCCTGCTGGCGCAGACCTGGGAGCCCGGCGAGGCGCGCAACATGCTCGCGCGCGTCGAGGGCGCGACCCGGGATTTCCAGCCCGCCGACCTCGACGCGCGCTACGGCCTGGGCGAAGCCGGCTACCGGCTGTCGGAGACGCAGGCGCAGGAGATCCTGCAGATGCGGCTGCAGCGCCTGACCGGCCTGGAGCAGGACAAGATCGTCCAGGAGTACAAGGACGTGATGGCGCAGATCGCCGACCTGCTGGACATCCTGGCCAGGCCCGAGCGCATCACCGCGATCATCGCCGACGAGCTCGCGGCGCTGAAGTCCGAGTTCGCCGACCCGCGACGCTCGAGCATCGAGCCCAATGCCACCGAGCTGGACGTCGAGGACCTGATCGCCCCGCAGGACATGGTGGTGACCATCTCCCATGTCGGCTACGTGAAGAGCCAGCCGGTCCTGGAGTACCGCGCGCAGCGCCGCGGCGGACGCGGCAAGCTCGCCACCGGGACGAAGGAGGATGACTGGATCGACCAGTTGTTCGTCGCCAACACCCACGACACCCTGCTGTGCTTTTCCAACCGCGGGCGGGTGTACTGGATGAAGGTCTACGAGGCTCCGCAGGGCGGACGCGGGTCGCGCGGCCGTCCGCTGGTCAACCTGTTCCCCCTCGGAGAAGGCGAGAAGATCACCGCCGTGCTGCCGGTGAAGACCTTCGACGAACAGCATTTCGTGTTCATGTCCACCGCCCAGGGCACGGTGAAGAAGACCCCGCTGGAGGCGTTTGGCAACCGCCGCACGGCCGGGATCATCGCCTGCGGGCTGGACGACGACGACTATCTGGTGGGCGTGGCGATCACCGACGGCGAGCACGACGTGATGCTGTTTTCCGACGCCGGCAAGGCGGTGCGTTTCGACGAGAACGACGTGCGGCCGATGGGCCGCGAGGCGCGCGGGGTGCGGGGCATGCACCTGGAGCCCGGCCAGCGCGTGATCGCGATGCTGGTGGCCGAGGACGAGACGCAAAGCGTGCTGACCGCCACCGAGAACGGCTTCGGCAAGCGCACCCCGATCGGCGAATACACCCGTCACGGCCGCGGCACCAAGGGCATGATCGCCATCCAGACCAGCGAGCGCAACGGCAAGGTGGTCGCCGCCTGCCTGGTGCGCGCGGAAGACGAGATCATGCTGATCACCGACACCGGGGTGCTGGTGCGCACCCGGGTGTCGGAAATCCGCGAACTCGGCCGCGCCACCCAGGGCGTGACCCTGATCTCCCTCGACCAGGGCGCGGTGCTCAGCGGGGTGCAGCGGGTCGCCGAATCGGACGCCCAGGCCGCGGCCGACGCCGCGGAGGACGATGACGGCGCGGAGGACGTCGATGCCTGATCGACGCCCCTGGAACTTCTCCGCCGGGCCCGCGGCGATGCCCGAGGAAGTGCTGCGCCAGGCAGCGGCCGAAATGCTCGACTGGCACGGCACCGGGATGAGCGTGATGGAAATGAGCCATCGCGGCCCGGCGTTCGGCAGCATCCTCGCCGACGCCGAAGCCGACCTGCGGCGGCTGCTGGCGATCCCGGCCGACCACGCGGTGCTGTTCATGCAGGGAGGAGCGCTGGCGCAGAACGCCCTGGTGCCGTTGAACCTGTCGCGCGGCCGCGGGGCGGACTACGTGGTGACCGGGTCGTGGTCGGTGAAAAGCGAGCGCGAGGCGCGCAAGTACTGCGACGTGCAGGTTGCCGCGCGGCCCGACGGGGACTTCGTCGACATCCCGGACCCGCGGACCTGGCGGGTGCGCGAGGATTCCGCGTACCTGCATTACTGCGGCAACGAAACCATCGACGGGGTCGAATTCCCCTACGTCCCGGCCGGCTTCGCGCCGCCGCTGGTGGCCGACATGTCGTCGACCATCCTGTCGCGCCCGCTCGACGTCGCGGCCCACGGCTGCATCTACGCCGGGGCGCAGAAGAACATCGGCCCGGCCGGATTGACCCTGGTGATCGTGCGGCGCGACCTCCTCGGCCACGCGGCGGCGGCCTGCCCGAGCGCCTTCGACTACACGGTGCTGGAGGCCCATCGGTCGATGTACAACACCCCGCCGACCTACGCCATCTACCTGGCCGGGCTGGTGATGCAGTGGCTGCTGCGCCAGCGCGAAGGCACGCTGCAGGGCGTCGAGGCGATGGCCGAGCGCAATCGCCGCAAGGCCGAGATGGTGTACCGCTGCATCGACTCCTCGTCGCTGTACGTCAACCGCGTCGCCCCGACGGTGCGCTCGCGCATGAACATCCCCTTCCACCTGCGCGACTCCGCGCTCGACGCGGCGTTCCTCGACGGCGCGCGCGAGCACGGGCTGCTGCAGCTCAAGGGGCACAAGTCGGTCGGGGGCATGCGCGCCAGCCTGTACAACGCGATGCCCGAAGCCGGGGTGCGCGAACTGGTCGACTACATGCGGGAATTCGAACGCACCCACTGACAAGACCGCCACCTGCCCTCGCCGAGCATGGATTCCGACACCGTCCTGACCCCTTTGCGCGACCAGATCGACGACATCGACCGCCAGATCCTGGAGTTGCTCAACCGACGCGCCGCGCTGGCGCAGCAGATCGGCGTGCACAAGCACCGCCTGGGCCTGCCGGTGTTCCGCCCCGAGCGCGAGCTGGCGGTGGTGCGCAAGGTGCAGCAGGCCAACCCGGGGCCACTGCGCGACGCCAGCCTGGCCGCGATCTGGACCGAGGTGATGGCGGCCTGCCGCTCGCTCGAGGGCAGCCAGCGCGTGGCCTACCTCGGTCCGGAGGGCACCTACACCGAACTCGCGGCGCGGCGCTTCTTCGGCAGCGCCTGCGACTTCGTCGCCTGCGCCGACCTCGACGAGGTCTTCCGCAGCCAGCTCGGCGGCGCCTGCAGCCACGCCGTGGTGCCGGTGGAGAACTCCACCGAGGGCGCGGTGGCCCGCACGCTGGACCTGCTGCTGAGCCAGCCTGCCCACCTGTGCGGGGAGATCAGCCTGCCCATCCACCACAACCTGCTGCGCCGGGGCGGCTCGCTGCAGGGCCTGCGCGCGGTACTGGCGCACCCGCAGGCGCTGTCGCAGTGCCGGCAGTGGCTGGACACCCACCTGCCCGGGGTCGAACGCCGCGCGGTGGCCAGCAACGCCGAGGCGGCGCGCCTGGCCGCGCAGGACGATGAGCTGGCGGCCATCGCCGGCGAGCACGCGGCCGCGCTGTACGGACTGCAACTGGCGGCCAGCCATATCCAGGACGAGGTGGGCAACCGCACGCGCTTCGTCGTGCTGGGCGCGGAAGCCCCGCAGCCCTGCGGACGCGACCGCACCAGCCTGATCCTGGCGGTTCCCAACGTCGCCGGCGCGGTGTTCCAGATGCTGCGGCCGCTGGCCGAGCACGGCGTGAGCATGAGCCGCCTGGAATCGCGGCCGGCGCGCTCGGGCTCCTGGGAGTATGTGTTCTACGTCGACATCGAGGGCCATGCCGGCGACCCCGCGGTGGCCGCGGCCCTCGACGCCCTGCGCAGGGATTGCGCGTTCTTCAAGAACCTCGGCTCCTACCCCATCCGGCAGGACTGAAGCCGCGGATCCGACCCCCCTTGCCTACCCTCATGTCCTCCGTCGCCACTGCGAGCCAGCCCTGGGGCACCGAATCGGTGCGCAGCATCAATCCCTACGTCGGGGGTCGCCCGATTTCCGAGGTCGCGCGGGAGTTCGGCCTCGACCCGGCGGAAATCGTCAAGCTGGCGTCGAACGAAAACCCCCTGGGCATGTCGGAAGCGGCGCGCCGCGCCATGCTCGACGCCGCGCGGGAGGCGCCGCGCTACCCCGACAACGACGCCTACGCGCTGCGCCATGCGCTGGCCGCGCACCTGGGGGTCGACGCCGCGTGGATCGTGCTCGGCCACGGCTCGAGCGACATCCTGGAGATCGCCGCGCGCGCGCTGCTCGCCGAGGGCGATTCCTGCGTGTATTCGCAGTACTCCTTCGTCGTGTACGCCTCCGCGGTGCAACAGCGCGGGGCGCGCCACATCGTCGTGCCGGCGCGCGACTTCGGCCATGACCTGCAGGCGATGGCGGCGGCGATCGAACCCTCGACCCGCCTGGTGTACGTCGCCAACCCCAACAATCCCACCGGCACGCTGGCCTCGCCGCAGGCCGTCGAGGCATTCCTGCGCAGCGTTCCCGAGCGGGTGGTCGTGGTGCTCGACGAGGCCTATGTCGAATACCTGGAGCCGGGGGCGCAGCAGGCCAGCCTGCGGCTGCTGCGCAACCACCCCAACCTGGCGGTGACCCGCACCTTCTCCAAGGCCTACGGGCTGGCCGGGCTGCGCATCGGCTATTGCGCGGTGCAGCCGGCGCTGGCCGATGTGTTCAACCGGGTTCGCTCGGCCTTCAACACCAGCGACCTGGCGCAGGCGGCCGCGCTGGCCGCGCTGGCCGACCAGGATTTCGTGCGCCGCTCGGCCGAGGTCAATCGCGCCGGCATGCGCCAGCTCGAACAGGGCATCGACCGCCTGGGACTGCGGCGGGTGCCGTCCAGCGGCAATTTCCTGTTGCTGCAGGTCGGGGACGACGCGGCCGCCGGCTCGCGGGTGGCTCGGGCGATGCTGGCGCAGGGGGTGATCGTGCGCCCGGTGGACAACTACGGCCTCGGCCAGTGGCTGCGCATCTCGGTGGGAACGCAAGCCGAGAACCAGCGCTGCCTGGCCGCGCTCGCGCGGGCGCTGGCCTGAGGCGGCGGCCATGGCAGCACGCACCCCGCCCTCGCGCGATACCGTCGCCGCCCCGGCCGCGCTGCGCGCGCAGTTCCGGCGCGTCGCGGTGCTCGGCGTGGGGTTGCTCGGCGGGTCGTTCGCGCTGGCGGCCCGGCGCGCCGGGCTGGCGCAGGAGATCGTCGGCTACAGCAAGTCGCCATCGACCATCCGCGCGGCGATCGCGGCGCGGGTCATCGACCGCGGCGCCGACTCGGCGCTGCAGGCCGCCACCGGCGCCGACCTCGTCGTGCTGGCGGTGCCGGTCGCGGCCATCGGCCCGCTGCTGCAGCAGATCCGCCACGGGCTGGGCGACAGCGCGCTGCTGATGGACGTGGGCAGCACCAAGGCCGACGTGGCCGACGCGGCGCAGCGCGCGCTGGGCAAGGCTGCGCTGCAGTTCGTTCCCTGCCACCCGATCGCCGGCAGCGAGCGCAGCGGGGTGCAGCATGCCCAGGCCACGCTGTTCGACGGCCGGCGGGCGATCGTCACCCCGCTCGACGCCAACCCCGAGTCCTTCGTCGATGCGGCCACCCAGGTGTGGGAATCGCTGGGCGCGGTCGTGTCGGTGATGGATCCCCGGCAGCACGACGCGGCCTTCGCCGCGGTCAGCCACCTGCCGCACCTGCTGGCCTACGCCTACGTCTACGCGGTCGCGCGCCAGCAGCACGGCGCCACCTTCCTGCAACTGGCCGGCCCGGGCTTTCGCGATTTCACCCGCATCGCTGGCAGCGATCCGACGATGTGGAGGGACATCTTCCAGGCCAACTCGGCCGAGGTGCTGCAGCAACTGCAATGGTTCAAGCAGGCGCTGGCCGGCTTCGAGACCCAGTTGCGCCAAGGCAACTGGCAGGTGCTGGAGTCGCTGATCCGCCAGGCCAGCCAGTCGCGCACCGAATGGGCTTCCCCGACCCCCGCCGATGACGCCAGCTGATCGCCCCGCCCACCCGGCGCGGCCCGCGGCCCGCAGCGGGCCCGATGTTCTCGACCTGCCGCCTCTGCTGGGCGCCGCGGGCCAGGTCCGGCTGCCGGGATCGAAGAGCATTTCCAACCGCCTGCTGCTGCTGGCCGCGCTGGCCGAAGGCCCCACCGAACTGCACGGCCTGCTCGACTCGGACGACACGCGGGTGATGGTGCAGGCGCTGCGCGCGCTGGGCGTGGCGGTGGACGGCGAGGCCGGCAGCGCCGGGCTGCCGCTGCGGGTGCAGGGCTGCGGCGGACGCCTCGGCCGCCCGGGCGCCGAACTGTTCCTGGGCAACGCCGGCACCGCGGTGCGCCCGCTGACCGCGGCGCTGGCGCTGCTGGGCGGCGACTACGTGGTGCGCGGGGTGCCGCGCATGCACCAGCGCCCGATCGGCGACCTGGTCGACGCGCTGCGCGCGATCGGCTGCGCCATCGACTACCTCGGGGAGGCCGGCTTTCCGCCGCTGGCCATCCGGCAGGGCCGGCCGCGGGTCGAGCAGCCGCTGCGGGTGCGCGGCGACGTATCCAGCCAGTTCCTCAGCGCGCTGCTGCTCAGCCTGCCGCTGCTGGCGCAGCCGCGGGACATCGAGGTGCAGGTCGAGGGCCCGTTGATCTCCCGCCCCTATGTCGCGCTGACGCTGGCGTTGCTCGAGCGCTTCGGCGTGCGCGTGGAGCACGCCGACTGGCAGCGCTTTGTCATCCCCGCCGGCAGCCGGCTGCGCAGCCCGGGCAGCCTGCGCGTCGAGGGCGACGCCTCGTCGGCTTCGTATTTCCTCGCCGCCGGGGTGCTCGGCGCACTGCACGGCCAGGGCGGGCCGGTGCGGGTGCTGGGGGTCGACGCCCACAGCGTGCAAGGCGACGTGCAGTTCGCCCGCGTGCTCCACGGGCTGGGCGCGGACATCCGCTGGGGCGACGGCTGGATCGAGGCCTGCGGCCTGCAGGCCGGGCGCAGCCGACTGGGCGGCGGTGAAATCGATGCGCTGGCCATCCCCGACGCGGCGATGACCCTGGCGGTGACGGCCCTGTTCGCCGATTCCCCGACCCTGCTGCGAGGAATCGCCAGCTGGCGGGTCAAGGAAACCGACCGCATCCATGCGATGCACACCGAATTGCGCAAGCTCGGCGCGCGCGTCGAAGCCGGCGAGGACTGGCTGCGGGTGTGGCCGCTGGCGCCGGCCGACTGGCGCAGCGCCAGCATCGCCACCTACGACGACCATCGCATGGCGATGTGCTTTTCCCTCGCCAGCTTCGGCCCCGCCGACATCCGCATCGAGGACCCGGGCTGCGTGGCCAAGACCTACCCGGGCTATTTCCAGGACTTCGCAGCGATCGCCCGGCCGGTTCCGGTGCTGGCGATCGACGGCCCGAGCGCCTGCGGCAAGGGCACGCTGGCGGCGCGGCTGGCCGCCGAGCTGGGGCTGCGGCTGCTCGACTCGGGGGTGCTGTACCGCGCCGCGGCGCTGCAGGCGCTGCGCCGGGGGGTGGCGCTGGACGACGAGCCCGGCTTGCGCGCGCTGGCGCTGGAGCTGCCCATCGGCTGGCGCGACGGGCGCCTGCTGCTCGACGGCGAGGACGTCGGCGACGAACTGCGCAGCGAGCGGGTCGGCGAAGCGGCCTCGCGGATCGCCGTGCTGCCCGGGCTGCGCCAGGCGCTGCTGGCGCTGCAGCGCGCGCAGCGCCGCGCGCCGGGACTGGTGGCCGACGGACGCGACATGGGCACCGTGGTGTTTCCCGACGCCCGCCTCAAGGTGTTTCTCACCGCGGCTCCCGCGACGCGCGCCGAGCGCCGGTATAAGCAATTGATTTCCCAGGGCATTTCAACTACACTGGAAAACGTTTTGCGCGACCTGCGGGAGCGCGACGCGCGCGACGCCTCGCGCAGCGTCGCTGCGCTGGCAGCCGCGCCCGACTCGTTGCCTCTGGACAACGCGCAGCTCGACGTCGATGCGACGGTGGCGCGCGTGTTGCAGTGGTGGCGCGACAAACCCTGAACGCACGGCGCGACGCCGGCATTCAGGCCTGCAACCAACCCCGCGGGGCCTCCCGCGGAAAGCCCAGTCCATCCATGTCTGTCAACCCCAGCGCAAGCACGTCTGGCGAATCCTTCGCCGCATTGTTCGAGGAATCGCTGAAGACGCGCGACATGCGCACCGGCGAGGTCATCACCGCCGAAGTCGTCGGCGTCGACCCCAATTTCGTCATTGTCAACGCCGGGCTGAAGTCCGACGCCTACATCCCGATCGACGAGTTCAAGAACGACCACGGTGAAGTCGAGGTCAACGTCGGGGACTTCGTGTCGGTGGCCATCGACGCGCTGGAAAACGGCTATGGCGACACCATGCTGTCGCGCGACAAGGCCAAGCGGCTGGCTTCCTGGATGTCCCTGGAAAAGGCGCTGGAGTCGGGCGAATTCGTCAGCGGCACCGTGACCGGCAAGGTCAAGGGCGGCCTGACCGTGATGATCAACGGAATCCGCGCCTTCCTGCCCGGTTCGCTGCTCGACACCCGCCCGGTCAAGGACACCACCCCGTTCGAGGGCAAGACCCTGGAATTCAAGGTCATCAAGCTCGACCGCAAGCGCAACAACGTCGTGCTGTCGCGCCGCGCTGTGGTCGAGGCCAGCCAGGGCGAGGAGCGCGCCAAGCTGCTCGAGAGCCTGCGCGAAGGCATGATCGTGCACGGAGTGGTCAAGAACATCACCGACTACGGCGCCTTCGTCGACCTCGGCGGAATCGACGGCCTGCTGCACATCACCGACCTGGCGTGGCGCAGGGTGCGCCACCCCAGCGAGGTGGTGACCCCCGGCCAGGAACTCGACGCCAAGGTGCTGAAGTACGACGCCGAGAAGAACCGCGTCTCGCTGGGCCTGAAGCAGATGGGAGACGACCCCTGGGTCGGGGTGTCGCGCCGCTACCCGTCGGGCACGCGGCTGTTCGGCAAGGTCACCAACCTCACCGACTACGGCGCCTTCGTGGAGATCGAGCCCGGAATCGAGGGCCTGGTGCACGTGTCCGAAATGGACTGGACCAACAAGAACGTCGCGCCCAGCAAGGTCGTGCAGCTCGGCGACGAGGTCGAGGTGCAGGTGCTGGAGATCGACGAGGACCGTCGCCGCATCAGCCTGGGCATGAAGCAGTGCCGCCCCAACCCGTGGGAGGAGTTCGCCGCCAACCACAACCGCGGCGACCGCGTCTCCGGCCCGGTCAAGTCCATCACCGACTTCGGGGTGTTCATCGGCCTGCCCGGCGGCATCGACGGGCTGGTGCACATGTCCGACCTGTCGTGGAGCGAAACCGGCGAGTCCGCGGTGCGCAACTACAAGAAGGGCCAGGAGGTCGAGGCCGTGGTGCTGGGCATCGACATCGAGCGCGAGCGCATTTCGCTGGGCATCAAGCAGATGGAAGGCGACCCGTTCATGAATTTCGCCGCCATCAACGACAAGGGCAAGGTGGTCAGCGGAACGGTCAAGTCGGTCGACGCCAAGGGCGCGGTGATCGACCTCGGGCAGGACGTCGAGGGTTACCTGCGCGCCTCGGAGATCTCCCGCGACCGTGTCGAGGATGCGCGCAACCTGCTGAAGGAAGGCGACGAGGTCACCGCGCTGGTGATCAACATCGACCGCAAGAACCGCAGCATCCAGCTGTCGGTGAAGGCCAAGGACAACGCCGACCAGCAGGAGGCCTTGACCCGCCTGGCCAGCGAGCAGCGCGAAGCCACCGGCACCACCAACCTCGGTGCCCTGCTGCGCGCCAAGCTCGACAACCAGGGCCAGGAGTGAGCTGAAGCGGGCGCGCGCGCCGGCTGCGCGCCTGGCCGGATCCCTCCGGCGAGGCGCTCCGGCGCGCTGCGCCTCGCCCTGCCCCCGCCCCAGCCTACCCGGCGCGCCGCGTCGTTGCGACCATGACCCGATCCGATCTCGTCGACCAGTTGGCTGCACGCTTCGCCCAGCTGACCCACCGCGATGCCGAGCTGGCGGTCAAGACCATCCTGGACGCGCTGTCGGATGCGCTGGAAAGCAGCCATCGGGTGGAAATCCGCGGTTTCGGCAGCTTTTCGGTCAGCCACCGCCCGGCGCGCATCGGGCGCAACCCGCGTTCGGGCGAACGCGTGGTCGTGCCGGAAAAGCGCATGCCCCACTTCAAGCCGGGCAAGACCCTGCGCCTGCTGGTGGACGGCGGGCATGCGGGCGAGCCCGACGCCGCTCCCGGTCTCTGAGCGGGCCGCGCAGCCTACAATGGCGGGCCGTCCGTGCCTGCCGCACGGCGCAGCCTGCTAGCGCAGCGATCGCTGCACCGACCCGATGCGTGTACTTGCCTGGTTCGTCCGCCTGATCCTGTTCCTGCTGCTGTTCGGCCTGGCGCTGAACAACCTGGAGCCGACCGTCCTGCACCTGCTGTTCGGCACGCAATGGCGCGCGCCGCTGTTCGTGCTGCTGCTCAGCGCCTTCGCGCTGGGCGCGCTGCTGGGGATCGCGGTCATGCTGCCGAGCTGGCTGCGCGCGCGCCGGCTGCAGCGCAACGCCCGCAGCGCGGTGCAGATGGCCGAGGCGCCGGCTGCGCCCACCGCGCCGCCGCCCGCGTCCCCCGGGGTGATCGATGGGACCCCCGATGGAGTTTGAGCTGTGGTGGTTGCTGGCGCTGCCGGTCACCTTCGGGCTGGGCTGGCTGGCATCGAGGCTGGACCTGCTGCAACTGCGGCGTGACGGAGGCAACCGGCGCCAGGCCTCGCTGGCCTACTTCCGCGGCCTGAACTTCCTGCTGAGCGAGCAGCAGGACAAGGCGATCGACGCCTTCATCGAGGCGGTCACCGCCGATCCCGACACCGTCGACCTGCATTTCGCGCTGGGCAACCTTTTCCGCCGCCGCGGGGAGTACGAACGCGCGGTGCGGGTGCACCAGAACCTGCTGGGACGCGCGGACCTGGCCGCGGCGCAGCGCCAGCGCGCGCAGATCGCGCTGGCGCAGGACTTCTTCAAGGCCGGGCTGCTCGACCGCGCGGAGGCCGTCTACACCGCGCTGACCGGCACCGCCTACGCCTCCGAGGCCTTCGCGGCACTGCTGCAGATCCACGAGCGCACGCGCGAATGGCAGTCGGCGATCGACATCGCCCAGCGCCTGGAGCGCCTGGGAACCGGCAGCTGGTCGCGGCAGATCGCCCATTACTGGTGCGAAATCGCGTTGCGCCAGCGCCGCGACGGCGACCTCGTGGCCGCGCTGGATTCGCTGGAGCGCGCCGGCGCCGCCGACCCGCAGGCGGTGCGGCCGTGGCAGCTGCGCTCGCTGATCGCCCAGCAACAGGGCCAGGGCGAGCAGGCGCTGGGCTACCTGCGGCATATCGCCACGCTGCGACCCGACTTCACCGCGGTGGTGGCGGCCGACATCGCCCGGCTGTTTCGCGAAACCGGGCAGGTCGACGCCGGGCGCGAGTGGCTGCGGGTGCAGCTGCAGGAAACCCCGGCGATCGAACTGCTCGACGCGCTGCTTGCGCTGGAGGACGACGCCGAGCAGCGCCGACGGCTGAGCCTGCAGTACCTGCAGGCCCACAAGAGCCTGCTGGCGGCGCGTCGCGCGGTGGAATGCGCCGGCGGCGGCGCGGCCGACGAGGGCTTGCGCGCCGCGGTGGCGCAGGCGCTCGACGGCGCGCTGGACAACCGCCAGCGCTACCGCTGCGCGGCCTGCGGCTTCGAGGCGCGCAACCATACCTGGCACTGCCCGGCCTGCATGGGCTGGGACACCTACCCGCCGCGGCGCAGCGAGGAGCTGGCGTTGACCCACCCATGAACAGCCGGCAACTCGGCCAGGCGCGCGTGCTGGTGGTCGGCGACGTGATGCTCGACCGCTACTGGTTCAGCAGCGTCGAGCGCATCTCCCCCGAGGCGCCGGTTCCGGTGGCGCTGGTGCAGCGCGAGCAGGACCGCCTGGGCGGTGCGGCCAACGTCGCGCTCAACGCAGCCACGCTGGGGGCGCAGACCACGCTGCTCAGCGTGGTGGGCGACGACGACGCCGGGCGACGGCTGCGCCAGCTGGTCGCCGGCAGCCCGATCCGCGGCCTGCTGCGCGAGGTGCCGGGGCTGCGCACCACCCTGAAGCTGCGCGTGGTGTCGCGCCAGCAGCAGCTCATCCGCATGGACTTCGAGTCCGCTCCGGACCACGAGGTGCTGCTCGAGCTGATCGACCGCTACGCGCAGGAGCTGGAATCGCACGACGTGGTGCTGCTGTCGGACTACGGCAAGGGCGGGCTCGGGCATGTCGAGCGCATGGTGCAGCTGGCGCGTCGGCGCGGCCGCCAGGTGCTGGTCGACCCCAAGGGCCGCGACTATTCGCGCTACCGCGGCGCCACGCTGATCACCCCCAACCGGGCCGAATTCGCGCTGGCCGCCGGCGACTGGCGCGACGACGCCGAGCTGCTCGAGCGCGCCCAGCGGCTGCGCGAAGACCTGCAGTTGCAGGCCCTGCTGGTCACCCGCGCCGACGAAGGCATGAGCCTGTTCACCGCGGCCGGCCACCTGCACGTGGCCGCGCAGGCCAAGGAGGTGTTCGACGTCTCGGGCGCCGGCGACACCGTGATCGCCACGCTGGCGGTGATGCTCGGCGCCGGCTGCGACCTCGAGCAGGCGGTGCGCACGGCCAACCGGGCCGCCGGAATCGTCGTCGGCAAGCTCGGCACCGCCAGCGTCACGCCGCAGGAGCTGTGGCCCGAACAGGCCTGAAGCGCGGGGCTCGACCCCTGCGCAGAACCCTCTCCCATCGCCAACCCGCCATGTCCCATCGAGTCATCGTCACCGGAGCCGCAGGCTTCATCGGCAGCAACCTGGTTCGCGCCCTCAACGCCCGCGGCATCACCGACGTGATCGCGGTCGACAACCTCACCGAGGCCGACAAGTTCCGCAACCTGGTCGACCTGCGCATCGCCGACTACCTGGACAAGACGGAGTTCTACGAGGCCTTCGCCCATGGGCGCTTCGGCAGCGTCGACGCGGTGTTCCACGAGGGCGCCTGCTCCGACACCATGCAGCACGACGGGCGCTACATGATGTCCAACAACTACGCGGCCAGCCGCACGCTGCTCGATGCCTGCCTGGACAGCGGGACGCGGCTGCTCTACGCGTCCAGCGCGGCGGTCTACGGCGCCAGCCAGCGCTTCACCGAACTTCCCGAGTACGAGCGCCCGCTCAACGTCTACGGCTACTCCAAGCTGCTGTTCGACCAGATGGTGCGACGCCGCCTGCACGCGGCGCGGAGCCAGGTCGCGGGTTTCCGGTATTTCAACGTCTACGGCCCGGGCGAACAGCACAAGGGCCGGATGGCCTCGGTGGCCTGGCACCACTACCACCAGTTCCGCGAGCGCGGTCGGGTCGAGCTGTTCGGGGCCTACGGCGGCTACGGGCCCGGGCAGCAGATGCGCGACTTCGTGCTGGTGGACGACGTCGTCGCGGTGAACCTGTGGTTCTTCGACCATCCCGAGCACAGCGGGGTGTTCAACCTGGGCAGCGGCCGCGCGCAGCCCTTCAACGACGTCGCCCACGCGGTGATCAACTCGCTGCGCGAAGCGGCCGGGCAGCCCGCGCTGTCGCTGCAGCAGATGGTCGACGAACAGCTGCTGGGATACATCGACTTCCCGCCGGCGCTGCACGGCAAGTACCAATGCCACACCGAGGCCGACCTGCGCGCCCTGCGCGCGGTGGGCTGCCAGCACGCCTTCGCCGACGTCGCGCAGGGGGTCGGCAGCTACATGCGCCGCCTGCTGCAGGCCGGCGCGCCCGCCACCGCCTGAGCCGCCGGCCTCCGGCGCCGGCGGGGATCTCAGCGCGCGGGCGGGTCGCGCCACAGCCAGGCCGCGCCGCGCACCCCCGAGGAGTCGCCATGGCGGGCGCGCAGCAGCCGGGTGCGCGGCGGCTGCGGGCTGAACACCCAGGCCGACCAGCGCGCCGGCACCTCCTCGTACAGTTCGCAGGCCAGGCTCAGCCCGCCGCCGAGCACGATGCAGTCGGGGTCGAGCAGGTTGATCACCTGCGCCAGCGCGCGCGCCAGCCGGTCGCAATAGCGCACCCAGGCCGCACGCGCGCAGCGGTCGCCGTCGCGCATGGCTTGCAGCACGGCCTGCGCGCCGCCCGCCAGCGGCGCCGCCTCGCCGCAGGCGCGGGCATGGTCGGCGGCCAGCGCGCCGCCGCACAGGTAGGTCTCCACGCAGCCCGACTGCCCGCACCAGCAGCGCCGGGGCGGCCACTCCTGCCAGGCCGGCTCCGGGCGCGGCCACGGCAGCGGGTTGTGGCCCCACTCGCCGGCCAGCGCGTTGGCGCCGGCCAGCACCCGGCCGCCGCAGGCGATGCCGGCGCCGACCCCGGTGCCCAGGATGGCGGCGAACACCCCGTCGCAGTCGCCGGCGGCGCCATCGGGCGCGGCCTCGCTGGCGGCCAGCGCGTTGGCATCGTTGCACAGCCGCACCGGGCGCCGCAGTTCCTGCGCCAGGTCGCTGGCCAGTTCGCGGCCGTTGAGCACCCGCGAGTTGGCGTTGCGGATGCGCCGATCGAGCGGCGACTCCGAGCCGGGGATGGCCACCCCCAGCGGCCGCGGCGCACCGACGCGGGGACCCAGCTCCGACTCGACCCCGGCCACCACCGCTGCGATGGCGCGCAGCGTGCCGGCATAGTCGCCGTGCGGCGTCGGCACGCGACGCCGCGGGCCGATCGTGCCGTCGCCGCGCAGCGCCGCGCATTCGACCTTGGTCCCACCGAGGTCGACGCCCAGCAGCCAGTGCGCGTCGCCGCCCATGCTCAGTCGGGCCGCGCGCCGTCCTGCAGCAGCCGCAGCAGCGCATCCTCGTCGAGGATGGCGATCCCCAATTCGCGCGCCTTGTCCAGCTTGCTCCCCGGCTCGGCGCCCGCGACCACATAGGAGGTCTTGCGCGAAACCGAGCCGCTGACCTTGCCGCCCGCCGCCTCGATGCGTTCGCGCGCCTGCTCCCGACCGAGGGTGGGCAGCGTGCCGGTCAGCACGAAGCCGAGGCCGGCCAGCGGGGCCGAGGCCGCCGGCGCAGCGGTCTCCTGCCATCGCACCCCGGCGGCAAGCAACTGCTGCACCACCTCGCGGTTGTGGGGCTGGGCGAAAAAGGTGTGGATGCTGCGGGCCACCACCGGCCCGACGTCGCTGACCTGCTGCAGGCGCGGCTCGTCGGCGTCCAGCAGCGCCTGCAGGGTCCCGAAATGCCGGGCCAGGTCCTTCGCGGTCGCCTCGCCGACGTGGCGGATTCCCAGCGCGTAGACAAAACGCGCCAGCGTGGTGTGCAGGCTGCCCTGGATCGCCCGCACCAGGTTGGCCGCGCTCTTGTCGGCCATGCGCGGCAGCGCGGCCAGCTGCGGCTCGCGCAGCGCGTAGATGTCGGGCAGGCTGCGCACCAGCCCGGTGTCGACCAGCTGGTCGACCAGCTTCTCTCCCAGCCCCTCGATGTCCATCGCGAGCCGGCTGGCATAGTGCAGCAGCGCCTGCTTGCGCTGCGCGCCGCAGTACAGACCTCCGCTGCAGCGCCAGTCGACCTCCCCCGGTTCGCGTTCGATCTGCGAGCCGCAGACCGGGCATCGACCCTGCAACTGGGCCTGCAGGTCGAACGCCGGCGCTCCGGGCGGCCGGCGCTCGGCGACGACGCCGACGATCTCCGGGATGACGTCGCCGGCGCGGCGCACGATCACCGTGTCGCCGACCCGCACGTCCTTGCGCCGCGCCTCGTCCTCGTTGTGCAGCGTGGCGTTGGTCACCGTCACCCCGCCCACGAACACCGGCTCCAGTCGCGCCACCGGGGTCAGCTTGCCGGTGCGCCCGACCTGCACCTCGATGGCCAGCAGCCGGGTGCTGCGCTCCTGCGCCGGGTACTTGTGGGCGACCGCCCACACGGGCTCGCGGTTGCGGAATCCCAGCTCGCGCTGCAGCGCCAGGCTGTCGACCTTGTAGACCACGCCGTCGATGTCGAAGGGCAGGCTGTCGCGCTCGCCGAGGATGCGTTCATGGAAGCGCACCAGCAGCTCGGGCCCGCTGCCGTGGGCGCGCTGCTCGGCCACCGGCAGCCCCATGCGGGCGAAGGCCTCGAGCATGCCGTGCTGGGTGTCGGGCTGCGCCGGCCAGCCGCGGATCTCGCCCCAGCCGTAGGCGTAGAAGGACAGCGGGCGCTGCGCGGCCACGCGCGGGTCGAGCTGGCGGATGCTGCCTGCGGCGCCGTTGCGCGGGTTGACCAGGGTCGGCAGCCCGCGCGCTCGCTGCCGCTCGTTGTAGCGCAGGAAATCGGCGCGCTTCATCAGCACCTCGCCCCTGACCTCCAGCCATGCGGGCGCTTCGCCCTGCAGCCGCAGCGGCAGGTTGCGGATGGTGCGCACGTTCTGGGTCACGTCCTCGCCGGTCTGGCCGTCGCCGCGCGTGGCTCCCAGCACCAGCACCCCGTGCTCGTAGTGCAGGCTGATCGCCAGGCCGTCGAACTTGAGCTCGGCCTCGTAGGCCAGCGGCGGCGCGTCGTCGTCCAGCCCGAGGCGGTTGCGCAGCCGGCGATCGAAGGCCAGAGCACCCTGCGCGGTGGTGTCGGTCTCGGTGCGGATGGACAGCATCGGCACCTCGTGGCGCACCGAGGCGAACTCGGGCAGCGCGCTGCCGCCGACGCGCTGCGTCGGCGAATCGGCGCTGCGCAGCTCGGGCCAGCGCTGCTCGAGATCCTGCAGCTCGCGAAACAGCGCGTCGTAGTCGGCGTCGGGGATCAGCGGCGCGTCGAGCACGTAGTAGGCGTGGTCGTAGCGCCGCAGTTCCTCGCGCAGCCGGCGCGCGCGCTCGGCGGGTGCTGGCTGGCGGGCCGGATCGGGGGACATGCTCAGCGCCGCGCGCCGGGCTCAGGCGAACAGCCGCTGCGCGGCCGCGCTGCCGGCGCCCAGGCCGCGCGACTCCAGCGAACCGTACAGATGCTGCAGCTGCACCTCGATCTGGTCCAGCGCAGTGGCCGACAGCGGCGCGCCGTTGTCGTCGACCTGGCGCGCGCCCAGCGCCTGCGCCAGCTGCCCGGCGACCTCGCGCATGCGCGCGAAGGGGCGCAGCGCCTGCGGCACCTGGGGCACGTCGAGCAGCAGGGTCGCGCGCGCCACCGGCATCGCCGGGTCGTCGGCGAGTTCGGCATGGGCGTCGAACTGCAACTGCACCACCGCGTAGCGGCGGGGCGTCGCATCGCCGCCGTCGGCCAGCGCCTCGACCAGCGCCATGCGCCCGGCGGCCAGGTTGGTCGTGAAGCCGCAGGCCTGCGCCTGCTGGCGCAGGTAGTCCAGCCCCCAGGCCACGCCTTGCGCCTGCAGGTTGATCGACAGCTGGGCGTCGTTGCCGGCGGCGAAACCGTCGAGCTCGCGCGCCTGCTCGAGCACCTCGGCCATGTCGGGCAGGTCGGGAGCGACCCCGAGCGCCTCGCCCAGCGCGTGGCATTTGGTGACGAATTCCGAATACTCGATGGCGTTGAGCGCACCCGAGCGGCTGGCCAGCTGCACGGCAGCCTGCACCTCGGCGTAGCGCTGCCCGGGCTGCAGCGGCTCCCAGGCGCCGCTGGCGGCGTTGCGACCCTCGAACAGCAGCGGCTTGGTGCCGGCGCGGGCGCTGCGCGGCAGCCGGGGCTGCAGCGCCTCTCCCGGCACCGGCTGGTCGAGCACGAAACTGGCGATGGCGTCGATCAGCGGATCGATGCGCGCCAGCGGGGCACGCGCGCGAGGCGCCTCGGCGGCCGCCGCGGGCGCCGCCGCCTGCTGCTGCGCGTCGTCCAGCGGTTCGTCCAGCCCGGGTTCCACGCGCTGCTCGGGGGTCGTCGCGGCAAAGGCGTCGCCGGGCGCCGGCGCGTCGGGTTCGGCGCGCAGCCGGCGGCGGCGCAGCCGCCAGCCCTGCCAGAGGTTGTAGCCGAGCACAGCCGCGATGATCAGCACCCCGACCGTGGCCAAGGCTTGCTGCAAGGGACCCATAACGTGCCTTTAGTCTGAAATCGGTGGCGTCGCGCAGCGCGCAGCGGGCTCAGGCGGCGGCCATGCGCGCGGCGGCATCGAGCTCCACCGCGACCAGCCGCGAAACGCCCTGCTCCTGCATGGTCACGCCGACCAGCTGCTCGGCCATCGCCATCGCAATCTTATTGTGGGAAATGAACAGGAACTGCGTGGCCTCGGACATGGACTCGACCAGGCGCGCGAAACGCTCGGTGTTGGCGTCGTCCAGCGGGGCGTCGACCTCGTCGAGGATGCAAAAGGGCGCCGGGTTCAGATGGAAGATCCCGAACACCAGCGCGATGGCCACCAGCGCCTTCTCCCCGCCCGACAGCAGGTGGATGGTGCTGTTGCGCTTGCCGGGCGGCTGCGCCATCACCTGCACGCCGGCATCGAGGATCTCCTCGCCGGTCATGATCAGTCGCGCCGAGCCGCCGCCGAACAGTTCGGGGAACAGCCGCCCGAAGTGCCGGTTGACCTCGTCGAAGGTCTCTCGCAGCTGGGTGCGGGTCTCGGCGTCGATGCGCCGGATCGCGTCTTCCAGCGTGCCCGCGGCCTGCTCGAGATCGGAATGCTGGGCCTGCAGGAAGTCCTTGCGTTCGCGCGACTGCTGCAATTCCTCCAGCGCCGCCAGGTTGACCGCCCCCAGCGCGGCGATCTCGCGCTGCAGCCGCTGGCTGTCGCGGGCGAGCCGATCGGGATCGGGCTGGCCGTCGGCGCCCTGGCGCAACTGCTGCCCGAGCTGCTCGCGGTCGACCTGCGCCTCGTCGAGCTGCTGGGAGTATTGCAGCGCCTGCAGCCGCGCCTCCTGCTCCTGCAGCTGGCACTGGCCGATGGCCTCGCGCAGCGGCTCGAGCTCGCGCTCCTGCCGCAGCCGTTGCTGTTCCAGCGAGCGCAGCTGCTCGCTGAGCTCGTCGTGGGCGACGCGCCGGCGCTGCAGCAGATCCTCGGCGGCCGCGCGCGCCTGCAGCGCCTGCTGCAGTCCGGCGCGCGCCTCCTCGTCGTGCAGGCCCTCGAGCTCGCGCGCCGCCTGCGCCAGGCGCGCCTCGACGGCCTCGATCTGCTGGCGCGCCGTGTCGCCGGTGCGCGCGGCGTCGTCGCGCCGCTGGTGCAGGCTGCGCAACGCATAGGTCGCCTCGGCCTGCCGCTGCTCGAGCTCGCGCAGCAGCTCGCGCGCCTGCGCGAGTTCGCGCTGCTCGCACTGCACCCGCTCGTCGTCGTCGGCCTGCTGCTGCTGGCAGCCCGCCAGCTCGGCGTCGAGCTGCTCGAAGCGCGCCTCGGCCTCGGCCCATTGCGCGGCCAGTTCGTCGGCCTGGGCCAGCACCTCCTCGAGGTCGGCATCGAGCCGGCGCGCCTGGCTTTGCGCCTGCTCCTGCTGCTGTTCCAGCTTCAGGCGCTCGACCTGCGCGGCGTGCGACTGGGCGGTGAGCGATTGCAGGTCGCGTTGCGCCTGCTCGGCCTGCTGCTGCGCCAGCGCGACGCGCGCGTCGAGCTGCGCCGCGGCATCGTGCGCCTGTTCGGCCAGCAGGCGCTGGGCGCGCTGCTGATGCTCCAGGTTGTCGATCTCCTGCGCGCGCGCCAGCACCCCCGCCTGCTCGCTGTCGGCAGCGTACAGGCTGACGCTGTGGCGGCTGACCACATGCCCCTGCGGGGTCACGAGCTGCGCCCCCGCGGCCAGTTGCCCGCGCAAGCGCATCGCCTCGGCCAGCGTGTCGGCGGTATGCACCGCGGCCAGCCAGTCCTCGAGCACCGCGCGCAGCTGCGGGTCGTCGACCCGCAGCAGCCGCGCCAGCAGCGGCAGCGCCGCCGACGCCGCTTCCGCCGACGCAGCTTCCGCCGACGCGGTCTGCGCCTGCGCGGCGGGCGTGTAGAAGCTCAGTTTGGCCGGCGGCGGGTCGTCGGCAAAAGCGGCCATCGCGTCCAGCGCGCGCACCTGCAGCGCCGCCAGGCGCTCGCGCAACGCGGCCTCGAGCGCGGTCTCCCACCCCGGCTCGATATGGATGCGACTCCACAGCTGGGCCAGGCCATCCAGGCCGTGGCGCTGCAGCCAGGGCTGCAAGCGACCCTCGGTGACCACCTTGTGCTGCAGGGACTTGAGGGCCTGCAGGCGCGCCGCGGTCGAGGTCAGCGCCGCCTGCGCCTGCTGCGCCTGCTGCTGCGCCTGCTGGCGCAGCTGCTGCATTTCGGGCAACTGCCGCTGCGCCTCGTGCACCTCCTGCTGCGCGCGGCTGCAGGCCGTCTGCAGCACCTGCTGCTGCTGTTGCAGGTCGGCCAGGCGACGCGCGTCGGGCAGGCTGAGCTGGCGGCGCTCGGCCTGCAGCCGCTGCAGCCGCCCCTCGACAGCCTGGCGCTGCTGCGCCAGGCTGCGTTGCCAATCGGCCTGGGCCTGCAGCCGCTGGCGCGCCGCCGCGGCCTGCGCGCGCTGCTCGGTGGCGCGCATCTGGGAGTCGGCCAGCGCGACCTCCAGCGCCGGCAGCCGCTCGGCGTGCTGCTGCACCTGCAGTTGCGCCTGCTGCTGCGCCTGCTCGGCGGCGTCGATCTGCGCCGCCGCCGCGTCGGCATCGCGTTGCGCCGCCTGCAGGCGTTGCTGCCACTGTTCGAGCTGCTCGCGCAGGTGCTGGTGATTGCCCTGGGCGCGCTCGCGCGCCTCCACCACGAAGCGGATCTGCGCCTCCAGCCGCGAAACCTCGGCCTGCGCCGCGTAGAGTCCGGCCTGTGCCGCATGCAGCGAATCGGCCGCGGCCTGCTGGGACTGGCGCAGCTGCTCCAGCTCGGCCTCGGCGGCGCGCAGCCGCGCCGTGTGCTGCTCGAGCTGCAGCTGCGCGGCACCGGTCTGCGCGTGCTGCTGCGCCTGCCGCTGTTCGGCCTCGCGCAGCCGCAGCAGCCACAGCGCCTGTTGCGCGAACAGCGCCTGCTGCTGCAGCTCGCGGTAGCGCCGGGCGACGCCGGCCTGCTGCTCGAGCTTGTCGAGCTGGCTGCCGAGTTCGCGCAGGATGTCCTGCACCCGCTGCAGGTTCTCCCGCGTGCCGTGCAGCCGTCCCTCGGTCTCGCGACGGCGCTCCTTGTACTTGGACACCCCGGCCGCTTCCTCGAGCATGATGCGCAGCTCCTCGGGTCGCGACTCGATGATGCGGCTGATCGTCCCCTGGCCGATGATCGCGTAGGAGCGCGATCCCAGCCCGGTGCCGAGGAAGATGTCCTGCACGTCGCGCCTGCGCACGACCTGGTTGTTGATCAGGTAGCTCGACGCGCCGTCGCGCGTCAGCACCCGCTTGACCGAGATTTCGGCGTACTGCCCGAAGCTGCCGCCGATGCGCTGGTCGCTGTTGTCGAACACCAGTTCCACGCTGCAGCGGCCCGCCGGCTTGCGCGAGCCCGAGCCGTTGAAAATCACGTCCAGCATCGAGTCGCCGCGCAGCTCGGCGGCGCGCGACTCGCCGAGCACCCAGCGCACCGCATCGATGATGTTGGACTTGCCGCAACCGTTGGGCCCGACCACCCCGACGCGGCGCCCGGGCAGCTGGAAGGCCACCGGGTCGGCGAAGGACTTGAACCCGGCAAGCTTGATGGTGGACAGGCGCACAGCTGGTTAAGCTATTGATTTGAAAAGACAAATAAGCGAGATTCGGCGCATCGGGCCATGATAGCATCGGCGCGCCCGCGGCCCGTCGCCGATAATGTGCGGCTCGCCCGCTGTCGCGGGCAGCCGTCCCAGCCCGCCATGAGCACCCAGCCGAGCAAGACCCTGCAGACCTTCGCCAACCCGGCGCCGGGCCGCGACTACCACATCCACATGCAGGTGCCGGAATTCACCTGCCTGTGCCCGCTGACCGGGCAGCCCGATTTTGCGCGCATCGACCTCGACTTCGTTCCCGACCGCAAGTGCGTGGAACTCAAGAGCCTGAAGCTGTACATGTGGAGCTACCGCGACCAGGGGGCGTTCCACGAAAAGGTCACCAACACCATCGCCGACGACCTCGTCAAGGCGCTGGCGCCGCGCTTCCTGCGGGTGACCGCGCAGTGGTACGTGCGCGGGGGGATCTACACCAACGTGGTGGTCGAGCACCGCAAGCGCGGCTGGAAGCCGGCGCCGGCGGTCGATCTGGCGCGCTTCGCCGCGGCGCGGCCGACGGCCGACGCCGGCCGCTGACCGGGCGTGCGAGCCGGCGCCGCTTCAGCCGCGCGCCGGGTGCACCAGCAGCACCGCCTGCCCGCTGCTGACCGCCACGCTGCCGTCGGGCC
Organism: Pseudomonadota bacterium; assembly: GCA_021845505.1. Classification (GTDB taxonomy): domain Bacteria; phylum Pseudomonadota; class Gammaproteobacteria; order Burkholderiales; family Burkholderiaceae_C; genus Thiomonas_A. The sequence goes on along the minus strand of JAJZVU010000018.1, from coordinate 23,462 downwards.
CCGCGGCCACGCCGTACGGTGCGCCCAGCGCGCCGGGCAGCGGCCCGGGCCGCGCGATCTCGGCCCCCGGGCTGCCGGCCACCGTGCCCAGCACGCCGTCGCTGCCCAGGCGACGCAGCTGGTAGTTGCCCGCGTCGGCGATCCACAGCGCCCCGCTCGCGTCGAAGGCGATCTGCTGCGGCCGGCGCAGCTGGGCGCGCAGCGCGGGCCCGTCGACGTCGCCCGGCTTGCCGGGCATCCCGGCCACCGTCTGCACCTGCCCGTCCGGGGTGATGCGCCGCACGTCGTGGTTGAAGTATTCGCTGACGTACACATTGCCTGCGTGGTCGACGGCCACCCCCACCGGGGTGTTGAACAGCGCCTGCGCCACCGGACCGTCGCGGTGCGCGCTGATTCCCGGGCTGCCGGCCAGGGTGCGCACCCGACCCGCGCGGTCCACCGCGCGCACGGTGTGGTTGTAGGCATCGGCCACCAGCAGCTCGCCGCTGCGCGGGTCGACCGTGATTCCCACCGGGTGGTTGAAGCGCGCGCGGGCGCCGCTGCCGTCGGCGTAGCCGGGCAGCCCGTCGGCGCCGGCGAGCAGCGACACCCGCCCGTCGCGCATCACCCGCAGGGTGTTGGCGTAGGAGTCGGAGATGTACAGGCTGCCGTCCTCGCCCATGGCCACCGCGTCGGGGCCGACGAATCCCGCCTTCGCCGCCGGACCCTCGACCGTGCGGCGCAGCAGCGGCACCCCTGCGACACTGCTGACCGCGCCGCTGCTGCTGATGCGCCGCACCATCGCGTTGGCCGCGTCGGCCACCAGGATGTCGCCGTTGCGAGGATCGCGCGCAAGGCCGCGGGGGTCGAAGAACCGCGCCTGCGGACCCTGCGCATCGACATGGCCGTGCTGCATCACCTGCCCTGCCCACAACTGCAGGCTGCCTCCGGCGGGCTGCGCGGCGGCATCGGCCCAGGCCGGAAGCGCCCAGGCGATCGAACAACCGAGCTGCAGGAACTGACGGCGGCGCAGGGGCATCGGGGCTCCATCTGAGTCAATGCGAATAGTTGAATATTAACAGTCGCTTAGTCTCCTGCACCTGGGGTTTGCGCGCCCTGCTCCGCCCACAACGAGCGGATCGCCGCCACCCCCTGCGCGCCGGCCGCGCGAGCTTGCGGCAGGTCGCGCGGATGCAGTCCGCCGAGGGCGTAGACCGGCAGCGGCGTCTGCCGGCACAGCTGGCGCAAGCCCTGCCAGCCCAGCGTCGCGGCTCCCGGATGGCTGGCGGTGGCCAGCACCGGCGACACGGTGACCAGGTCGGCACCGACCCGCGCCGCCTGTCGCAGTTGCTCGCGGTCGTGGCAGGAGGCCGCGAGCAGGCGTGGCCGGGGCCATGGCAGAGCGCGGCAGCGCATCAGTCCCTGCGAGTCCAGATGCACTCCGTCGGCGCCGCAGTCGAGCAGCGCGGCGATGTCCCCCGCCGACGCACCGGCGGCGCCCAGCAGCAGGCTGGTGCCATGGTCGTGGCAGCACGCCAGCGCCTGGCTCGCCAGGTGCCGCCAGCGCGCCGGCGGCAGCCCGCGGCTGCGCAACTGCACCAGCAGCGCGGCGCGCGGCCAGCGCCCCAGCGCCTGCTCGAGGCCGCGCAGGAAAGGCTCGTCGGCGTCGCCGGGCTGGGGGGTGATCAGGTACAACCGGGCAAGCGCCACGGCCGGCCGCCGCCTCAGGCGCCGCGGCGGTCGACCAGCGCGCGCGCCAGCGTGCCCAGGTCGACGTACTCGAGTTCGGCCCCCGAGGGCACGCCTCGCGCCAGCCGCGTGATGCGCAGGTCCAGCGGGCGCAGCGTCTCGGCGATCACATGCGCGGTGGCTTCGCCCTCGTTGGTGAAATTGGTCGCCAGGATGACCTCTTCGACGCCCTCGTCGCGCACCCTGTGCAACAGCCGGTCCAGCCCGATGTCCTTGGGCCCCAGGCCGTCCAGCGGGCTGAGCCGCCCCATCAGCACGAAGTACAGCCCGCGAAAGCTCATCGACTGTTCGATCGCAGCCTGGTCGGCCGGGGTCTCGACAATGCACAACTGGCGCGAGTCGCGCCGCGCATCGCCGCAGGTCGCGCACACCGCGTCCTCGGTGTAGGTGTTGCACAGGCTGCAGCGGCGGATCACCTGCAGCGCCCGCTGCAGCGACAGCTGCAGCGCCTCGGCCGCCAGCCGATCGTGCTGCAGCAGGTGGAAGGCCATGCGCGCCGCGGTCTTCGGCCCGACCCCCGGCAACGCGCGCAGCGCGTCGATCAACGCATCGAGCGCCGGCACCCGCGTGACGGCCTGCCCCTCGGTCATCGCCTGTTCCCCGCTGCGCGCAGCCCGATGTCCGACACCGCGACTCAGAACGGCAGTTTCATTCCAGGAGGCAGCGGCATGCCTGCGGTCGCGCCGGCCATCTTCTCCTGCGCGGTGGCCTCGGCCTTGCGCAGCGCGTCGTTGAAGGCCGCCACCACCAGGTCCTCCAGCATGTCGCGGTCCTCGCCCAGCAGGCTCGGGTCGATGCTCACGCGGCGCGCCTCGTGCTTGCAGGTCATCACGACCTTCACCAGTCCGGCGCCCGATTGGCCCTCGACCTCGATGCGGGCGAGTTCGTCCTGCACCCGCTTGATGTTTTCCTGCATCGCCTGGGCCTGTTTCATCAGCCCCGACAGTTGTCCCTTGTTGAACATGAAGACTCCCGATTCTCGTTGCCGGGCGGACTTCGCCGCCGCCCCTACCGGCCCGCGGGCCGGACCCGTTTCGATCAATCGTCCAGCGGACGCACCGAGCCGGGGACGATGCGCGCCCCCAGGTCGTCGACCAGTTGCCGCACCAGCGGATCGCTGGCGATGGTCTGCTCGGCCTGCTGCTGGGCTTGCGCGCGCAGCGCCGCCGCGCGCAGCTGCGCGGTGTCGCGCACCGCGCCGATCTCCAGCCGCAACACCACCTCGGCCCCCAGCTGCTCGGCCAGCGCCTGCTGCACCCGCTGCAGCGCGCCGCCCCGAGTGTATTGTTCACTGGGCACGCGCAGCAGCCACGCGCCGTCGGGCTGCACTCCCACCCACTCGCTCTGCAGCGCCAGGCTGCGCGGCAGCGCGCTGAGCGCCAGGCTGCGCGCCAGCTGCGGCCAGTCCGCCGGCACGGCCACGCCATCGGCCAGCGGCGCGGCCGCTGCAGCCGCCTGGCCGGGCGCCGCGGCCGGCCGCGCATCGTTCGGCCGCGCATCGTTCGGCCGCGGATCTGCGGGCTGCAAATCGGTGGGCCGCAAATCGGCGGGCCGCACATCGGCGGGCGCCGCGGCACGCTCCGGCGCGTCGACCGCGGGCACCGGCGCAGGCCGCGACACCGGCTGCGCCGCAGCCTGCGACGTGGCCTGCGGTGTGGCTTGCGGTGCGGCCTGCGGCGCCAGCGCGGGCGCAGGCTCGGCGCGCGCTGCAGCCGGCCCCGCGGCCAGCGACTCCACGCGCGCAGCGGCGCCCGCGGTGGCCAGCGGTGCGAAGGCCAGCAGCCGCAGCAGCACCATGCTGAAGCCGCACAGCGCATCGGGGGCCAGCGCGAGTTCGCCGCGCCCCTGCAGCACCATGCTGTACGCCAGCTGCAGGGTCTCCGCGGGCAGCGCCGCAGCGAGCTCGCGCAGCGCCGGGGCATCCGGGTCGCTGTCCTCCAGCGACTGCGGCAGCACCTGCAGCACCGCCAGGCGCTGCAGCAAGCCGGCCAGGTCCTCCAGCGCCTGCGGCAGCGACAGCGCGCGCTGGTCCATCGCTTCGGCCTGCCGCAGCAACGCGGCGGCGTCGCCCGCGTGCAGCGCGCGCAGCAGCTCGAACAGGTAGCCGCTGTCGACCACCCCGAGCATCTGCCGCACGCCTTCCAGCTGGATGCTGCCGGCGCCGAAGGCGATCGCCTGGTCGGCCAGCGACAGCGCGTCGCGCATCGAGCCGCGGGCGGCGCGGCCGAGCTCGTGCAGCGCGGCCGCGTCGCAGCGCACGCCTTCGGCCTGCAGCACCTGCTGCAGGTGCGCGGCCACCGCGGTCGCGGGCATGGACTTCAGCGCGAACTGCAGGCAGCGGCTGAGGACGGTGGGCGGGACCTTCTGCGGATCGGTGGTCGCCAGCACGAACATCACCTGCTGCGGAGGCTCCTCCAGGGTCTTCAACATCGCGTTGAAGGCGTGGTTGGACAGCATGTGCACTTCGTCGATCATGTAGACCTTGAAGCGCCCGGCGGTCGGCTTGTACACCGCCTGCTCGAGCAGCCGGGTCATGTCGTCGACCCCGCGGTTGGACGCCGCGTCGAGCTCGATGTAGTCGACAAAGCGCCCGGCGTCGATTTCCACGCACGACGGGCAGACCCCGCAAGGCTCGGGGGTGATGTCGCCTCGTCCATCGCTTCCGGTGCAGTTGACCGCCTTGGCCAGGATGCGCGCGATGGTCGTCTTGCCGACGCCGCGGGTGCCGGTGAACAGGTAGGCATGGTGCAGCCGCTTGCGCTGCAGCGCATGCACGAGGGCGCGCACGACATGGTCCTGCCCGACCAGGGTGGCGAAGGTCTTCGGGCGCCACTTGCGCGCCAGCACGGTGCTCGACATGCGCCGATTCTACGGTTGCGCGGCGGGCCGGCCGCCGCTGCCGGCGGCCCCCGGCTACAATAGTCGTCGACGGGCCGCCCCGCATTGCGGCGCGGTGAACCTGGTCAGGCCGGGAACGGAGCAGCCACAGCCGTTTCCCGCAAGTGCCGGGGGTACGGCTCGTCACCTTCTTCTGCATCGCGTGCCCGCCCCGGCAGTCCAGCGGCGGCGCGCCTTGGGCCCGTGCCTTGCGGGACAGGCGCGCAGCACCCGGGCCGCCGCGCGCGTCCAGCACCCTGCGTCCGCCCACCCCGCATTTTCCGTATCGTCTCCGCGGCAGCTACGATTCGAACCGGCATGTCCTGGGAAATGCCCCGTGCCTGCGGCCGTATCCCGGGCTCCATGCAATCCGCGCCGGCGCCGGGCGGCCAGCGGCCTTGCCGCAGCGGCCCACGGCGCGCGCCATCCTCCCGACTGGAACCGTCATGAGCGACTTGATCAAACACACCACCGACGCGGCCTTCGAACAGGACGTGCTGAAATCGTCGACCCCCGTCCTGATCGACTACTGGGCCGAGTGGTGCGGGCCGTGCCGCATGGTGGCGCCGATCCTCGATGAAATCGCCGGGGAATACCAGGGGCGGCTGCAGATCATGAAAGTCAACGTCGATGAAAATCGCAACGTGCCGGCGCGCTACGGCATCCGCGGCATCCCGACGCTGATGCTGTTCAAGAACGGCGAGGTCGCCGCCACCAAGGTGGGCGCGCTTTCCAAATCCCAACTGACTTCGTTTCTCGACGCGAATATATAATCTGCGGCGCGGGCTGCCAGCCGCTGCCCGCGCCGCCGGACACCCCGCTTCGCAGGCCCTGCGCCGCGCAGCCCAGGCCCCGCAGGGCCGCGGCCGCCGCGCCGGCATCCGGGCGCCGCGGGGTGCCAGTCGGAACCCGTCCTGCATCCACCGGTGCGCGGGCCCATGCAGCGCATGTCCCGGCTTCGGCGGTGTCCCCCAAAGCGCAACCCCGCTTTGACCGCGGCCGGCAAGCCGCACCCCTTCCCCTGATGCGTGGCGTACCCACCGGTTCGCACGCTCGACCGCATCCGCGCAAGCGCGCGCCCCACTCGTCGCGGTGATCCACCGCGCCACCGCTCCCCGATCGCTCCCCGCTCCACCATGCACCTGTCCGAACTCAAAGCGATGCACGTCTCCCAGTTGCTCGAAATGGCAACCGGCCTGGAGATCGAGAACGCCAGCCGCCTGCGCAAGCAGGAGCTGATGTTCGCGATCCTCAAGCGCCGCGCCCGCACCGGCGAGCAGGTGTTCGGCGACGGGGTGATGGAAGTGCTGCCCGACGGATTCGGCTTCCTGCGCGCGCCGGAATCGAACTACCTGGGGTCGCCCGACGACATCTACATCTCCCCCAGCCAGATCCGGCGCTTCAACCTGCACACCGGGGACTCGATCGAGGGCGAGGTGCGGGTACCGAAGGATGGCGAGCGCTACTTCGCGCTGGTCAAGGTCGATCGGGTGAACGGCGTGACGCCCGAGCAGAACAAGAACAAGATCATGTTCGAGAACCTGACTCCGTTGTTTCCGACGGAGCACCTGAAGCTCGAACGGGACATCCGCGCCGAGGAGAACATCATCGGCCGGGTCATCGACATCATCGCGCCGATCGGCAAGGGCCAGCGCGGGCTGCTGGTGGCTCCGCCGAAAAGCGGCAAGACCGTGATGCTGCAGTCGATCGCCCACGCGATCACCGCCAACCACCCCGAAGTCGTGCTGATCGTGCTGCTCATCGACGAGCGGCCCGAGGAAGTCACCGAAATGCAACGCTCGGTCAAGGGCGAGGTCGTCAGCTCGACCTTCGACGAACCGGCGCTGCGCCATGTCCAGGTCGCCGAAATGGTGATCGAAAAGGCCAAGCGCCTGGTGGAATTGAAAAAGGACGTGGTGATCCTGCTCGATTCCATCACCCGCCTGGCGCGCGCCTACAACACCGTCGTGCCGGCGTCGGGCAAGGTGCTGACCGGCGGTGTCGACGCCAACGCGCTGCAGCGCCCGAAGCGCTTTTTCGGCGCGGCCCGCAATATCGAGGAAGGCGGCTCGCTGACCATCATCGGCAGCGCGCTGACCGACACCGGCAGCCGCATGGACGAGGTGATCTACGAGGAATTCAAGGGCACCGGCAACATGGAGATCCACCTCGACCGCCGGCTCGCCGAAAAGCGGGTGTACCCGGCGATCCTGCTCAACCGCTCGGGAACCCGGCGCGAAGAACTGCTGCTGAAGTCCGACATCCTGCAGAAGGCGTGGATCCTGCGCAAGCTGCTGTACCCGATGGACGAGATCGAGTCGATGGAGTTCCTCCTCGAGAAAATGAAGCAGACGAAGAACAACGCCGAATTCTTCGACCTGATGCGCCGCGGCGGCTGATCCCCTGCCGGGTTCCTCGGCATGGCGCTTCATGCGATAATTCCCTTTTCCTGGCCACATACAGGCTAAGTACAGGCGGGCGCCAAGCCCCGGCCGCGAGCGCGGCGGGCCCCGGCGCGGCGCGCTGCGGCTGGCCGCACTCATCGGACCCCATCATGAAACCTGGCATCCACCCCGAATACCGCGACGTCTGCTTTGTCGACCTGTCCAACGGCAGCAAGTTCGTGATCCCGTCGACCGCGCAGACCCGGGAGACCGTCAAGATGGACGACGGGCGTGAACTGCCGCTGTTCAAGCTCGACACCTCGTCCGAGTCGCATCCCTTCTACACCGGCACCCAGAAGAGCATCGACTCGCTGGGCGGTCGTGTCGACAAGTTCCGCCAGAAGTTCGCGCGCGCCGCGTCCGCGAACAGCAAGACCTGAGATCGACCATCCGCGGGACCGGCGCGGGCCGGCCCGTCCCGCTGGGGAACACGACGGGCAGCCTGGCTGCCCGTTTTGCTTGGCGCACAACCTCCTCCCCTTCGCCCCGATTGCGATGATCGATGCAGCCCCCTCCCGGCGCGCGCCGGCGCCGCGACCGGTGCTCAGCAGCGGCTCGGTGGCGCGGCTGCCGCGCTGGCCGCTGTGGCTGCTGTGCGTGGCCTACGTGCTGCCCGGATTCATCGGCCGCGACCCCTGGACCGGAGACGGCCAGACCTTCGGCGTGGCCTGGCTGATGGCGCAGGGGCACTCCGGCTGGCTGCAGCCTTCGCTGTGGGGGCATCCGGTGCGCGGCGGCTGGCTGGCCTACTGGCTGGGAGCGGTGTCGATCCGGGTGTTCGGCGCCGCGCTGGGCGACGCCGCGTCCAGCCGCCTGCCGTTCATGCTGCTGCTCGCCTCCTGCCTGGCTCTGACCTGGCGCGCCGCCTACCACCTGGCTCTGCGCGACGAGGCGCAACCGGTGGCCCCGGCCTTCGGCGAACCGGTGGCCCGGCGCGACTACGCGCGCGCGATGGCCGACGGCGCGCTGCTCAGCCTGCTGGCGTGCCTGGGGCTGCTGGTGCGCGGCCATGAGACCACGCCGGCGCTGGTGCAGCTGGCCGGGGTCTGCGGCCTGCTGCTCGGCCTGGCGCTGCTGCCGTCGCGCACCCTGCAGGCCTGCGTGGCGCTGCTCGGCGGGCTGCTTGGGCTGGCGCTCGGCGGCGCCCCCTGGCTGGCGTTGTTCGCCGCGCTGCTCGGGCTGGCGCTGCTGGCGGCGGCGCCGCGCGGCCACCGCGGCGCGGCGGCGGCGGCGCTGGCGCTCGGCGCGGCCTGCTGCGTGGCCGTGCTGCTGCACCTGCACGGCGCGACCGCGGCGCGCTGGCCCGATTCGCGTTCGGCACAGCACTTCCTCGGCGTGCTGGCCTGGTTCGTCTGGCCGGCCTGGCCGCTGGCCTGCTGGGCGGTGTGGCGCTGGCGCGCGTCGCTGCGCGCGTGGCATGTGCTGGCGCCGCTGTCGCTGGGACTGCTGTGCCTGGTGTCGGCGTTCCTGAGCAGCCCGGGCAGCGCCCCGCTGCTGCCGCTGCTGCCCTCGGCCGCGGTGCTGGGCTCGCTGGCGCTGCCGGTGATGCGCCGCGGCAGCCTGGCTGCCCTCGACTGGTTCGCGCTGATGTTCTTCAGCCTGCTGGCGCTGGTCGTCTGGGTGCTGTGGCTGGCCCTGCTCACCGGGGTGCCTGCGCGCCCGGCCGCCAACATCGCCCGCCTCGCCCCCGGCTACCACGCCCACCTGCGCGTGCTGCCTCTGCTGCTGGCGCTGGCGGCCAGCCTGGCGTGGGCCGCGGTGGCGGCGTGGCGCGCCGGGCGCCACCGCCATCCGCTGTGGAAAGGCATGGTGCTGTCGGCCGGCGGGGTGACCCTGGTGTGGCTGCTGGTCACTTCGCTGTGGCTGCCGGTGCTGGACTATGCCAGCAGCTACCGTGCGCTCGGCCAGGGGATCCGCGCTGCGCTGCGCCACCAGCACGCCGGGCCGCACCCGCCGCTGCAGACCCTGGGGCTGAACCCCGCGCAGCAGGGCCTGCTGGGCTACTGGAGCGGCGCGCGGCTGCTTCCGGGCGCGTGGGAGCAGGCGCGCCGCGCGCCCTATGTGCTGACCCTGTCGCGCGACGGGCGCGGCGCCGCGCCGCCCGACGCCACGCTGCTGTGGAGCGGCCACCGCCCCGGAGAGTCCGATCAGCTGTTCCGCCTGTGGCGTCGCCACCACCGCTGAGCGCGCACGCCGCGGCCGGCCTGCGCGGCGTGTTGCGCGAACTGCTGCGCCTGGCCGGCGCGGTGCTGGCAGGCCAGCTGGCGCTGGTCGGCTTCGCGGTGGCCGACACCTGGATGCTCGGGCGCGGCCACGATACCCTGGGGCTGGCCACGCTGTCGCTGGGACAGGCGGTGTACATGACCACCTACCTCAGCCTGGCCGGGGTGACCCAGGCGCTGCTGCCCGCGCTCGGCCGCGAAGCCGGCGCGCAGCGCCCGCAGGCGCTGGCCGCCGGGTTGCGCCAGGGGCTGTGGCTGGCCGCCGGGCTGGCCGTCGCGGGCTGCGCGCTGCTGCTGTGGCCGCAGGGCCTGCTGCGCCTGGCCGGCGGCGCCGATGCCGGCCTGCCGCTGCGCTACCTGCGCTGGCTGGCGCTGGGCCTGCCGGCGGCGCTGCTGTTCCGGGTGCACGTGGCGTTCTGCCAGGCGGTGGGCCGGCCGATGCTGGTCACGCTGCCGCAGGGCTGGGGGCTGGCCTGCAAGCTGCTGCTCAACGCGCTGCTGGTCGCGCCGGCCGAGTTCGGGCTGCATGGCCTGCCGCGGCTGGGCGTCGCGGGCTGCGCGGCAGCCACCACGCTGACGCAGTGGCTGCTGCTGCTGGTCGCCTGCGTGCAGCACCGCCGCGACCCCGCGCTGCGTGCGCTGGGCGTGCTGCGGCGCTTCGACCCGCCCGACCCGGCCCGGCTGCGCGGCCTGTTGCGGCTGGGGCTGCCGATCGGCGCCAGCGTGCTGGTCGACGTCTCCTCCTTCACCTGCATGGCCTTGTTCATCGCCCGCACCGGCACCGTGCAGCTGGCCGCGCAGCAGATCGCCGCCAACGTCGGCGCGGTGCTCTACATGCTGCCCTTGTCGCTGTCCATCGCCACCGCGTCGGTGGTGGCGCGCCGCCTGGGCAGCGGCCTGCGCGCCGAGGCGGCGCGGGCGGCGTGGATCGGGGTGGCGACCGCGGCCGCGCTGTCGGCCGCGGCCGCGGTCGCGCTGTGGCTGCTGCGCGAGCCGGTGGCGCGGGGCTACGCCGGCGACCCGCGCGTCGCCGCGGTGGCGGCGCGGCTGCTGGCGCTGGTCGCCGCCTACCAGGTGTTCGACGCGGTGCAGGCCTGCGCGGCCTTCGCGCTGCGCTCGTGGCACATCGCGCTGCTGCCGGGGGCGATCTACGCGCTGGCGCTGTGGGGGGTCGGGCTGGCCGGGGGTTGCGTGCTCGGGCTGGGACTGGGCGGCTTCACGCCGGCGGCGCTGCACGGGGCGGCCGGCTTCTGGGCCGCCTACTGCGCGGGACTGGCGCTGGCCGCCGCGGCCATCGGCGCGCTGCTCTGGCGCGCCACCCGCGGCGCGCGCCCGGCGCCGGGCTGACGGCCGGCGCCGCGCGACCCCGGACTCAGCGCGGATCCGCCAGCGCCTGCAGGCGCTCCTCGAGTTCCAGCCAGCCGGCCTCGCAATCCTCGATGTCCTGCAGCACCTGCTTGAGCTCGCGCCCCGCCTCGGCGCGCGCCCCGGCGGGGGTGGCGGGTTGCGCCAGCAGCGCCTGCAGGCGCTCGCGCTCGCCCTCCAGTCGCTGCAGGCGTTGCTCGGCCTCGGCCTGCCGCTTGCGCAGCGGCGCGACCTGCTGCTGCAGCTCGCGGCGCTGCGTCGCCGACGCGCGCCGCTGCTCGCGCCGGCCGGGCTCGGCGGGCCTGTTCGCGGGCTGCGCCTCGCGCGAGCTGCGCGCCGTCTCCTGCAGCAGCCGCTGGTAGGCGTCGAGGTCGGAGTCGAAGTCGCGCACCCGGCCGTCGGCGACCAGCCAATACTGTTCGCAGGCCGCGCGCAGCAGCGCGCGGTCGTGGGATACCAGCAGCATGGCCCCGTCGAACTCCTGCAGCGCCAGCGCCAGCGCCTCGCGGGTGTCGAGGTCGAGGTGGTTGGTCGGCTCGTCGAGCACCAGCAGGTTGGGCCGCTGCCACACCAGCAGCGCCAGCAGCAGGCGCGCGCGCTCGCCTCCGGACAGGGTCCCCACGGGCTGCGCCGCGAGTTCGCCGCCGAACTGGAAGCTGCCCAGCCAGTCGCGCGCCTCCTGGGTCGTCGCCCCGCGCCCGCCGGCCAGCGCCTGGCGCTGCATGTGCTGCAGCGGGGTCTCGTCGCCGCGCAGCACGTCCATTTCATGTTGCGCGAAATACCCCAGCACCACGCCTTCGCCGGGCTGCACCGTGCCGGCCAGCGGCGGCAGCATCCCGGCCAGGGTCTTCACCAGCGTCGACTTGCCCTGTCCGTTGGCGCCGAGGATGCCGATGCGCGCACCGGCCAGCACCTCGCGCTCGACTCCGCGCAGCACCGGCTGGCCGGGCGCGAAACCGCAGTCCAGCTGCTGCAGCCGCAGCAGCGCGTGGGGCTGGCGCTCGGGCTGGGGAAAGCGCAGCCGCAGCGGGTGGCTGAGCACCAGCGGCGCGACCCGCTGCATGCGCTCGAGCGCCTTCAGGCGGCTTTGCGCCTGCCGCGCCTTGGTCGCCTTGGCGCGAAAGCGCTCGACGAAGGCGCCCAGACGCGCGATGTCGGCCTGCTGGCGACTCCACGCCTGCGCCTGCTGCGTCAGCTCCAGCGCGCGCCGCTGCTCGAAGTCGCTGTAGCCGCCGCTGTAGCGCGACAGCTTGCCGCCCTGCAGGTGCACGGTGACCCGGGTCACCGCGTCGAGGAATTCACGGTCGTGGGAAATCACCAGCAGCGTGCCCGCGTAGCGGCCCAGCCAGCCCTCCAGCCAGACCAGCGCGTCGAGGTCGAGGTGGTTGGTCGGCTCGTCGAGCAGCATGCAGTCGCTGGGCGCGAACAGCGCCTGCGCCAGCGCCAGCCGCATGCGCCAGCCGCCGGAGAACTCGCGCACCGGGCGCTGCAGCGCGGCGGGCGCGAAGCCCAGGCCGAGCAGCAGGCCCTCGGCGCGCGCCGCGGCGCTGTAGCCCTGCGCCAGCTCCAGCGCCTCGGCGGCCGCGGCGATGCGCCTGCCGTCGCCCTGCGCATCGGCCTCGCGCAACTCGCGCAGCGCCCGCTGCAGCGCGCGGTCGCCCTGGCAGACGAACTCGGCCGCCGGCAATTCGCTGTCGGCGACCTGTTGAGCCACCGTCGCCACGCGCCAGTCGGCGGGGAATTCCAGGCTGCCCGAATCCTCGATCCACTCGCGCTGCAGCAGGCCGAACAGCGAGGACTTGCCGGCGCCGTTGACGCCGACCAGCCCGACCTTCTCGCCGGCGTGCACCACCAGATCGGCGGCGTCGAGCACCAGCCTGGCGCCGCGGCGCAGGCTGATCTGCTGCAGGCGGATCACCGCGCCACGGCGAGCGCGCCCGCCTCGATCGCCAGCACCGCGTCGTCGCCGCTGCTCACCGCAAGCCAGTGCACCGGCAGCGCGCCGAAGGCGGCCTCGAAGTGCCGCCGTTCGTGGCCGATCTCCAGCACCAGCACGCCGTGCGGCTGCAGATGGCCCGCGGCCTGGCGCAGCAGCCTGCGCACCAGGTCCATGCCGTCGGCGCCGCCGGCCAGCGCCAGCCGCGGCTCGTGGCGGAACTCGGGCGGCAGCGCGGCCATCGAGCGCGCGGACACATACGGGGGGTTGCACAGCACGAGATCGAAGCGCTCGCCGGAGTCGAAGCCGGCGAGCAGGTCCGAGTGCAGCAGCCGCACGCGCCCGCCCAGCGCGTGCAGCTCGACGTTGCGGCGTGCCAGTTCCAGCGCCGGCCGGCTGATGTCGCCGGCCGTCACCTGCGCCTGCGGCCAGCGCTGCGCGGCCAGGATGGCCAGGCTGGCGCCGCCGGTGCACACGTCGGCGATGCGCCGCGGCGGCTGCGCCAGCCAGCGCTGCAGCCCGCGGTCGAGCAGTTCGGCGATCAGCGAGCGCGGAACGATCGCCCGCTCGTCGGCCAGGAAGCGCCGGCCCTGCAGCCAGGCCTCGCCCAGCAGGTAGGCCAGCGGCCGGCGGCTGCGCACCCGCTGCTCGAGCAGCCGCTGCAGCCTGCGCACAGCCGGCTGAGGGACCGGCCGGCGGCGCAGTTCGCGCAGCCGCGCGAAGCTCTCCAGCAGCGGCAGGCGCAGGCAGTGGATGAGCATCCACGCCGCCTCCTGCGCGGCGTCCTCGGTGCCCTGGCCGAACTGCAGCCCGGCCTCGCGCAGCCGCCGCTCGACGTCGAGCCGGAGCTCGTCGAAACGCGGCTGGCGCATCAGGCGACCAGCGCCTCGAGGGTGCGCCGGTAGATCGCCGCCAGGGGTTCGAGAAAGCGCAGCTCGATGCACTCGTCGACCTGGTGGATGCTGGAGTTCGGCGGCCCGAACTCGACCACCTGGTCGCAGATCCTGGCCAGGAAGCGCGCGTCGGAGGTGCCGCCGGTGGTCGACAGCGCCGCCTCCACCCCGGTCTCGGCGGCGATCGCCTGCCGCAGGGTGCGCGAGAGCGTCCCCGCCGGGGTCAGGAAGGGTTCGGCCCCCAGCGTCCATTCCAGGCTGTGGTCGACGCGATGCCGGCGCAGCACCTCGAGCAGCCTCGCCTGCAGGCTGGCCGCCGACGACGCCGGCCCGAAGCGGAAGTTGAACTGCAGCTCCAGCGCTCCGGGGATCACGTTGCCGGCGCCGGTTCCGGCGTGGATGTTGGACACCTGCCAGGTGGTCGGCGGGAAGTCGGCGTCGCCGGCGTCCCAGGTGGTCGCCGCCAGTTCGGCCAGCGCCGGCGCGACCAGGTGCACCGGGTTGCGCGCCTGGTCGGGGTAGGCGACGTGGCCCTGCACGCCGTGCACCACCAGCCTGCCCGACAGCGAGCCGCGGCGGCCGTTCTTGATGACGTCGCCCAGCGTGGCGCTGCTCGTGGGCTCGCCGACGATGCACCAGTCGGGGCGCAGGCCGCGCCGCTGCAGCTGTTCGCACACGCGCACCGTGCCGTCGCGCGCCGGGCCCTCCTCGTCGCTGGTCAGCAGTACCGCGATCGAGGCGCGCGGCAGCGGATGCGCCGCCAGGAAGGCCTCGATCGCCACCACCATCGCGGCCAGCGAGCTCTTCATGTCGGCGGCGCCGCGGCCGTACAGCCTGCCGTCGCGCACCTCGGGAGCGAAGGGGTCGCTGCTCCAGGCCTCGCGCGGTCCGGTGGGAACGACGTCGGTATGGCCGGCGAACACCAGCAGAGGCGGCTGCGCGGCGGCGCCGCGGCGCAGCGCCCACAGGTTGCGCACCGGCCAGTCCTCGGGGCCGCACTGCAGGCTCTCGCATTCGAAGCCCAGCGCCTGCAGGCGCCGCGCCAGCAGGTCCTGGCAGCCGGCGTCCTGCGGCGTGACCGAGGGCAGGCGGATGAGTTCGCTGGCCAGGCGCAGTGTCGGGTTGTCGGCGCTCGGGGTCATCGCCGGTCCAGTTGCGCACCCATGTCGAGCGAGATCTCGCGGAACGACGGCTCGTCGGCCTCGGCCACCTGCGCCGGCGCGGCCGGCGCGGTGAAGTCGTTCTGCAGCCGCCACAGCAGGTTGGTCGGCGAATCGGCGTGGGCCAGCGCCTCGTCGCGCGCCACGCGGCCGTCGCGCACCATGTCGGCCAGGCATTGCTCGAAGGTCTGCGAGCCCTCGGCGAGCGACTTGTCCATCGCCTCGCGCACCCCCGACAGGTCGCCCTTGGCGATGAGCTCGCCGATCAGCTGGGTGTTGAGCAGCACCTCGGTGGCGGGCAGCCGGCCGCCCTGCGCCGACACCAGCAGGCGCTGCGAGACGATCGCCCGCAGTCCGGCCGACAGGTCCGACAACAGCGACGGCCGCATGTCCAGCGGGAACAGCCCGAGGATGCGGTTGATCGCCTGGTGGCTGTTCGACGCGTGCAGCGTGGCCAGGCACAGGTGGCCCGACAACGCGTAGTTCAGCGCCGCGGCCATGGTCTCGCGGTCGCGGATCTCGCCGATCATGATGCAGTCGGGTGCCTGGCGCAGCGCGTTCTTCAGCCCCACCGCGAGGTCGTGGGCGTCGATCCCCACCTCGCGCTGGTTGACGATCGACTTCTGGTTGCGGAACACGTACTCGATCGGCTCTTCCAGGGTCAGGATATGCCCGGTCAGGTTGGCGTTGCGGTGGTCGAGCATCGCCGCCAGCGTGGTGCTCTTGCCCGATCCGGTGGAACCGACGACCAGGATCAGGCCGTAGCGCTGCATCACCAGATCGGCCAGCACCGGCGGCAGGTTCAGGCTGTCCAGCCGCGGGATGTCGCCGGGGATGAAGCGCACGACCAGCGCCACCGTGCTGCGCTGCAGGAAGGCGCTCAGGCGGAAGCTGCCGAGCTCGGGCCGGGTCACCGCCAGGTTCAGCTCGCCGTGCTCGCGCAATTCGCTCATGCGCGCGTCGCCGACGATCTCGCCGAGCAGCCGCGCCGGGTCCTCCGGGCCGATGACCTGGCGGTTGATCGGCACCGAGCGGCCATTGATACGGATGAGGATCGGCGCGTTGGCGCTGATGTACAGATCCGAGGCCTTCTTCTCGGCCATCAGCTGCAACAGGCGTTCCATGGTCGACATGAGCTTCTCCGCGGGGCAGGCGCCGGGCCGCGCCTCAGGTGCGCAGCAATTCGTTGAGCGCGGTCTTCGCGCGGGTCTGGGCGTCCACGCGCTTGACGATCACCGCGCAGTACAGGCTGTGGCTGCCGTCGGGCGCCGGCAGGCTGCCCGGAACGACCACCGAACCCTCGGGGACGCGGCCGTACAGCACCTCGCCGCTGGCGCGGTCGTAGATGCGGGTCGACTGGCCGATGTACACCCCCATGGAGATCACGCAGTGGTCCTCGACCACCACGCCCTCGACGATTTCCGAGCGCGCGCCGACGAAGCAGTTGTCGCCGATGATCGTCGGGTTGGCCTGGATCGGCTCGAGCACCCCGCCGATCCCCACCCCGCCCGACAGGTGGACGTTGCGGCCGATCTGCGCGCACGAGCCGACGGTGGCCCAGGTATCGACCATCGTGCCCTCGCCGACATAGGCGCCGACGTTCACATAGCTGGGCATCAGCACCACGCCGGGCGCCAGGTAGCAGCCGTGGCGGGCCACCGCCGGCGGCACCACGCGCACCCCGGTGGCGCGCATCTCCTGCTCGCCCAGGCGGCTGAACTTGGTCTCCACCTTGTCGTAGAAGTGCAGGTCGCCCGAACGCATCAGCTGGTTGTCGTGCAGCCGGAAACTCAGCAGCACCGCCTTTTTCACCCACTGGTGGGTGACCCAGCCGGCGGCGGTCTTCTCGGCCACCCGCAAGCGCCCGGAGTTGAGCTCGGCGAGCACCCGCGACACCGCCTGCCGCACCTCGGGCGGCGCCGAATCGGGGCTGAACTCGCCGCGGCTCTCCCAAGCCTGGTCGATGATGCTCTGCAGGGACTCGCTCATGGGGTGTTTCCAGGGTAGATGCGTCGGGTGGGCGGGTAGCCGGGTCACAGGTCGCGGGCGTAGGCGGCGATGCGCTCGGCGGCCTCGACGCATTCGTCGAGCTGCGCCACCAGCGCCAGGCGCACGCGGCCGGCGCCGGGGTTGCCGCCGGGCTGGTCGCGCGCCAGCAGGCTTCCCGGCAAAACCGTGCAATTGTAGTTTTGCAGCAGGCCGCGGGCGAAGGCGATGTCGTCGATCGGGGTCTTCGCCCACAGGTAGAACGCGGCATCGGGAAGCCGCACGTCCAGCACCGGCTGCAGGATGGGCAGCACGCGCTCGAACTTCGCCCGGTAGAGCGCGCGGTTGTGCTCGACATGCCGCTCGTCGTTCCACGCCGCCACGCTGGCCGCCTGCACCGCCGGCCCCATCGCGCTGCCGTGGTAGGTGCGGTAGAGCAGGAAGGCGCGCAGCAGCGCGGCGTCGCCGGCGACGAAGCCCGAGCGCAGCCCCGGCACGTTCGAGCGCTTGGACAGCGAGGTCAGCATCACCAGGTTGCGCAGGTCATCGCGGCCGAGTCGGCGCGCCGCCTGCAGGCCGCCCAGCGGCGGCTGCTCGCCGAACCAGATCTCGCCATAGCACTCGTCGCTGGCGATGACAAAGCCATGGCGGTCGGAGAGCTCGAACAGCAGCTTCCAGTCCTCCAGGCCCATCACCGCCCCGGTGGGGTTGCCCGGGGTGCAGACATAGACCAGCTGGGTGCGCCGCCACTGCGCGTCGCTCACCGTCTCCCAGGCGACCCGGAAATTCTGCGCCGCATCGGCGGCGACATAGCCGCACTGCGCGCCGGCCAGCAGCGCCGCGCCCTCGTAGATCTGGTAGAAGGGGTTGGGGCTGAGCACCAGCGCGGCGTCGCGCCGGGGGTCGACCACCGTCTGCGCCAGCGCGAACAGCGCCTCGCGCGAGCCGTTGACCGGCAGCACCTGGGTCTGCGGGTCGAGCGCCACGCCGTGGCGGCGCAGCGCCCAGGCCGCGCAGGCCTCGCGCAACGCCCGGCTGCCGAGGGTGGCCGGGTACTGCGCCAGGCCGTCGAGGTGCTCGACCAGCGCGCCGCGGATGAACTCCGGGGTCGGGTGGCGCGGTTCGCCGATGCCCAGGCTGATCGGCCGCAGCTCCGGGTTGGGCCGCAGGTCGGCGGTCAGTTCGCGCAGCCGCTCGAAGGGATAGGGCTGCAGGCGGTCGAGCAAGGGGTTCACGGCAACGGAGCGGGCAACGAGACTGCGGGAGAAGGAGACCGCGGGACTGCGGCGCGGCGGCGGCGGCCGGCCAGCCAAGCCGCCCATTCTAGGAACTGCCGGACGGCCGGTTCGGCGGGCAGCCCGGTTTCCGTTACGCAGCGTTACAACAAAACACCCGCCGACTGTCGCGCAAGCCGGTTAGCCCAGCGTTGAGCGGGGCAGGCACGTCCAGCAAAACCGCCACCCGCGCAGCAAAATGTCCAGCACCGCCTATGCCCAGCCACGACTCCGTGCCACCGACGCCGTGACCGCCCGCCCCGCGCTCGACCGTTTCTGCCTGGAGGTGCGCAGTCGCGCGATGCGCCTGGCCCTGCTCGAAACCTCGGGCAATACCCACGCCGCGGCCGACCTGGTGCAGGACAGCCTGGAGCGCCTGGTGCGCCACTACCCCGAGCGCCCGGAGCAGGAATGGCCGCCGCTGTTCTACGGCATCCTGCGCAATCGGATCACCGACTGGCACCGCCGCCGCAAGGTGGAGAAGGTGCTGGACTTCTTCTTTTCCTCCGACGACGACGACGACGCGGCGCAGGCCGCGTGGGAACAACTGGTCGACGAGTCGCCCGGGCCCGAGCAGCGGGTGCAAGGCCTGCAGCAAGCGGCGCGCATCGCCGACGCCCTGGCCCGCCTGAGCCCGCGGCAGCGCCAGGTGTTCCTGCTGCGCGAGATGGAGGAGCTGACCATCGCCGACACCGCCAAGGCGATGAACATCAGCGAAGGCAGTGTCAAGACGCATCACCTGCGGGCACTGACCCGGTTGCGCGATTGGCTGCAAGGCGATAATCCGCTCGCTGGAGCCCAAGCACATGCAAGCTGAAACCCCCTCCCCAGGCCCCGCGGCCGCCGACCCGCGGTCGTGGGCCGACCTCTGGCGCGCAGGCTGCCTGGACGCCGCGCAGGCGCGCGAGTTCGAGGCCGCCTGCGCGGCCGACCCCGCGCTGGCCGCGCAGGCGCGCTACGGGCGCGAACTGGCGCGCTCGCTGCACGAACTGCCGCGGCTGGCGGCGCGCCGCGCCGCGCGCGCGGCGCCTCGCCGGCTGCGCTGGCCGCGCGTGCTGGCCGCTGCCGGCAGCGTCGCCACGCTGGCGGGGCTGGGATTCGGGCTGCTGCCCCACCTGCTCGCGGCCAGCCGCGGCCCTGCGGCCACGCTGGCGGCGCGTCCGGCGGCGGCCAACCCCCAGCTCGCCGACGCGGTGCAGAACCTGGACTTCTACGAATGGCTGGCGGCCCACCCGCAGGCGCTGCAGCGCGGAGCAGGTCATGACGGCACGGCCTGAGGGGCGGCGCGCGCCGGCGCGCGCCGCGGCCTGGCTGGCGCTGGCCTGCGCGCTGTGGCTGGCCGGCGGCGCCGCGCGCGCCCAGGTGCCGCGCGGCAACCCCGGCGGCCCGCACTGGCAGCAGCGGCTGCAGCGCTGGGACAACCTGCCGCAGCAGCGCCGCCAGGCCATCCTGCGCGAACAGCAGCGCTACCGCAGGCTGCCGCCGCGCGAACAGCAGCGGCTGTTCGAGCAGTACCGCAGGCGCCGCCGCTGAGCGCGCGACGCCGCACGCTCACTGGGGCCCGCGCACGCAGTCGATGTAGTAGCGGGTGCGTCCGCTGTCGTCGGGCTCTTCGATCAGCCCGTGGATGTCGGTCGCGAAACCCGGGAAGCGGCGGTTGAAATCGCGGGCGAACTGAAGGTAGCGCACGATCTTCGAATTGAAGCGCTCGCCCGGGATGAGCAGCGGGATGCCCGGCGGGTAGGGGGTCAGCAGCGCGGTGGTGATGCGCCCCTCGAGCTGGTCGATTTCCACCCGCTCGGTGTCGCGGTGGGCCATGCGCGAATACGCCTCGGCCGGGGTCATCGCCGGCTGCAGGTTCGACAGGTACATCTCGGTGGTCAGCCGCGCCACGTCGCTGGCCTCGTAGGCCGAGTGGATGCGCTGGCACAGGTCGCGCAGCCCCACCCTTTCGTAGTCCGGGTGCTGGGCGATGAACTCGGGCAGGATGCGCCACAGCGGCTGATTGCGGTCGTAGTCGTCCTTGAACTGCTGCAGAGCGGTCAGCAGGGTGTTCCAGCGGCCCTTGGTGATGCCGATGGTGAACATGATGAAAAAGCTGTAGAGCCCGGTCTTCTCGACGATCACCCCGTGTTCGGCGAGGTAGCGGGTGACCACCGCGGCCGGGATGCCGGTGGGCGCGAACTGGCCCTGCAGGTCCAGACCCGGGGTGATCACCGTCGCCTTGATCGGGTCGAGCAGGTTGAAGCCCGGCGCCAGGTCGCCGAAGCCGTGCCAGTCCTGGCCGCTGCCCAGCAGCCAGTCCTCGCGCGCGCCGATTCCCTCGGGGGCGAGCTCCTGCTGCGGCCCCCACACGGTGAACCACCAGTCGTGGCCGAACTCCTCGGCCACCTTGCGCATCGCGCGGCGGAAGTTCAGCGCCTCGACGATGCTCTCCTCGACCAGCGCGGTGCCGCCGGGCGGCTCCATCATCGCCGCCGCGACGTCGCAGGACGCGATGATCGCGTACTGCGGCGAAGTCGACGAATGCATCAGGTAGGCCTCGTTGAAGCGCGGGCGGTCGAGGCTGCGGGTCTGCGAGTCCTGCACCAGGATCTGCGAGGCCTGGCTGAGTCCGGCCAGCAGCTTGTGGGTCGACTGGGTGGAGAACACCATGGCCTCGCGGGTGCGCGGCCTGCCCTCGCCGATGGCGTGCATTCCGGCGTAGAAGGGGTGGAAGCTCGCGTGCGGCAGCCACGCCTCGTCGAAATGCAGGGTGTCGATGTAGCCGTCGAGCATCTGCTTGATGGTGTCGACGTTGTACAGCACGCCGTCGTAGGTCGACTGGGTGATGGTCAGCACCCGCGGCTTGACCTTGCCGGCCAGGTGGGCGGTCAGCGGGTTGGCGGCGATCTTGCGCTCGATGTTCTCGGGCAGGAATTCCTCGCGGGCGATCGGGCCGATGATTCCGTAGTGGTTGCGGGTCGGCGTCAGGAACACCGGCAGCGCGCCGGTCATGATGATGGCGTGCAGCACGCTCTTGTGGCAGTTGCGGTCGACCACCACCACGTCGCCGGGGGCCACGGTCGAGTGCCAGACCATCTTGTTCGAGGTCGACGTTCCGTTGGTGACGAAGAACAGGTGGTCGGCGTGGAAGATCCGCGCCGCGTTGCGCTCCGAGGCCGCGACCGGCCCGGTGTGGTCGAGCAGCTGGCCGAGTTCGTCGACCGCGTTGCACACATCGGCGCGCAGAAGGTTCTCGCCGAAGAACTGGTGGAACATCTGACCCACCGGGCTCTTCAGGAAGGCCACCCCTCCCGAATGCCCGGGGCAGTGCCAGGAGTACGAGCCGTCGGCCGCGTAGCCGACCAGCGCGCGGAAGAACGGCGGCGCCAGCGAGTCCAGGTAGGCCCTGGCCTCGCGGATGATGTGCCTGGCGACGAACTCCGGCGTGTCCTCGAACATGTGGATGAAGCCGTGGAGTTCCCGAAGGATGTCGTTGGGGATGTGGCGCGAGGTGCGCGTCTCGCCGTACAGGTAGATCGGGATCTCCGCGTTGCGGAAGCGGATCTCGCCGATGAACTGCCGCAGCGTGGCCACCACCGGAGCCTCCTCGCCGGCGGCCACGCTGGCGAACTCCTCGTCGTCGATCGACAGGATGAACGCGCTGGCGCGCGACTGCTGCTGGGCGAAGCTGGAGAGATCGCCGAAACTGGTCACCCCCAGCACCTGGCTGCCCTCGGCCTCGATGGCCGCGGCCAGCGCGCGGATTCCCAGCCCCGAGTTGTTCTCGGAGCGGAAGTCCTCGTCGATGATGACAATCGGAAAGCTGAATCGCATGGTCTTGCGCCACCCGGCCAGGGCCCGCCACCGGGCGTTGCGCGAAGTGTAGAGCAGCGACGCCGCGACGGCAGCCGGCCGCCCGGCGGCGCGGCACCGCTTTGCTGGCTTGGGTCAACGCCGCGCGCAGCGCGGCGCGCAAGACGGCCTTTCGTCCTTATGATCGAGGCATCGCGACTTGCCGGACCCGCCGCATGCTCCATACCCCGTTGCAATGGTGGATCGCCGCCGCGGTGCTGGTGGCCCTCGAACTGGGCAGCGGCAGCTTCTACCTGCTGATGCTGGCGGTCGGAGCGGCCGCCGGCGCGCTGGCCGCCCACCTCGGGCTCGATTCCGCGCTGCAGTGGAGCGTGGCCGCGGTGCTGGCGATCGCGCTGGTGGGCGCGCTGTACCTGCAGCGCAGGCGCAGGCCGCGGCGCAGCACCCAGACCAACCGCGACATCAACCTGGACATCGGCTCGGTGCTCGAAGTCGCGCGCTGGGACGCGGCGACCTCGACGCGGGTGCGCTGGCGCGGCACCGAGTGGCAGGCCCGGCTGGGCCACGGCCGCGCGCTGCCGGGGCGTTTTCGCATCGCCGCGGTCGACGCCAACACCCTGGTGCTCGACGAAGTCGACCCCCACCCGCCGGCCCACCCGTAGCCGGCGCAACCTGGAGCCCGTGATGGAACTCGCCCTCATCCTTGCCGTGATCGCCGTGATCATCATCGTGCGCGGGGTCAAGGTGGTGCCCCAGCAGCACGCCTGGGTGGTCGAGCGCCTGGGCAAGTACGACCGCACGCTGGCCCCGGGGCTCAACCTCATCGTGCCGCTGATCGAGCGCGTGGCCTACCGCCACATGCTCAAGGAGGTGCCGATGGACATCGCCAGCCAGGTGTGCATCACCCGCGACAACACCCAGCTGACCGTCGACGGCATCCTGTACTTCCAGGTCACCGACCCGATGCGAGCCAGCTACGGCTCGTCGAACTACGTGGTGGCGATCTCCCAGCTGGCGCAGACCACGCTGCGCTCGGTGATCGGCAGGCTGGAGCTGGACAAGACCTTCGAGGAGCGCGACTTCATCAACCACAGCGTCGTGTCGGCGCTGGACGAGGCGGCGACCAACTGGGGGGTCAAGGTGCTGCGCTACGAGATCAAGGACCTCACCCCGCCCGCCGAGATCCTGCACGCCATGCAGCGCCAGATCACCGCCGAGCGCGAAAAGCGCGCGGTGATCGCGACCTCCGAGGGCACCCGCCAGCAGCAGATCAACCAGGCCGAGGGCGAGCGCCAGGCGGCGATCGAACGCTCCGAGGGTGAACGCCAGGCGGCGATCAACCGCGCGCAGGGCGAGGCCGCGGCGATCGAGGCGGTGGCCGCGGCCACCGCGAAGGCCATCGAGCTGGTCGCCGACGCGGTGGGCAAGCCCGGCGGAGCCGAGGCGGTGCAGCTCAAGGTCGCGCAGCAGGCGCTGCAGGCCTACGCCCAGCTCGCACAGAAGAGCACCACGCTGGTCGTCCCCAACGACCTCGGCCAGGCCGCCGGGCTGGTCGCGTCGGCGATGGCGGTCTGGAAGGCCGGGCCGAAGCCCGGCGCCGCTCCGCTCGCGGGCCCCTCGGGCGCTCCGGCAGCCCGCTGAACGCCCCCGGCGGCGGCCCGCGCCGGCGCGATGCCGGCCGCGGGCCTTCGGCCACCGGCGCGCCCCCCGCCCCCCCCCCCCCCCCCCCCCCCCCCCCCACCCCCCCGCCCCCCCCCCCCCCCCCCCCCCCCCCGCCCC